>JAUJMQ010000015.1:0-27752 GCA_030446775.1 Egibacteraceae bacterium
GGTCGGCCCGGCTGATCGCGCCGCCGCGCTCGCGCATGAGGTCGACGAGCAGCTCGGCGACGGTCCCGCCCGTGAACGTGCCGGGGCCCTCGTCGGCGAGGAGCTCGACCATCCTGCACAGCCCCGGTTGGTCGAGGCGCTCCCCGGCGCGCAGCAGCCTCCCGTGCGGCGCGAAGATCGCAGCTCCCTCGTTGAGCGTGAGCACCGGGGCGATCATCTCCATGACGACGGCGTGGGTCGGCGGGACCGGCACACCGCGTCTGGCCAGGCCCAGGGCCGGGCCGCACAGCTCCGCCCACGGCAGGCGCCCGTATCGCTCGGCCAGCGCCCCCAGGCCGGCCGCCACGCCGGGCACCCCGACCGACCCCGCGCCGATCCAGTACGGGACCGCCTCGTCCTCGAAGACGACGTCGACGCGCAGCGCGCCACCGAGGTCCGCGCCACCGCCCAGGCCCGGCACGGTCACGAAGAAGTCCAGCAGCACCGCGTCGCCCGCGGCGGCGTCCCAGTAGATGGCGTGCCCGCCACCGCCGAGGCCGGTCATCGTCGTCTCACCGACACAGGCGGCGAGCATCGCAGCGACCGCGGCGTCGGCGGCGGTCCCGCCGTCGGCCAGGATGGCCAGACCGACCGCGGCGGTCGCGGGATGCTGAGCGGCCACGCCGGCGGCCACGGTCATGTTCCCGGAGGGGGCCGCCGAGGGTTCGGCGTCCGGCGGCGCAGCCGGCTCCGCCCGCCGCCCGCCGGCGGGGCTCACCCGGCCAGGTCGCTGCCGACGATGACGTGCAGGTCGACCGAAGGCGACAGCCGGTCGTTGATCTCGATCTCGGCGAACCTGCGGTCCCGCGCTCGCAGCGCCACCGCTTCGTCCTCGTGGCCGTCGGTGTACAGGACCGTCGTCGCGTCGTAGTCCTGCCGCGACGGGTTCGTCGCGACGACGTTGTAGCCGAACTCGGTCAGCCGCTCGATCACCGCGTCGACGGCGGCGGTGTCGCCCGCTGCGTCGAGGACCTGGACGCTCGTCTCCTGCGGGTCGGGGGCGGCCGCGATCAGCCGGCGGTCGCGCTGACGGCGGCGCTCCCGCGCCGCCTGGCGCTCCTGGCGCGTGGGCCCGCCTGCCTCGGTGACCTCGGCCGTCGTGGAAGGGGCCTGCTCGGAGGCGCGCTCGGACTCGGAGCGCCGCTGCTCGAGCACGTCGCGCGCAGACGTCGCGAACACTCCGGGCCGCAGCGACAGCCACAGCCCGACGGCGAGGGCCGCGAGCAGGAAGCCGCCGAACAGCACCCGCCACGCGAGGTGCCATGCGTCCACCGACCCTCGACCGCCGTTCATGCGACATCCTCACCAGCGGCCGGGGCCGCTGTCGCGTGCGTCGTGGCCCAGCATCGCGGCGCGCGCGCGGACCGCAAGATCAGTCGCCCCGCACACGACAGGGCCGGCGGCGCCGGGGCTGCGAGCAGAACTCGACCTACAGCCACATCGGCACGTCCGCGTCACCGGCCGGAGGCGCCTGCTCCGGCCGGACGGCGAGGGTCGCGCCGATCCGGCCCGCGAGCGCCGCCAGCCCCCACGACTCCAGCCGCGCCGCGATCGGCTCGGGCGCGAGGCGGGGCCGCGTCGCGTGAAGATCCACCGGAAGGTCCCGCCGCACCGACATCAGCGACACGTTGCGGTGGAACACCGACGCCGACTCGTCGGCGAGGTCGTCGAGCAGCGCCTGTCCCCGTTCGCGACCCAGGACGCTGCGGCATCCCAAGGGGTCCGCCGCCGCGGACGCCACGGTCGGGTAGGCGCTCAGCAGCGACGCGGCCCGGGCCGGTCCGATGCCGCGGACGCCGGGCAGGTTGTCGGAGGTGTCGCCTCGCAGGGCGGCGAACTCGACGTACTGGCAAGCAGCGACGCCGACATCGGCTCGCAGGCGGCGTGGGGTGACCTCGACGGCGTTGTCCAGACCGGACCGCAGCCGCAGCACGGTCGTCGCGTCGCTGACCAGCCCGAAGGCGTCGCGGTCGGAGGTCGCCACGACGCAGCGCCAGCCGGCGCCCTCCGCGGTGGCGGCCGCGGACGCGACGACGTCGTCGGCCTCCCAGCCCTCGGTGACGACGACCTGGACCCCGAGCTGGCCGAGGCGGACGGGCAGCTCGTCGAGCAACGACGACAGCTGCGGGTCCTTGTCGACCCGGTTGGCCTTGTACCGCGCGCATCGCTCGCGGCGGCGCGACGCGATCCGGCAGTCGAAGCCGACGACCGTCCCCAGCGGGGCGACCCTGTCGCACAGCGCCGTCAGCAGGGCGAGGAACCCGTACAGCGGCCCGCGGGGCCGGCCGGAGCGGTCGACCACCCGGGCCGAGCCGTAGGCGTGGAACGCCCGGTGCGCCAACGAGTCGCCGTCGACGGCGAGCAGCACCGGGGGTGCGGGACCGCGCGACGGCGTCCGCGACGCCGATGGCACCGGATCCACGTACGAGACGGCGCCCGACCCCGGCGCTGCGGCACGGCCATCGGCGCCCGCGCAACCGCCGGCGGCCGCGACACCGCCGACCACGGCAGCAACCACCCGACCGCCCGGCGCCGGCCGCACCACAGGCTGCAGGTCGCTGTCGAACAGCGCCAGCGCCCCACCGTCGTCGATGGCGTCCATGGCGTCCAGGGCGTCCATGCCATCCATGGGGACTACTGTGCCCGACCGGACGGCGGACGGTGCGCAGCCTGGACCCGGCCCGTCGGGCGCTGGGAGCACCTCAAACGCCGGGCGGCTCTGGCAACGACTCCCTGCGGGAGACAAGCCCTGGTCAAGCGCCGGGCGGCCGCTCCTCAGGTCGGCGTCGGCACCCGGCGCTCAGCCGCCGGAGACGGCGTGCGCCGCCGAGGCACCGCGTGCGGCGGTCACGTCGTCGCCGTCGTCCTCCTCGCAGGCCGGCAGGGCCAGCAGCACCACGGCGAAAAGCGCGGCCAGCATCTTCTTGCTCATCTCAGCTCCTTGGCGGGTACGTCGGGAACGACCTTGGGGACCTCCACGTTGCCCCAGGCCGGCGGCGAATAGACGACGGCGGCGAGGGAGGCGGCGGACGCCTCGGGCAGCGTGTCGTTGATGAACAGCCCGGTGGCCGTCTCGACCGACGCGCGGACCTTCAGCTTCGTCTCGCTGCGGTGCGGCGGCAGGAACTCAAAGGCCAGGTGCCAGTCGGCCAGCGGGCGGCCCTTGCCGTCCGACGGCGACTCGGAGGCGACCATCATGTAGGGCAGGGGGAACCCGAACAGCCCGTCGTAGCGGGCCACGACCTCGGCCAGGGCGGCGGCGAGGTCGCGCTGCTCGAGCGGGGACAGGTCGCCGAGGCGCGCCGCGCCGTGGCGCCGGGCACGCACGTGCACCTCGTAGGGCCATCGCGCCGCGAACGGCACCGCCACGGTGAACGACGCGTTCTCGGCTACGGTGCGGGCCGGGGCTGCGTCGTCGCGGGCGACGACCTCGCAGGACACGCAGCGGCGGAACCGGTCGCGGTACTCACACACCGCCTCCACGCGCTGCCCCGTCAGCGGTGGCATCCGGTCAAACGCGTAGATCTGGCCGTGGGGGTGCGACAGCGTCGCCCCGACCGCTTCGCCGCGGTTCTCGAACACGAGCACGTACGCGTGGCGGGTGTCGCTCCACAGCTCCAGGGAGCGGTCCCGCCACACCGCGACGACCCGGCAGACCTGTTCGGGCCCCAGCGTCGCCAGGGACCCGACGTGGGCGTCGGTGTACAGCACCACCTCGCAGCGGCCTCCCGACGGCGCCACGAGGTCCATGCCCTGGGGAGGGGGAGGCGGCGACGCGGCGAACGTCGGGAAGCGGTTCTCGAAGACGGCGGCCTCGTAGGGGAACGGGACCTCGGGGCCGCCCGGGCACAAGGGACACCCCGCCACCGCCCCGGCCACGGCCCCGTCGTCCGCGCCGGCGCCCGGGACGGGTGGGGCGGGCACGTCCGCGCCGGTCTGCGGGCGGGTGTTGCGCGCCGGCGACACCGCCACCCACGCCCCGGTCAGCAGGTCGCGGCGCTGGTGGAGCGCGGCGGCGGGAGCCGGCGGCGGTGACACGTCCAGCCCCCCGCGCAGCTCGCCGTACACGAGCAGCCGCCTCCCCTCGGGGTGGGTCAGGGTGTGACGCGCCAGCGTGCTCATCACTGGTGCACCTCAGACGCCGGGCGGCTCATGGGGTCGCCGCCCGGCCGGGGACCGGCGGCGGGCCGCGGCGGCGGGCGCTCCGGCTCCGCCGGCGGTCGCGACACGCGGGTGCGACAAGCGGGCGGCGCGCGGCGAGGCTTCCTGGGCGTCCATGGGTCACGGGGGCAGGTGTACGCGTGCTGTCAACTCCGCGCCGCTCGGGCGGTTCAGCGTCAACCAGCGGCCGGCGGCTCGGCCGCCACCTCCGGCGGGCCGCCGGCGCTCCCGACGGTCCAGTCCAGCGGGTGGAGGCCCGACGGGCGCAGGATCCGGCGTGTCAGCTCCAGGCCGGTGTCGTCGAGCTCGTCGAGCGGGTCGGACGACACCGCCAGTGCCCCGTAGGCGTCCAGGAACGCTCCCCAGTCGTCGCGGCGCTCGACCTGCGGCCGCGCGAGGAGGCAGTCCGGGTCGTTGACCCACAGGCGCGCGTGCATCCAGGCGCGGGCGCGGCTCGCCGCCACGGCGCCCCGCTGCGACGGCTGGGAGATGTCGCCTGACTCGTGGTCGTAGGCGGGGTCGATGTCCGGGCCGACGCGCATCGCGTCGACGGCGCCGATGCTCGGCAGCAGTGGGGCGCCGCAACCGAGCAGCGTGCCGGCCGGGCCGATCGCGTCGCGCAGCAGCCGCAGGCCCTCGACGTAGGCGTCGATGCCCGTGGCGTCGGCGTGGCGGGCGCCGTCCATCGCCCCCGCGAACAGAAAGTCGACCTTGTGGTAGTCGAAGCCCTGCTCGACGAGCGTCCGGAACACCGTGGACAGGTGCTCGGCGGCGTCGGGGTGGGTGACGTCGAGCACGCGTACCTGCTGTCCCCACAGGTCCTCGGCGGCGATGGCGCCCCCGACGAGCCAGTCGGGGTGCTCGGCCGCCAGGCGGCTGCGCATCCCCACCAGAAAGGGGGCGGTCCACAACCCCGCCTGACGGCCGCTGTCGCGGATCCGCGCGCCGAGGCGGTCCAGCGGACCGAACCCGGGGGAGCGCTGCAGCCAGTCGCCGATCCCGGCCTGGTGGCCGTCGTCGACCTGGACCGTGCGGATGTCCAGCCCCAGCCGGTCGGCCGCCGCCAGGTTGGCCAGGACGTCGGCCTCGGTCACGTCGCCCCAGTAGCAGTACCACGAGCACCACGCCGGACCGAGGCTGGGGACGGCGCCGAGCCCTGCTGCGGTCGCCAGCGTCGTCCCGACCTCGGCGAGCGCGTCCTCCAGGGACCCGTCGTGCTCGCCGTGGCGCACCGCGCCATCGGCACTGACGACGAGGCGGTCACCCTCCAGGCGAGCGCGGATCGAGGCGACCTCGCGGCGGGGCTCGGGCGCCAGCCATGTCCGCACCGCTCCCCCGTCCCCCGGATCGACGGCGAGCAGCCCCTCGCCCTGGAAGCCGCGGTCCGGCGCCGGCTTGCCGGGCCGGAACGCGAGCGTCTGCCACTGCGGGCGCAGGGGCCGCAGCGACGTCGCGGTGACCGGGTAGCGTCCCACCGGGCTCCACGACTGCCAGCCGTGCTCGTACACGCCGGCGCGGGCGGTGTCCACGGCGACCTCGGCGACGTCGACGAAGGCCGTGGCGACCATGGGGCGAGGTTCCTCCGGGTGCTCGGCGGGCAGCGATTGAACACGACACGCGTGACGAAGGGCGAAGGCATGGTCCGTCACTTCTGGGCTCCCGGCCGGGTGAACCTCATCGGTGACCACACCGACTACAGCGGTGGGCTGGTGCTGCCGGCCGCGATCGACCGCGGGCTGACCCTCACCGTCGAGGCGGCGCAGCGGATCACGCTGACCTCCTCAGATCACGAAGGCGTCGCCGACATGGCCCCCGACGGGTCGGGCGGCACCCCCGACGGCTGGGGTCGCTACGTCGCCGCGGTCGCCGCCGAGCTGCACGCCCTGGGACGGCCACCCGTCGGGGTGACCGGCTCGCTGACCTCCGACCTGCCGGCCGGCTCGGGGCTGTCGTCCTCGGCCGCCCTGGAGGTGGGGGTGGCCCCGGCGGTGTGCGCCGGGGCCGACTTCGCGCTCGACCCCATGGCGCTGGCGCAGGCCGGCCCGCGGGCCGAGCAGGCCGCCGTGGGGGTGGCCTGCGGGGTGCTGGACCAGGCCGCGTCGATCCGGGGGCGCGCCGACTCCGCGGTGCTGCTGGACTGCACGACCCTGGAGACGCGGCTCGTGCCGCTGGCCGCCGACCTCGCGATCGTCGTCGTCGACTCGGGCGTGACCCGCCAGCTGGAGGCGTCGGGCTACGGCCGGCGCCGCGCCGAGCTCGAGGAGGGCGCCGCCCGGCTGGGCCGGCCGTTGGCCGACCTGACGCCCGGCGACCTGGGCGACGTGCCCGACGACGTCGGCGGCCGGCGGGTGCGCCACGTCGTCACCGAGAACGCCCGCGTCCGGGCGGCCGTGGACGCCCTTGCCGCCGACGACCGGGCGGCCGTCGGAGAGCTGTTCGCCGCGAGCCACGCCAGCCTGCGCGACGACTACGAGGTCACCGTCGCCGAGACCGACCTGCTCGTCGAGCTGCTGGGCAAGGCCGGCGCCGTGGCGGCGCGGATGACCGGCGGCGGCTTCGGTGGCTCGGTGGTGGCGCTGGTCGCTGCCGACCGCGCCGACGCGGTCGCCGAGGAGGTCGTCGCCGCCTACGGCCGCGCGCAGCACCGCGCGACCGCGACCGCCTACCGCTGCCAGGCGGCCGACGGCGCCGCCGAAGTGGGCCGGTCCGACGAGGGTGAGGAGCCCCAGCAGCAGGGCAGCCATTGACGACCGTGAGAGGGTCGGCACGATGACCGTGCCGGTCGCGCCGGCGTACTGACCCGACCTGACCCGACCGAGGAGGAGCGCGGTGGCCAACAGCGACACCAAGACCAAGCCCAAGAAGATGAAGAAGAAGGAGTACAAGCCCGAGCTGGCGCGCCTGCAGCTCGAGCTCGTGCGGATGCAGTACTGGGTCAAAGAGCACGGCCTGCGCCTGGTGGCGCTGTTCGAGGGGCGTGACGCGGCCGGCAAGGGCGGCACCATCCAGCGGATCGTGGAGCCGATGAACCCGCGCGGCGCGACGGTCGTGGCGCTCGGCACGCCCACCGAGCGGGAGAAGACCCAGTGGTACTTCCAGCGCTACGTCGCCCACCTGCCCGCCGCCGGCGAGATGGTCTTCTTCGACCGCTCCTGGTACAACCGCGCGGGGGTCGAGCGGGTCATGGGCTTCTGCACCGACGCCCAGTACCACGAGTTCCTGCGGTCGTGCCCGGAGTTCGAGCGGATGCTCGTGCGCAGCGGGATCATCCTGCGCAAGTACTGGTTCTCGGTCAGCGACGAGGAGCAGGAACGGCGCTTCCAGAGCCGCTCACACGACCCCACCAAGCGCTGGAAGCTCAGCCCGATGGACCTCAAGTCCCGTGAGCTGTGGGTGGAGTACTCCAAGGCCAAGGACGCGATGTTCGCCCACACCCACATCGACGAAGCACCGTGGACGACCGTGGAGTCCGACGACAAGAAGCGGGCGCGGCTGAACTGCATCGCCGACCTGCTCGACGCCGTCGACTACGCCGACATCCTTCCCGGCCCCGTCGAGCTGCCCGAGCGCCGGCCGTCGGACGACTACGACCGCCCACCCAAGGACGAGTCCACGCTGGTTCCCGAGCGCTACTGAAGGTTTCCCGACGCCGCGCATGGCGCGCCGCCCGCCGGGTAGGGGCCAGGCGTGGTGATCTTCCTCGTCGCCGACTACGGCCCCGGCGACCTCGCGTTCGCGGAGGTGACCCAGCGCCTGCTCGCTCGGCTGCCCGACGCCACCGTGGTTGCGGTGCCGGTCCCGGCCTTCGACACCGTGTCGGCCGGCTTCTGCATCGCCCAGCTCGCGCGCAACCCCGGCCCCGACCGGCGGCTCGTGTTCCACAACGTCGCTCCCCGCTTCGACGCCGACGAGCCTCGCGCCGACAACGAGGGTGAGCGCCTGGTCGCCGCCCGGACCGGCGGCGGGGTGCCCGTCGTGGGGCCGTTGGCCGGAAGCGTGCTGTCGTTCGTGCGCGACGACCTGGCCTCGCTGGAGGCGCTCGACGTGCCGACGGCCGGGTCGCAGTTCCGCTCCCGGGACCTGTTCTGCGACGCGGTCGCCGACCTGGCCGGCGGCGACGGCCCCGGCGGGCAGCCGCTGGACCCCGCGTCGCTGGCGGCGCCACCCGAGCGGTGCGTCGTGTGGGTCGACGGCTACGGCAACCTCAAGACGAGCTGGCACGAGGCGCCCGCCGCCAGCGGCACCCGCGTACCGGTCCGCATCGGCGGCGTCACCGCCGAGGCGGTGGTCAGCGACGGCACCTTCGAGGTGGGTGCCGGCGAGCTGTCGTTCGCCCCGGGCAGCTCGGGCTGGCCCGGCCCCGGCGGCGCGGAGGTGGTCTTCTACGAGCTGCTCCTTCGGGGCGACAGCGCGGCTGAGCGCTTCGGCTTTCCCGCGGCGGGGGCGCCGGTCGCTGTCGGGCGTTGACCGCCCCGGGCGGGACCCGCAGCGCGGCCGTCAGACGGGCAGGAGGGCGACGCCGTTGCGTCCGTTGGCCTTGACCGCGTACAGGGCGCGGTCGGCGCGGGCGAGCAGCGTCGCGTTGGCCTCTCCCGGCTCGGCGACCGCCACGCCGATGGAGGTCGTCGCCGTGCCGGCCTCCCGGACGGCCCGGCACAGCCGGCGCGCGACCTCCAGCGCGTCGTCGGGCTCGGCGACCTCCAGGACGGCGGCGAACTCGTCCCCGCCGACCCGGTAGAGCACGTCGCCGTCGCGCAGCGCGTCCGACAGCACCGCGGCGGCCGCCACGAGGGCGCGGTCGCCGGCGAGGTGGCCGCAGGTGTCGTTGATCTGCTTGAACCCGTCGATGTCGACGAGCAGGACCGCGGTGCGCCGGCCCGGCACCGTGCTGCGCCTGGCGGCGCTGAGCGCCGCGTGGAAGCTCGCGTGGTGGCCCAGGCCGGTGAGGGGGTCGCGCGACGCCCGGTCGCGCAGCTCGTCGAGTGCGGCTGCCGTCAGCAGGGAGCTGGCGGCCTGCAGCGCCAGCAGCTCGAGGCGCTCGACGCACTCTGTGGACGTCAGCACCGGATCGGCGCCGGCGATGATGAGCAGCCCCGTCCGCTGCCCTCGGGCGCACAGCGGCAGGACGATGCCCGCCGCGACGCCGGCGGCCCGGAAGAGCTCGTGGCCGGTGAACCCTGCACCCTCGGCGTCGCCCATCGTGTAGCAGGAGGTCCCCGCGGCGACCCACGAGCCGATGGTCGCCAGACCGGCGGCGTCGATGCTGGCGAGGCCCGCGGCCAGCGGCCCGCTCCCGGCCGAGACGGCCAGCACGCCGTCGGCGTTCGAGCGCACGAGGAGCGCGGTGGCCAGCCCCGACAGGTCGGTGGCCGCATCCAGGACGAGCTGGCTGATGACCTCCACCTCGGTCAGCTCGGCAAGCCTCGTCACTGGAGCCTGAGGGCTATGCGGCGCGCCGGTCGGTCGCCTGGGCGCGGATCGCGCGCATGGTGGCGTCACGCGCCTCGCTGACGAGCCGCCGTCCCGGCTCGGGCAGGCCAGGCAGCCCGAGCGCCCGATCCGCGAGAGCCACGGTGGCGGGCTCGGCAAGCGTCACCGGGTACAGGCCCTCGGTCAGCAGCAGGGCCTCCTCCGGGCTGCGCTCGGCCCAGATGCCCTCCAGGGCCTCGACGTAGCGCTCGGCGTAGGGCCGCAGCAGCTCGGCCTGGCCGTACTGGGAGAAGCCGGTCACCAGGGAGCGCATCGTCGCCAGCGGCACGCTGCGGTCGGCCAGCAGCGTCCGCCACGCGTCGGCCTTCGCCTCGGCCAGCGGCCGCGCGGCGCGCGCGGCTGCTGCGCGCCGGGCGCCCAGATCGGTGGGGTCGCGGCGCAGCTCGTCGTCGATCGCCGCCGCGCCGGCGCGGCCCGCGGCCGCGAGCGCGGTCAGCACGTGCCAGCGCAGTTCGGTGTCCACCGCCAGGCCCTCGACGCGCCGGCGGCCGTCGAGCAGCGCGGCGACGGCGTCGAGCTGCGCCTCGTCGACGGCGGCCGACGCGAGGGTGCGTGCCCATACCAGCTGGGGGTCGCTGCCGGGCTCGGCCGCGTCCAGCGCGGCCCGTGCGTGCTCGGCGAGCAGGCACCGGGCGGCCGGGCGGTTGCCCGGGTCGCCGTAGCGGTCGATGGCGGCGGCGGCCTGGCGCAGCAGGTTCGCGAGCACGCCGACGTCGCTCTCGCCGGTGGCGTGCGAGGTGACCAGCCGCAGCCAGCGCCGGGCGGGCAGCTCTGCGTCGCGGGTCATGTCCCAGGCCGCGCCCCAGCACAGCGCCCGCGCCAGCGGGTCGGCGAGCCGGCCGAGCGACCGCACGAGGGTGTCGACCGAGCGTTCGTCGAGGCGGATCTTGGCGTAGGCCAGGTCGCCGTCGTTGACGAGCATCAGGTCGGCGACCGGCTCGCCGACGAGGTCTCCGACGACGGTCGCCGCGCCGGCCACGTCCAGCTCGACGCGGCGCCGCAGCGCGAGCCCCCCCTCTGCGAGGTCGTACAGGCCGACGCCCACCCGGTGCTCGCGCAGATGCGGATGTTGGGAGGGTGCCTCCTGGCGCACCTCCACGGTCCGGTAGCGGTCGCCGTCGATGCCGTCGCCGTCGACGTCCAGGACCGGCCGCAGCGTCGCCACGCCGGAGCTCTGCAGCCACGACGCGGACCAGTCGCGCAGGTCGCGGCCGGACGCCTCCTCCAGCGCGCCGAGGAAGTCGCCGAGCTCGGCGTTGGCGTAGGAGTGCCGGCGGAAGTATCCGCGCAGCCCACTCGCGAACGCCTCGTGGCCGACCCAGGCGACGAGCTGGCGCAGCACCGACGCGCCCTTGGCGTAGGTGATGCCGTCGAAGTTGTTGCGGACCGCGTCGGTGTCGACCATGTCGGCGACCACCGGATGGGTCGACGGCAGCTGGTCCTGCGCGTACGCCCAGGCCTTGAGGTCGACGGTGAAGTCCGACCAGGCGTCGGTGAACCGCGTCGCTGTGGTCATCGCCAGGTAGGCCGAGTAGGTGGCGAAGCTCTCGTTGAGCCACAGGTCGTCCCACCACCGCATCGTCACGAGGTCGCCGAACCACATGTGCGCCATCTCGTGCAGCAGGGTCTCGGCGCGGCGGCGGCGGTTGGCCTCCGTGACGCGGGAGCGGAAGACGTAGGTCTCGGAGAACGTGACGCAGGCGGCGTTCTCCATCGCGCCGGCGTTGAACTCGGGAACGAACAGCTGGTCGTACTTGCCGAACGGATAGGGGTACCCGAACGCCCCTGCGAAGAAGTCGAACCCCTGCTTGGTGAGCGTGAGCAGCTCGCCGGCGTCCAGGTGCTCAGCCAGCGACCGCCGGCAGTACAGGCCCAGCGGGATGTCGCCGTGGCGGTCGTTCACCACGGCGTAGGGGCCGGCGACGAGGGCGACGACGTAGGTCGACAGCGGCGCCGTGGCGGCGAACTCGACACGCACGGCGCCGTGCCCGTCCGGCGTCCGCTCGGCGACCTCGGCGCTGCTGACCGCCACCCAGCCGGCAGGCACGGTGACCGCCAGCCGGTACGGCGCCTTGAGGTCGGGCTGGTCGAAGCAGGCGAAGACCCGGTGGGCGTCGAACGGCTCGAACTGCGTGTAGAGGTAGACCTCGTCGTCGACGGGGTCGGTGAAGCGGTGCAGCCCCACGCCGGTCTGGGAGTAGGCGCAGTCGGCGACGACGCGTACCTCGTTGCGCTCCCGGAGGCCGTCGAGCAGCAGCCGCGACCCGGTGAAGGCGCTCCCGGTCAGGACGCGACCGTTGAGGCTCGCCTCCGACACCCCTGCGGCGTCGAGGTCGAGAAAGGTCGCCGAGCCTGGTCGCGAGCAGGCGAACCGCACCACGGTCTCGCTGCGGAATGTCTCGTCCCGAGAGTCCCGCAGGTCCAGCACCACCTCGTAGGAGACATGCGAGACCAGGGACGCGCGCTCCCGCGCCTCGGTGCGGGTCAGGTTGTCAGCGGCTGACACAAGAGCCTCTCGACGCGGGTTGCCGGGCGATGGGGTCAATGGTGACCGCCGCCGGCGCCTCCCGCCAGCGGACGTGTGGAGGGCGTCAGCGCCAGTCGGTGCCGAACCCCTTCCCGGTGCGCCGGCCGCGCTGGAGGCCGTCGATGCGCTCGCGGTCGGCGACGGTACGCGCCAGCGGTGAGTAGGCCGTCACGACGGCGTCGTGCTTGCGGGCGGCCTCACCGACGTCGGTCTGGGACCATCAGCTCTCCTCAGGTGGGCGTGCTGCCAGCCTTACCCCGCGCCGGGCGGCCGGGCACGTCCCGTCGCTTCCGGCGCCGGCGGCGCCGGGTCACCTACCCTGGACGCGAGTCTCCACCCCGGAGGGATCCGCTGCTCGACTGGCTGACGCACCCCGCCACCGACGCCGACCGCATCCGTCTGGCCCGACTGCTGGCCAGCGGCCGTCGCGACGCGGTGACCGCGGCGCTGCGGCGCCTGGCCGAGCACCGCGCGGCCGGCGAGCACCTCGCCGCCTGGCAGTCCGCCGCGGTCGCTCTCCTCGCGGTCGCCGATCGGCCCGTCCTGCGCAGCGCGTGCCTGTCGGAGGCGGCGCGGCTGGCGGCCCGGGCCGGGACGCACCGCAACGCGCCGCCGACCCTCACCCCCACCGCCGCGCCGGCGCCGGCGTCCGCCGCTACGGGCCACCGCCACGACTGCAGGGCTGCCACGGCAAGGTCGTGCGGTGGCGGACGCTGCCGACCGGGTCCTAGGCCCGCACCGGCGCCGCCTCCCGCCGGCGCTTCGGAGCGTGCCCGCAGGCTCTTGCGCACCAGCAGCGGATAGCCGACGAGCCCGATGGCGGTGAACGCGAACCACTGCAGCGCGTAGGACAGGTGCGGCCCCTCCGACAGGTCGAGAGGGGCCGGCGGCACAGGCAGGGCTCCGGCGACCGCCGGCTGGGAGTCGACGAGCAGCAGCGAGCAGTCGCACAGCGGGTCGGCGACCTGCGGCTGGAGACGCTCGGTGTCGACCGCCGACAGGAACGTCAGCCGGTCGCCGCCCCCCGGCGCACCGAAGCGCGAGGCCGTCTGGGTGGGCACCACGATGCCCTCGACGGTCACCTCGCCGGTGGGCGGGGTGGCGGCGGGGACCGGAGGGATGTCCATCTCGAAGGGCACCCAGCCACGTTCGACCAGCACGGCCTTCCCGCCGTCGGTCCGCAACGGCGTGACGACGTGGTGGCCGGGCCGCTCGCCGCTGGTGCGCGGCGTGAGGAGCACCTCCTCGCCGGACGCGTACGTGCCCGTCGCGCGCACCCGGCGGTAGGCCAGGTCCCGCGGGTCGTCGCCGAGCTCGGCCACGACCTCGTCGAGCGGGCGCTCCGGCGCGGACATGCGCTCGGCGATCAGCGCGTTGTCGGCGCGCCGCTCGTCCAGCCGGCGCAGCTGCCACAACCCCAGGTTGATGAACAGCACCGCGATCGCGACGACGACGACGTGCGCGACCAGCCAACGGGGGGTGAGCAGGAATCGCGCCACGGCCACCAGTGTGCCGTCGCGGGGACGGCCGTGTGGGAGGGCCGTGCGCACGCGGACGTGCCGTGGCGGGGGAGGGACGGCGCCCGCCCCCGGCGCGCCGGCGCTCCCCCGCCCCCGCTGGGCCGGTGGGCGCTGAGCACGGCCACCGACCTCCGACGAGCATGACGGCAGGAGGCGGCGACCTCAATAGTCAGTATTGAGCATTTCCACCGCGCCAGCGGGCCGCCCGCCCCATCACACCGCCTCGGTCAGGCGCCGCTCCTCCAGGTAGCTGTCGAGCTTGCGCTTGATCCGCTGCAGGGCGTTGTCGATGGACTTCACGTGGCGGTCGAGCTCGGCGGCGATCTCCGAATAGCTCTGGCCGGCGACGTAGCGGTGCAGAACCTCGACCTCCAGCCCCGACAGCACCTCGGAGAAGTACTCCTCCAGCACCGCCAGCTCGTGGCTCGAGATGACGCTGGTGGCCGGGTCGGCGCCCTCGGCGACGAACGTGTCGGCCATCTGGGTACCGGCGTCGTCGTCACCGCCCGCGCTGGTGTGCATGGACACGTAGGTGTTCAGTGGGCCGTGCTTGTGGCGCGTCGCGCTCTTGATCGCGGTGATGATCTGTCGGGTCACGCACAGGTCGGCGAACGAGCGGAAGCTCGACAGCTTGGTGGGATCGAAGTCGCGGATCGCCTTGTACAGGCCGATCATGCCCTCCTGGACGACGTCCTCGGCGTCGCCGCCGACCAGAAAGTACGAGCGCGCCTTGCCGCGCACGAAGTCGCGGTAGCGCTCCAGCACCGCGTCCAGCGCCGTATCGTCACCGCTCCAGGCGCGCGCGACGAGCTCCTCGTCAGTGGGCTCGGCGTGCGGCCCCGCGGATCCGTCGGGCGTCACGGTCCCTCCATCGGCGGCGGTGCGATGCAGCCTGATGCGGATGTCCCCGTCAGGCTCCCGATTGAACGGGGCATGGGCGCGGCGGTCAAGGTCGCCACCGCGACTTCGGAGCCGAGCGACCGTCGGATGGCTCCCAGCGGCGGCGGGCGACCTCGAACAGGACCACCGCGGCAGCGGCGGCGGCGTTGAGCGATGCCATCCTGCCACGCAGCGGGATCGCCGCGAGCGCGTCGACCCGCTCGGCGACGAGCCGCGACAGGCCGGCGCCCTCGGCGCCGACGACGAGCGCCACGCGGCCGTCCAGCAAGGCCGAGTGCCACACGTCGTCAGCGGCATCCGCGGCCAGTCCCAGCGACCAGAAGCCGGCGTCGGCGAGCTCGCGCAGCGCCGCGGTGACGTTCGTCACGACCGCGACGTCCAGCCACGACAGCGCACCGGCTGCGGCCTTCTCCGCGGCGGGGGTGACCAGCGCGCCGCGGCGCTCGCGCAGCACCAGGGCGTCAGCGCCGGCCGCCTCCGCACTGCGCGCGATCGCCCCGAGGTTCTGGGGGTCGGTGACCCCGTCGAGGACGACGACGAGGTCGCCGCCGGTGACCTCGCCGAGCGTCCGGTAGGCGAAGGGTGGGGCGACGGCCACGACGCCCTGGTGCAGGACGCCGCCCGACAGCTCATCGAGGGCCTCCCGCTCGGCCTCGCGGATCGGCAGCCCCGCCTCGGTCGCCGCCCGCCGCAGCACGGCGAGCTCGGCTCCCGCGCGCCGCTGGACGACGACCTCGTGCAGCGCGCGCCCCGCTCGCAGTGCCTCGGCGACCGGGCGCCGCCCGGGAACGACGTGCCGGGCCGCGCCCGCGGACCGGCGGCCGGCGCCCGCCGGGCGGCTCACGCCTGCACCTCAAGCGCCGGGCGGCTCACGCCTGCACCTCAAGCGCCGGGCGGCTCACGCGAGGTGCCAGCGCGGGCCCTCGGGGCTGTCCTCGACGACGACGCCGTGTCCGGCCAACCCGGCGCGGATCGCGTCGGCGGTGGCGAAGTCCCGGCGCTCGCGCGCCTCGCTGCGCAGCCGCAGCAGCTCGGCGACGAGCGGGCCCACGAGCCCGGCGCCGTCGTCGGACGCCGGGGACAGGTCGTAGCCCAGGATGCCGGCAAGCTCCAGCAGGGCCGCCCGCGCCGCCGCGGCCTCCGCCTGCCGCCCGGCCTCGAGCATCCGGTTGCCGGCACTGACGAGGTCGAACAGGGCCGCCTGCGCCACCGGTGTCGACAGGTCGTCGTCCATGGCCGCGGTGAAGCGCCCGCGGGCCTCCCGGACCGCAGCCACGTCCGGCAGGTCGGCGACCTGCAGCTGCGGGGCGGCGCGCAGGAACGCCCGCCAGCGCTCGAGGCCGGCGCGTGCCTCGGACAGGCGCGCCTCGGAGAAGTCCACCGGAGAGCGGTAGTGCGCCGACAGGTAGAACGACCGCAGCACGTCCGCGCCGTAGCGGTCCAGCGCCTCGCCGAGGCCGATGACGTTGCCGACCGACTTCGACATCTTCGCGTCGTCGAGCGTCAGAAGGCCGTTGTGGACCCAGTACCGCGCGAAGCGCCTGCCGCTGGCGGCCTCGGACTGGGCGATCTCGTTCTCGTGGTGCGGGAACGCGAGGTCCACCCCGCCCGTGTGGATGTCGAACGCGGCACCGAGGTACCGCGAGGCCATCGCCGAGCACTCGATGTGCCAGCCGGGACGGCCGCGGCCCCACGGCGACGGCCAGGACGGCTCCTGCAGGGACCCGGGCTGGCCACGCACCCCCTTCCACAGGGCGAAGTCCAGCGGGTCACGCTTGCGCTCCGTCGGCTCGATGCGCGCGCCGGCGCGCAGCTCGTCGACGTTGCGGCCCGACAGGTTCCCGTAGGTGTCGAAGCGGCGGACGGCGAAGAACACGTCGCCGCCGGCCTCGTAGGCGGCACCGACCTCGACGAGACGCTCGATCAACCCGATCATCTCGGTGATGTGGCCCGAGGCACGCGGCGCGATGTGCGGCGGCAGGATGCCGAAGCGGGTCATCTGCTCGTCGTAGATGCGGGCGTAGGTCTCGGCCACCGCGGCGGCCGGCCGCCCCTCGGCGACCGCGCGCGCGATGATCTTGTCCTCCACGTCGGTGATGTTGCGGACGTGGAAGACGGCGTACCCGCGGGAGGTCAGCCACCGTCGCAGCACGTCGGGCACGAGTGCGGCGCGGGCGTGGCCGAAGTGTGGCGGCGCCTGCACCGTCGGCCCACAGGTGTACATCGACACGCGCCCGTCGTCGCGGGACACGAACTCCTCGACCGAGCGCGAGAGGGTGTTGTACAGCCGCATGAGGTGCAGCCTACGGGTGGGCCGCGTCGGTCCCGAACGGGTCGTCAGCCGCCGGCGCGCGTCAGCACGACCACGGCCAGGCAGGCCATGCCCTCACCGGCCCCGATCGCGCCCAGGCCGTCGGTGGTCGTCGCCTTGACACTCACCGTGCCGGGCCGCACGCCGAGCACGGCCTGCACGGCGTCGGCGATCGCGGTGCGGTAGGCAGCGATGCGCGGCCGCTGGGCGACGATCGTGCAGTCGACGCCGTCCACCGACCACCCCGCCACCGACACCCGGCGCAGCGTCTCGTTGACGAACACCGACGACGGTGCCCCGGCGTAGCGCGGGTCGTCCGTGCCGAACAACGTGCCGAGGACGCCCAGCCCCGCGGCGCCCAGCAGTGCGTCGGCGACCGCGTGCAGGACGACCTCAGCGTCGCTGTGGCCCTCCAGTCCCGGCCCCTCGGGCAGGGGCAGGCCGCCCAGGACGAGCGGGCGGTCGGGGTCGCCCGAGAAGCGGTGGACGTCCAGGCCCTGGCCGACGCGGATCATCCCCCGCCCCGCAGCAGCGCCTCGGCGAGCTCCAGGTCGCCGGGGAAGGTGACCTTGAGGTTGCGCCGCTCGCCCTCGATGAGGCGGACCCGCCCGCCGGCGCGCTCGACGAGCGACAGGTCGTCGGTCGCGGCGTCGGCCGACGTGGCGATGCGGGCGTGCACGCGGGCGAGGGTCACCCGCCGGAAGACCTGCGGCGTCTGGACCGTCCACAGCCCCTGGCGGTCGATCGTGCGCAGGACCGCCTGGCGGGTCGGGTCGACGACCTTGACGGTCTCGGCGACCGGCAGGCCCGGTGCGACGGCGTCCCACGGAGGGACGAGCGCCGCGACCGTCCGGTCGATCAGCCGGGGGCTGACCAGGGGACGGGCGGCGTCGTGGACGGCGACGAGCTCGACGCCGGCGCCGCAGTGCTCCAGCCCGCGCGACACCGACTCCTGCCGGGTCGCTCCGCCGGGACACAGGATCGGCTCGGCCACGCCGGCACGCCGCAGCAGGCGGGCGACGTCGTCGCGCAGGGTCCCGCCGGCGTGGCCCGGCAGCACGACGGCGACGTCGGTGACCGACTCTGACCCGGCGAAGGCCCGCGCGGCGTGGAACAGCAGCGGCTCGCCGGCCAGGACCGCGAAGGCCTTGGCGACGCCGGCACCGAGCCGCTCTCCGGTGCCGGCCGCGACGATGAGCGCGGTGGCGCGCATCTAGCGGCGGCCGTCGACGGTGATCAGCGCGGTCCGGCCGCGCGCGGGGGCCACGAGCTGCGCGTGGACGGTGGCGATCGCGCGATGCTCGAAGTCGGTGACCTCCAGCGCGACCCCGGCCGGCATCACCCCACCCCCGCCGCCGTCGGCCGTGCGTGGGCGCATGACTCCTCCCCGGGGATCGAGCCAAGCAAGCGCGAGACGGCGCGGGGCGCCGCGACGCCGGGGTGCTGGGTGGGCTAGGTGGCCTCGGTGGGCTCGGTGGGCTCGGTGGGCTCGTCCGACAGCGTCTCGTCGATGAGCGCTTCGGTCGCCTCGTCGCTCTTGTGGATCGCCGCCGCGAGCTCGGAGACGAGGATCTGCTTCGACTTGGTCAGCATGCGCTTCTCGCCGGCCGACAGGCCCTTCTCCCGCTCGCGCAGCGCGAGGTTGCGCACCACTTCGGCGACCTGGAAGATGTCCCCGCTCTTGAGCTTTTCGTAGTTGGCCTTGAAGCGCCGCGACCAGTTCGTCGGCATGGTCCCGTCGCGGGCCTCGAGCAGCTCGAACACCGCCTCGACCTGCTGGGAGTTGACGACGTCGCGCAGCCCGACCTCGTCGGTGGCGTCCGCGGGCACCATCAGGGTCAGATCGCCGTAGGTCAGGCGCAGCACGAGGTAGTCACGCTCCTCGCCCTGCAGGTTGCGCTTCTCGCGCTTCTCGATCACCGCCGCGCCGTGGTGCGGGTAGACCACGGTGTCCCCAACCGAATAGCTCATGAGCGCACAGCCCTCCCTGGCACGCCGGCCCGGCGACGGGCGGCGTTGGCATAAACGCGAAGGCGGAGCATAGCACAGGGGTCCATATTCACTAGCCAAAGTCGCTGGTCAGGGCGCTGCGGAGGGGCTCTCCCCGAGCCGGGGGACACACGGGTCCCCCGGCCCCAGGAGCCGACGGTCAGCTGTAGCGGTCCCCGGTTGAGGACTCCGCCAGGCGGGCGAGGCCGTCCTTGATGGCGCGGGCGCGGGTGGCGCCGATGCCCTCGACGGCATCGAGGTCGGGCACCGTCGCGTTCATCAGGCGCTGCAGGGAGCCGAAGCGGGCGACGAGGCGGTCCACGGCCCGCTCGGGCAGGCGGGGGACGTGCGACAGCAGCCGGTAGCCGCGCGGGGCCACGGGGATGTCGAAGCCGTCCTCGAGCTCGCCGTACCCCAGGGCGGTGGCGACGGTCCGCGGGTCCAGGAGGCGCTCGGCCGGGATCTCGCCGAGGTCGTCGAGGATCGTGTCGAGGCGCCGGCGCCGGTCGCGCTGGTAGTCGCGCACCACCAGGAGCCGCTCGTCTTCGACCGAGGACATCAGCTCGTCGAGCTGGAGGCCCAACAGGCGTCCGTCGGTGCCGAGCTCGGCGACGTACGCCTCGATCTCGTCGGCGATGCGGCGGACCATCTCGGCGCGCTGCACCACCACGATGACGTCGCGCAGGGCCACGACGTGGCCGACCTCGAGTGCTGACAGCGTCGCGGTGACCTCGTCGAGCCGGATGCGGTAGCGCTCGAGCGTCGCCAGCGCCTGGTTGGCGCGGAACAGGATGGACGCGGTCTCCTCGAGCACGTGCTTGCGGTCGTCGACGTAGAGGCTGACGATCCGCATCGACTCGCTGACGCTGATGACCGGCTTGCCGGTCTGGCGCGCCACCCGCTCGGCGGTGCGGTGGCGGGTCCCCGTCTCCGACGTCGGGATCGACGGGTCGGGGACGAGGTGGACGTTGGCGTACAGGATCCGCTCCACGCCGTCGTCGAGGATGACCGCGCCGTCCATCTTGGCGACCTCGGACAGGCGCTGCGCCGTGAACTTCGTGTCGAGCCGGAAGCCACCCGAGACGAGCCGGTCGGCGTCTGTGCCGCCCAGGACGATGACCGCGCCCTTGCCCGCCTTGATGATCCGGTCGATGCCCTCGCGCAGGGCCGTCCCGGGGGCCATCTTCGCCAGCACCGACCGCACGCGCTCGTCGCGGGGCGCCACGGACATCGGCTCCGATCCGGCTGCTTGGGCAGGGCTGCGGGTCGCGGCTCCCCGGCCGCGCGACTGGCGCCGGCCGGTCGCCTCATGCCAGGCCCGCCAGCATCGCCTGACGGAGGTCGCGTGCCCGGTGCAGCCGCAGCCCGTACGCCGGCCCATCATACGCAGCCGGTAGTACCGCTCCCGCGAATCCCAGCCGCTGCGCCTCCGCCAGGCGCCGCTCGGTCGCCGCAACGCGCCGCAGCTCCCCGGCCAGCCCCACCTCCCCGAGCACGACGAGGTCACGCGGCACCGGCGCGTCACGGCGGCTGGACGCGATCGCGAGGCACAGCGCGAGGTCGACGGCCGGCTCGGCCAGGCGCACCCCGCCCACGCTGGAGGCGAACACGTCCCGGTCACCCAGCGCCAGCGCGACCCGCCGCTGGAGGACCGCGACGAGCAGCGCCAGACGCTGGGCGTCCAGGCCGCTCGCGACGCGTCGCGGGTTGGCGAGGTTCGTCGGCGCGACCAGCGCCTGGACCTCGCAGGCCAGTGGGCGGCGGCCCTCCAGGGCCAAGGTGACGGCCACGCCGGTCGTCCCGTCGGCCGCCTCACCGACGAACAGCCGGCCCGCGTCGGCGACACCGGTCATGCCGGTGCCGGTCATCTCGAAGCAGCCGACCTCGCCGACCGCACCGAAGCGGTTCTTCGTCGCACGCAGCAGCCGCAACGCGTGGTGACGATCGCCGTCGACCTCCAAGACCACGTCGACGAGGTGCTCGAGGACCCGTGGCCCCGCCAGCGAGCCGTCCTTGGTGACGTGGCCGACGAGCAGCGTCGCCATGTCGCGCTGCTTGGCGGCGCGCACGATCGTGCCGGCGCACTCCCGGACCTGCGACACCCCGCCGGCCGTCCCCGGCACGTGGGGGTCGCGCACCGTCTGGATGGAGTCGACGACGAGCACGTCGGGGCCGTGCGCCTCCACCAGGCCCAGGACGGCGGGCACGTCTGTCTCTCCGGCGAGCAGCAGCCGCGGCGCGCAAGCGCCGAGGCGTTCGGCGCGCAGGCGGACCTGGCCCGGGGACTCCTCGGCGGAGACGTACAGCACCGTCCGCCCCGCCCCGGCCAGGGCGGCCGCGGCCTGCAGCAGCAGCGTCGACTTGCCGGCCCCCGGCTCGCCGCCCAACAGCGTCACCGATCCCGCCACGAGGCCGCCGCCCAGGACGCGGTCGAGCTCGGGCAGCCCCGTCTCGGCCCGGCCGGCGTCGTCCAGCGGCACCTCGGTCACCGGGCGGGCGGGGCGGCGGGGGCCGCCGGCGCGGCCGGCGCGGGCGCCGGCACCGGTCGCTGCCGTCACCGCGACGGCCTCCTCGGCCATCGACCCCCAGGTGCCGCAGCCCGGGCAGCGGCCCATCCACCGCGCCTCGGTGCGCCCACACTCCGTGCAGCGCGACGTCGTGCGGATCCGGGCCATGGCTGGAGACGCTAGCCCCGGGCTGCGACATCCCGGCGCGCGCCGTCCACAGGGGGCCGCAGCCGCCGGCGCCGCTCAGCCTGGCGGGGGGCGATGACCGGCGTCGCGCACGGCGAGCGCCAACGCTCCCAGGCCGCCGGCGAGCAGCGACGCGACCAGGATGCCGACCTTGGCCGCGGCCACCCGCTCGGGGTCGGTGAAGGCCAGCCCCGCGATGAAGATCGCCACGGTGAAGCCGACCCCCGCCAGCAACCCGACCCCGCTGAGCTCCAGCCAACCCATCCCCGGGGGAAGCCGCGACAGCCTCAGCCGCACCGCCAGCGCCGCCGCGGCGACGATGCCCAGCGGCTTGCCGAGCACCAGGCCCACCACGATCCCCAGGACGACCGGCTCGGTGACGGCCTCGCGGAACACCCCGCTGTACAGCTCGACGCCGGCGTTGGCCAGCGCGAACAGCGGCAGGACGAGGAACGACGACCATGGGTGCCAACGCGCCTCCAGCCGCGCGAGCGGCGACACGGCCTCGTTGGTCAGGCGCGACACCTCCAGCAGGGAGGCCTGCTCGTCCTCGTCGGCGATCCCGTCGGGCACCTTGCCGTGGACCCGTTGCAGGTGCCCCACGGCGACGCCGCTCACGGCCTCCGGAAGGTGGAACGGCCGCACAGGGGTCAGAAAGGCGAAGATCACACCCGCGATCGTCGCGTGAACGCCCGAGGAGTAGACCGTCAGCCACAGCAGCCCGGCGGCGAAGGCGTACGGGACCGCCGCGCGGACCCGCAGCCGCCGCATGAGCACGATGCCCGTCGCGACCGCCGCCGCTCCGGCCAGCCACTGCGCCGACAGCCCGGAGCTGTAGAACAGCGCGATCACGGCGATTGCCCCGAGGTCGTCGACGATCGCCAGCGTCAGCAGGAACACCTTGAGACCGGCCGGTGCCCGCGAGCCCACCAGGGCCAGCACGCCGACCGCGAACGCGATGTCGGTCGCCATGGGCACGCCCCACCCGGCCGAGCCCGGCCCTCCCACGTTCAGCAGCGCGTACAGCCCGGCGGGCACCACCATCCCCCCGACCGCGCACACGAGCGGAAGCGCGGCCGCTCGCCGGTCCCGCAGCTCGCCCAGCACGAGCTCGCGCTTGATCTCGAGCCCCACGATGAAGAAGAAGACCGCCATCAGCCCGTCGTTGACCCAGTGGCGCAGGTCCTCGCTCAGCTCGAGCGGGCCCAGCGCGACGGTGAAGGGCGTCGTCCACAGCCGCTCGTAGACGGACGCCCAGGGCGAGTTGGCCCACACCAGCGCGACGAGGGCGGCTCCGAGCAGCACCAGGCCGCTGGCCACCTCGGTGTGCAGGAACGCCGTGAGCGGCTGCACGATCTTCCGCGGGACCAGGCCCTGGCTGTCGGCCCAGGATGTCGACAGCGGGGCGTCCGTGGCGGCAGCGGGTGCGGTGGGCCGGGACGAGGACGGGACGTGCACGTGGGACTCCAGAATCGGGCAGGAACCGGCGCGGCTCGACGAGCCATGCCGACCAGACTTCCCGGCGCACCTACACCGGCTCTACCCCTCGGGCGGGGTCAGGCAACCGCCCGCCGGTGGCGCGCGGCCCGAGCGGCTCGAGGGTCTGCGCGACACCGGCGACGTCGAGCGGTCCCCCGGCTCCGTGGCTCTCAGGGGCGTCCCCGCCGCGCGAAGCCGAGGAAGACCGCCGCCGCCATGACGGCGGCGGTGACCGCCGCCAGACCCTTGCTGCGAGGGTCGGCCACCGCGTCCTCCTGCGCCGGCCCGCCGCCGCGGCGACGATCGGGCGTGGCCGAGGCTGCGGGCGAGGGCCCTACAGGCGCCGGCGCGACCGGCGGGGGCGGACTCAGGGTCACCTCGGCGGTGGGGTCGGCCAGCGGGTCGCCGCCGCCGATCCTCGGTGCCTCGACCTTGCCCTGGAGCATCGCGGCCCGCCCCGTCTCCGGGTCACCCGTCATCAGGGCGGCGCCCGGCGCCGGGATGGCGAAGCCGGCGCCCTCGCGCACGGCGCCGTACAGCGCGCGGGTGCGCTCGATCTCGGCGTTGAACTCGGCGCCGACGAGCAGCACGAGCATCGACAGCTGCAGCCAGATGAGCAGGACGGCGACGCCGGCGGCGAAGCCGTAGGTCTCGTTGTAGCTGCCCGCCGTCTGGGCGTAGAGCGTGAAGCCGCCGGCCACGAGCAGCCAGCCGACGACCGCGAGGGCCGCCCCTGGACTCATCCACACCCAGGAGGGATGGTCGCGGTTGGGGCCGACCCAGTACACGAACGCGAAGAGCACCGCCAGCAGCACCAGCGCCAACACCCCCCGCCCAATCGCGAGCAGGACGTCCAGGGGGGCCGGGACATCGGGCAGCACCGCGTCCTGCAGCTGCGGGCCGAGCACAAGCAGCGCCACCAGCGCGACCAGCGCCACCAGCAAGGCCACGACCAATGCCAGCGCGACCAGGCGCTGGCGAACGAACTTGCGGGTCTCGGCCACGTCGTAGGCGCGCGACAGCGCCTTCATGAGCGCGACCGCCGCAGAGGTCGCTGCGAACAGCCCCACGGCGACACCGCTGACCAGGGCCAGGCCAGCTCCAGACGGCCGTGACGTCAATTCCGTGAGCTGCCGCTCGATCACGTCCGCGGCCGCTGAGGGCATGACCGCGCGCGCCTGCTCGACGAGCCGGCTCAGCTCCGCCGGGTCGATGACGATGCTGAACACCGCGACCGTGGCGATCAGCGCCGGGAACAGCGACAGGAACATCCGGAAGGCGACGCCCGCCGCCAGCGAGGGGACGTCGTCGTCCTTGACCTCTCTCAGGGTCCGCTTCAGCGCGCCGACGTAGTCGGAGCGGCTGAGGTCGGCGGGGTCGTTGACGCGCGTCGGCCGCGCCGGTGTCGAGGCATCACTGCTCATCCGCGGTTGATGCCCGGCAACGGCGCGAGCAGAAACGTCCGCCGATCGCGGCATGTCGAGGCAGGCGCGACCTCCCCGTTCGACGGCTGGGCCGGCGCGCCGGCGTGGTCGCTGGCTGAGTCAACCGTCCGGGTGCGGTTGCGAGCGCATACGCCCGCGTCTGCACCCGCTCGCGGCTCCCCGGGCGGCAGCTCAACCGTCCGGGTGCGGTTGCGAGCGCATACGCCCGCGTCTGCACCCGCTCGCGGCTCCCCGGGCGGCAGCTCACCCGTCCGCTCGTCTGCACCCGCTCGCGCCTCCCGGGCGGCCGCGCCCCGGGTGCGGTTGCAGCGCATACGCCCGCGTCTGCACCCGCTCGCGGCTCCCGGGCGGCAGCTCGCCGGTCCGGGTGCGGTTGCGAGCGCCTACGCGCGTCTGCACCCGCTCGCCCACGCGCGGCCACACGCTGCGCCGGCGCGGCCTCAGGGCGGCAGCCGCAGGGCGTCGCCGTCGCGCACGGCCAGCCCGTCGCGCACCAGCGCCTCAGCCAACCCGGCGGCGCGGGCGACCTCGTCGGGGCCCAGCCCCGCGGCCGGCGCCAGCCGGTCGGCGGGCACGGGCCCCGCCCGCAGCGCGTCGACGAGGCGTCCCCGGCTGAAGCGGTCGGAGCCTGTGAACGGCACGGATGGGCGCGGGCCGCGTGGCGTGGCCGCCGGGTCCACAGCGCTCCCCTCGGTGCGCCAGGCACAGATGCGGTGCAGCGGGCAGCCGTCGCAGCGCGGCGCGCGGGCGCCGCAGTGGCGGGCCCCGAGGTCCATGAGCGCGGCGCTCCAGTCGGCGCCGCGCCCCTGCGGTACGAGCGCGTCGGCCAGGGCCTGCAGGTCACGTCGGGCCGCAGGGGCCCCGGTGACCGCCCGGGTGACCACCCGGGCCACGTTGGTGTCCACGGGCGCGTCGTCGGCGCCGACGGCGAGGGCCCGCACGGCGCGGGCGGTGGACTCGCCGACGCCCGGCAAGGCGCGCAGCGCCGCCAGCTCGACCGGCACCCGGCCGGCGGGCCCGGCCACCATCGCCTTGGCCGCCCGGTGCAGGGCGACCGCCCGCCGGTTGTAGCCCAGGCCGCGCCAAGCCATCAGCACGTCAGACAGCGGCGCGGCGGCCAGCGCGGCCACCGTCGGGAAGCGGCCGAGGAAGGCGCGGTATGCCGGCTCGACGCGCGCCGCCTGGGTCTGCTGGAGCATGACCTCGCTGACGAGCACGGCGTACGGGTCGCGGGTGCGCCGCCACGCCAGGGGTCGACCCTCGCGGCCGTACCAGGCGAGCAGGCGGCGCTGCAGCTCGGCGGTGCGCGGGGGAAGCGCCGGACCGTCGTGGGGCGGGCGGGCGGTCACGGGGGCCACGGCCCGAGCGTAGCGTTGGGATGTGCGCCAGCTGCTGCCCGAGCCCTTGGACGACGTCGACCCGTACGAGGCCTACCGGGCGGACGGGCCCCTGCTGCGCGCGAACATGGTGGTGTCGGCCGACGGTGCGGCGACGGCGGCCGACGGTCGCACCGGCGGTCTCGGCAGCGCGGGCGACCTGCGGGTGTTCCTGGTGCTGCGGGCGCTCGCCGACGCCGTCCTCGTGGGGGCGGCCACCGTGGTCGTCGAGGGCTACGGCCCGCATCGGCTGCGCCCTGACCTCGCCGAGCGCCGTGCCGCCGAGGGCCGGCACGAGCCCGCCGCGATCGTGGTCGTGACCGCGTCGCTGGACCTGGACTTCGACAGCCCCCTGTTCACCGACGCCCGCACGCCGACGGTCGTGCTCACCTGTGCCGCCTCCCCACCGCAGCGGCTCCAGGCGGCGCGGCGTCGGGCGCGGGTGCTCGTCGCCGGCGACGAGCGCGTCGACCTGGCCGCCGGGCTGGCCGCGCTGCGGAGGCTGGGCATGACGAGGCTGCTGTGCGAGGGCGGCCCGTTGCTGCTCGGGTCGCTGCTGTCGGCGGGCCTGGTCGACGAGCTGTGCCTCACCCTGGCCCCCAAGCTCGTCGGCGCGCGTCCGCCGCGCCTCGTGCGCGACCTCGCCGGACCGGTCGCCCTCGGGCTGTCGGCGCTGTACGAGCATGACTCGGAGCTGTACCTGCGCTACCGCGTGGCGAGTCCGGCGTGAGCCGCCCGGTGTCTGGATCCCGGCCGTGATCGACGGCGCCGTGACCGTGCGCGCGCTGGAGAAGGTCTACCCGCGGGGTCGCGTCAAGGCGGTGGACGGGGTGGACCTCGACGTCGCGCGGGGCGAGCTGTTCGGCCTGCTGGGCCCCAACGGCGCCGGCAAGACCACGACCGTGGGGATCTGCACCACCCGGGTGCTGCCGACCGGCGGATCGGTGGTCGTGGAGGGTATCGACGTCACGGTGGACCCGGCGGCGGTGCGCGAGTGCATCGGCGTCGTCACCCAGTACAACACCCTGGACCGCGCGTGCACGGTCTGGGAGAACGTCTACTTCCACTGCCGGTTCTTCACCATGGGCCGCCGCGCCGCCAAGGGCCGCGCCGAGGAGCTGCTCGAGCAGTTCCGCCTCACCGAGCGCGCCGGCTCGATGCCCGACGAGCTGTCGGGCGGCATGGCCCAGCGCCTGCAGGTCGCGCGCGCGATCGCGCACCGGCCGCGGGTGCTGTTCCTCGACGAACCCACCGCCGGGCTCGACCCCCAGAGCCGGATCGCGCTTTGGGACATCGTGGGAGGGCTGCGCCGGGAAGGCATCACCGTCGTCCTGACGACCCACTACATGGAGGAGGCGCAGCGGCTGTGCGACCGCGTCGCCATCATCGATCGGGGCCGCATACTCGTGTGCGACACACCCACGGCACTCGTGCGCGACCTCGACGAGGGGCGGGTCGTCGAGCTGTCGCTGGACCGCCTCGACGGTAGGCTGCTCGACCGGTTGCGGCGGGTCGACGGTGTCGCCGCCGCCGAGTCCGACGGGCGCGGTGGCGTGCGGATCCGGACCACCGGAGCGGACGGCCGCGTGCTCGCGGCGCTCGTCGAGGTGGCGCATCCCTGCGGCGTCCGGGACGTGAGCATCGGCGAGCCGTCCCTGGAGACCGTCTTCATCGCACTGACCGGGAGGGACCTGCGTGAGTGAGACCGTCTTGGCCGTGCTGACCGGGAGGGACGTTCGTGGGTGACGTCGCGGTCGCCACCGCCCCCGCGCGACCGATCGGGATGCGCCTGCGGACCTACAGCGCGGCCTTCGGCGGGCTG
>JAUJMQ010000015.1:27852-45944 GCA_030446775.1 Egibacteraceae bacterium
CGCGCGACCGATCGGGATGCGCCTGCGGACCTACAGCGCGGCCTTCGGCGGGCTGCTGCTGCGCGACGCCCGGGTGCTGGTGCGCGAGTCCGTCCCGTTCGTGCTGCGCACCGTCATGAACCCGCTGCTGTTCGTCTTCGTCTTCGCCTACGTGTTCCCCACGATCGGCCAGGGGCTCAGGGCTCCACAAGGTGTCAGCTTCGCCACCGTGATCGTGCCCGGACTCGTCGCGGTCGCGATCGTGTTCCAGGGGATCTCCGCGGTCGCGTTGCCGCTGGTCCACGAGTTCGGGGGCACACGCGAGATCGAAGACCGGGTCATGGCCCCACTGCCGGTCGCTGCGGTCGCGGCGGAGAAGGTGGTCTTCGGGGCGATGCAGAGCGTCGTCGCGGCCCTGCTCGTATTCCCGCTCACCTACCTCGTGCCCGCCGGCGACGTCGCGGTGCGGCTGGACAACTGGCCGCTGCTGCTGCTCGTGATCGTGCTGGCGAGCCTGACGGCGGGGTCGCTCGGGCTGTTCGTCGGCACGGTGGTCAGGCCTCAGCAGGTGCAGCTGATCTTCTCGATCCTGGTCATCCCGATCACGTTCCTGGGTTGCGTGTACTACCCCTGGGCGAGCCTGGACGCGATCCCGTGGCTGCGGGTCGCCGTGCTCGTCAACCCTCTGGTCTACATGAGCGAGGGGCTGCGGGCGGCGCTGACTCCCGACGTCCCGTCGATGCCGGCCTGGGCCTTCCTCGGCGCCATCACGATCGCGCTGGCCGCCCTGTCGTTCCTGGGGATCCGCAGCTTCACGAGGAGAGTCCAGTCATGACACCGGCCGGATACGTCGACGCGCTCGTCGTCGAGGGCGAGGCGCTCGCACGCGCCGCCGAGGGCGACCTGTCCGCTCGGGTCCCCTCCTGCCCGGCGTGGGACGCCGCGGCGCTCGTCGCCCACACCGGCGGCGTCCACCGCCACAAGCAGGCGGTGCTGCAGCGCGGGTCGCTGGATGCTCCGCCGCGGGACCTCCCGTGGACGCGGGCGCCGGCCGGCGCCGACGCGCTGCTCGGGTGGTACCGCGAGGGGCTGGCGACGCTGGCGGAGACGCTGGCCGCCGCCGACCCCGCCACACCGGTGTGGTCGTGGACCAGCGACCGCACGGTCGGCTTCTGGCGGCGGCGGATGGCCCAGGAGACGCTCGTGCACCGCTGGGACGCCGAGGCCGCGGTCGGGGACCCGGCGCGGCTGCCCGGCGAGCTCGCCGCCGACGGCGTCGACGAGTGGCTGCGCGTCTGGCTGGCCGACGACCCGGACGCGACCTACGCGGGCCCCGCGGGCACGGCGCACCTGCACCGCACCGACGGGCCCGGGGAGTGGCTCGTCGACCTGCGCGCGTGGCCACCGGCGGTGACCGACGGGCACGCCAAGGCGGACGCGGCCGTGCGGGGCTCGGCCGAGGACCTGCTGCTCGTGCTGTGGGGCCGCCGGCCGCTGTCGACCGTCGAGGTGCTCGGCGACGCCCGGGTGGTCGCCGCACTCCTGGCCGCCCCGGACCTCTGAGACCAACCCGGGGTGCCGTGGATCGACCACCGTATCGGTGGCGGATCCACGACACCACGGGTCAGAACAGGCGGAGCTCGTCGCCGGCGAGGCCGCGCAGCGCGTCGTAGTCGACCTCGACGCAGTAGATGCCCCGGTCCTCGGCGAGCACGCGGGCCTGCGGCTTGATGCGCTGGGCGGCGAAGACGCCCCGGACGGGGCGCAGCAGCGGGTCGCGGTTGAGCCGGTCGAGGTAGCGGGTGAGCTGCTCGACGCCGTCGATCTCGCCGCGGCGCTTGACCTCCACGGCCACCGCCGCGCCGGCGGCGTCGCGGCACAGCAGATCCACGGGGCCGATGTCGGTCGGGTACTCACGACGGACCAGGCGCAGGCCCTTCCCCAGGACCGAGGGCGAGACCGCCAGCAGCTCTTGCAGGTGTGCCTCGACGCCGTCCTTGGTCAGCCCCGGGTCCTCGCCGCAGTCGTGGCAGACGTCGAGCAGGACCTCGGAGAACGCGATCGTGAGCGTCTCGCCCTTCGGGTTGGTCACCGTCCAGGTGCCGTCACCCTCCAGCAGCGTGTTCGGTGCGTTCATCCAGTTCAGCGGCTTGTACGCGCCGCCGTCGGCGTGGACGGCGACGCAGCCGTCGGCCTTGACCAGCACCAGGCGCACGGCCGGCGGCAGCGAGGCGGTCAGACGACCGTCGTAGGTCACGCTGCAGCGGGCCAGGACCAGGCGCATGCCTCAACGCTACGGCAGCCCGGGGATGAGGCCGGCCACGACGCAGGCTCGGCGCAGGTCGGACACGAACGGCTGGCGTGAGGCTGGGAAGCGCATCGCCGCGGCCGGGTGATAGGTGACGAGCAGCGCCCGCCCCGGCTGCAGCGTGACAGGCTTCCCGCGCAGGTCGGCGACCCGTACCGGCCGGCCCGCCGCGCGCGGGTCCAGTCGCGCGGCCGCGGTGCCACCCATCGCGAGCACGACGGCCGGCGCGAGCAGCGCCATCTGGCGGTCCAGGTAGCTCGCGCAGGCCGCGACCTCGTCCGGACGCGGGTTGCGGTTGCCCGGCGGCCGGCACTTGTTCGTCGAGGTGATGAACACGGCGGCGCGCGAGACCCCCAGCTCGGCGAGGCAGCGGTCCAGGAAGCGCCCGGCCAGGCCCTGGAACGGCAGGCCGGTCGCGTCCTCCCTGGCTCCGGGCGCCTCGGCGACCAGGAGCAGCTCGGCCCGCGGGTTGCCCGCACCGGGAACGGCGTGGGTTCGGGTCTCGGCCAGCCGGCAGCGCGTGCACGAGCGAACCTCCGCCGCGAGCCGCTCGATACTGTCCTGGGCGGTTTCCACTGTCCTGGGCGGTTCCACGCCGACTAGGCTGCCAGGGCAGCAGCGACTGGCGGGCGTGACCGGCACGGCGACCGGTCTAAGGCGCCGACCGGCAGCCGTGCGTCTCGGCGGGAGGGAGCAACGCGGTGAGCGGGACGGTCCGCACGCCCCTGATGGGAGGGTCACGAAGGTGAGCGGCGGCACGCGCTCGGTGGGAGGAGCCACGACGTGAGCGCGACGGTCGGGTCGGACTCCGGCGGCGGACGCTCGGTGGAGATCATGCTGGGCTCGGACTCCGGCAGCCCGCGGCGCGCCCGGCGCTTCGTGACTGACTCGCTGCACCGCATGGGCCTGGAGCGCCACGTCGACACGGCCTCGCTGCTGGTCAGCGAGCTGGTGACCAACGCGCTCGTCCACGCCCGCGGCGAGATCGTCACGCGCGTCACGTCGCACCCCGACGGCCTGCGGGTCGAGGTCCGCGACACCAGCGAGGTGGCGCCGGTCATGCACGCGCGCAACGTCGACTCCGAGACCGGCCGCGGGATGCTGGTGGTCTCAGAGCTCGCCGACGAATGGGGCGCCGACCCCGGACCGGAGGGCAAGGTCGTCTGGTTTGAGCTGCGCAACCACCCCTTGCGCCCCGCACCGGTCAGCGAGGCGGAGCACGTCCTGGCAGGCTTCTTGCCCCGTGTCGTCCAGCAGGCGCCAGCCGGCGTGCTCCTCGTCGACCTGCGTGCGGGTGACGTCACCTACGCCAACGCGCGCGCTTGCGACATGGCCGGCGACGTCGAGCTACCCGTTGGCATCGACGCCTGGGCGCGGGCCGCCGAGCTGCGGACGCCCGGCGGAGAGCCGCTCGACGACAGGGACTCGCCGCTGGCGCGGGTGGCGCGGGGCCTGTCCGTCTCGGGTGAGCCCGTCACCGTCTCCGCGTCGTGGGGCGGCGAGCAGCGGGAGGTGCGGGTGACCGGCTTTGCGCTGGGACCGGTCCCGGCCCTGCGCCAGCACGCCCTTGTCGTGCTCCTCGAGACGGCGCCGGCGACGGTCGGGGCGCAGGACGGCGACGACGCGCTACGGGCCCTGCGCGACCGCGCCGTCGTGGCGACCGACATCAGCTTCACGATCTCCGACCCCCACCAGCCCGACAACCCGCTGGTGTGGGTCAATCCGGCGTTCTCCCGCATGACCGGCTACGAGCTCGCCGAGACCGCGGGGCGCAACTGCCGCTTCCTGCAGGGCTCCGGCACCGACCCGCTGGCGGTCGCTGAGCTGCGCCGGGCACAGGCGGAGCGCCGGGCGACCACCGTCACGCTGCTGAACTACCACAAGAACGGGACCGCGTTCTGGAACGAGGTGTCGCTGTCGCCGGTGCTCGACGGCGCCGGCGGGCTCACCCACTTCGTCGGCGTGCAGGCCGACGTCACGGCGCGCGTGCAGACCGAGCACGAGCGCGAGGCCGCTCACCGCGCCGAGCGCGAGGCGCGGGCCGAGGCCGAGCGGGCTCGAGTGGAGGCCGAGCAGGCCCGCGCCGCGGCGGAGGCAGCGCAGCGGCAGCTGGCGCTGCTCGCCGAGGCCACGACCCTGCTGTCGGCGACGCTGGCCGCCGGCGCCGAGGTCGAGCGCCTCACCGAGCTGGCGGTGCCCGTCCTCGCCGACTGGTGCGCGGTCGACCTCGTCGACCCGTCCGGCATGCCCTACCGGGTCGCCGTCAGCGGGGAGGGCCTGCGCACGGAGGCGACCGCGGCGGCCGGCGCGGATCCTGTCGCGCGGCCGCCCACCTCGCAGGTACCCACTGCGGTGAACAAGGTGCTCCGCGACGGCCGGGCGCTGCTGCTGGCCGACCTCGGCGACGATCGGTCGGCGGTGCTCACCGACGCCGACGAGCACGGCGATCCGCGGCTGCGCCGGAGTCGCTCGGCGATGGTCTTGCCGCTGCAGGCGCGCAGCCAGATGCTCGGCGCGGTCACCATCGTCACCACGCAGGCCTCGGGCCGGCGCCTGGGGGCACAAGCCCTCGACCTCGCCACCGATCTCGTCCGCCGCGCCGCGCTGGCGGTGGACAACGCGCGGCTGTACATGCGCGAGCACACCGTCGCAGAGGCGCTGCAGCGCAGCCTGCTGCCGGCGCTGCCTCAGGTGGAGGGTCTCGACGTCGCCGCCCGCTACCTCGCCGCGAGCGTCGGCGCGGAGGTGGGAGGCGACTGGTACGACCTTCTCGTGCTGCCCGACGGAGCCGTCGGCGTAGCCATCGGCGACGTGATGGGCCACGACCTGGCGGCCGCCGCGGCCATGGGCCAGCTGCGCAGCGTCCTGCGCAGCTACGCCTGGGAGGGCGACCCGGCGGCCCTCGTCCTTGACCGTCTCGACCGGCTGGTGCAGGGCCTGGGCATGGCGCAGCTGGCGACCGCGATCTACGCGCGACTGGAGCCGGCGACCGACGAGGGACGGCGGCTGCTGCACTACGCGAACGCCGGACACCTCCCGCCGCTGCTGCAGCGGTCCGACGGCACGGCGACCTACCTCAGCGGGGGCCAGTCGGTGCTGCTGGGCGCCCCCGCGCAGGGGGAGCGGGCGCAGGCCGTCGAGCCGCTGACCTCCGGGGCGACGCTCCTGCTGTACACCGACGGCCTGGTCGAGCGTCGCGGGGCCGACCTCGACAGGGGGTTGGGGCTGCTGCGGTCCACCGTCGAGGCTGCCGGCCCCGCCGGCGGCCCCGAGGCGCTGTGCGACCGCGTGCTCGCCGATCTCGTGGGCGACAGGCTCGCCGACGACGTCGCCCTGCTGGCCATCCGCATCCACTGACCGATCCGGCTGCGACCGTTACGGGTCTGTCGGGCCTGGCGCGCCGGCGTGGATGGCACGGACGAGATCGATCGTGTCGGCCTGGGCGGCGTCCTTGTCGTCGCGGTAGCGCTTGACCCTGGCGAAGCGCAGCGTCACGCCGCCCGGATAGCGGGAGCTCGCCTGGACGCCGTCGAAGGCGATCTCCACGACGAGCTGCGGCCGTACCGACACGACATGGCCGTCGCGTGCGGTCTCCAGCTCCAGCAGCCGGTGCGTCTGCCACTCCAGGACCTGGTCGGTGAGGCCCTTGAAGGTCTTGCCGAGCATCACGAAGCCGCCCGTCTCCGGGTCTCGCGCGCCCAGGTGGAGGTTGGACAACCAGCCACGCCGCCGTCCCGAGCCCCACTCCGCCGCGAGGACCACGAGGTCGAGGGTGGAGGCGACCTTGACCTTGCGCCAGGCGGCGCCGCGACGGCCGGCCTCGTAGGGGGCGTCGAGCGCCTTGACCATCACACCCTCGTGACCGGCGCGCAGCGCGTCGGCGAGCAGCGCCTCACCCGCGCCGACGTCCGCCACGACGGACCGCCCGACGCGGTGCTCGGCGGGCACCGCTCGTGCGAGAGCAGCCGTCCGCTCGACCAGCGGGCGGTCGAGCAGGTCCTCGCCGTCGAGGTGGAGGCAGTCGAAGAAGAACGGCGTGAGCGCCAGGCCGGGCGGGAGCCCGGCGACGTCCGGCTCCGTGCCGAAGCGGCGCATCGTGTCCTGGAACGGGTACGGCCGGCCGTCACGTCTCAGCGCGAGAACCTCGCCGTCGAGCACCACCGAGCCGACGTCCAGGGAAGCGACCGCCGCGACGACCTCTTGGGAGCGCGCGGTGACGTCGCGCAGGTTGCGGGTGTAGACACGCACGTCGTTGGCCGCCCGGTGTACCTGGACCCGGGCGCCGTCCAGCTTGAGGTCGATCGCGGCGCGCCCCATGTCACGCAAGGCGTCGGCGACGCTGGCGGCGGTCTGCGCCAGCATCGGCTGGAGCGGGCGGAACAGCGTGAGGCGGAAGGCCGCGAGCGCCTCGCGGCCGCCGCTGCGCGCCGCGACGGCGACCGCACCGAGGTCCGCCTGCAGCATCAGAGCCCGGCGGACCTCGTCCTCGGGCACCCCGGCAGCGGACGCGATCGCCTGGGCGAGCACAGCCGCGAGCGCCCCCTGACGCAGATCCCCGAGCACGAGTCCCCGCAGGAACTGCTGCTCGTCGCCGGTGGCCGCACCCAACAGCGCCAGCAGGATGTCACGGCGGACCGCGCGCGAGCCCGGGCCGCGCACGCCCGCCACCGCGTCCAGAGCGCGATCGACCTCGAGCACCGTCAGCGCCGGCGCGCGCGCCGGCGGCGGCTCGAGCGACCGCCGCGCCGCCCAGCCGACGTCGAGGCGTTCCTGGCGCGTGGCTCCCGCCAGCAACGGCGCCCCGACGGCGAGCTCGGTGTCGTCCAGGCGCGCGAGCGTCCCGGCGAGCAGCTCGACCTTGCGCCGCCGGCTGCGCGTGGCCGCGACGGCGGCGGACGTCGACACGACCTCGGCGAGCAGCACGGCCGCGAAGCCTACGGTCGCCGGCGGGGGTTCGTATCGAGGGGGATGGCGAAGGCCCGGCGACTCTTGTCGTCGCCGGGCCTGCCGTTCGGGTCCTGCTCCCCCCGCGGGACGCGGCGGCTCTTGTCGCCGACGGTCCCTCAAGCAGTGGAGCTTGTCCCGAGATGGTTCTTCGGGCGGTTCAGCCCGAACCTCCACCCCCGGACCCCGCGAGTTCCACAGGAGGGGAGTCGGGCGGCGAGTCGACCGCCCGGAACACGATGTTGTCCTCCTCGACGTCCACGACGATGAGCTGGCCGGCGCTGAACTCGCCCCACAGGATCTTCTCGGACAGCGCGTCCTCGATCTCCCGCTGGATGGTGCGCCGCAACGGGCGGGCGCCGAGCGTGGCGTCGTAGCCCTTGTCGGCCAGCCACGTCTTGGCGTCCTCGGTCAGCTCGATGTCGAGGTCCTTGGAGCGCATCTGCTCGCGGACCCGCCTCATGAGCAGGTCGACGATGGTCTTGACCTGCTCGCGGGTGAGCTGGTGGAACACGATCGTCTCGTCGATGCGGTTGAGGAACTCGGGGCGGAAGTGGCGCTTGAGCTCCTCGTCCACCTGCTTCTTCATGCGGGTGTACGTGTCCGCCTCGTCGTCCCTGCCGGTGAAGCCGAGCGCCTGCGCGCCCAGGTTCCGGGTGCCGAGGTTCGACGTCATGATCAGCACGGTGTTCTTGAAGTCGACCTGCTTGCCCTGGGCGTCGGTCAGGCGACCGTCCTCCAGGATCTGCAGCAGGGCGTTGAACACGTCGGGGTGGGCCTTTTCGACCTCGTCGAACAGGACGACGCTGAACGGCCGGCGGCGCACCGCCTCGGTGAGCTGGCCGCCCTCCTCGTAGCCGACGTAGCCGGGCGGGGACCCGATGAGCCGGCTGACCGTGTGCTTTTCCATGTACTCGGACATGTCGAGGTGGATCAGCGCATCCTCGTCACCGAACAGGAACTCGGCCAGCGTCTTGGCGAGCTCGGTCTTGCCGACTCCCGACGGCCCCAGGAAGATGAACGAGCCGGACGGTCGCTTGGGGTCCTTCAGGCCCGCACGGGTGCGGCGGATGGACTTGGAGACCGCGCCGATCGCGTCCTCCTGGCCGATGACCCGCTTGTGGAGCTCGGCCTCCATGCGCAGCAGCTTGGCGGTCTCCTCCTCGGTGAGCTTGAACACCGGGATGCCGGTCCAGTTGGACAGGACCTCGGCGACGTCCTCCTCGTCGAGGGTGAGCACCGAGTCCATGCCGTCGGACTTCCACTCCCGCTCCCGGCTGGCCTTGCGCTCGAGGATCTTCTTCTCGGTGTCGCGCAGGCTCGCGGCCTTCTCGAAGTCCTGCTCGTCGATGGCGGACTCCTTGGCCTTGCGGACCCGCCCGGCCTCCTCCTCGAGGTCTTGCAGGTCCGGCGGCGCGGTCAGCCGGCGGATGCGCAGGCGGGAGCCGGCCTCGTCGATGAGGTCGATCGCCTTGTCGGGCAGGAAGCGGTCGGAGATGTAGCGGTCGGCCAGGTTGCCCGCGGCGACGAGCGCGTCGTCGGTGATCGTGACGCGGTGGTGCGCCTCGTAGCGGTCGCGCAGGCCCTTGAGGATCTCGATCGTGTGCGCGACCGACGGCTCCTCGACGGTGATCGGCTGGAAGCGGCGCTCCAGCGCGGCGTCCTTCTCCAGGTGCTTGCGGTACTCGTCGATCGTCGTCGCGCCGATGGTCTGCAGCTCACCGCGGGCCAGCATCGGCTTGAGGATGCTGGCGGCGTCGATCGCGCCCTCGGCCGCGCCGGCACCCACGAGCGTGTGGAGCTCGTCGATGAACAGGATGATGTCACCGCGGGTGGTGATCTCCTTGAGGACCTTCTTCAGGCGTTCCTCGAAGTCGCCGCGGTAGCGGCTGCCGGCGACGAGCGCGCCGAGGTCGAGGGTGTACAGCTGCTTGTCCTTCAGCGTCTCCGGGATGTTCCCGTTGACGATGAGCTGCGCCAGCCCCTCCACGATCGCCGTCTTGCCCACGCCGGGCTCGCCGATGAGCACAGGGTTGTTCTTCGTGCGGCGGCTCAGCACCTGCATGACCCGCTCGATCTCGCGGGTCCGTCCGATGACCGGGTCGAGCTTGCCCTCGCGGGCCAGCTGGGTGAGGTTGCGACCGAACTGGTCCAGGACCGGGCTGCCCTTGCCCTCGTCGGCGGGACCGCCGGAGACTCCGGCCTTGCCCTGGCCGCTCTGGCCGGGCTCGCCGCCCGCGTAACCGGACAGCAGCTGGATGACCTGCTGGCGCACGCGGTTGAGGTCGGCGCCGAGCTTCTGCAGGACCTGTGCGGCGACCCCCTCGCCCTCGCGGATGAGCCCGAGGAGGATGTGCTCGGTTCCGATGTAGTTGTGCCCCAGCTGCAGCGCCTCACGCAGCGACAGCTCGAGCACCTTCTTGGCGCGGGGAGTGAACGGGATGTGTCCCGCGGGGGCGGTCTGGCCCTGGCCGATGATCTCCTCGACCTGCTCGCGCACGCCCTCCAGGGAGATGCCCAGCGACTCGAGGGCCTTGGCGGCGACGCCCTCCCCTCGTGGATCAGGCCGAGCAGGATGTGCTCGGTCCCGATGTAGTTGTGGTTGAGCATCCGGGCTTCTTCCTGGGCGAGCACCACGACCCGCCGGGCCCTGTCGGTGAACCGTTCGAACATGTGCTGCCCCCTGCTCGGGTGCTCGTGGAGGGACTCTAGCACCGGCCTGTGACTGACAGCCGGGACTAAAAAGAGGTGTCGGACGCCTGGGGAAGGCCCCTGACCTGCGAGGTTGCGCTCGCGGGCCGGCTGCGCTGGTGCGGCCCCCCGTAGCCGCGGGTCGGGGTCGGGTACACGCCGTCCGGCGTCGTCGATGTTCCCCGTCGGCCGGGATCTCCCCGACCTTCGGGGTCGGTTCGTGCCCGGTCCGCCAAGGTACCGCCACCCCCGCGGCGGCGCAGCCGCCTCGAAAGCCGGTTCGAATGGCCCGGTGGCCGACGCACCCCCCTCCGCGCCCGGCCGCGGACGTACGCACCGACGCGGTCACTCACACGTTGCGCACGACCTCCCAGGTCGCGCGTGCGACGTCGCTGCCGGCCCCGCCGTTGCACACGTCGGTGCCGCGGCCACCGCCGAGCACGTCGTCGCCGGAGTTGCCGTGCACGGCGTCGTCGCCCGGGCCGCCGACGACCGTGTCGTCACCGGCATCGCCGTGCACAGCGTCGTCGCCGGCGCCGCCGAGCAGCGCGTCGCGCCCGGTGCCGCCGCGAACGTCGTCGGTCCCGGGGCCGCCACGGACCACGTCGTCGGCCTCGCCGCCCCACACCCCGTCGTCACCGGCTCCACCGTGCACGCGGTCCAAGCCGGCGTCCCCCTGCAGCCGATCGGCTCCGGGCCCGCCCGCGAGCCGGTCGTGCCCGTTCATGCCGTAGACGAGGTCGTCGCCCGCCTCTGCGTGCACTGCATCGTCGCCGTCCCCGCCGTGCACCACGTCGTCGCCGTCCCCGGCGTAGACGACGTCGTCACCGGCCCCTGCCCGGACGACGTCGTTGCCGCCCTCGGCGCAGATGACGTCGTGGCCAGCGGTGCCTTCGAGCACGTCGTCGCCGTCGCTGCCGCTGATCGTGCAGCGACGGTCTTCACCGGCCAGCTCGACGACATAGACGTCGACCTCGGGGTCGGTGTCGGCGGGATGCAGCGTCGTCGCGGTGGACGCGAAGGCCACGGTGTCGCCGGCGGCGTCGAGCGAGGAGTCCATGCTCATGCCGTCGGAGGCCAGGCCGCCCGGGCCCTGCGCCGGGAAGACCGCCTGCCCCGTGGTCGTGTCCTGCACGTAGACCCTGGAGAAGTTCAGCGGGTCGGGGTCTGACGGCTCGGCCCCGGCGATGAGGCGGAAGGTCGCCGACAGCCGGCTTGCGTCGGCCGACAACGCGTCGATGTCGGGCAGCGTGACGGTGAGCGCCACGCCGGACGGCAGGCCGGGCGACGGCGGCTCGACGCACCGCTGCGTCCCCGCGGCGACGTCGCCGAGGCACAGCCGCCCGAAAGACAGCCCGCCGGAGCTGCTGCCGCCGGTGAACCCGACGGTCTCACCGCCCATGGACAGGGCCAGGCCGGCCGGGACGATCTCCACGGGCGCGAATCGCCGCACGACCCGGCCGGTGGCGAGGTCCACGACGATGGGCTGCAGGGGGAACCACGACCCGCCCCCCTCGACCTTGCCCCAGCCGGCGACGTGGCTGCCGTCGCCCGACAGCGACAGGGGACCCGTGCTGAGCTGCGGCACGACCAGGAGGCCGCCGGTCGACAGGTCCTTGACCCGCACGGCGCCGTCGCGGGTCGTGAAGGCGACGTGCGTGCCGTCTGCCGACACAGCCGGGTCGAACGAGCCCTCCGTCAGCGGCGTCCCGTCGTCGGTGGACGAGGCGAGCACGAGCGCACCGGTGACCAGATTCTTGACGTGGATGTCGGAGCGCTCGGGACCGTCGTCGGGGCGCAGGTTGGCCGCCGACGAGGCGAAGGCCACCGTGGCGCCGTCGGCCGAGAGCGACGGCATCCCGCTGGGCCCGTCGCCCTTGATGCCGTCGGCGCGCGCGGACGCCAGCGTGACGGCACCGCTGTCGAGGTCCTTGACGTAGACGTCGCTGAAGGCGTCGCCATCGGCGTCGCTGAGGTTGTCGGCGGTGGAGGCGAACGCCACGACGGTCCCCGACGCCGACAGTGACGGGGCCCAGCTGCGCCCGTTCGCCTTCGGGCCGTCCGGTGCGGTGGACGCCACGACCACCGAGGTGGGTGGCCCGACGGGCTCGGCGTGCACCGCGGCAGCGGGCAGGCTGGCAACGGCGAGTGCGGCGAGCAGCGGCAACGTCGTCCAACGCGAACGCATGCGATCTCCTAGGCCTGTCTCCCGAAGGAGTCGTTGGACATGAGCCGCCCGGCCTTTGAGGTGCGCCCCAGGCGTCAGCGGACCGTACCAGCGGGGGTTACGCCCGGACCGAGCCCTGTTGCGAGCTCACGCCCCGGGCTCGGGCCGCAGTGTAGGGAAGAGAATGACGTCACGGATGGACGGCACGCCGGCCAGGAGCATCACCAGGCGGTCCACGCCGATCCCCAGGCCGCCCATCGGCGGCATGCCGAACTCCATCGCGCGCAGGTAGTCGGCGTCGACGGGCATCGCCTCGGTGTCACCGCCGGCCCTGGCGCGCGCCTGGGCCTCGAAGCGCTCGCGCTGCTCGTCCGGGTCGGTCAGCTCCGAGAACGCGTTGGCGAGCTCGCGCCCGCCGACGATGAGCTCGAAGCGCTCGGTGACGTGCGGGTCGCTGCGGTGGCGCCGGGCGAGCGGGCTGACCTCCACCGGGTAGTCGGTGACGAACGTCGGCTCGCGCAGGGTGTGCTCGACGAGCTTCTCGTACAGCTCGAGCACGAGCTTGCCGGCGCCCCAGCCGTCCTCGGCCTTGACGCCATGGCTCGCGGCGACGTCGCGGAGCAAGCGGGGGTCCGCGTCGTAGCCGAGCTCGTCGCGCCCGGTCGCCGTGCGGACGAGCTCGAGCAACGGGCGCCGGGTCCACGTGCCCCCGAGCTCGACGTCGGCCCCGTCGACGGTCACCGTCGTCGCGCCCGTCGCCTCGCGGGCGGCCCGCTGCACCAGCGCCTGGGTGAGCTCCATGACGTCGGTGTAGTCGGCGTACGCCTGGTAGCTCTCCAGCATCGTGAACTCGGGGTTGTGCCGCGTGCTCAGCCCCTCGTTGCGGAACACCCGCCCGATCTCGTAGACGCGGGGCAGGCCGCCGGCGACGAGGCGCTTGAGGTACAGCTCCTTGGCGATGCGCAGGTACAGGTCGAGGTCCAGGGCGTTGTGGTGCGTCACGAACGGTCGCGCGAGCGCCCCGCCGGGGATCGGGTGGAGCAGCGGCGTCTCGACCTCCAGGTAGCCGCGCGCGTCGAGCTCGGCGCGCAGCGCGCGGATCACGGCCGCGCGCACCGTGAACACCCGCCGCGCCTCGGCGTTGACCGCGAGGTCGACGTGGCGCTGGCGGTAGCGTGTCTCGACGTCGCGCAGGCCGTGCCACTTGTCGGGCAGCGGGCGCAGCGCCTTGCCGAGCAGCGTCACCTCGGTCGCTGACACCGACAGCTCCCCGCGCCGGGTACGCACCACCGGGCCGGCGGCGGCGACCCAGTCGCCGACGTCGAGGTCGGCCACCCGGGCCATGCCGTCGTCACCGAGCACGTGGGACTGGGCCATGACCTGTAGCTCGGCGTCGGCCTCGCGCAGCACCAGGAACGCGAGCCTGCCGTGCCCGCGCCGCAGCACGAGGCGCCCCGCCACGCGGACGCGCTCGCCGCTGTCTTCGCCGGCCTGCAGCCGGCCAGCGAAGCGCTCGGCGACGGCTGCCAGGGAGTCGCTGACGCGCACGCCGACCGGATAGGGGTCGACGCCGTCGCGGCGCAGCCTGGCGAGCTTGGACCGCCGCTCGGCCAGGCCCTCGTCGCCCGGCTCGACGCGCTGCGCGGCAGCGGGGGAGTCGGTGGTCATGATCGCGGAGGGTACCGGCCGGACCGTGCCGATCGCCGCGCCCGCATCGGAGGGCGGGCGGGAGGGAAGGCATCGCACGTCCCTCTCCACGTCGCCTCTCCAGGAGCCGCACAGATGCAGAAGAGCAAGGTCGCCAAGGGCGTCGCCGTCGCGTGGCTCGTCAAGAAGGTCGTGAAGTGGGCGATCGCGCTCGCCGGGGTGGCGGCGGTGTTCAAGGTGCTCAGTCGCGACGACCGCTGACGCCGCCGGAGGCGGATGCCGGCGAGCGGCTCTCGGCGGGACGCCTCAGGCCGGCCTGGCCAAGTGTGCGTCCCGCGCGCCCGGCCCGGTGCCGTGGGACGCACCGTTCCGGGCCGCCGGCGGGCGCCAGCTGCGTCAGGCGGGCGCCGGCGCAGGCTCGGCGGACGGGACAGCGAGGCTGCGTCGCGCCAGCCAGCCGCCGGCCACGGCGACGCCCACAGCGACCGCGGCGATCGCCAGAGCCTGCCGCGCGCCGGCGGCCTCGACGACGTTGCCGGCGAGGACTGCGCCGACCGCCGTGCCCGCGACGTTGGCGGTGGTCGTCCAGGTGTACGCCTCGGTGGCCGCGCCGGCGGGGGCGAGCTCGTCGATCAGCCGGAACGCGCAGATGGCCGCCGGAGCGAGCGCGAGGCCGGCCACCGCCATCACCGTGATCAACGCCGGCACCCCGGTCGCCAGCGGTAGCAGCGCGAAGCCGACGGCAAGGGCGAGCAGCAGCCCCAGGTAGCGCCGCTCGACGCGGCCCGCCCAGGGTCGCGACCCGTACAACAGGCCTCCGAGGAGGCTGCCGCCCGCGAAGGCGGCGAAGGCCGGCGCCGCGGCGGCAGGGCTCTCGAGCGCCTCGGTGAGCGCGGGTACGGCCACCTCGAGGACCCCGAAGGCGATCGAGGTGGCGGCGAAGGTGCCGATGACGGTGCGAATCCCCGGCGAGCCGAGCGCCCCCGACCGCCCCTCGGGCTGGCGTCCCGGCACCCACGCCCGCGACGCGGCGGAGGCGGCGAACAGCAGCGTGCCGAACAGCGACAGCCCCGCCGCCAGCAGCAGCCCGGCGGCGGGGCCGACGACGGCGACCGTCGCCGCGACGAGCAGCGGGCCGAGGATGAACGCGAGCTCGACGACGACCGTGTCCAGCGCGAACGCCGACTCGCGCAGCGGCCCGGCCGTCAGCAGGCTGGACCACAGCACCCGCATGCACGCCGACAGCGGCGGGAAGAAGGCGCCGGCTACGGCGGCGACCGCCACGAGCCCCGGCGTCCCGGCGGTGTCGACCACCGCCACGAGCGTCGTCAGCAGCGCCGTATAGCCGACCGCGCACGGAACGAGCACGCGGGTCTGGCCGAACCGGTCGGCCAGCCGCCCCAGCACCGGCGCGAACACGCCGACGCCGACCGAGTGAGCGGCCGTGACGAGGCCCGCGGTGGCGTAGGAGCCGGCGCTCGCCCGCACCGTCAGCACGATCGCGAGCGACACCATCCCCAGGGGCAGCCTGCCGACCAGCGACCCGGTCAGCGGCAGCCTCGTCGGCTGCACGCGCAGCACCGCACGGTAGGGCGCGAGCACGTCAGCGTCCTTCGCGGGAACGGGCGCAGCGGGGCACGGCGTGTGTCCTTCGGTGGCCCTGGTTCGGGCGGAATCGGGTTGTCGCCCGCGGGGAGGAGCCCGTCGCGGTGACCGTCGTGGACAGTCTAGGGCGCGCACGCGCGCCGCCGCCCGGGAGCTGGTCCCAACCCCGGTCACACAGGCGGTGCGGCGCCGGGGAGGTCATCGGCCGGCGGCACCGTGATCTGCGAGCCGACGACGACGACGCCCTCGATCGGCGCGAGCCTGGCCAGGGCGGCGGCCAGCGACGAGCCGTCGGGCAGGCGCCCTCCCGGCGCCACCTCCATCAGGGGGATCAGCGCGAACGCCCGCTCGGTCAGCCGGGGGTGGGGCACCTGCAGGTCGCGACGGGCGATGACCCGATCCGAGAACAGCAGGATGTCGACGTCGATCGTGCGGGGCCCCCAGCGGACGGTGCGGACACGGCCCATGCCGGCCTCGACCCGCTGGCAGGCGGCCAGCAGCCGCCGTGGTGAATGCCGCGTACGCACCCGCGCCGCGATGTTGAGAAACGGCTCCTGCTCGGGGCCGCCGACGGGCGCGGTCTCATAGACGCTGGACACGTCATCGACGCAGATCCGCGGGTCGGCGTCGAGGCGGTCGACGGCGCGCTGGAGCGAGTCGAGGCGGTCGCCGAGGTTGCTGCCGAGGCCGAGGAACGCCACCGACTCGCGAGCCAGCACCTACCCACCCCGCGTTCGGCGCAGCACGACGGCGGCCTCGTCGACCGAGGCGTCCATCGGCGCCTCCGGTTTGGCGACCCGCACCTCGACGGCCTCCACCGTCGGGTCGGCGAGCGCGATGCCGGCGATGTGGGCCGCGAGCGCCTCCAGGAGGTCGAAGCGCGTCTCGGTGACCGCGGCGGCGACCCGTCCGGCCAGCGCGCCGTAGTCGACGGTGTCGGCCAGGGCGTCGGAGGCGGCGGGGACCGACAGGTCACGCTCGACGGTGAGGTCGACGACGAACGTCTGGCCGTCGCGCTGCTCGGCGGGGTGGACGCCGTGGCGGCCCCGGGCACGGAGCCCCCGGATCTCGATGCGGTCGGTCACCGCGGCGAGGATAGGGCCGTCAGGCGATGGGCGCGCCGGGCGCCACGCCCTGCGGCACCTCGAGCAGGCGCACGGCGCCGTCGGGGTCGAGCGCCCCGAGGACGAGGAACTCGCTGGGGAACCCGGCGATCCGCTTCGTGCCGAGGTTCACCGCGCCGACCACCATCCGCCCGTGCAGCGCCTCGGCGGGATAGTTGCGGATCTGGGCGCTCGTCCGCAGGTGCCCGACACGCGGCCCGAAGTCGACGACGAGCTTCCAGGCCGGCTTGCGGGCCTCCGGGAAGTCCTCGACCGACACGACCCGCCCGGCCCGCAGGTCCAGGGCGAAAAACGCCTCCGCTCCCACGTCCGGCTTGCGCTCGAGCCCGTCGACGCGGTACGGCAACCGCGCCGAGCCGACCTGCTCGTCATCCATCACTGTCTCCCTGTCTGAAGGCGTGGACGCTATCATGTGGCGAATGGACGTCGCTCAGGTGCTCACTCGGACACGGCGCGGCGCGGGGCTGTCGCAGCGGGCGCTCGCCGCGGTCGCCCGGGTGCCGCAGTCGACCGTCGCGAGGATCGAAAGCGGCACGATCGACCCGCGGGCCTCGACGCTGGACCGCCTGCTGCGGGCATGCGGTCAGGAGCTGGCCGTCACGGCGGTGACCATCGACGGCAACGGCATCGACCGCACGCTCATCCGCGAACAGCTGCGACTGACGCCGACCGAGCGCGTCACGGCGGTCACCAACGCCGCGCGGTTCACCGCAGCCGTCAACTCTGGAGTCCCACGGGCGCCGTGAGCTTCGACCCCTTCCGCATCGTCGAGGTCCTCGCCCGCCTGGAGGTCCGCTACGTCCTCATCGGCGGGCTCGCCGCGGTGACCCAGGGGTCGCCGGTTGTCACGAACGACCTCGACATCTGCTACGACCGGCGTCCTGACAACCTCGAGCGCCTCGCCGCGGCGCTCACTGAGCTCCAGGCGCGGTTGCGGGGCGCGCCCGAGGGTCTCCCGTTCCTCCTTGACGCGGAAACCCTGCGTCGAGGGGACTGCTTCACGTTCAGTACCACCGCCGGGCCCCTCGACGTCTTGGGAACACCGTCCGGGTCGACGGGCTACGACGACCTGGCGATGCGCGCGGTCACCGTCGACCTCAACGGGCCTCCCGTGATGGTCGCGGCCGTGGCGGATCTCATCGCCATGAAGAGAGCAGCCGGCCACGTCAAGGACCACGCGCACGTGCTGCACCTCGAGGCGCTGCGCGAGGAGCTGGAGCGGCCAGACCCTGCGGTGAGGTCCTCCGGCCGCCGCGACATCAACGGATGAGCCAACCGCCGCCCCAGCGCCTGTCGGACATGGCGAACCTGGGACCGGTTACCGCCGCCCAGCTGCCGGCGGTCGGGATCGCCACACCGCACGAACTCGACCGTGTGGGCGCCGTCCCGGCGTACCGGCGGCCCAAGGAGCGCTTCGACGCCCAGGTCAGCCTCAACGGCTCTACGCGCTGGAGGGTGCGCTGCTCGGGGTCCGCTGGGACCACCTGCCCCCCGACGTCCGGCAGCGTCTGCGGCGCGAGGCGGCCACCAGCCGCTGACCCGGGCCGAGGAGTCATGGACGTCGACGACCTGCCTGGTACGCAGCTCCACCGCCACGAACGCGGGAGGACGTCCGGTTGCGACGGGC
>JAUJMQ010000057.1 GCA_030446775.1 Egibacteraceae bacterium
CGTTCCGGACGCCGACGTCCTTGGGGAGGTCGACGCGGGCTTCACCGTCGCGATGTGCACGCTGGACCTGTTCCGTCCCAGCGTCGGCGCGTTCGCGGTGGGGATGGCCCAGGCGGCGCTGGAGGTGGCGGTCGCGCACGCCGACGAGCGACGCGCCTTCGGTGCGCCGCTGCGCGACTTCCAGGCGGTGTCGCACCGGTTGGCCGACATGGCGACGCGGACACAGGCGGCGCGGCTGCTCGTCTACGACGCCGCCACCGCCTACGACGCCGGCGGGCAGCGGGTGCGGATGCAGTCGGCCATGGCGAAGCTGTATGCCACGGAGGCCGCGCAGGTCGTCGTCGACGGGGCGGTGCAGATCCTCGGCGCGGCGGGCCTGGAGGAGGGCTCGCTGCTCGCGCACCTGTACCTCGACGTGCGGGCGCCCCGCATCTACGAGGGTGCGTCGGAGATCCAACGCACGATCATCGCCAGGGAGCTCTTCCGCAGCCGCCCGGCGCCTGAGGCGCAGGCATGACCGAGGGCCTGGCGGTCGTGACGGGCGGGAGCCGGGGGATCGGCCGGGCCGTCGTCGGTGCGCTGGCGTCGGCCGGTTGGCGGGTCCTGGCCGTCGGCCGCGACGGCGCGGCGCTCGCCGACGTGGCCGCGGCCGGCCGGCGGGAGGGCCGCGATGTCTCGACGGCGGTCTGCGACGTCACCGACGAGGAGGCGGTGGGCGCGCTGCTCGCCGGCCTCGACGTCGAGGTCCTCGTCAACAACGCCGGCATGTCGGGCGCCGCGCCGCTGCACCGCACGAGCATGGCCGACTGGAACGCGCACCTGGCGGTCAACGCCACGGGCGCGTTCCTGTGCACCAGGGCGGTCCTGCCGGCGATGCGCCGGCGCGGCGCCGGCCGGATCGTCATGGTGGCCTCCATCGCGGGGGTCGTCGGCGCGCCCTACATCGCGGCGTACACGGCCTCCAAGCACGCCCTGGTCGGTCTGATGCGGGTCGCGGCCGCCGAGGTCGCCGGCAGCGGCATCACCGCCAACGCCGTGTGCCCCGGCTACGTGGCGTCCGAGATGACCGACCGGTCGGTCGAGCGGATCGTCGAGACGACCGGCCGCAGCCACGACGAGGCGCTCGCGGCGCTCACCGGTGCGTCGCCGCTCGGACGGCTGCTGGAGCCGGCGGAGGTCGCCGCCGCGGTCGCGTTCCTGTGCTCGGACGCTGCGGGGGCGATCAACGGCCAGACGCTCGTCATCGACGGAGGAGGTATCTCGCCGTGAGCCCGTTCCGTGCCTCACCCGGCTTCACCGACGCCTGGCGCCACTTCGACCTGCGCGTCGCCGCCGGCGTCGCCACGCTGACGTTCGACCGTCCCGAGCGGCTCAACGCGCTGACGTTCGACGTCTACGCCGACCTGCGCGACCTCCTCGACGAGCTGCCGCACCGCGACGACGTCCGGGCGCTCGTCATCACAGGCACCGGCCGGGGCTTCTGCTCGGGGGGTGACGTCTCGGAGATCATCGGCGAGCTGCAGAAGATGGGCGCCCGCGACCTGCTCGACTTCACACGGATGACCGGCGCCGTCGTGCAGCGGATGCGCGAGGTGCCGTTGCCGATCGTCGCGGCCGTCAACGGCGTCGCCGCCGGCGCCGGCTCGGTCCTCGCTCTCGCCGCGGACCTGCGGGTGCTCGCCCGGTCCGCGTCGCTGGCCTTCCTGTTCACCAAGGTGGGGCTGGCCGGCGCCGACATGGGTTCGGCCTACCTCCTCCCCCGCCTCGTGGGGCTCGGCAGGGCCAGCGAGCTGCTGTTGCTCGGCGACACCGTCGACGCCGAGACCGCCCGGTCGCTGGGCCTCGCGCTCGACGTCGTCGCCGACGAGCGGTTGGCCCAGGTCGCCGGCGACCTCGCGCGGCGGCTGGCCGACGGCCCGAGCCTGGCTTACGCCGCCACGAAGGCGCTGCTGTCGCGTGAGCTGGACATGAGCCTGTCCGCGGCGCTGGAGCTCGAGGCGATGACCCAGGCGCTGCTGATGACGTCGGCCGACCACGCCGAGTTCTACGCCGCGTTCACCGAGGGGCGCCGGCCCCGCTGGACCGGCCGGTGAGCACCCCGCACCGGGTCGTCAACCCGGCCACGCTGGCTCCGGCCACGGGGTTCGCGCACGCCGTGGTCGCCGCGTCGGGCCAGACGGTGTACCTCGGCGGCCAGGTCGCGTCGCGGCCGGACGGCGTCATCGCGGCGGGGACCCTCGTGGAGCAGCTCGACGTCGCCGCCGGCAACGTCGTCGGGGCGCTGGAGGCCGCCGGCGCCCGCCCCGGCGACGTCGTGTCGCTGCACATCTACACGACCGACGTCGCGGGCTATCGGGCGTCACTGCGCGACCTCGGCGCCGCCTACCGTCGCCACTTCGGCCACCACTACCCGGCGATGGCGCTGTTCGGCGTCACCGCCCTGTTCGACCCAGCCGCCCTCATCGAGCTCGTCGCCGTCGCCGTCATCCCAGCCCGCGACCGCAACGAGCCGTAGCAGCGATCTCGAACCGACAAATCCGGGCCGCGCAAATCACGAGCCATCACGGCCAGTGCCGCCGGCAGCGGCTCCCCGATTCTCGCAGTCCTCCAGAGCGCATCATGCGCAACGCTGAGGAGCCGGGGTTCTCAGAGGGTCCGTCATTGCCGTCTGTCCAGGATCCGCAACGGAAGCGCCGCAGAGGGACGCTGCGACGAAGTTCACCGCCCGTCTCCGGCCGATAACCGCGTCTTACGATGAGTCGCCCTTGGGAAGTCATGTCGAGTGTGAGTCGGTCATGATCCGCTCCGGGTGCGCCGACCCATCCTGCTCATCGTCGGATTGCTGTCGACGTAGTACCAGGCCGCGCCGAGCGCTTGCTCGAAAGCCCATGCTTTCCCGCGCTCCCATTCGAGGTCCCCGCAACCAAGGGCCCACCGAAGTCGTTGCCGCGGACGGTCGTCGAGTAGGTGCCAGGCGCCCACTAGATCCAAGGCTGGGTCGGCGGGCCCGAGGCCACCCACATCCAGCACTCCCGCCAGCCGCCCGTTGCTCACAAGCACATTACCGTGGATCAGATCACCGTGCGTCATGACGTCCCTGGATCCACCACGAGGCAAGCGTCGAAGCGCCGTCCATAGCTGGCGCAGACGCGCAACATCGAGCAGGTGCTCGCTTCGACCAAGACATGTCTGGACCCATCCGTCATGCGATCGCAGGTCGCCCCCGCGCCCCACGCGCCCCTCGCCCGCGAAGGTGCGGCCCTGGGTGTCGATCGCCCGCGTACCCGCGATGAACTCAGCAAGGTCATCCGCAAATGCAACCGATTCAGCGGGATCTTCATCCGTCGCCGCCACTCCAGGAATCCACGTCTGCACAGACCATGGGAGGGGGTAGCCCCCGCCTGGTTCACCGATCGCAACGGGCTCTGGCGTGGGAAACCGTGTACGACCTGCCAACTTGCGAGCCGCGCGGGCCTCGGATTCAAGCCACTGTCGCGTTGCGTCCGCGTCGGCGGATCTCAACGGGAACCGAGCAGCGAGTCCCTCCCCGATGCGGAAGATGTCGTTCACTGTACCCGGTGACGCGATCCGTCGGATTACCAGTCGCCGCCACTCGGGAAACTGCTCATGGACCAGGGCCCGCACCGTCTCGACGGAAACGGTTAGTTGATCGTCGTGCATGCTCACCTGGCGCGCTTCCTGTGTCCGTCCAGCCGCGTCCCGAGTACAAGATCCTACTCCTCGGTGGCATGCTTGCTCGGTCGCGTCGAGAGGTGGCGCAGCGTCCCTGGCCCGTTGCAGGCGTTGTCCATGCAGACGCGCCAACCTCGTGCACGCGAGGACTGATGACCCAGCGGGCCTGCGCGCGCCCACCCACGGCATCCGGTAGCCGGGGATCTCCGAAGGTTTGTGGACAGCTGGGACGCAGTCTCTGCCACCGCGAAAGTGCCGGGGTATAAGCCTCAAGGAACACGCTTCGTGGAGGCTCCGTGGACAGTGAATGGCCCGAGGTTCTACTTGGCCCGGTCGAAGTTCCTGTAGCGGAGCTCACGGCAGCGATGAGCGAACTGGATTGCCTCACCGCCGG
>JAUJMQ010000016.1:0-53159 GCA_030446775.1 Egibacteraceae bacterium
AGGCGATGTGCAGGCCGAGCCCCACGCCCGGCGACCGGGCGTCCGCACCGCGCCGGAACGCCCGGAACAAGTCCTCGGGCGACAGGTCGGTGGGCAGCGCGCCTTCGTTGCTGACGGTCAACGTCACGTCCACGGCGTCCGCCTCCGCGTCCAGGCGGATGGGGGTCGACTCCGGCGCGTGGGCGACGGCGTTCTCCAGCAGGCTGCCCAGCACCGCCCGCACGGCGGCGGCGTCCACGCGGACGCTGACGGCAGGCACGTCGCCGACCTCCACGCGGCGCAGGTGCTCGAACCCCGACACGGCGTCGGCGACGAGGACGTGCAGGTCGCAGGTCTCGGGCGGACCGGAGACGAGCTCGGCTCGCGCGCCCACGAGCAGCCCGTCGATGAGCCGCTCCAGGTCGCGGCCGCGCCGGTAGGCGGTCTGCAGCATGTCGCGCTGCTGCCCCGGTCGCAGAGCCTCGGCGTGGCGCTCGAGCGTGCGCAGCGTCCCCATGATCACCGTCAGCGGGGTCTTCAGCTCATGGGAGACCATCGCGAGGAACAGGTCCTTGGTCGCCTGTGCCTCACGCAGGGAGGCGACGGTGCCGGCGTCGGTCAGGGCAACGCTGGCGTGGTCGGCGAGGGCGAGCAACGCCTGGCGCTCGTCGGCGCTGTAGCGGCGACCCGGCGTGTAGGACCCGACCGTCAGCGAGCCGACCACCTTGCCCTCGCTGCGCACCGGCGCGGCCATCGCGGTCTGCAGGTGGTCGCCGCGGAACGCGGCGAGCCCCTCGGGCGACCGGTGGTACTGCTCGATCACGACGAGCCGCTCCTCGGCGATGGCGCGACCACCGGCGCCCTCCCCGACCGGCCCATGGCGCAGGGACTCGTGCATCTGCGGGCTGATCCCGTGAGCGGAGGCGAGCACGAGGCGACCCGGGTCGTGGGGATCGAGCAGGCGCAGGCCGACGATGGAGTCGTCGAGCAGCTCCTGGGCGCCCCTGGTGATCGCGTCGAGCACCTCCTGCAGGGGCGCGCGGTGCGAGATGGATCGCTGGATGCGCGTCAGCCGGCGCAGCAACCGGTCGCGCTCCTCGTGCGCCCCGAGGGCTCGCAGCGCCGCGACGCGTTGCGCCAGGACCGCTCCCAGCCCCTGGAGCAGCTCGAGCTCGCGGTCGGTGAACCGCCCCGCCGCCCGCGCGACCGCCAGCGACCCCAGGCCCTCGAGCGCCACGACGGCGCCCGTGACCGGCCCGTCGACACGCCGGGGCTCGACGCCGGCGTGAGCCCGCGCGGCGGCGACCACGGCAGGTGGCAGCGCGCCATGGCCGGGCGGGTCCCCAGCCTCGGCGCCGCGGGGCTCGTCGTCACGCCGATCGGGGACCCCCGCGCTGCCGGTGGGGCCGGCCGATTCGTCGCCGAGCAGCGCGCCGGCGTCGGCGTCGACCGCCGCCACCGCGCCGGCGACCCCCGTCGCGATGGCGGAGCCCTCGTCGCAGCAGCGGGCCAGCGCGGCGACGTAGTCGGCGACCTGGGACGTCACGTCTGGCTCTGGCTCCGCGGGCGCGACGCGCGGTCCGCCACCGGCTGGCCGCTGCCACGCGGCACGCCGGGCGTGGCCGCCGTCCGCCCGTCGCGTCCCACGCCGTCGTCCCTTCCGTCGCCGCCGGCCACCCGCCGGCGGCGGTACCGTGCCCGCGCCGGAAGTGCCCGTCAATGGTTCGCCTGCGGAGGTCCGCCGCCACCGCCGGGCACAATGACCCGCATGCCGCACCCATCCGCCCCGGACTTCGCGTGAACGCCGGTCGTGTCTCCGCGCCCGCCTATGACGCCACGTCCATCAGCGTCCTGGAGGGCCTCGAGGCGGTGCGCAAGCGCCCCGGGATGTACATCGGATCGACCGACGCGCGCGGCCTGCACCACCTCGTGTGGGAGGTCGTCGACAACGCGGTCGACGAGCACCTCGCCGGTCACGCGTCCAGGATCACCGTGACGGTCCGCGGCGACGGCGGTGTCGAGGTCGTCGACGACGGGCGCGGCATCCCCGTCGAGCGCCACGCGAAGGAGCGCAAGCCCGCCGTCGAGGTGGTGCTCACCAAGCTGCACGCCGGTGGCAAGTTCGACCAGCAGGCCTACGCGGTCTCCGGCGGCCTGCACGGCGTGGGCGTCTCGGTGGTCAACGCGCTGTCGGCGCGGACCGAGGTCGAGGTGGTGCGCGACGGCAAGCGCCATGCGATCGCGTTCGCCCGCGGCAAGCGGACGCGTGCGCTGGCGGTCGTCGGCCGCGCGAAGCGCACGGGAACGACGGTGCGCTTCTGGCCCGACCCGCAGGTCTTCGACGCCGTCGAGCTCGACGACGACACGATCGTCACCCGGCTGCGGGAGACGTGCCTGCTCAACCCCGGGCTGCGGGTCGACTTCGCCGACGATCGCACCGGGCGCCAGGAGACGTTCGAGTACCGCAAGGGCCTGGCCGACTTCGTGCGCGCCCTGCTCGGCGACGACGAGCCGCTGTTGACCAAGCCGGTGGTGATCACGCGGTCCGAGACCGTCGACGGCGTCGCGCTGGCCTGCGACCTCGCGGTCAACTGGCAGGCGATCGGCTTCGACGAGCGGGTCCGCAGCTACGTCAACGTCATCCGCACCGCCGACGGCGGCACCCACGAGGAGGGGTTCCGCAAGGCCATCACCGGGACGCTGAACCGCTGGGGCGAGGCCGGCAAGGCGTTCCGCAAGGGCGAGCCCCGGCTCACCGGGGACGCGATCCGCGAGGGCATGGTCGCCGTCGTCAGCGTCAAGATGCCCGACCCGCAGTTCGAGGGGCAGACCAAGGGCAGGCTCGGCAGTGCCGTCATGCGGGGCTTCGTCGAGCGCTGCGTCAACGACGGGCTCGCCGAGTGGCTCGACGCGAACCCCACCCTGGGTCGCAAGATCATCAAGAAGGCACAGGTGTCGGCCAAGGCCCACGAGGCCGCCCGCCACGCCCGCGACCTCACCCGCCGCAAGGGGATCCTCGACAGCGCCTCGGCGGGCCTGCCCGGCAAGCTCGCGGACTGCTCCAGCCGCAACCCCACCGAGTGCGAGCTCTACGTCGTCGAGGGCGACTCGGCCGGCGGCTCGTCGAAGCTCGCGCGTGACCGGCACACCCAGGCGATCCTGCCGCTGCGCGGCAAGGTGCTCAACGTCGAGAAGTCCCAGCTGCGCAAGGTCCTCGCCAACGCCGAGATCCAGAACCTCATCAAGGCGATCGGCACCGGCATCGGCGACGACTTCGACTACGCCCGGCTGCGCTACCACACCGTCGCGGTCCTCAGTGACGCCGACGTCGACGGCGGTCACATCACGACGTTGCTGTTGACGTTCTTCTACCGGCTCATGCCCAAGCTCGTCGACGGCGGGCACCTGTTCATCGCCCAACCGCCGCTGTACTACCTGCGGCGCGGCACGAAGTCGGCGTACGCGATGAGCGACCGTGAGCGCGACCGGCTGCTGAAGACGGATTTCAAGACCACGCCCAACCACCCCGGCCCCGTCGACATCGGCCGCTTCAAGGGGCTGGGGAGATGGATCCCGAGCAGCTGTGGGCCACCACGATGGACCCGGCGCGCCGGACCCTGCTGCGCGTCACCGTCGCCGGCGCCGAGCGCGCCGACGCGGTGTTCACCCTGCTCATGGGCGAGTCGCCCGCCGACCGCCGCGACTGGATCGAGGCCAACGCCCGCTACGCCGAGATCGACGCCTGAGTCCGCGTACCCGAGTCGGCGAAGCCCGCGTTCAGCACGACGAGCACCACGACGAGCACGAGCTGCATCCCGACATCCCCCATGGCGGCGCAGCTCCCTTCAACGGGTTGGTGGCCGCGGCCCACCCACGGGGCTGCGCCCGCCGCGCTTGGCAAGGGGTCAGGGCGGCACGCCTGGGTAGGGTCCGAACGTTCTCGTACGAACCCTCGAGACGATCAGGAGCAGACCATGGGAGCGGACCGCAAGGCCACCACGCAGTGGAAGGGCGACCTCAAGAGCGGCCAGGGCACGGTGTCGCTCGACAGCTCGGGCGTCGCGGGGCCGCTGGCGGTCTCCTGGCCGGCGCGGACGGAAGAGGCACAGGGCCAGACCAGCCCGGAGGAGCTCATCGCGGCGGCCCACGCGACGTGCTTCTCCATGGTGATGGCCAAGACGTTCGGCGAGAGCGGAAACCCGCCCGAGTCGCTGGAGACCTCGGCGGTCGTGACGTTCTCGCTCGACGGCGGTGCGCACATCAGCAAGGTGGCGCTGCGCGTGCGGGGCAACGTCCCCGGCGTCGACGCCGAGGCTTTCTCGAAGGCCGCCGAGGCCGCCAAAGAAGGCTGCCCGGTGTCCAAGGCACTCGCCGGCAACGTCGAGATCACCGTGGACGCCGCGCTGGCCTGAGCCGCTCGGCGTCGAGGTGCTGGCCTGAGCCGCCGCGAACTTCGCCGGGATCATCCGGCTCGCGTCGCACAATGAGGGCTCTCCGCATCCGCGGGAGCCTTCACCACTGTGGGGGCCTCCCGCCGAACACCACGGAGCTCCCGTGACCACCCAGCAGCGTCTGGACCTGGGGTCCGCCCGCCCGACCGACGAGCGCGTCGTCGACGTCGACATCGCCGAGCGGATGGAGCAGGCCTTCCTGGACTACTCCATGAGCGTCATCGTCGGCCGGGCGCTGCCCGACGTCCGCGACGGCCTCAAGCCCGTGCAGCGCCGGATCCTGTACGCGATGTGGGAGGCCGGGCTGCGACCCGAGCGGCCGTACCGCAAGTGCGCCTCGGCCGTCGGCGACGTCATGAAGAAGTACCACCCGCACGGTGACGCGTCGATCTACGACGCCCTCGTACGCATGGCGCAGGACTTCTCGACCCGGCTCCCGCTCGTCGACGGGCACGGCAACTTCGGGTCCGTCGACGGTGACCCCCGCGGCGATGCGCTACACCGAGGCGCGGCTGTCGGCGGGGGCCATGGAGCTGCTCGCCGGCATCGACTCCGACACCGTCGCGTTCGCCCCGAACTACGACGGCTACGAGTCCGAGCCGGCGGTCCTGCCGAGCCGCCTGCCCAACCTGCTCGTCAACGGCGCCAGCGGCATCGCGGTGGGCATGGCGACGAGCATCCCCCGCACAACCTCGGTGAGGTCGTCGACGCCTGCCTCCACCTCATCCGCCGTCCGGCTGCGACCGCCGACGAGCTGATGGGGTTCGTGCCCGGACCCGACTTCCCGACCGGTGCGCGGATCCTGGCCACCAGCGGCATCCGCGACGCCTACCTGACGGGACGCGGGGCGATCACGATGGAGGCCGTGGCGACGACCGAGAACCGCGACGGCGGGCTGCCCCGCATCGTCGTCACCGAGATCCCCTACCAGGTGAACAAGGCGACCCTGCTCGAGCGCATGGCCGACCTCGTCCGCGACAAGAAGGTCGAGGCCATCCGCGACCTGCGCGACGAGTCGTCGCGCGACGGCATGCGGATCGTCGTCGAGCTCAAGCGGGGCGAGGACCCGGCACGGGTGCTGGACCGCCTCTACACGCTGACCGACCCGCGCACGAACTTCAACGTCAACTTCGTCGCGCTGGTGGACGGCCAGCCACGCACGATCGGGCTCGTCGAGGCGCTCACCGCCTACCTCGACCACCAGCGCGAGGTCCTCACCCGCCGGACCGCGTTCCGGCGGCAGCGGGCGGCCGCGCGGGCACACGTGCTGGAGGGGCTGCTCGTCGCGCTCGACGCTCTCGACGAGGTCATCGCCGTGATCCGGGCGGCCGCGACCGCCGACGAGGCCCGCGGCGAGCTCATGGCCCGCTTCGCGCTCACCGAGGTACAGGCCACCGCCGTGCTCGACATGATGCTGCGACGGCTCGCGGCCCTGGAGCGCCAAAAGCTCGCCGACGAGCACCGCGACCTCCTGGCGGTGATCGCCGAGCTCGACGCGATCCTGGCCGACCCCGACCGCCTCGACGCCCTGCTCGCCGCCGAGCTGCGCGAGGTGCGCGACCGTCACGCCGATCCGCGGCGCAGCCGCATCCTGCCGGGTGCCGGCGTATCGGCCGCCGCAGGCGCGCCCGGCGCCCAGCCCACCGTCCGGTTGGAGGCCCAGCCGGTCACGGTGACCGTCTCGGCCGGGGGATGGCTGCGCAGCGTTCCCCGCAGGCGCCACGCGGCGGCGGCCGGTTCGGCTCTCGACGAGCTCGTCGCCGTGCTGTCGGCGACCACCGAGGACACGCTGCTGCTGGTCGACGCCGACGGCGGCGGCTACCGCATCGCCGTTGGCGACCTTCCCGTGTCGACGCCGCGCCAGCGGGGGACGACCGTCGCGCAGCTGCTCGGCGACCCCCCCGGCGCGCCGCTCGTGGGCGCGCTGCGGCTGTCCCCCGACACGGAGTACGTCGTGACGGTGTCGGCCGCGGGCCTGGTCAAGCGCACCGCGCGCGGAGAGTTCGAGGGGCGGACGCGTTCCATGGTCGCCGCCGGCGTGCGCGACGACGACGCGCTCGTCGCAGCCGTCGGCTGCGCCGAGGGCGACCACCTGATCCTCGCCTCCGACGCCGGCCAGGTGATCCGCTTCGCCGCCGCCGACGTCCGCGCGATGGGCCGGGCCGCCGCGGGCGTGACCGGGTTGCAGGTTGCGCCCGGCGCCCGGGTCGTGGCGGTGTCGGTGGTGCCCGACGGCGCCGACGACGGCGGCGAGGTGCTCACGGTCGCCGCGGACGCCACGGGCAAGCGCACGCCGCTGGCGGAGTACCCGCTGCAGGGCCGCGGCGGCAAGGGGGTGCAGACCGGCGCCCGTCCCCTCGCCTGGTGCGGGGTCGCCGCGGCGCTGCACCTGCCCGCCGAGGACGCGGTCGCCGTCGTGCCCGCCGAGCGGCTGGATCCCGCCCGCCGCGCCGCACCGCCCACCACGCCGCTGCCGGGAAGCGCCCGGCCGGTTCCCGACGCCTGACCGGCCGAGCGGGGACGGGGCGGCGGTGGAGTTCGGCGACGTCGTCGCCCGCCGGCGCATGGTCCGGCGCTACCGTGACGAGCCGGTCGACGAGGCGACGCTCGCCGCGGTCCTGGACACCGCGACGCGGGGCCCGAGCGCCGGGTGGTCGCAGCCGGTGCGCTTCGTCGTCGTCACGGAGCCGGCCATGCGGGCGGCGATCGCCGCGCTGTGCGGCGAGCCGGAGCACCTGCGACGCGGGTTGGACCCCTGGCTGACGTCCGCGCCGGTCCACGTGGTCGTCGCCATCCGGGAGGCCGACTACCGCGAGCGCTACGCCGAGCGCGACAAGGCCGCCTCGCGCGGTCCTGCCGGTTGGCACGTCCCGTACTGGTGGGTCGACGGCGGCGCGGCCCTGCAGCTGCTCCTGCTCGCCGCCGTGTACGCCGGTCTGGCTGCCGGGTTCCTCGACGTCGCCGACCCCGACGGCCTGCGCCGGCTGCTCGGCATACCCTCCGACGTCGCGCCGCTGGGGTTGGTCACGCTCGGCCACCCTGCGCCCGACCGGCGATCAGGATCGCTGCGCCGCGGCCGCCGGCCCGCCGCCGAGGTCGTCCACCACGAACGCTGGTGAGGGAGCCGCATGCCGTTCCTGCCCCCCGAATTCCACGCACAAGCAGGGTTGGTCACACTATCGTGACCAACCCTGCTCGCAGCGGCTCCGGCCCCGAGCCTCGGGCCGCGGACCCCCCGGAGCCCCTGGGCGCGGTCGACGGTCGCGCGGGGCGCTCAGGCGGCCGGGCGGTAGGCGCCGTGGACGGCCTTGAGCGTCGCGGTGATCTCACCGATGGTCGCGTAGGCCCGGACGGCGTCGATCGTCGGCACGACGACGTTGGTCGCGGCGGCGGCGGCGTCGCGCAGGTCGCCCAGCGCCGACGCCACGGCCCGGGGTGAGCGGTCGGCGCGGACCCGCGTGAGCCGCTCGACCTGCCGGCGCTCGCCGGCCGGGTCGGGGCGGAACACGACCTCGGCGGCGTCGGCGTCGGCGTCGCGGTGGCAGTTGACGCCCACGACGCGCCGGCGCCCCGACTCCACGGCGCGCTGCTGGTCGAACGCCCCGTCGGCGATCCGGTCGGCGAACCACCCCGACTCGATGCACGCCAGCGCCCCACCATGCTTGTCGACGTCGGCCAGCGTCTCCCACATCCGCTCGGCCAGCTGTGCGGTCAGGGCCTCCACGGCCCAGCTGCCCCCGAGCGGGTCGGCCGTCCCCCGCAGGCCGGTCTCCTCGGCGATCACCTGCTGGGTGCGCAGGGCCACCAGCGCCGCCTCCCGGCTCGGCACGCCCAGCGCCTCGTCGTAGCCGGAGACGTGGAGGGTCTGCACCCCGCCGAGGACCGCGGCCAGTGCCTCGATCGCGACCCGCGCGACGTTGTTGAGCGGCTGCTGGGCGGTCAGCAGCGAGCCGGCGGTGAAGGCGAAGATCCGCAGCGCCTGGCTGGACTCATCGCGGGCGTCGAAGCGTTCACGCATCACCCGCGCCCAGGTCAGGCGTGCGGCCCGGAACTTCGCGACCTCCTCCAGGAAGTCGATGTTGGCCGACAGGAACGTGAACAGCGACGGCGCGAAGTCGTCGATCGACATCCCTCGGTCCACGGCGGCCTGGCAGTAGGCGATGCCGTTGGCGATGCTGAAGGCGACCTCCTGCACCGCGTCGGCTCCCGCCTCGCGGATGTGGTAGCCGCTCAGCGTCAGAGGGGTCCACTGCGGCAGGTGGCGCGCGCAGTGCTCGATGACGTCGGCGACGATCGACAGGCCCGCCGCCGGCGGCAGGATGAACGTGCCCCGCGCGAAGTACTCCTTGAGCACGTCGTTTTGGATCAGCACCTTGATGCCCGCCGGGTCCACCCCGGCCTTCTCGCACGCGGCCACGACGAGCGCGAGCCACACGTGGCCGATCGCGTTCGCCGTCGTGCGGATCTGGCGCACATGCGTCAGGTCGACCCCGTCGAGCAGCACCTCCATGTCGGCGAGGCTGTCCAGCGCGACGCCGACCTTGCCGACCTCGCCGCCGGCCAGCGGGTCGTCGGAGTCCAGGCCCATCTGGGTGGGAAGGTCCAGCGCGATGCTGAAGCCGGTCTGCCCGGCGGCGATCATCTCGCGCAGCCGGGCGTTGGTCTCCTCGGCCGTCCCGAACCCGCCGTACTGGCCCATGATCCAGGCGTGCTCGCGGTAGCCGTCGGTGCCGATCCCGCGGACGAACGGTGGCGTCCCGGGCGCGCCGATGCGCTGCGCGAGGCCGTGGGCGCCACCGGGCACGTCGCCGGGGCCGTACACCGGCAGCAGCGGCAGGCCCGAGCGGGTGCGCCAGTCGTCCACGCCTAGCCGCCCTGCTCGGACAGCTGCCGGCGCAGCAGCGTGCGTGAGATCTTGCCGGTCGACGAGCGCGGCAGCGCCGCCGTCACCTCCACCCGGCGGGGGAGCTTGAAGCCGGCCAGGCGCACCCGGCAGTGCCCGGCGACGTCCTCCGGGTCGACCGTCGTCCCGGGGCGCGCGACGACGTAGGCGGCCACGACCTGGCCCCACTCCACGTCGGGCACCCCGATCACCGCGACCTCCTCGACGGCCGGCAGCTCGGCGATGACGTCCTCCACCTCCCGCGGGTACACGTTGTAGCCGCCGCGGATGATCATGTCGCTACGGCGGTCAACGATCGTGACGCAGCCCTGCTCGTCGGTCCAGGCGAGGTCGCCGGTCCGCAGCTCCCCGTCGGCCAGCGCCTTGCCGGTCTCGTCGGGCCGCCCCCAGTAGCCGGCCATGACGTGGTCGCCGCTCACGACGAGGTCGCCGACCTCCCCGGGGGCTGCCGGGTGACCCTCCTCGTCGAGCACCGCCAGGTCGCAGCCCAGCACGGCGCGACCCGCGGAGGCCAGCCGCTCGGGGCGGTCGCCAGCGAGGGCGGCGGCGTGGTCGGCCTGGGTGAGCACCGCCAGCGGCGGGATGGCCTCCACCATGCCGTAGAACTGGGTGAGCCGGCCGCCCAGCGCTGCGGCAGCGGCGCGGATCCGGTCGGGCGCCATCGGCGCCCCCGCGTAGGTGACGCGCCGCAGCGAGCCGAGGTCGGTCCGCGCCAGGCCGGGCGCGGCGAGCACGCGCTCGACCATGGTCGGCACCCACACCGTTCCGGTCACGGCGTGCTCGGTGACGGCTCGCAGCGCGAGCTCGGGGTCGAACCGGGGGAGGATCACCTGCGTCGCGCCGGCGACGACGTGGGGAAAGACGAACAGCCCCGAGGCATGCGTCATCGGGCCCGCGTGCAGCCACACGTCGTCGGGCCCCAGGGGCTGCTCCATGAGGCTGACGAGGATGTCGCGCATGCTCGCGAACCGGTTGCGGTGCGAGCGCATGCAGCCCTTGGGCCGCCCTGTGGTACCCGAGCTGTAGTTCAGGCTCACCAGGTCGTCGGGCGCCGGCCGCCGCCCGGGGCGCCAGTGCGCACCGGCGGCTACGACGTCTTCGTAGCGGCGCCCGGGCCCGTCCGGGACACCGAGCAGGACGTCGAGGCCGTCGACTCCGTCGGCGAGCTCGGCCGCGACCTCGGCGTAGCCGCCGCCGTACACCAGCCCGCGTGCGCCGCAGTCAGCCGCGATGAACGACCAGTCCGCCAGCTGCAGGCGGGTGTTCACCGCGACCCGCACCAGCCCGGCGCGGGCCATGGCGAGATCGGTCTCGAGGTACTCCAGCGCGTTGTGCTGCAGGTCGACGACCCGGTCCCCGGGCCGCAGGCCCAGACCGAGCAGGCCGCTGGCGAGCCGACCCACCCGCTCGTCCAGCTCGGCGTAGGTCAGCGACCGTCGACCGTCGACGGCGGCGGTCCGGCCGGGATGCCGCGTGGCGGAGCGCGACAGGAACGAGGCGATGTCCAAGGCCTGTGCCCCTCCTCCCCCGCTCGCGGCAAACGAACGCTCGTTAGTATCCGAGGGCCCGCCACCGCCCACAAGCAGCCCACCCGCCGACCCGCCTCGTGGCGACCCGTGACCGGTCATGGCGCTCGAGGGAGGCTGGACTATCCTCGCCTACGAACGAGCGGTCGTTCCCCAAGGAGCCCGAGATGAAGAAGGCCGTGCCCCGACCCCAGCGCGACACGGCCCGTGCCATCTACGACGCGGCGGTGGACCTGTTCCACGAGCAGGGATACCGCGCCACGAACCTGCGCCAGATCGCCGACGCGGTCGGCGTCCAGGTGGGCAGCCTCTACAACTACATGAGCTCCAAGGAGCGGTTGCTGTTCGAGATCATGCGCGGGGTGATGACCGACCTCGTGCAGGGTGCGACCGCCGAGCTCGACGGTGTCGACGATCCGTTGGAGCGCGTCCACCGGTTCATGGACCACAGCATCCGGTTCCACGGGCACCGCCAGAAGGAGGTGTTCATCGGCAACACCGAGCTGCGCAGCCTGTCGCCGGCCCGTCGGCGCGCGATCGTCGAGCTGCGCGACCGCTACCAGGCGCTGCTCGTCGACGCGCTGACGGACGCCGCCGAGGCCGGTCAGGTCGCCGTGGCCGACGTGCGCGTCACCGCCTACGCCGGTCTGGCGATCTGCTCCCACGCCGCCACCTGGTACCGCGAGGGCGGCCGGCTCGACCTCGACGAGGTCGCCCGGTGCCTGGCGCAGTCGTTCGCGCCGCTCGCGCGGCCGGTCGCCGACCGGGTCTCCTAGGGCGCACCTTACGCACCTGAGGTGAAAACGGTGAGCGAAGACTTGTGCTGACGATGGTCAGGCGGCTTGGTTGAGCTCAACGTGGTAGCCGAGGGCGCGGATCTGGTCGGCGAGGCTTCGAGCGCGGCGGGCGGGATCGTGGTGGCGGGTGAACCAGTCCTCGCCGAGGTCGGCGTAGGGCACGCCGCGGTCGAGGATGTGGTAGGCGGCCACGAGGATGGAGTGCTCGACGGCGACGGTGGCCTTAGCGTGACCTCGCCGGCCCTTGAGCCGGTTGTACTGGGCGCGCAGGTACGTGCCCTTGGTCCGGGCGGCGGCCTTGGCTGCCTGGTTGAGGTGGGCGTGCAGCCACTTGGAGCCCTTGCGGGTCTTGCCCGACTTGGACTTGCCCGCTGACTCGTGCTGGCCGGGACAGACCCCCGCCCACGACGCCAACCGCGCGGCTGATCCGAAGCGGGCCATGTCCACGCCGATCTCGGCGATGAGCGCCTCGGCGGTGCGCTGGTCGACGCCGGGGATGCTGTCGAGCAGGTCAACCTGGGCGGCGAAAGGGGCGATCACGCGGTCGATCTCGGCGGACAGGCGGCCGATGGCCTGGTCGAGGTAGTCCAGCTTGGCCAGGATCTCGCCCACGATCAGCGCATGATGGCCGCTGAAGCGGCCGGTCAGCGCGTCGCGCAGGGCGGGCAGCTTTTTGCGCAACGCCCCCTGGGCCAGGTCAGCGAGCACGTTGGGGTCGCGGGTGCCGGCGACCAGCGCGGCCAGCATCGCGCGGCCCGACTTGCCGAGGGGGTCGCTGGCCACGCTGGACAGCTTGATGCCGGCGTTCCTGCAGGATCTTGTCCAGCCGTTGGGCCTCGCGGGTGCGCTCTTCGATCTGCGCCTTGCGGTAGCGGGTGAGGTTGCGCAGCTCGCGGATCTCGCGGGGCGGCACAAAGCTGGGACGCACCAGGCCATGCTCCACTAGCTGAGCGATCCAGGCCGCGTCGGCCATGTCGGTCTTGCGGCCGGGGACGTTGCGCAGGTGCCGGGCGTTGAGCAGCCAACACTCCATGGCGTCTTCCAGCAGGTAAAACAGCGGCTTCCAGTACACGCCGGTGGCCTCCATGCCCACCAGCGTCACGCCGTGGGCGATCAGCCAGTCACGCAGCGCCAGCAGCTGCGGCGTGCTCGTGGCGAACGTCGCCGACTCGCTGTGGCGGCTGCCCGCACCGGGAACACGCACGCAGGCCACCACGGTGTCTTTGTGCACGTCCACGCCGGCGCAGCGCTCGACGAGGATGTCCATCGCGCCTCCCTGTGACGAACCGATACGGAGGTCGCCCAGGAAGCCTCCTTCACAGAATCTGAGGTTCGTGCTCGCGGCAACAGTCCCAAGCCCCTGAGGCTCCCACGTCCCACTCAAACACGGGCTCGCGCACACCAAGCAGCGCCGACGTCGACGGGCGACCGCCAGCAGTTTTCATCCGCCCCGAGCGGCGCGCCAGCGCCATAGACACTCAAACGCCGGGCGGCTCATGTGCAACGACTCCCTTCGGGAGACAGGCCCTAGCCCGACATCGTCGCGCGGCGCCCGCGGCGCTGCTGTGACGACACACCGCGTCGGGGGCTTCCTGACGGCACGGCGGTCGCGTCCGCCTCCTTGACGCCCTCCGCGGCCCTGCCTATCATCGCCGCTGGGAAACGAACGCTCGTTCATCCCTGCGCAGCACCCATGGCCACGCGGGCGGCCCGCCCCGGGGCGGGCGAGGAGGGGCCATGCCACGCATGAGCCGCAATGCGGAGCGGGTGCCCCGCTCGGGGATCCGCGAGATCGTCAACCTCGTCGCGAGCCGTCCCGACGACGACATCGTCCGCCTCGAGATCGGCGAGCCGGGGTTTGCGACACCCGCGCACATCGTCGAGGCCGGCAACGCACAGGCCGTCGCCGGCGCCCGCTACACCCAGAGCGCGGGGACGCTGGAGCTCCGCACGGAGGTCGCCGACAAGCTGGCGCGCGTCAACGGCATCGACACCGACGTCGAGCGCGTCGTCGTCTGCCAGGGCGCCGTGCAGGGATGCTCGGCCGTGCTCGCCGCGTTGCTCGAACCGGGCGACGAGGTGCTCATCCCCGACCCCGCCTGGCCGAACTACGAGATGCTCGTACTGCTCCACGGCGGGATCCCGGTCGCCTACGGGGTCGACGCCACGCGCGGCTTCATGCCCGACCTCGACGAGATCGACCGGCTCGTCACCGACCGCACCGTCGCCATCGTCATGAACAGCCCCGGCAACCCGACCGGTGCCGTCTTCGGCCGCGACGTCGTGGCGGGGATGGTCGACCTCGCGCGTCGCGCGAACCTGACGCTGCTGTCCGACGAGGTCTACGACGAGCTCGTCTTCGACGGCGTCCCCGCGAACGCGCCGGCGTTGGACGGCGACCACGTCGTCGGGCTCTACAGCTTCTCCAAGACCTACGCGATGACCGGCTGGCGCGTGGGCTACCTGACGGCGCCGGCCTGGCTGGCACCGACGGTCGCCAAGCTGCAGGAGCCCCTCCTGTCGTGCATCTCCGCGGTCAGCCAGGCCGGCGCGCTCGCCGCGCTGCGCGGGCCGCAGGAGTGCGTGGTCCGCATGCGCGACGAGTATCGCGAGCGGCGCGACCTGGCGGTGTCGCTGCTGCTCGACGCCGGGATCGCGACCCAGGTGCCGGGCGGCGCCTTCTACCTCATGGTCCCGCTTGCCGCCGGCGCCGACGCGCGCCGGGCCGCCCTCGAGCTCGTGGACGCCGGTGTGGCGACGGCGCCGGGGACGGCGTTCGGGACCCGCGCGGGCGACCACCTGCGGGTGTCGCTGGCGAGTCCGGCCGCCGACCTGCGCGAGGGCCTCGCCCGGCTCGCCAAGTGGCACGAGGCCACGTCGGGGGGAGCCCACCTGTGCGCGGAGCAACGCGCCCATGCCTGAGGATCGCGGGCCGGCGGACGCCCGCCGGCGCGGAGCCCGATGATGGCCGCCGTGCGTGAGCGTCACTCCGACGATGCCCCGTTGGCCGACTCGTCCCGGGCCACCGTCGCCCTGCGCGACATCCACAAGTCGTTCGGCAGCAACCACGTGCTGCGTGGGATCGACCTGCAGGTCCACGCGGGCGAGCACGTCGTGATCTTCGGCCCCTCCGGCTCGGGCAAGTCGACCTTGCTGCGCACGATCAACCTGCTGGAGGAGCCCGACTCCGGGTCCGTGCGGGTGGACGGCATCGAGTACGGGCCCGGCGTGCGCGGCGAGCCACGCGGCCGGCGCGGCGACCGCCGCGACCTGCGCAAGCAGGTGGGGATGGTGTTCCAGCAGTTCAACCTGTTTCCGCACCTGTCGGTCCTGGACAACGTCACGATCGCGTTGCGGCGGGTCAAGAAGCTCCGCCGCGACGAGGCGGAGCACCGGGCGGCCAGGCAGCTGGACCGGGTCGGCCTGCTCGACAAGATCGGCGCCTACCCCGCGATGCTGTCGGGCGGCCAGCAGCAGCGCGTGGCGATCGCCCGCGCGCTCGTCATGGACCCCAAGGTCATGCTGTTCGACGAGCCCACCTCGGCGCTGGACCCCGAGCTGGTCGGCGAGGTGCTGGCGGCGATGCGTGACCTCGCCGACACCGGCATGACCATGGTCGTCGTGACCCACGAGATGGGCTTCGGCCGTGAGATCGGCGACGCGAACGTCTTCATGGACTCCGGCGTCATCGTCGAGCAGGGCGGCCGCGAGATCTACAGCGACTGCCGCGAGGAGCGCACGCGGGCCTTCATCAAGGCGGTGCTGTAGATGGTCGCCCAGGTCACCTTCGACTGGAGCGTCGTCACCGACAACGTCGCGCTCTACTACAGCGGGGTCAAGCTCACGCTGGCCATCGCGGCGGTGTCGTTCGTCCTGGCGACGCTCATGGGTGTCGTCATCGCCCTGCTGCGGCTCGTGCGCAACCCCGTCATCAGTGCGGCGATGGCCACCTACATCAACGTCTTCCGGGCGATCCCGCTGCTCGTGTTCATCCTGTTCATCTACTACGGGGTCGCGATCGCGTTCGACCTGGACTTCCTCACCGCCATCCAGGCCGGCATCCTCGCGCTGGTGCTGCAGTACTCGGCGTGGCTCGGCGAGATCTTCCGATCCGGCATCCAGGCGATCCCCAAGGGGCAGCGCGAGGCGGCGCTGTCGGTCGGGATGAGCCGCCCGGGCACGTTCTTCACGATCACGCTGCCCCAGGCCGCCCGGATCGTCATCCCGCCCACCGGCAACATGCTGATCGGGATGGTTAAGGACACGTCGCTGGTCTACCTGCTGGGCGTCAGCGAGCTGCTGCGGGTGACGAACCTCCTGGCGAACCGGACCTTCCGCTACTTCGAGGTCTACCTCGCGACGGTCGCGATCTACCTGCTGCTGACCACGACGATCTACTACGGGGTGAAGTTCCTGGAGCGCCGCTACTCGGTGGTCGACGTGCTCAGCGAGATCAAGCGGAGCCGCTCGCCGCTCGCCCGCCGCCGGCTCGCGCGGCTGCGGACCCTCCAGGAGACGGTGCAGGGCGGCGCCACCGCGGCGACGTAGCAACCCAGACGTAGCGACCCAGACGTAGCCATCCACGTGTGCGCCGGGCCGCAACCGGCGGCCGGGCGCCGTCCAGGAGCGGACAGATGAGTCGGACCACACGCTGGTTGGTGGCACTGCTCGGCGCCTTCGCGTTGGCCCTCGCGGGCTGCACGTCGTCGAGCGAGCCGCAGGAGGCAGGTGCCGCCCAAGGTTCGGACGCCGGCGCCGCCGCGGTCGGCGGCGACGAGCAGACGACGGTCGCCGAGCCCGGTGACCCCGGCGAGGACCGCGTCGCCGAGATCAAGGAACGGGGCTCGCTCATCGTCGGGATGACGTTGCAGTTCGAGCCGCAGATGTACGTCGACGAGAACAACGAGCCCGCCGGCTACGACGTCGAGCTCGTGCGGCTGCTCGCCGAGGACCTGGGCGTCGAGCTGGACATCCGCGACCTGGAGTTCGACGCGCTGATCCCCGGGCTGCTGGCCGGCGAGTTCGACCTCGTCTCGGTCGGGCTGGTGAACCGGCCCGACCGGGCGGAGCAGGTGTGGTTCGCCGGCCCCTACGTGCCGTACCGGCAGGTCGTCGTCATCAACAGCGAGTCCGGCATCACGTCCCTGGATGACCTGAACTCCCCGGACGTGCGGATGACGGCGCTGACCGGCTCGACGGCGGCGGGGCTGATCACCGAGCAGTTCCCCGAGGCCGAGCTCGCCGAGCTCGAGCAGCAGCCGGCGTTCCTGGAGGTCGCCTCGGGTCGGGCGGACGCGATCGTCGTGGAGGAGTACCTCGCGGTGCCCTTCGTCGAGGAGCACCCGGGCACCGAGATCCTCAACCCCGACGAGCCGTTCTCCCAGGAGTTCGGGTACTGGGCGCTGCCGCGCGGCGGTGTCATCTGGCACAACTACCTGGAGAACTGGCTGGCGTTCCAGCAGGCGAACGGCACGCTGCAGTCGCTGTACACCGAGATCATCGGGCCGGTCGCCGAAGAGGGTGACTTCCTCCCCGAGTTCCCGTGACGTCCCCCGCGCCCGGCGGCGCCCTCGTCACCGGGGGCGCCAGGGGGATCGGGCGGGCCGTCGCCGAGGCGCTGGCCCGTCGCGGTGACGCCGTCGTGGTCGCCGACATCGACGCGGCGGCGGCGGCCACCACCGCAGACGAGCTGCGCGCCGAGGGACTTGCGGTATCGGCGGTGGGCCTCGACGTCGCCGACGCGGGCGCCGTCGGCGAGCTCGTGCGCCGGGTCGACGCCGACACCCCCCTGGGCACGGTCGTCAACAACGCCGGCATCGGCTTCGCCGCGCCGATCGTCGACGTCACCGAGGCGCAGTTCGACCGTCTCATGGCGGTCAACCTGCGCGGCGTGTTCTTCGGTGTGCAGGCCGCCGCGCGGGTGATGATCCCGCGGGGCACTGGCTGCATCGTCAACCTCGCGTCGACGTCGGGCTTCACGGCCTCGACCGGCCCGATGGTGGTCTATGACACCTCCAAGGGCGCTGTGCGGATGCTGACCGTGTCCGCGCTGGCCGCCTCGGGGTGCGCGTCAACGCCGTCGCGCCGGGACGATCGACACCGACCTGGCGCGCGACCTCGCCACCGACGAGGGGGCGCTGGAGCGGCTCGCGCAGCGGCGGATCCCGCTGGGGCGGCTGGGCCGGCCGGCCGACGTGGCGGCCGCCGTCGCGTGGCTGTCGTCACCCTCCGCGGCGTACGTGACGGGGCACGTGCTCGTCGTCGACGGCGGCTGGCTCACGTGAGCGTCGCGCTGGTCACGGGCGCCGGGTCGGGGATCGGCGCCGCGCGACCGCACGGGTCCTCGTCGCGGCGGCGCGGCCGTGGTGTGCGCCGACCTCGACGGCGACGCCGCCGCGCGCACGGCCGCCGGGCTCGAGTCGGCGAGCGCGGTCCGCGCCGACGTCCGCGACGAGGACGACAACGCCCGTGCCGTCGCCGAGGCGGTGTCGCGCTTCGGGCGGCTCGACGGTGTCGTCACGTGCGCCGGGGTCGAGACGCAGGCGCTTAAGGCACGAGCTGGACGCCGCGGCGTTCGAGCGCGTGCTCGCGGTCAACGTGACCGGAGGCTTCCTGACCGCGCGTGCGGCCGCGCGCGCGATGATCGACGGGGGGCACGGCGGGTCGATGGTCCTCGTCGGCTCGATCAACTCCGCCGTGGTCGTGGTCGAGGGCCAGGCCGCGTACGCGGCGTCCAAGGGGGCCGTGCTCATGCTCGGCAAGGCCCTGGCCGTGGACTGGGCGCCGTACGGGATCCGCGTCAACGTCGTGGGGCCCGGCGTCACCGACACGCCGATGTCGGCCGGCAGCCTGGCCGACCCTGAGCGGCGGAAGCGCTACCTGCGACGGATCCCCCTCGGCCGGCCGGCCCAGGCCGAGGAGATCGCCGCGGTGGCGGCGTTCCTGCTCTCTCCGGGCGCCGCGTACATGACCGGGGCGTTCGTCCCCGTCGACGGCGGCTGGCTGACGGGCGTGTGACGGCTTGACCGGCCGCGGTGCCGGCGTACGCTGAACGAGCGCTCGCTCGACACAGCGGGGAGCCACCCGAGGGGACAGCGATGTTCGACTACGAGGGCCGTCGCGCCAGACTCGCCGAGCGCATGGACGCCGCCGGCGTCGACCTGCTGTTCGTCCCGCCCTCGGCCGACCTGGAGTACCTGACGGGGCTGAAGCGGCGGGTCTCCACCTTCGGCGAGATCGGCTACGCGCACGGCTGGGTCGGCGGCGCGTTCTTCGCGCCCGGCCGCGAGCCCGTCTTCGTGCTGCCGCGCATGACGGCCGAGTTCGACCTGCCCGAGGGTGTCCCCGGCCACCTCGTCGTCGTGTCCGAGCTCGACGACGGCCGCGCCCGCTTCGGTGAGGTCGCGCGTGGGTTCCCCATGCCCCGGCGCGTCGCCGTGGGGGCGCGCACCTGGGGCGAGACGGTGATGCACCTGCTCGACGTCCTGGGCGGCCCGCAGCTGGTCAACGGCAACGGCCTCGTCAACCCGCTGCGCCGGGTCAAGTCACCGCAGGAGCTGGAGCACCTGCGGGCCGCCTGCGCGATGGCCGACACCGCGATGGGCGCGGTCGCCGGCTCCGTGCAGCGCGGGGTCACCGAGCTGGACCTCGCCGAGGAGGTGAACCATTCGCTGCTCGGGCAGGGATCGCGCACGGTGTCGTTCGACACCGGGGTGTGGTCGATGGGCAGGCACGACGAGCGTGACGCCACGGTCCGTGTGTCGGCCCAGCCGCTGCGCCCGCAGACCGGCGTGTCGTTCGACTTCGGCGGCGTCGAGTCGGGCTACTGCTCGGACTTCGGCCGCACGGTCCACGTGGGTGAGCCCGACGAGGAGTACCAGCGCGTCTACGACCTCGTCATCGCCGCCCAGGCTGCCGGCATTGCCGCCGTCAGGCCGGGCGTCCCCGCCTCCGCGGTCCACCGGGCGACGCGGCAGGTCATCGTCGACGGCGGCTACGGCGACTGGTTTCGTCACCGCACCGGGCACTGCATCGGGTTGGACGTCCACGAGCTGCCCTATATCTCCGAGGAGGACGACACGCCCCTGGAGGTCGGCATGACCTTCACCATCGAGCCGTCGGTGTTCTGGCCGGGACACGTGGGGGTGCGCATCGAGGACATCGTCGTGTGCACGGAGTCCGGTGGCCGCAAGCTCAACGAGTTTCCCGACGACATGGTCGTGGCGGACTGACGACGTGGGCGACCCTCCCAGGCTGGAGCCCGTCGCCGGCCACGCCGGCCGGGACCAGCCCGTGGGGACCGTGCCGCTGCTGGAGGTCCGGGAGGTCTGCAAGCGGTTCGGCGACAACCTCGTGCTCGATCGGGTGTCGCTGCGGGTGGCGCCCGGCGAGGTCGTCGTCGTCATCGGACCGAGCGGCTCGGGCAAGAGCACGCTGCTGCGCTGCATCAACTTCCTCACCCCGCCCGACTCGGGCGACGTCGTGTTCTCCGGCCGGCAGGTGCAGCCGCCGCGATCGAGCGCCTGGAACCCGCTCGCCGGCCGCAGCGGCGGGCGCGACCTCGTCCGGCTCCGGTCCCAGGTCGGGATGGTCTTCCAGCACTTCAACGTCTTCCCGCACCTGACCGCACTGCAGAACGTGACGCTGGGCCTGACCCGGGTGACGGGCAGGTCCAAGGCCGAGGCCGAGGTGCGAGCGCTCGAGCAGCTGGAGCGGGTCGGCCTGCGCGACAAGGCCCACGAGCATCCCGACCGGCTCTCCGGCGGCCAGAAGCAGCGCCTGGCGATCGCCCGCGCCCTCGCCCTGGACCCCAAGCTCATGCTGTTCGACGAGCCCACCTCGGCGCTGGACCCCGAGCTGGTCGGCGGCATCCTCGCCGAGATGCGCAAGCTCGCCCGCTCCGGGATGACGATGGTCGTGGTGACCCACGAGATGGGCTTCGCGTTCGAGGTCGCCGACCGGATCGTGTTCATGGACGACGGCCGCGTCGTCGAGGAGGGGCCGGCCGAGCAGTTCCGCAACCCGCTCCACGAGCGGACGCGTGCCTTCCTCGACGCGATCCTCGCCTGATGCTCGCCGCGGCGTACAACTACCGCTGGGACGTCGTCGCCGCCAACGTCGACGGGCTCGTCAGCGGCCTGGTCGTGACCCTGCGGCTGACCGCCGTCGGCATGGGCATCGCGCTCGTGGTCGGCCTCGTGGTGGCGGTGCTGCGACTGTCACGCTCGCCGCTGCTACGGCTGCCGGCGCTGGGCTACATCGAGCTGCTGCGCGGCGTCCCGCTGTTCGTGTTCCTGTTCCTGGTCTACTACGGCCTCGCGCAGGCGTTCGGGCTCGTCCTGAGCCCCTTCGCCGCGGGAGCGGTGGCGCTGGGGCTGACCGGCTCGGCCTACATGGCCGAGATCTACCGCGGCGCCCTGTCGGCGGTGGGCGGCGGCCAGCGTGAGGCGGCGCTCGCCATGGGGCTCACGCCGCTGCAGGCGTTCCGCGACGTCACGCTGCCCCAGGCGCTACGGGTGGCGGTGCCTCCCGGGATGAACCTGCTCATCGCCCTGCTCAAGGGCGCGACGCTCGTGTCCGTCATCGGGATCTCCGACATGTTCTACCTCGCACGGGTCGTGTCGCTGGCGAACTTCACACCGTTCGAGATGTACACCGTCGCCGGCTTCGCCATCGTGGCGGTCACCGTCGCGCTGGCCGGACTGGCCTTCCTGCTGGAGCGCCGCATGGCCCGCGTGGACCGGGAGGCCTGAGTGGCGCCGCTGGACTTCAGGCCCGTGTGGCAGAACCTCGGCGTGCTGCTCGCCGGGGCCCGCCTCGGCGCGACGGTCGCCGTGGCGGGGTTCGGGTTGGCGATCGTCGCGGGCCTGATCATCGCGCTGCTGCGGCGCTCGCGGATCGCCCCGCTGCGTTGGCTCGCCTTCGCCTACGTCCAGTTCTTCCGCGGCATCGCGCTGTACGTGCTCATCCTGTGGCTGTACTTCGGGATCGCCGTGGCCGCCGGGATCACGCTGGGGGCGCTCACGGCCGGCATCCTCACGCTGGCACTGCTCAACAGCGCCTACCTCGCGGAGGTGTTCCGCTCCGGCATCGAGGCGGTCGACCGGGGCCAGCGGGAGGCCGCCCTGGCGATGGGGCTCACCCCGCGCCAGGCCTTCCGCGACGTCGTCGCCCCGCAGGCGCTGCGCGTCGTCGTCCCCGCGACGGGCAACCACTTCGTCGACGCGATCAAGGACTCGGCGATCCTGTCGGTCATCGCCGTCCCGGAGCTCATGCGCCAAGCGACGTCGCTGGCGCAGGTCACCGCCCGGCCGTTCGAGTTCTACACCGCGGCGGCGGTGCTCTACCTCGTCGTCGTGGTGTGCGTGTCGTCGGGGCTGCGCTGGCTCGAGCGCCGCCTGGACTACACGCGCGGCCTGCCCTGGTCGCGGGGGACAGCGGTCGCCGACACCACGCCGACGCACTGATGAGCAGCGCCTCCCGGACGGGAGTGGCGCGCCGCCTGCAGCCCGCACGTCGACGGGTCGCGCGCGAGCGGATTGGCCTTCCTCGCGCTGACGTGCGCCGCCTGGGGACCGTGGGCATTCTCGTGCGGCGGCTGGACCTGCCCGCCGAGTCGATCGCCGGCTTCCGCCTGGCGTTCGCGGCCGCTGCCCGTGGCCCTCGTGGGGCTGCTGCGCCGGGCCGTGCGCTACCGCGTGGCGGGGAGCTGGGGCGCCTCGGGCTGCTCGGCGTGCTGACCGCCGTCAACTGGTGGGCGTTCATCCTCGCCTTCCGGCTGACCGACATCGGCATCACCGTCGTGCTGTCGTTCACGTGGCCCGTCTGGTACGCCGTGTTCGGGCGGCTGCTCGGGTTCGAGCGGCGCGATGGTGCGAAGCTCGCCGCGTTGGCCGTCTCGCTGGTCGGGCTGGCGCTGCTCGTCGGCCGCACCGGCGCACCGCCGGACGCGCGCGACGTCCTGGGGATGCTGACCGCGCTGGGCACGGCTGTCTCGATGGCGTTCATGGTGCTCGTCTCGCGCAGCCTGCCCGGTGGCATGCCGTCGGCGACGGTGAACTTCTGGCAGTCGGGGATCGCGGCTGTCCTGCTCGCCCCCTTCGCGGTCGCGGGAGCGGGACGGGGGACGCTCGATGCGCCCGCCTGGATCATCCTGTTCTTCCTCGGCGCGGTGCTGACCGGGCTCGGCGGGACGCTGTTCGTGACGGGCCTGCGCGTGCTGTCGCCGATCGAGGCGGGCGTCGTCAGCTACCTCGAGCCCGTCAGCGCCGTGCTGCTGGCGGCGTGGCTCGTCGACGAGGTTCCGGGTCCGCGAGGGCCTGTGGGGGATGGTGCTGCTCGTGAGCGCCGGCCTGTGGGTCGTGGCCCGCGAGCCCACCGCCCCGCAGCCCGATGAACAAGCGCTTGTTTGACTCGCGTGGTTCGCCGTGCTTGAGTGCGGTCGAGATGCGCTCGGCACTCGTCTCGTGAGTCGTGCGCAGAGGACGGAGGAGCTGGCCATGGACGAGATGGACGCGGGCCGCGGCGTCGACCCCGGGTCGGAGCCGGTCGCCGGCGTTTCCTGCGCAACAGCGCCGTCGCGCTCGGCGGTGCGGCGCTCGTCGGCGCGTGCACCAGCGGTGACGGCGGGGCGGCCCGCCGCGGCCCGCAGGGCGCCGCGGCCGGTGGCGCGGCCGCGCCCAGGTGCAACCGGGGGGAGTCGCTCTTCGACACCATCCGCGACGGGGGCACCGTCCGCCTCGGTGTGGACCTGACGTTCCCGCCGCTGCAGTTCAAGACCGACGCGGGGGTAGCCGACGGGCTACTCGGTCGACCTCGCCCGCCGGATGATGGAGGACCTCGGTGCCGAGGTCGAGTTCGTGGAGGTGCCGTTCGCCGAGCTGTTCGCGGCGCTGGCGGCCGGCCGCTTCGACTTCTCCGGCATCGCGGCGACGAACCTGCCGACCCGCGCCCAGCAGGTGATGTTCGCCAGCGAGCCGCTGTTCATCGAGAGCAACGTCGTCCTCGTCGGCGACGGCTCGGGGATCACCAGTCCCGAGGACCTCAACAACCCGGACGTCACCCTGGCCGTGCTCGTCGGCTCCGCCCAGGAGGCGTCCGCGAGGGTGCTGTTCCCCGAGGCGGAGATCAAGGCGCTCGACCAGCAGCCGGCGGTGCAGGACGCCGCCACCGGCCGGTCCGACGCGGTGCTGCTCGGTGAGTTCAACGTCGCCGAGGTGCTCGAGACCACCCCGTCGCTGTCGGTGCTGGAGGGCCGCCCTGTTCGCCGACATCAACACCTTCTTCATGCCGATCGGCGACTTCCGCATGCAGGCCTACGTCGACAACTGGCTGCGCTACAACACCATCCGCGGCGCGCTCGCGGCGACTGGGAGCGGCTGGTGGCCGGGCCGGCGCGCGCGAGCAGGATCTCCAGCACGCCGGTGCTGTCGCCCTACCTGGGTGCGGCGGCGGCTCTGGACGCCTCCCTAGCCGCCCGGCGGCGCGGCATGGAGATCGGCCTGGGGTCTTCACGGGCGAGTGCCTGCCCTGCGAGGGACTGGACCAGACGACGGTCCTGCGCCAGTCGCTCGGCCAGGCGCAGCTCGCCGAGCAGGTCGGGCTCGACGCGGTGTGGATCAGCGAGCACCACTTCCTGCCCAACGGCTACGTCGGGTCGGTGCTGCCCTACGCGGCCGCCATGGCCACGGCCACGTCCGCCATCGGCATCGGGGTGTCGGTCGCCCTGGCACCACCGCTGTACGACCCGGTGCGCCTGGCCGAGGACGCCGCCTTCGTCGACGTGCTCTCCGGCGGCCGCCTGTCGCTGGGGATCGCGCTGGGCTACCGCGACGTCGAGTACGAGGGTTTCGGCACGACCCGCCGCGAGCGTGCGCCGCGCACCGAGGAGCTGTGCGAGCTGCTGCGCCAGTGCTGGGCTGCCGGGCCGCTGGACTTTACAGGCCGCTTCTTCACCCGCCGGGGCATGGAGGTCTTCCCCAAGCCGTCGCAGCCCGGTGGCGTGCCGCTGCTCATGGGGGCCACGCTCCCCAGGCCTTGGACCGGGTCGCGCGGCGGGCCGACGGGTTCATCATGGACGGCGGGACGGACTCCGCGGTGTTCGGCACCAGCGGCCACAACCGGGACCTGTTCGAGCGGGTCGCCGCGGCGGTGTCGGCCCATCGCACGGCGCTCGCGCGTCACGGCCGCGACACCGAGGCGCCGCGCTTCTACCTCACGCTCGGCGGCCTGCTGTCCCCGCGGGGCGCGGACGACGCGTGGGACTCGCTGCAGCACGCGTACATGTACACGCGCCGGGTGTACGGAGAGTGGTACGGGCTGGACCCCGGCGACTACGCCGACTGGTATCCCGAGCGGATGACCGCCGAGGAGCACGCCCGGCGGCGCGGCGAGGTGTGGCTCGGCACCCCCGAGGAGCTGCTCGGACGCTTCCGGCGGCTGGGCGAGATCGTCGGTCCGGGGTTGCACGTCATGTTCCGCTGCAAGTACCCCGGCATCCCCGACGACGTGACCTGCGAGTCGATCGCGCTGCTGGGGACGATCCGCGACCACGTCCGCTGAAGACGAACGACGACAGAGAGCGAGTCATGCGCTTCGGGGTGGGGCTGTGGTGCCTGCAGAGCACCGCGGTGTCGCCGCGCCACCACGTCGAGGCCTACCGCCAGCTGCGGACCGACGCCCGGGTCGTGGAGCAGCTCGGCTTCGGCGACCTGTGGCTGTCGGAGCACCACTTCTTCTACGACGGCTACTGCCCCTCGCTGCTGCCCGCCGCCGCCAGCGTCCTGGCCGTCACAGAACGGCTGCGCGTGGCGACCGGGATGTTGCTGCTGCCGCTGCAGGACCCTCGGCGCGTCGCCGCCGCGGCACGGTCGCTGGCGCAGCGCTCCGCGGGCAGGCTGGACCTCGGGGTCGCGCTCGGATACCGCGACGTCGAGTTCGACGGCAAGGGCGTCCCCCGCAAGCAGCGGGCGGGGCGCTTCGCCGCCGGACTGGACCTGCTCGAGGCGACGGCCGGCGCGCCGCTGTGGGTGGGCGGAGCCACCCCCGCGGTCATCGGGCGCGCCGGCGCCCGGGGCCACGGTGTGCTGCTGTCCGGGGCCAACCCCGTGGCGCTCGTCCGCGATCTCGCGTCCGCGCATCGCCGCGGGTGGGAGCAGGGCGGTCGCCCGGGTGGTCGCCGCCCGCCCGTCGCGGCGCTGCGCAACATCTGGGTGACCGGCGACGCCGCCGAGCGGGCGGCGGTGCTGGCGTGGGTGCGGGCGAGCTACGTCGTCTACGCCGGTCTCGGCTGGTCGGTGCCCGCCCAGGGCGAGCACGCCGCCATGGACTTCCGGCGCGACATGGACCGCGCCCTCGACGAGGCCGTCGCCACGACGATCATCGGCCCGGCGCCGCAGGTCGTCGACGAGCTCGCGGCGCTCGCCGACGCGGGTGTCGACCACGTCGTGTGCCGGGTCCTGCTCGAAGGTGCTCCACAGGCCGCCGTCCACGCGGTCCTGCGCCGGCTCGCCGAGCAGGTGATCCCCGCGCTCGCGACGGTGGAGGCGGCGTGAGGCTGGGTCTGCGGCTGCCTGCCGGCGGCGAACCGGAGGCGGCCCGGCTGGCCGAGGACGCGGGGCTGTTCGGCGTCCTGGTCGACGCGGCCGAGCCGGGGGAGGAGGTGGTCGTCGCCGCCTGGGTCGCCGCGGTGACCGAGCAGGTGCGGGTCGTGGTGCGGGTGGCGCTGGGCTGCGAGCATCCCGTGACCCTGGCCGAGGACCTCGCGGTGCTGGACAACATCGCCGCCGGCCGCCTCGTCGTCGTCGCCGACACCGCAGCGTTGGACGCCGAGGCCGCGCTGGAGGACCTCGAGCTGCTGCGACGCTGCTGGTCGGCGCGGCCGGTCCGCCACACGGGCCGGCGCTGGCGCGTCCCGGCGGGCATCGAGGGGCACGAGGCGCCCGACGCGGTGGCGGTCACGCCGGAGCCCGCCCAGGTCGACGTGCCCGTCTGGCTCACCGGCGCTGCCGCCCCGGCCCTGTCGGCGGCGACCGGCCTGCCCCGCCTGGCGGTCGCGCCGTCGGAGTCGTCCCCGGATCCGCTCGTGTCGCCTGCGCTCGGCGCGCTCGCAGGTGAGGTCGAGGCGGACCGGGCGACGGTCAGGGCCTACGCCGCCGCGGGTGCGACGCACCTGCTCGTCTCCGTCCCCGCCGGCGACGTGTCCGGGCACGTCACCGCGATCGCCCGCCACCTCGCCGGCGAGGCCGCCATGCCCGACTTCCCCCGGGTCGTCACCGAGACCGTGCCGCCGCCGTGGCCACCAGCCCAGGGGTCGTCACCGGCCGAGGAGCTGCCACGATGACCGTCCGCATCGGCGCCAAGGTCCCCAACTCCGGGGACCTGCCCACCCGCCTGGGCATCGGGGCGATGGCGCGCCGGTTGGAGGACGCCGGCTTCGACTCGCTGTGGTGCAGCGACCACATCGTCATGCCGGACCGCATCGAGTCGGTGTACCCGTTCTCCGACGACGGCCGCGCCACCTGGGATCCGGCCACACCCTGGTTCGACGCGGTGGTCGCGATGGCGCTCATGGGGGCGGCCACCGAGCGCGCCGAGATCGGCGTCGCCGTGCTGGTGCTGCCCCTGCGCCGCCCAGTGGAGTTCGCCAAGCAGATCGCGACGATCGACGCGCTGTCCGGCGGTCGGGTGGCGCTCGGAGTCGGCGCGGGCTGGCTGGCCGAGGAGTTCGAGGCGCTCGAGGTGCCCTTTGCCACGCGGGGGTCCAGGCTCGAGGAGTGGATCGAGCTGCTCGCCGACTGCTGGACCGGGACACCGCGGGGCCGCGCGGGCCGTCACTACACCCTGCCGGAAGGGGTGCTGTGCGAGCCGGCGCGGCCAGATCCTCCACCGGTCCTCGTGGGGGGTACGAGCCAGGTGGCGATACGGCGCGCCGCGACACTCGGCGACGGCTGGGTCGGCCTGCAGCGGGCCCCCCGCCTGGACCCCGGGGCGATCGCGGCCGACGTCGCCGCTCTCCGCGACCACGCCGAACGCGCCGGTCGCGACCCCGACGCCCTGCGTGTCGTGCTGCGCATCATCGAGTCGGTCGGGCGGTCCGACGTCGTCGCGGCCGCGCTGGCCGATCGCGCCCGCGCCGGCGAGACCGCGGTCATCGTCGACACCAGCTGGGACGGTAGCGGCGACGCCGGCCACGTGCACGACCGCCTGCGCGCAGCCGTCGGGTGACCATCAGGTGGGCTTGACGACGGCGGAGCCGGTCCCCGATAGTGAATGAACGCTCGTTCGGGCGTGGGGCGATGTCCGGGCCACGCCCGTTGCCTGCGAGAAGGAGTCGACATGCACGTGCTGCGCGAGGTCCCCAGGTGGTTGGCGCTGACAGCGGTGCTGTCGCTGCTGGCCGTGGCCTGCGGTGGTGGGGAACCTTCGGCGGAGACGGCGGGCCCGACCGGAGGGGACACCGCCAGCGAGGCGCCGGCCGACGGCGAGGAGGCGGCCGGCGGCACCCTGGTGTTCGGCACGTCGGCCGACCCCAAGACGCTGGACCCGCCGCTGGCGTCCGACGGCGAGTCGCTGCGCGTCAGCGAGCAGCTCTACGAGGGCCTCGTGACGCTGGAGCCCGGCGGCACTGAGCCGGTGCCCGCGCTCGCCAAGTCCTGGGAGTCGTCCGAGGACGCCACGTCTTGGACGTTCCAGCTGCGGGAGGGCGTCACGTTCCACGACGGTGAGCCGTTCAACGCCGAGGCGGTCTGCTTCAACTTCGACCGCTGGTACAACTTCGAGGGCCGCTGCGGCTGTCCGAGCGCCTCGTACTACTGGCAGGTCGTGTTCGGCGGCTACGCGAACACCGACCCCGACTCCGGGGCTCCGGAGGACTCGCTGTACGGCAGCTGCGAGGCGGTCGACGAGCACACCGTCACCTTGAACCTGACGCGCCCGTCGTCGGCGTTCATCGCCGGCCTGGCCCTGCCGACCTTCTCCTTCGGCAGCCCGAAGGCGCTGGAGAAGTACGAGGCCGACAAGGTCTCGGTCGACGCCGAGGGCAACCCGGTGTTCCAGGGAGCTACCCCTACGAGCACCCGACCGGGACGGGACCGTTCAGGTTCGTGGAGTGGACCCGCGGCGACCGGCTCGTGATCGAGCGCAACGACGACTACTGGGGCGAGAAGGCCAAGCTCGACCAGGTGATCTTCCGACCCATCGCGGACAACGCGGCGCGCCTGCAGGCGCTGCAGTCGGGCGAGATCGACGGCTACGACCTCGTCGAGCCGCAGGACGCCTCCACGATCTCCAGCGACGAGAACCTGCGGCCTGCTGGACCGCCCGGCGTTCAACATCGCCTTCCTGGGGATCAACCAGGCGATGGAGCCGATGCAGGACCTCGCCGTCCGCAAGGCGCTCATCCACGGCCTGAACCGGCAGGCGGTCATCGACGGCTCTACGGCGGTCAGGGCGAGCTCGCCAAGGAGCTCATGCCGCCGTCGGTCTTCGGCTACGCCGAGGACGTGCCGACCTACGAGTTCGATCCCGAGGAGTCCAAAGCGGCTGCTCACCGAGGCCGGCTACGAGCTGCCGGTCGCGATCGACTTCTGGTACCCGACCGACGTGACGCGGCCCTACCTGCCCGACCCCTGGAGACGTTCGAGGCGTTCCGCGCCGACCTGGAGCAGTCGGGGTTCAAGGTGAACCCAAGAGCGCCCCGTGGACTCCCGACTACCTCGACACGACGCTGGGCGGCAAGGCGCAGCTGTACTTCATGGGCCAGACCGGTGACTTCGGCGACCCCGACACCTTCCTGGGAACGTTCTTCCGCGAGAAGCGGCCGATGTTCGGCTGGGAGAACGAGGAGATCTTCACCTTGCTTCAGGACGCGCTCGCCGAGAGCGACCAGGAGGCGCGGATCGCGATGTACGAGGAGGCCAACCGCAAGCTGATGGAGGAGCTGCCGGCGATCCCGTTCGCCCACGCCCGCCCGGCGCTGGCGTTCAAGTCGACCGTGAAGGGCTTCACGCCGAGCCCCGTGACGCTGGAGAGCTTCGCCCCGGTGACGATCGAGCAGGGCTAGCGCCCCGAGCCGCCGGGGACCGGGGCCGGCGCGATCGTCACCGGAGGCTTCGAGGCGGGACCGAGCGAGGCGATGCCGATGGAGCTGGTGCAGATCCTCGACGAGCGGGGCGAGCTCGTTGGCGAGCCGCCCGCTGGTCTGGGCGACACCGAGCTCGTCGACGCCTTGCGCCTGATGCTGCTCGGCCGCCGGATCGACACGAAGGCGATCTCGCTGCAGCGCCGCGGCAAGCTCGGCACGTACGCGCCGCTGTCAGGCCAGGAGGCGGCGTCGGTCGGCAGCGCCTTCGCCCTGGAGGCCGACGACTGGGTCGTGCCGCAGTACCGCGAGCTGGCGATGCTGCACCGCGGCCTGAAGCTGTCGACCTACCTGTTGCAGCGGATGGGCCACCCGCTCGGCTCGCACTGCCCGACCCGGGGACGCTGTACCCGCAGCAGGTGGCGCTCGGTGCCCATCTCCCGCAGGCGGTCGGCCTGGCGTGGGGGCTGCGGCTGCGCGGGCGGCCGGGAATGGTCCTGGCCTACTTCGGCGACGGCGCGTCGTCCGAGGGGGACTTCCACGAGGCCTGCAACCTCGCCGGCGTCCGCAAGGCGCCGGTCGTGTTCTTCTGCCAGAACAACGGCTGGGCGATCTCGGTCCCGTGGTCGCTGCAGTCGGGTGGCGAGTCGCTGGCGGCCCGCGGTGCCGGCTACGGGATGCCGGGTGTCCGCGTCGACGGCAACGACCTGCTGGCGGTATACGAGGTGACACGCCAGGCCCGGGCCAGGGCGCTGGCGGGGGAGGGGCCGACTCTGGTCGAGGCGGTCACGACCCGCCTGGGGGCGCACACCACGGCCGACGACCCGACCCGCTACACCCCTGCCGGGCAGGTCGAGGCCGCGCGTGCCCGCGACCCGATCGCCCGGCTGCGGGCCTGGCTCGTGGCGACGCGGCGCTGGGACGACGAGGCCGACGCCCTTGCCGAGAAGTGGTGCGACGCCGAGATCGAGCGCGCCGTCGAGGAGTTCGACGCAACCCCCAGGCCGGACCCGGCCCTGCTGTTCGACCACGTCTACGCCGACCCGCCGGTGCGGCTGCAGCGCCAGCGCGAGGCGTTCCTGCGCGAGCGGGAGGGCCGCTGATGCCGGTGCTGAGCATGATCGAGGCGATCCGCACGACGCTTGACGCCGAGATGGCCCGCGACGACCGTGTCATGGTCCTCGGCGAGGACGTCGGCAAGTCCGGCGGGGTGTTCCGGGCGACCGACGGGCTGCAGGAGCGCTACGGCGCCGAACGGGTCGTCGACACGCCGGTGTCGGAGGCGGCCATCATCGGCGCGTCGATCGGTCTGGCGACCGCCGGACTCGTGCCCGTCCCCGAGCTGCAGTTCCTCGGCTTCGCCCACCAGGCGTGGCACCAGATCGGCGCGCAGCTCGCGAGGTTCCGCTACCGCACCAACGGGCGCTTCCCGACCCAGGTCACGATCCGCGCCCCGTTCGGCGGCGGCGTGCGCGCACCGGAGCTGCACTCTGACGCCTTCGAGGCGATGATCGCCCACAACCCCGGGTTGAAGGTCGTCGTGCCCGCCACCGCCGCCGACGCCAAGGGGCTGCTGGCCACAGCCGTCCGCGACCCCGACCCGGTGTTCTTCCTGGAGCCGCTGCGGGGTTATCGCCTCGTGCGCGACGAGGTCCCCGAGGGCGAGCACCTCGTGCCGTTCGGGCAGGCGCGGGTCGCGCGGTCGGGGACCGACGTCACACTCGTCGCCTGGAGCGGCATGATCCCCGTCGTGACCGAGGCCGCGGAGCTGGCCGCCGAGGAGGGGATCTCCGTCGAGGTGCTCGACCTGCGCACGCTCGTGCCCCTCGACGTGGACGGCCTCGCCGCGTCGGTCGAGCGGACCGGGCGCGCCGTGGTCGTGCAGGAGTCGGCGCTGACGGCCGGCTTCGCGTCCGAGGTCGTCGCGACGTTGCAGGAGGAGGTCTTCCTGTCCCTGGAGGCGCCGATCACCCGCGTGTCCGGCTACGACACACCGATCCCGATGCCGCAGCTGGAGGACCACTACATCCCCGACGCCGCCAGGGTGCTGTCCGCGGTCCGCGCGACCGTGGCGTACTGACCGGCGGCCTCCCGGCACGGCAAGGAGCGGCAGTGGCGTACGAGTTCCACCTCCCCGACATCGGTGAGGGTCTCGACGAGGCCGAGGTCGTGCGGTGGCTCGTGTCCCTGGGCGACCACGTCGTCACCGACGCCCCGCTAGCCGAGGTCGAGACCGACAAGGCGGTCGTGGAGATGCCGGCCCCCGCCACCGGCACCGTCGTGCGCCTCGGCGCCCAGGAGGGGCAGGTCGTCAAGGTGGGCCAGCTGTTCGTCGTCATCGACGACGGCAGCGCTGCGGGGAACGGCGGCACTGCTGGAGGTGACGGCACTGCGGGGAATGACGGCGCCGGCGGCGGCGAGGCTGCCGACCACCGCGCCGGCCTCCCGGCGACCCCGGCCGCACGGAGCCGGCCCAAGGCCACCCCGGCGACGCGGCGGCGCGCGCGGGAGCTCGGGGTCGACCTCGCCGCGGTGACCGGCAGCGGGCCGGGCGGGCGGATCACCGACAGCGACGTCGAGGCGGCCGTCGCCGGCGCCGAGCCGCCGTCGGAGAGCACCACCCGGCCCGCCGGGGAAGCGGGCGCCGTCCCCGGCCCGCGGCGGGTCGCGGTCCCCACCACCGGCGAGGACCGGCGCATCGCGCTGCGGGGGCTGCGCCGCCGGACGATGGAGACGATGACCGAGTCGTGGCGGTCGATCCCGCACATCGTCGGGTTCCAGGAGGCCGACGCCAGCGAGCTACTGGCCCTGCGGGCCCGCCTGCGCCCCCGCGCCGAGTCGGCGGGCGTGGCTCTGACCCTCACACCGTTCCTCGTCAAGGCCACCGGGCTCGCGCTGGCCCGCCATCCGCTGGTCAACAGCTCGCTGGACGAGCCGGCCGCCGAGATCGTCGTGCGGCACCGCCGCAACGTCGGGGTCGCGGTGGCCACCGACGACGGACTCGTGGTCCCGGTCGTGACCGACGCCGACACCAAGCCCCTGCTGGCGATCGCCCGCGAGGTCGGCGAGCTGACCGCCGCCGCGCGGGCGCGCACCGTCGACCTCGCGGCCTTGCGGGGCGGCACGTTCACGATCACCAACCACGGCCCCCTCGGCGGCTGGATCGGTACGCCGATCATCAAACCGCCGGAGGCGGGGATCCTGGGCTTCGGCCGGGCGGCGGACCGTCCGGTCGCCGTCGACGGCCGTGTGGAGGTCCGCCCGGTCCTGCCGCTGTCGATGGGCGCCGACCACCGGATCGTCGACGGCGACCTGATGCTGGCCTTCCTGACGACCGTACGAGAGCTGCTGGCCGACCCGCTCCTGCTCCTGTTCGAGGACGGCTAGCGGTGGTCGTCGGCGAGGTGGCCCGCCCGGTCGACGTCCTCGTCATCGGCGGCGGGCCCGGTGGCTATACCGCCGCCGCCCGGGCGGCGGAGCTCGGCAAGGAGGTCGTCCTCGTCGATTCCGGCCTCGTCGGGGGCGTGTGCCTGCACAGCGGCTGCATCCCGAGCAAGGCGCTCATCACGGTCGCGAACGAGCTCGCCGGCCTCGAAGGGCTTGCCTCTCGAGGGATCACGGCTCGCGGTGATCTCGACTTCGCGGCCACGCAGCGCTGGAAGCAGGGCGTCGTCGACGGGCTGGCCTGCGGCGTCCGGCGCCTGCTGTCCAAGGTGGAAGTCGTGGCCGGGACCGCACGCTTCCTCGACGCACGGCGCGTCGCCGTCGAGAGCGGCGAGCAGGTCGCACACTTCAAGTTCAGCGACGCCATCGTGGCGACCGGCTCACGGCCGGTGGGGCTGCCGGGCCTGCCACTGGACGGCAGCCGGGTCGTGGACTCCACGGGCGCGCTGGCGCTGCAAGCCGTGCCCGCCACGCTGGCGGTCGTCGGTGGTGGCTACATCGGCTTGGAGTTGGGGACCGCCTACGCCAAGCTCGGGTCGCGCGTCACCGTGGTGGAGGCGCTCGACCGGCTCCTGTCGGGTTTCGACCCGGACCTCGTCCGCGAGGTGGAGCGGTCGCTGCAGCGGCTCGGCGTGACGGTGCGGACCAAGAGCAGCCCCGCCGGCGTGGACGGCGGCGACCTCGTGGTAGACAGCCCCGACGGGTCGGACCGGGTCGCCGCCGAGAAGGTGCTCGTGGCCGTCGGGCGCCGCCCGAACACCGACGACCTCCAGCTGGAGGAGGCCGGCCTCACGCCGCTGCCGAGCGGGCACCTGGAGGTCGACGGGCGCCGGGCGACGGGGGTGCGCGGCATCTACGCGATCGGCGACGTCACAGCGGGCCCGGCGCGGGCCACAAAGCGGCCGCCGAGGGCCGCGTCGCCGCCGAGGCGATCGCGGGCCTGCCCGCGGCGTTCGACACCGTGGTGCCGCTGATCGCGTTCACCGATCCGGAGCTCGCGGCGGCCGGGCTCGGCGAGGCCGAAGCGGCGGCGCAGGGTATCGACGTCGTCGTGGGCCGCGCGCGCTTCGCCGCCTCGGGGCGCGCGGCGACCCTGGGCGACACCCGCGGCTTCGTCAAGGTCGTCGCCGAGGCCGGCGGCGGGGTCGTGGTGGGCGTCGCCATCGCCGGGCAGGGCGCCTCGGACCTCATTGGGAGGGGGTGCTCGCCGTGGAGACCGCCGCGACGCTGGAGGACGTCGCCGCGAGCGTCCACCCGCACCCGACGCTCACCGAGTCCGTGGCTGACGCCGCCCGCGCCGCGCTGGCCGCCGGTCACAGCCGCCGCGGATGACCACCGGGCGGGCAGGGCCTTTGTACGCGCTCGCCGACGACTTCTGGCGCTGGCGCGTGCGCCAGATGCCGCGCAGCGGCGACGACATCCCCGGGTGGACCGGCCGCCCGGCTGGGTCCCGGACTGGTCGCGGGGTGCCGTCACCGCGGCGCGCGCGGCGGTGGCGGGTTTCCGGGACCGGTTGCGGGCGCTGGACCTGTCGGAAGTGGGCGTTTCGGAACGGGTCGACGCCGCGCTGATCGGCTCGGCGCTGGCCCGGGTCGGCTGGGAGCTCGACGTGCTGCGCGGCTGGGAGCGGGACCCCGGCTTCTACGTCGACCAGACGCTCGGCACGGTGTTCGACGCGCTGCTGCAGCCGCCGCCGCTGGACCGCCGCCGCGGCGACGACCTCGTGGCTCGCATGGAGGCGATCCCGGGCACGCTCGGGCACGCGCGCGACAACCTCGGCGATGACACGGTCGGGCCGTTCGCCGCGCTCGCGGTGACCGCCCTGGAGGATGTCGAGGAGCGGCTCGCGACGGTCCTCGACGAGCTCGGCGGGGTCCTCGCCGACGACCAGCTCGACCGGCTGCGGGAGGTGACCATCCCCGCGGCCGCCGCCCTATCGGGCTACGCGCAGTGGTTGCGCATGCGGCTGCCGTCGCTGCGCGGCGACACCGCGGTGGGCCGTGATGCCTTCGTCGGCTTCCTCCGCGACGTCGCGCTGCTGCCCTACACGCCGGAGCGGCTCCTGGAGATGGGTCGCCAGGAGTGGAGCGCGCCGTCGCGCTCGAAGCGATCGCGGCGGCGGCGCACCGCCGGGCTGGGCGAGCCGGCGCTGGCGGTCGACCAGTCCGCCCAGATCGCCCGTGAACGCGAGGACGAGCTTGCGGTGCGAGCCTTCTACGAGCGGCAGGGGCTGCTGTCGCAGCCGGCGTCGCTGCGCCACTACCGCACCCTGCCCCTGCCGGGGTACCTCGCGCCGCTCGTGTCGCTCGGTGTGACCGACGACCTGACGTCACCGGGGCGGCTGGACGCCGACGGGGTCAGCTACGTCCCGCGGCCGCACCCGGGCCTGGGCTACTTCGACCTCGCCGACGCCCGCGACCCGCGGCTGGGGATCGTCCACGAGGGGCGCACTACCAGCAGCTCGCGCTCGCCTGGGCGCATCCCGACCCGGTGCGCCGCCACTACTACGACTCCGGACCCAACGAGGGGATCGCGTTCTACAACGAGGAGCTGATGCTGCAGGCGGGGCTGTTCGACGACGACCCGCACAGCCGGCAGACGATCTACAACTTCATGCGTCTGCGCGCGCTGCGGGTCGAGGTCGACGTCCGGCTGGCGCTCGGCGAGATCGACGTCGACGAGGCCGCGAGCCGCCTTGTCGAGCTCGTACCGATGGACGAGGGCACCGCCCGCGAGGAGGCGCGCGTCCTTCGCGGTCACTCCCGGGCAGGCACTGACCTACCAGATCGGCAAGCTGCAGATCCTCGCGCTGCTCGCCGACGCCGCGCTCGCCGCCGGCGACGGCTTCGTGCTTGCGGACTTTCACGACTACCTGTGGCGCAACGGCAACGTCCCGTTGTCGCTGCTGCGCTGGGAGTACCTGGGCGACCGCCGCGACGTCGACGCGCTCGCCGTCCTGCGCTGACAGTCGGCACTCACCCGAGCGCCTCACCGACCGCATGGCAGCGGCGCGTCGCCCGGCGCTGCGACGGTCAGCGCTCGCGGACGCTGCGGCCGCCGGCGATGCGCCAGACCGTGACGGCGGCGCCACGACCTCGCCGCCGGCCGGAGAAGCGCACGGTGCCGAGGTCCCCCCGGACGCTGCCGTCGCGGGCCGCGGCGGCGACTCCCTCGCGCCGTCCCGCCGCGGCGAACGCCCTGACCAGCACCAGCGCGGCGTCGTGGCTCTCGGCCTCGTAAACGGTCCGTGCCCCGGGGGCGTCCGCGCCCGCGTACAGCTGCAACGACCCCTCGGCTGCCGGGCGGCGAGCGTCGCCAGCGGTGCGCCGGGGCCGCCCTCGGCGCCGAGCAGCAGCGCCGTGACACCCGCCGCCCGCAGGCGCTGCAGCGCCGCCGCCTGCTCCACCTCGCCCATCGCCAGGAAGACCGCGTCCGCGTCGGCGGGATCGGCGGTGCCCGCGATGCCTCCATCGTGCGCGGCCGCGACACCCGCCCGGGACAGCGAGCGGCCGTAGGGCGTCTCGTCGGGCACGCCCGCGAGCCGGGTGACCGACTCCCGCCGGCACACGCCCGCGGCCGCCCGGGCGGTCTGGGTGTCCGTCGCGCACATCCGGAACACGCCCCCGGCGCCCGCGGCGCACAGGTCGTCGCCGGTGGCCGCCGGAAGCACCAGCGGCAGGCCGGCTCCTCGGGCCACCGGGACGGCGGCCCGTGCGGTGCCGCTGTTCTTCGGGCCGACCGCGCCGATCACGGAGGGGTCGGCGGCCAGCTCGGCGACGAGGCGCGCGGCCTCGTTCGCGTCTCGCCCGTCGTCGACGGCTCTCACCCTGACGTCAAGGCCGAGTTCGGCGGCCGCGTGTTCGACGGCGCGCTGCACCGCAGCCAGCATCGGGCGGGCCACGGGCCCCTCGTCGGTCCCGAGCGGACCGACGAAGCCGATCGTCGCCGTCATGCGTCGGTCGGCGCAGGGCGCTCGGCGGTCACGCGTCGGTCGGCAGGGGGCGTTCGGACGTGTCGCGGCCGTGACGCCGGAGCAGCGCCACGAGCGCGTCCTCGGCGAAGCGCAGGCCGTCGTGCATCCCGAGCCGGTACGGGCTCTCACCCTTCGCGTCGTTGTAGTCGAGCTCCTCGCGGACGCGGGCGAGCAGGGCGTCCAGGCCCTCACTCAGGTCGCCGCCGCGTGCCGCCACCTCGGCGCGCTGCTCGCGCTCGAGGGAGTTGCCGGGCGGCGTGGCCCTCACCGGTCGGCCCTGCGGTGGTCGGCGACGACCTCCGACAGCGCCTCCGGGTCGAAGCCCACGACGACGCGGTCGCCATGGAACAGCTGCGGCACGACGAGGTCGCCGGTGCGGTCCAGCAGCTCGGCGCGGGCCGACTCGCTGCCGCGGATGTTGCGATCGGTGAACGGCACACCGCGGGCGGAGAGAAACTCCCTCACGCGACAGCACTCCTGTCAGGTCGGCGTCCGCGCGTCGCTGTTCAGGGTGTAGAGCACGACCTCGGCCATCGCGTCGTCCTGACGTCGGGGGCACGCCGTCTCGGCCAGACTAACGGGTGTTCGTTCGGACGTGCAACGCGCATGCGCTGCGTCCGGTTGTTGAACAAGTGCTCGTTTGCTACGGTCCCTCCCGACGGGATCCGAGCAGGAAGCGGGACATTGGACCTGTACTCGCGCTGGTGGGAGGACTTCCCCTCCGGCTTGGAGTTCGAGACCCGCGGCATCACCGTGACCGAGACGCACGTGGTGAACTGGTCGGCGCTCGCCGGGGACTGGCTGCCGCTCCACGTCGACCAGGAGCACGCGCGGGACAGCCTGTTCGGGGAGCGCGTCGCGCACGGCCCGCTCACGCTCGCTCTCGCCCTCGGCCTGGTGACCCAGGCCAACGTCTTCGGCGACGCGATCGTGGCCTGGCTGGGGCTCGACGAGGTGCGTCTGCCGGCACCCGTGCGCATCGGTGACACGATCCGTGTGCGGGCCGTGGTCGGCGAGCAGGCCACCACGTCCAAGCCGGACCGCGGGCGGGTCTCGATCGGTTACGGGGTCCTCAACCAGCGTGACCAGCTCGTCATGCGCTTCACCGCCGGCTTCCTGATGAAGCGCAAGAGCGGCTTCGATGGCATCCCCGTCTGACGGCGGGACTGAGGTCGAGGAGCAGCTCGCGGCCCGCTTCGCGGCGACGCCGCTGTACGGCCTCGTCGGCATGACGCTGGGGGCGGCGGCGGGCGGCCGCGCCCGCCTCGAGATCGTCGCCGGCGCGCAGCACTGCAACCTCGACGGGGTCGTGCACGGCGGCGTGTACTCGCTGCTGTTGGACACCGCGCTCGGGTTCGCGGCGCGGACCGTGCAGCCACCGGACACGGCCAACGCCACCCTGGACCTCAGCGTGTCCTTCGTGGCTCCCGGCGCCGTGGGGGACCGGCTCGTCGCCCACGGGGCGGTCGCCGACTCCAGCGGCCGCTTCTTCTGGGCGGAGGGCGAGGTGGTCACCCTGGACGCGACCGGGGCAGGTCGGACGCTCGCGCGCGGCAGGAGCCTCAGCTACGCCCGGCGTGCCGGGCCGCCCGACCACCAGCGCGCTTGACGCTCGGCTCCGGGCGGCCATAGTCTGACCAAACGAACGCTCGTTCATACGTCGCGGGCTCTGACCCGGTCGGGAGGGTCGCATGGGGAGGACGGTCCGGTTGGGCAGCGGATCGGCCTACTGGGGGGACCTGCTGGAGCCGGCGGTCACGCTGGCCGCCAGAGGCGACCTCGACTACCTGTGCTTTGACCACCTCGCCGAGCTGACGCTGGCGATCCTGCAGCGCCACCGCGTCAAGGACCCCGAGCGGGGCTACGTCGGCGACATCGTCGCGTGGATGGACGCGATCCTGCCGCTGGCCCGTGCCTCCGGCACCCGGCTCGTCACGAACGCCGGCGGAGCCAACCCGCCGGCGGCCGCCCGGCAGGTGGTGGAGGTCGCGCGGCGCCACGGGCTGGACGGCACGCGCGTCGGGGTGGTGACCGGCGACGACGTCCTCGAGCGGATGCTCGCGCTGGCCGGCGAGGGTGTCGCCTTTCCGAACCTCGACACCGGCGAGGCGAGCTTCGACAGCGTCCGCGACCGCATCGTCGCCGCCAACGCCTACATCGGGGCCGAGGGCATCGTCACGTCGCTCGCGGCCGGCGCCGACGTCGTCGTCACCGGACGGGTCTCCGACAACGCCCTGTACGTCGGGCCGCTCATGCACGAGTTCGGCTGGACCTACGACGACCACCAGCTGGTCGGCGCAGCCGTCACGATCGGCCACATGGTGGAGTGCGCCGCGTTGATGACCGGGTCGCTGTCGAACTTCTGGGCGGAGACCGGCGACATCGCCGACATCGGCTTCCCGATCGCCGAGGTCGACGACGCGGGCGACGCGGAGTTCACCAAGGTCGGCGGCACCGGCGGCCTCGTCACCGAGCAGACGCTCGCCGAGCAGCTCGTCTACGAGGTGCACGACCCCGCCCGCTACCTCATGCCCGACGGCGTCGCCGACTTCACCAAGCCGACGATCACCCAGGTCGGGCCCGACCGGGTGCGGATGACCGGCATGACCGGGAGCGCCCGTCCGGACACGCCAGGTGTGCGTCGGCTACGCCGACGGCTGGATCGGGGAGGGACGGCGATGTTCTCCTGGCCCGACGCGCACGCCAAGGCCCGCCAGGGAGAGGAGGTCGTGCGCCGCCGGCTGAAGATCTGCGGCGTCGAGCCCGACGCCCTGCACGTCGAGTACCTCGGCGTCAACACGCTGCACGGACCCGCCGCGCCGCCCCCGGCAGGCGAGCTCAACGAGGTCGGCCTGCGGATCTCGCTGCGCACTGCGCCACCCGCGAGGAGGCCGACGCGGTGCGCCGGGAGGTCCTGCATCTGGACCCTCGGCGGTGTGGGCTCGGCCATCGCGACGCCGAGCCGACCCCGCGAGGTCATCAGCCTGTGGCCCACGCTGATCCCGCGCGCGACGCCGTCGACGTGCGCACCGACATGGTCGAGGCCTGACGTGCTCGACCGCCGCGTCGACGACGGCGTGCTCGTGCTGCGCCTCGACGACCCAGAGCGACGCAACGCGCTGGGCTACGCCGAGGTCTGCGAGCTCGTGGCCGCCCTGCGCGACGCGGACGCCGACCCGGGCGTGCGCTGCGTCCTGCTCACGGGCAGCGGCGCTGCGTCTCCGCCGGGGGCGACCTGCGCCAGTTCCGCGCCGAGCTGGACGCCTCGGCGCTGGAGCACTGGGACAGCGGGCGTCGGGAGGAGGAGCTGTTCGCCGTCGTGCCGCGGCTGCGGATCCCGGTCGTGGCGGCCGTCAACGGCGCCGCCCTCGCCGGAGGCTGCGGGCTCATCGCGCTCGCCGACCTCGCCGTGGCCTCCGCCGACGCGACGTTCGGGCTGACCGAGATCCGCATCGGACTGTTCCCGGTCATCGTGCTGCCGGCGGTGCGCCGGGCGATCGGCGACCGCGCGACGCGCGAGCTGGCGTTGACGGGCAAGGTGATCGACGCGACCGAGGCGCACCGCCTCGGCTTGGTGTCCGAGGTCGTCGCGGCCGCCGACCTGGCCGGTCGCGCGCTCGACGTCGCGCGTGGGCTCGCGGCCCTGGCGCCGACGGCGATGGCTATCGGCAAGCGGCTGCTCGCCGACACCGCCGACCTCCCCTACGACGCGGCGGTGCGCATGCGCGCGGCCTGCGGGGGTGCTGCTGTCCACCGACGACCTCGTCGAAGGCGTCGACGCGTTCCTGAGCAAGCGGTCACCGGTCTGGTCGGGGGCCGGCGCGTCGGCGACGATGACCGGACCGGCGGATGCGGCGACGAGAGGTGGGACGCGGTGAGGATCGTCGACATCGCCTACGCCCGCTCCGGTGACAAGGGAGACATCTCCAACATCGGGGTCATCGCCCGGGATCGGTCGGACTACGAGCGGCTGGGGCGCGCCCTTGACGCCCGAGCGCATCAAGGCCCACTTCGGCGAGTGGGTCCAGGGCGACGTGACCGTCTACCCGATGCCCAACATCGGCGCCTACAACGTCGTGTGCCGCCAGGCCCTCGGCGGCGGAGCCACCCGCACCCTGCGCTTCGACCAGACCGGCAAGGCGATGGCCACCGCACTGCTGCGCATGGAGGTCGACCGGTGACCGGCGGCGCGGGCGACCCGGCGACGGGCGGGCGGTCGTGACCGCCGACGAGGACGTGCCGGTCGAGGAGCGGACCATCCACGAGCTCGTCGCCCAGCAGAACGCAGCCGCCCGCCTCGGCGGCCCAGAGCCGCGCCGGCGCAAGCAGCGCGATGCCGGCAAGATGCTCGTGCGCGACCGCCTCGCGCACCTGTTCGACGACGGCTTCGAGGTCGAGGACGGCCTGCTGGCGCGGATGGCCGACGGCCTGCCCGGCGACGCCGTCGTCACCGCGACCGGCAAGGTCGGCGGCCGCCCCGTGCGCGTCATCGCCAACGACTACACCGTCAAGGCGGGCACCTGGGGCCGCAAGACGTTCGAGAAGATCACGCGGATGCAGGACGTCGCGCTGGAGATCGGCGCGCCGGTCGCCTACCTCGTCGACTCCGCCGGCGCCCGCATCGACGAGCAGTTCGAGAGCTACGTCGGCCGGCGGGCGTGGGGCAACATCTTCGCCAACCAGATCCGCCTGTCGGGCAAGGTCCCCCAGGTCTGCGCGATGTTCGGGCCGTCGCCGCGGGCAGCGCCTACGTCCCCGCCCTGTGCGACTACATCGTCATGGTCGAGGGCCAGGCCACCGCCTACATCGGGTCCCCACGGCTGGCGGAGATGGCCACCGGCGAGAAGGTGACGCTGGAGGAGATGGGCGGCGCGCGGATGCACTGCAGCATCTCGGGCCTCGGTGACGCGCTCGTCACGACCGAGGTCGAGGCGCTCGACGCGCTCAAGGCCTACCTGGCGTTCATGCCGTCGTCGTGGCGCGAGCCGCCGCCGCCCGCGCAGGCGCGCGCCCCCGGCGACCACAAGCCGTTCGAGTCGATCGTCCCCGAGCGCGAGAACCTCGCGTTCGACATGCACGACCTCGTCAAGGCTGTCGTCGACGCCGGCTCCTGGCTGCCGCTCAAGGCCCTGTTCGCCCGCGAGCTGATCACCGGCTTCGCGCGCCTCGACGGCCGGGCGGTCGGCATCGTCGGCAACAACTCCAAGTTCAGGGCCGGCGTGCTGTTCCCCGACTCGTCTGACAAGGCCGCCCGCTTCGTGTGGCTGTGCAACGCCTACGGGATCCCGCTGCTGTTCCTGCAGGACATCAGCGGGTTCATGGTCGGTGCCGCCGTCGAGCGGCAGGGGATCATCCGCCACGGCGCGAAGATGCTGTTCGCGGTGTGCGAGTCGACCGTGCCGCGCATCGCGGTGATGGTCCGCAAGGCCTACGGCGGCGGGTACCTGGCGATGTCGGGCGCACCGACCGCGCCGTCGGCGCTGCTGGCGCTGCCCACCGCGCGGCCCGCGCTGATGGGGCCGGCGGCGGCCATCAACGCGATCCACGCCAAGCGCATCGAGGAGATCGCCGACCTCGACGAGCGGCGCCGGTTCGTCATGGAGCAGCAGGCCGCCTACGAGATGGACGTCGACATCCTGTCGGTGGCGTCGGACAACGCCGTCGACGCGATCGTGCCGGTCGCGCAGCTCCGTGCCGAGCTCATCGCGCGCTTCGAGCTGTACTGCCGCCGACCGGCCGTGGGCCAGGACCGCCGCAACGGCGTCTATCCCGTGTAGATGTTCGGCACGCTGCTGGTCGCGAACCGCGGGGAGATCGCCCGGCGCGTCATCCGCACGGCGCGGGCGCTGGGGATCCGCACGGTCGCGGTGCACTCCGACGCCGACGCCGCCGCGCTGCACGTCCGCGAGGCCGACACCGCCGTCCGCCTCGGCCCGCCCCCACCCGCCGACAGCTACCTGCGTGCCGACCGGGTCGTCGCCGCCGCGCTGGAGACCGGCGCCGACGCGGTCCACCCCGGCTACGGCTTCCTGGCGGAGAACGCGGCCTTCGCGCAGGCCGTCGTCGACGCGGGCGTGGCGTGGGTCGGTCCGGACGCCGCCACGATCGCCGCGCTCGGCGACAAGGTCCGCGCCCGCTCCCTGGTCGCCGCCGCGGGCTTCCCGCTCGTCCCCGGCACCGACGACCCCGTCGTGGACGCCGACGAGGCGGTCGCCCACGCCGCCGACCTCGGATACCCCGTCATGGTCAAGGCGTCGGCCGGCGGCGGCGGGATCGGCATGCGCATCGCGTCCGACCCCGAGTCGCTGCGCACGGCCTTCGAGGCGACCGCGGCCAGGCCGAGCGCTTCTTCGCCGACGGCTCGATCCTGCTGGAGCGCTACTTCCCCGACGCGCGCCACGTCGAGGTGCAGATCCTGGGGCTGGGCGACGGCCGCGTCGTCGCGCTGGGGGAGCGGGAGTGCTCGGTCCAGCGCCGCTACCAGAAGGTCGCCGAGGAGACGCCGTGCGTGGCACTCGACGACGGCCTGCGGGCGCGCCTGCACGCCACCGCGGTCAGGGCCGCCGAGGCGCTGAGCTACCGCAACGCCGGCACCGTCGAGTGCCTCGTCGTCGGCGGCGCGTTCACGTTCCTGGAGGTCAACGCGCGGCTGCAGGTCGAGCATCCGGTCACCGAGCTCGTCACGGGGCTGGATATCGTCGCCGAGCAGCTGCGCGCGCCGCCGGCGACGCCCCGGGCTTCCCCGACGGCGTGACGCCCAGCGGGCACGCCGTCGAGCTGCGCGTGTACGCCGAGGACCCGCAGCGCTTCCTGCCGTCGCCCGGCACGATCAGCCGCTGGCACGAGCCCGCCGGCGAGGGGATCCGCGTGGACGCCGGCTACGGCGAGGGTGACACCGTCACCCCGTTCTACGACCCGCTGCTGGCGAAGCTGTGCGCCTGGGGGCCCGACCGTGCAGCCGCGCTGGACCGCGCCGCGGCGGCGGTCGGCGAGTTCGAGGTCGCCGGCCCCAAGACGAACCTGCCGTTCCTGGCCGAGCTCCTGGCCCACCCCGGTTTCCGCTCGGGGGACTACGACACCCGGCTGGTCGAGCGGATGCGCGCCTCGACCACAATGCGCGCCTGACGCGACACCGACCCGTGAAAGGACACGCCGTGGCGCACGAGGTGGTCGCCGAGATGGCGGCCAACGTCTGGAAGGTCGTCGTCGCAGAGGGCGACGCCGTCGCGGAAGGCGACACGCTGGTCATCCTGGAGTCGATGAAGATGGAGATCCCCGTCGACGCCGAGCTGGCGGGCACCGTCGTCCGCGTCGGCGTCGCCGAAGGTGGCACCGTGCAGGAGGGCGACGTCATCGCCGTCCTGGAATGACCTAGCCTCTCGCCTCGACCACCTCGCCTGGAAGGAAGCCGCCCATGTCGACCGCGTCCACCGCGGGCACCGTCACCGCACCCCGTCCGGTCCTGGCCGACCTCGTCCCGGGCACGCTCGCGCGGGACGCGGTCCTCGTCGTCGCGGCCGTGCTGCTCACGGCGGCCAGCGCGCAGCTGATCGTGCCCCTGCCGTTCTCGCCGGTGCCGATCAGCGGCCAGACGTTCGCGGTGCTGCTGACCGCCGCGGCGCTCGGACCGGTGCGCGGCGTCCTCGCGCAGGGCCTGTACGTCCTGCTCGGCATGGCCGGCCTGCCGTTCTACGCCGGCGGCGAGTCGGGGTGGCAGGCCGCGACCGGCGCGACGGGCGGCTACCTCGTGGGCTTCGTCGTCGCGGCGGCGGTCGTCGGTGCGTTCGCCCGCCGCGGGCTGGACCGGTCGCCGGCCGGCACCCTCGCCGCCTTCGTGATCGGCAGCCTCGTCATCTACGCCTTCGGCGTGCCGTGGCTCGCGCAGGTCGTCGGTGTGTCGCTCGGTGAGGCGCTCGGGCTCGGACTCGTGCCGTTCCTCGTCGGCGACGCGCTCAAGGCGCTGCTCGCCGCCGGGTTGCTGCCGGCCGCCTGGCGCCTCGTCCGGCGCTGACGGCGGCGGGACCCGCGGGATGGACGTCGCGATCGTCGGGGTCGGCCAGACCCCGTTCGGTGACCATCCCGGGCTCGGGGTCAAGGAGCTGTTCGTCCGCGCGCTGGCCGGCCTGGAGGGCGACGTCGACCGCGGCTGGGACCGCGACCTGCTCGACGCCGCCTACGTCGGCAGCCTGAGCTGCGGGCAGGGGCTGCAGCTGGGCAACTTCGCACCTGCGCTGCTGGACGCCGCCGGCCTGCCCGGTGTGCCCGCGCTGCACGTGGAGAACGCGTGCGCGTCCGGCGGGTTCGCCGTGCAGCAGGCGGTTCTGGCGGTGGCCTCGGGGCAGTACCGCTGCGTCCTGGCCGCAGGCGTGGAGAAGATGCGCGACGTGTCGGCCGACCGGGGCCGCTACTGGCTCGGCGTCTCCGGCGACACCGAGTACGAGCGTCTGGCCGGGCTGACGTTCGCCGGGGTGTTCGGGTTGTTGGCGACCGCCCTGTGCGCCGACGGGGTGATCCGCCGCGAGGACCTCGCCCGGGTCGCGGTCAAGAACCACGCGAACGCGGTGGACAACCCCGACGCGCACCTGCGCCGCGCCCTGACCCTCGAGCAGGTGCTGTCCGCCCCGCAGGTCGCCTCGCCCCTCGGGGCGTTCGACTGCTGCCCGACCAGCGACGGCGCCGCCTGCGCGCTCGTCGTCGACGCCGACCTCGCCGCGCGGCTGTCCGACCGGCCGGTCTGGGTCGCGGGGATCGGCGCGGCCGGCGACCGGCTCGCGCTGCACGCCCGCCCGGATCTGGGGCGGCTGGCCGCCGCCGGCCGGGCCGCCGACGCGGCCTACCGCTCGGCGCGGGTGGCGCCCGACGACCTCGACGTCGCGGAGGTCCACGACTGCTTCACCGTCGCCGAGCTCGTGGCCTACGCCGAGCTCGGCCTGTGCCCGCTGCCGGAGGCCGGCGCGCGACTGGGCGCGGGGGAGTTCGACCTGGGCGGCCGGGTGCCCGTCAACCCGTCGGGCGGCCTGAAGGCCAAGGGGCATCCGATCGGCGCGACCGGGGTCGGCCAGGTCGTCGAGCTCGTCCACCAGCTGCGCGGCGACGTGCGCTCGGAGCGGCGCCAGGTCCCCGGCGCGGCCACCGCCCTGGCCTACAACATGGGTGGCAGCGGGGCGTCGGCGGCGGTGACCGTGCTGTCGCGGGAGCGGGCGGCGTGAGCATCGGCATCAGCGCCTACGGCTGCGCGTTGCCGTCCCGGCGGCTGCCCGCCGCCGAGCTTCGCCGCGGCGGCGGCCGCGCTCCCGCCGGGCTGGCGTCCCTGCCGGTCGCCGACGTCGACGAGGACGCGCTGACCCTCGCGCTGGAGGCCGTGGACGCGGTCGCCGTCCCCGACGCGCTCACCCTGCTCGCGTTGGCGTCCACGACCCTGCCCTACGGGCTGCGCGTCCAGTCGGGGCTGCTGCTCGAGCGGCTCGGCCGCGCCGGCGGCGGGTGCTGGTGACCGAGCACACCACGTCGGCCCGCGCCGGCACCGAGGCGCTCGCGCTGGCCGCCGCGGCGCTGCCCGCGCTCGGCGGCGGCGGGCTCGTCGTGGCCGCGGAGGCCCCGCCGTCCGCCCCCGGCACGGTCGCCGGTGACGCGGCCGGCGCAGCCGCGGTCGTGCTGGCCCTTGCCGAGGGCGGCCGCGTGGCCACCGTCGAGGCCACCGCGTCCTACGCCGCCGAGGAGCCGGGCCTGCGCTTCACCCCGCGCGGCGCTGCCGGCGTGCACGACATCGAGGTGGCCGGCTACGCCCAGGCGGCGCTGCTCGGTGCCGTCGACGGTGCGGTCCGCCAGCTGGTCGACCGGCTCGGTCGGCACGCCGGCGACTACGACCACGTCGTGGTCGGTGTCGCCGACGAGCGTCTCGCGAGCCGTGCCGCCGGGCGCTGGGCGTCGCCGAGCAGCGGTGGCGGCCGTGCTGGCCGTTCCCGCGGCTCGGCGACGGCGCCGCCGCCGGCCCGCTCGTCGGGCTGGGCCTGGCCCTGGACGCGGCCGCCGACGGCGACACCATCCTGCTCGTCGGCTACGGCAGCGGCTCGGCCTGCGACGCCGTCAGCCTGCGGGCGGGACGCGACGCCGGGCAGGGGCTCGTGACCGCGGCGCTGGCGGCCGGCGGCGACGTGGACTACCTGTCGGCGCTGCGGCTGCGGGGGCGGTGTAACGGTGGCGCCCACGTCTCGGTCCCGATGTACCACCGGACCCTGCCGCAGCGGGTCGGCCTGCGCGGCGCCGCCTGCGACGCGTGCAGGCGGCTGTCGTTCCCGGTCACCGGCGCCTGCCCGGCATGCGGTGCGCTCGAGCTGCGCGAGGTCTGCCTGTCCGGTGACGCGACCCTCGTCACCTGGACGCGCATCGCCCCGGCCGGCGCGCCGCCCGAGTTCGGCGAGCAGGCCCGGCGCACCGGCGGCTACCTCGTCGGGATCGTGGAGCTGGCCGAAGGCCCCGGGTCACCGGTCAGCTCGTCGACGTCACCGGCGACCCCCGCCCCGGCGACCCTGTCGCGGCGGTGGTGCGCCGGCTGTACGACGAGGAGGGCGTCATCCGCTGCACGGCTTCAAGTTCCGGCCGCGACCGGCGCGCTGACCGCCGGGAACCTCCGGCCCGTGGTGCACGCCGGGGAACGGTCGGCCCCGTGGTGGCGTCGGACCTGTCCGATCGTGTCCGCGACGTGGCGAAGGAGCCGGCGTGCGAGCTGATGCGCTGCGGCGAACATCTGTGACGGGGACGTCGCGCGCCGGCGGGCGCCTCCTGGCGGTCGGCATGCTGCTGGTCTGCCTGCTGACCGTCGCTGCATCGGCCGCGGCGTCGTGCGCCGCCACCGGCGACGACCCCACCGGTGGGCGCGCGGTCGGTGTTCGCGGGCACCGTACAAAGCCTGCGGCAGCGGTCCGGTCGCCGTCGTGGCGGTCGACGAGGTCTGGAAGGGACCCGACCTCGCGCCCACGGTCGGGGTCATCGCCGGCCAGCGGCAGCCGCCGTTTCCGCTGTCGCTGGTCATGGGGGTCGGCAGCTCCGGTGACGTGCACCTCGAGCGGGGCCGGCGCTACCTGTTCGTGATCCCGCGCGACTCCGACACCTTCCGGATCGACGCCTGCAGCATGGGCGACGTCGACCCGGCCGCGGTGCGGTTTCCCCCGAACGACGTGCGCGCGCCCGTGGCCGGCGGCTACACCGGTGTGCTGGCTCAGGCCGGCGTGGCGCCGGCGTTCCCGCTGGCCGCGGCGGCAGCGGTGCTCACCGCCGGCGTCGCGGCACTCGGATGGCGCCGCGCGCCGCGCCCTCTAGGACGCACCTCAAACGCCGGGCGGCTCACGTCCAACGACTCCCTTCACAGGGCGGGCCTCAACACACGTGTTCGGCGACGGTGGCGACGGCGGCGTCGAACGACGCGACGAACTTGTCGACCCCCTCGACTTCCAGCTCCTTGGTCACCTGGTCGAGGTCGACGCCCTGCTCGGCGAGACGCTGCAGCTGCTGCTTGGCCTCCCCGCCCGTCCCCGACAGGCGGTCCTCGACGACCCCGTGGTCGCGGAAGGCGTCCAGCGTCGCCTCGGGCATCGTGTTGACCGTCTCGGGGCCGGCGAGCTCCTCGACGTAGAGCACGTCGCGGTAACGGGGGTCCTTCGTCGACGTCGACGCCCACAGCGGCCGCTGCACCCGCGCGCCCCGCCCGGCCAGCTCCTCCCAGTCCGGACCGGCGAAGACACGCTCGAACGACTCGTAGGCCGCGCGGGCGTTGGCGATCGCGGCCGTCGCGACGCGCGGCTGCTCGTCGTCGCCGAGCAGCTCGTCGACCTTGGCGTCCACCCGGCTGACGAAGAACGACGCGACGCTGGCCAGCGACGCGAGGTCGCCGCCGGCGTCGGCGCGCCGGCGCAGCCCCTCGAGGTAGGCGTTCATGACGGCCTCGTGGCGCGCCACGGAGAACAGGAGCGTGACGTTGACGTTGACGCCCTCGGCGAGCAGCCGCGGGATGGCACCCAGGCCCGGCTCGGTGCCGGGGACCTTGACCATGAGGTTGGGCCGGTCGAGGTCGCGGAACAGCAGGAGCCCCTCGGCGACCGTCTCCTCGGTGTCGAACGCCTTGCCGGGGTCGACCTCGATCGACACGAAGCCCTTCGTCCGGCCCGAGTCGACGTACATCGGCATGAACCGGTCGCAGGCGTCGAGGATGTCGCGCTTCATCAGCGCCCACAGCGCGTCGCGCGGCTCGCTGCCGTGCAGCTCGGACAGCTGGTCGTCGTAGGCGTGGTCCGAGCCGAGGGCCTTCTCGAAGATCGACGGGTTCGAGGTGAGCCCCTGGATCTCGTCGGCGGCGATGAGCTTGGGCAGCAGACCGTCGGGCTGCAGGTACGAGCGGCTGATCGAGTCCAGCCACACCGCCTGGCCGAGGTCGTTGAGCTGCTGCAGCGGGTTGCGCAGGGTGGTGTCTCCAGTCACGAGAGGTCCGCCTCGGCGACATCGTCGTCGAAGTCGTCGGGCTCGCGGGCGAGCTCCTCGGCGGCGTCGGCCACGGCTTCCGGGGTGAAGCCGAAGTACGCGAACACGTCGGCTGCGGGAGCGGAGGCGCCGAACTCGTCGATCCCGATCGACTCGTCGGCCCAGCTCGACCAGCCGAACGTCGTCGCCGCCTCGACCGACAGCGTGCTCGCGTAGACCGGGAGCACGGCCTCCTGGTAGGCCGGGTCCGCCGCCTCGAACAGCTCCCACGACGGCATCGACACGACCCGTGCGGTGACGCCACGGTCCGCGAGCAGATCGGCCGCCTCGACGCACAGCGAAACCTCCGACCCCGTGGCGAGCAGCACCACGTCGGGACGGTCGCCGCCGGCGCGGACGACGTAGGCGCCCTTGGCGACGGCGTCGGCGTCGGTTCCCTCGAGCACCGGCAGGTCCTGGCGCGACAGGGCGAGCAGGGTGGGGCCTTCGGTGTGGGTGACGGCGTGCCGCCAGGCGCCGACGGTCTCGCGCGCGTCGGCGGGTCGCAGGACGTGGAGGTTGGGCACGGCGCGCAGCGCGGCAAGGTGCTCGATCGGCTGGTGGGTCGGCCCGTCCTCGCCCAGCCCGATGGAGTCGTGGGTCATGACGTAGACGACGGGCAGACCCATCAGGCAGGCCATCCGCAGCGACGGTTTGAGGTAGTCGCTGAAGGTCAGGAACGTCCCGGCGAACGGACGGACCCCGCCGTGCAGCGCCAGCCCGTTCATCGCGGCGGCCATCGCGTGCTCGCGGACGCCGTAGTTGAGGTTGCGCCCGTCGAACGCCTGGCGCTCCACGAGGCCGGCGTCGTCGATGTCGCTGTTGTTCGACGTCGACAGGTCCGCCGACCCGCCGAACAGCTCGGGCATCCTCGCCGCGATCGCGTTCATCACCTTGCCGGACGCCTTGCGCGTGGCGAGCTTGTCGCCGGTGTCGAACGCGGGCAGGTCGGCGTCCCAGCCGTCGGGCAAGCGCTTGGCCATGAGCCGCTCGAACTCGCCGGCGAGGTCGGGATGGTCGGCGCGGTAGCGCTCGAAGGCCTCCCGCCACTGGTCGTGGGCCTGTCGTCCGCGCTCGGTCTGGTCACTGGCCCGGCGCGCCGGCTCCGGGACGGTGAACGGCTCGTCGTAGGGCCACCGGAGCGCGCGCTTGGCTCCCGCGATCTCCTCGTCGCCCAGCGGTGAGCCGTGGGCGCTGTAGGTGTCGGCCTTGGTGGGCGCGCCGTAGCCGATCGTCGACGGGTAGCGCACGAGCGTCGGGCGGCCGTCGGGGACTCCCGCCTGCTTGAGCACCGCGTCGACCTCGTCGAGGTCGTTGACGTCGGCGACCGCCAGCGTCCGCCAGCCGTAGGCCTCGTAGCGCGCGGCGACGTCCTCCGACAGGCTCTCGGACGCCGGGCCCGACAGGGTGATGCGGTTGTCGTCGTAGACGACGACGAGCCGGTCCAGCCCCAGGTGACCGGCCAGGCTGCTCGCTTCCGACGCGACGCCCTCCATGATGTCGCCGTCGCTGGCGATGACCCAGGTGCGGTGGTCGACGACGTCGTGGCCGGGACGGTTGAAGCGCGCCGCGAGCAGGCGCTCGGCCAGCGCCATCCCGACCGCCGACCCCAGCCCCTGCCCCAGCGGGCCGGTGGTCATGTCCACACCGGGCGTCTCGAAGTGCTCGGGGTGTCCAGGGGTGGCGCTGTGGAGCGTGCGGAAGCTCTTGATCTCCGACAGCGGCAGGTCGTAGCCGGTCAGGTGCAGCAGCGAGTACAGCAGCATCGACGCGTGGCCGGCCGACAGCACGAACCGGTCTCGGTCCGGCCACTGCGGGTCGGCGGGGTCGTGGACGAGATGGCGGGTGAACAGCACGTAGCCGAGCGGCGCGAGCGCCATCGGGGTGCCGGGATGACCGGAGTTCGCGTGCTGCACGGCGTCCATGGACAGCGTGCGGATCGTGTTGACGGCAAGAAGATCGACGTCGTCGGTCACGGATGTCCGCTCCTGTGTGTGCCCTTCCCCGGCGGCGGGGCGGGTCGAGCCCCCATCCTGCCCGTTACGGCCGGCCGTCATCCGGGCCGACCGCCGCCGCCGACCGTTTCGGTCCGAAAGGGCTCGGGTATCCGGACGGCGCCGCCGCCCGGGGACGCCGACCCCGCGCCCGGTCCGACGAGGGGTGCACCGATGGAGCGCGACAGGGGAGTACGCGACCCCGACGGTATCGACCGGGGGCGGCTGGCCCCCGACGAGGCCGTCGAGGTCCGTGGCGAGGGGATCGACGTGGACCGCGTCCGCGACGATGTCGGCGTCACCGAGGCACGTGACCGCTTCGGTGGCGTGGACGTCCCGGCGATCCTCGCCGGCATGCTCGCCGCGCTGGGGACCGCGGTGCTCCTGGCGACCATCCTCGGCGGTGTCGGTGTGGCCAGCTACCAGGCCGGCTTCGACGGCGCGCAGCCGCTCACGATCGCGGGAGCCGTCGCCGGCCTGGTGACGGTGCTGATCTCGTTCCTCGTCGGCGGCTGGGTGGCAGGGCGGATCGCCCGCTACGACGGGGGCCGCAACGGCCTGCTCACCGCGGTCGCGTTCCTGCTGCTCGCCGCGGTCGTCAGCGTGCTGGGAGCCGTCCTCGGCAACGACGCCGACCTGTTCTCCCGCGTCAACATGCCGCGCTGGTTCTCGCCCGACGCGACGACGCCCGTGGCCCTGATCGCGGGGTTGGTGGCGTTGCTCGTCATGCTCGGTGCGGGGTGGCTCGGGGGGCGCAAGGGCGAGCAGTACCACCGCCGCGCCGACGCCTTGCTGGTGCACACCCGTGAGGGCGGCGTCGTGCGGCAGGCCGGCCTGCAGCGCGGCGGCACCGTTGCGAGCGGCCGCCGCGACGGCGACACGCGGAGGAGCTCATGACCGACCCCATGACCGGCCCAAGGCCCGGAGACGACCGGCGCGACGACGCCGACCTCGAGGCGGTCGCCGCCGAGGAGCGTCTGCGCACCGACACCGAGACCGACGAGGCCGGACGGCTCCGCTACCGCAAGGCGGTGGAGCACGACCGGGTGGACAAGACCTATCCCCGCGGGATCGAGCACGCCGACGTCGAGCGGCAGGGCCCCGACGAGACCGACTCCGGGGAGATCCTCACACTGGAGGACGGGTCGATCTCCGTGCCGGTGTTCGAAGAGCAGCTCGTCGTGACCAAGCGCCTGGTCGTACGCGAGCGGGTCGTCATCCGCAAGCACACCGTCACCGAGGAGCACCGGGTCACCGCCGACCTGCGCCGCGAGCGGCTGGAGATCGACGCCGACGAGGCCGTCGCCGACCGGGTCGCCGACGACACGGGCGACGCCGGCGGTGGCGGCTGACAGACCGCGGCCCGACGCGGCCAGCCGCCCCGCCGCCGACCGGGTGCAGGTGCGGGCGCAGGCGCACCTGACCGCACCCGGATGGCCGTCGCGGGGCCGACCGGGCCGTCCTCGCCGCGACGGGGTGCAGGTGCGGGCGTAGGCGCAC
>JAUJMQ010000016.1:53259-62879 GCA_030446775.1 Egibacteraceae bacterium
GGGCCGACCGGGCCGTCCTCGCCGCGACGGGGTGCAGGTGCGGGCGTAGGCGCACGCAACCGCACCCGGATGGCCGTCGCAGGGCCGGCCGAGAGCCGTTCCGTCCGCGGCCCACTACACTGGCGGCCAGCGTGCCTCCGGTCGTCGGGGGCCGGTCGTGACGCCCCGCCGCCCCTGCTGACGAGGTTCCGGTGCCCCAGGATCGTGCCGCGCCCGCCCGTCGCCTGAGCGGCTTCGCCCGTCTGGCGGTCGGGACTGCGGTCGCCTCGTTGCTCCTCGTGGCTGTGGGCGGCGCCGTACGTGCCACGGACTCGGGGCTCGCCTGCCCGACGTGGCCGGGCTGCTTCTCTGCGGGCGACTTCGTGCCGGCGCTGCAGCTCAACGTCTGGCTCGAGCACAGCCACCGGTTGCTCGCCGGCGCCGTGGGGCTGCTGATCGCCGGGCAGCTGGGATGGGCGCTGGCACGCCACCGCTCGCAGCCCGCCATCGTCGTCCCCGCCGCGGTGGCGCTCGCCGCCGTCGTCGTGCAGGCGGGGCTGGGCGCGCTGGTCGTGCTGCACCTGCTGCGCGCCGAGCTGGTCACCGCGCACCTCGGGATGGCGATGGTCGTCGTCGCCTGCCTCCTCGCGGTCGCCGTCAACGCCACGGTGCCGGCGCAGCGCCGCGGGGGCCTGGCCACTGCCGACCGACGGCTGGCGCGTACGTCGGCCGCCGTCGCGGGGCTGACGTTCCTGCAGATCCTCGTCGGTGGGCACGTCACCGGAACCGGTGCCGGGCTGGCCTTCGTCGGGGAGGGCTTTCCCTTCCTCGGCCTGGCCGCGTTCGGTCCGGTCACCGGCGAGGCGGAGGCGTTCAACGTCGCCCACCGGGTGTTGGCGGTGGCGCTGGTCGCCGCGGTGGTCGTGCTCGTGCGCCGGGCCCGTGCCACGGGCGCGACGGGCTGGCTGCTGCGGCTCCCGCGGGTCGCAGCCCTGCTCGTCGGTGTCCAGATCGTGCTCGGCGTGGGAAACCTGTGGAGCGGGCTGAGCTTCCTGTCGGTCATCCCGCACCTCGCGGTGGCGAGCTGGATCTGGGCGGTCCTGGTCGCGCACACCCTGCTCGCCTACCGCCTGCCCCTGGTCGCGGAGGCGTCAGCGGCCGCCGATGCCATGCGCGCCGACGCCGTGGTGGCCCGGTGACCGCCGTCGGGGCCGCGCCACGCTCACCGATCGACGTCGTCCGCGCCTACCTGGGCCTGACGAAGCCGCGGATCATCGAGCTGCTGCTCGTCACGACCGTGCCGTCGATGGTCGTCGCACAGCGCGGGGTGCCACCGCTGCGCCTCGTCGCCGCGACGCTGCTCGGCGGCGCGCTGGCGGCCGGCAGCGCGAACACGGTCAACAGCTACGCCGACCGCGACATCGACGAGCTGATGGCCCGGACGTCGCGCCGCCCGCTGGTACGCCACACCGTCGCACCGGCCGCCGCGCTGCGCTTCGGCGTCGTGCTCGGCGTCCTGGCGGCGACGTGGCTGGCGTTCACCGTCAACGTCCTGTCGGCGGTGCTGGCGGTCGCGGCGATCCTCTTCTACGTCTTCGTCTACACGCTCGGGCTCAAGCGCCGGTCGACCCAGAACATCGTCATCGGCGGCGCGGCCGGCTGCGTGCCGGTGCTCGTGGGCTGGGCGGCGGTGACCGGCGAGGTGGGGCTGCCCGCCCTCGTGCTGTTCGCCATCGTCTTCGCGTGGACCCCGCCGCACTTCTGGGCACTCGCGGTCAGGTACCGCGACGACTACGCCCGCGCCGGCGTCCCGATGCTGCCGGTCGTGCGCGGCCTCGCCGAGACCGCCCGCCAGGTGCTGGCGTACTCCGTGCTGCTCGTGGCCATCACCCTGCTGTTCGGTCCGGTCGGCCACATGGGAAGCCTGTACCTGGCGGCGGCGCTGCTGCTGGGCGCGGTGTTCATCTTCCGGGCGTGGCAGCTCGTGCGCGACACCTCCGAAGCGGTCGCGATGCGGCTGTTCCGTTACTCGATCACCTACCTCGGGCTGCTGTTCGCCGCCATGGCCGTCGACGCCGTCCTGCAGGGCCCGATCTCCTAGCGCGCGGCGACGTCCCCCAGGGCGACACCGAGCTGCCCGTCATGACCCTCAGGAGACCGTTGACATGCGCCGGATGCTCGTGTGGGTGCCGCAGGGCAGCGGCGGAGCGGTCGCCCAGGCGGCACACCGCAACGGCTGCGAGCAGACGCTGCGCCTGGCGGCCGAAGCGGACGGCGACCCTGTGGACCTGCTGGTGTTGCAGCTGCCGAACGCCAAGGTGGAGCCGCTGGTCGCCGACCTGGACCGCATCGGCGGCCTCCACGTGTCGATGCTGCCCCGCGGCGTCCTGGCGCTGCAGCCACCGGCGTCGGCGACGCCCCAGCACGTCGTGGACGTCACATGGCGCAGCCCGCTGGAGGTGTTCCTCGGTGGACTGCAGAGCATCGGCTCCTGGCGCGGCTTCCTGGCCTACGCGGTGGTCAGCGGGCTGGTCGTGTGGGTGGGGCTGTTCACCGACACCGTCTTCCTGCTGACGGCCGCGATGCTGATCGCGCCCTTCGCCGGTCCGGCGATGACGGCCGCGCTGGGGACCGCCCGCGGGGACTGGCCGCTGTTGCGCCGCAGCCTCGCGCGGTACGCGGCCGCCCTGGGAGCCGCCATCGCGACTGCCGCCGTGATGTCGGCGGCCTTTCGCCAGGAGATCCCGACCGAGCAGATGGTGGCCGCGGCGTCGGTCTCCACCGCCGCGGTGGTCCTGCCGCTGGCGGCGGGAGCGGCCGGAGCGATCACCCTGGGCCAGTCCGAGCGCAGCAGCCTCGTGTCCGGTGCGGCGACGGGGATGCTCGTGGCCGCCTCACTGGCGCCGCCGGCCGGCATGGTCGGGATGTCGTCGGTGCTGGGGAACTGGGGGATGGTGGGCAACGGGCTGTTCCTGCTCGCCCTCCAGCTGCTCGGGATCAACCTGTCCGCCACGATCGTCTTCCGCCTGATGGGGCTGCGCGCCTCCGGTGCGCGCTACCCCCGCGGGCGCGAGTGGGTGTACCGCGTCGTCACGCCGGCCACGGTGGTGCTGCTGGCGGGCATGCTCGCCTGGCAGTTCACCGCCAGCCCGGCACTGCAACGAGCCACGCTGGCCCAGCGGGCCGCCGCCACCGTCGCCGGGGTGCTCGACGACACCCCCGCGGCGTCGCTGGTCGAGGTCAGCGCCAGGTTCGCCGGCGTCGGGGACGCGGGCACCGACACGCTGCTCGTCACGGCGTTCGCCCAGGCTCCACCCGGCACCCCGGGCGGCGGCTCGTCCCTGGAGCGGCGGCTGTCCCGCCACATCCGCCGGCAGCTCGAGTCCAGCCTCCCCGGCGTCACGCCCCTCGTGAGCGTGACCGTCCTTGAGGCGCCCGCTGCAGGGTCACGGTGAGGCGGCCGCTGTGTCACCGTCCACGGCCGGCGTGCCGGCTGCTCGGCGCCGGCGGGCCCGTGGGGCCGCTGTTGAGCCCCAGGCGGCTACCCGCGGCATCGAGAGCTCCCGAGCGTCCGCCTTCTTGGTGAAGTCAGTTGAAGGCGAAGAGCGGGGGGAGGACGGTGACGACGGTCGCTGCCCAGAGGGCGAAGACGGGGAGGTAGGAGGTCTGCCATCGCTCGAGGCGGTGGAAGGCGATCCGTCCCGTGAGGAACCGCGTCGAGAGCCAGGCGGCCCCGCCAGGTTCACGAGGAGGACGAGGTTGAGGCCGAGCGCCGCGACGCGGTTCGGCGTGAACCCGAGGTCGCCGATCTGGGCCACCATCGCGCCGAGCACCATCACGTCGAGCACGAGGGCGCTGGCGACGGCGAGCAGCTGGACGCGGTCCATCAGCCCAGCCGGTGGGACGGCTCCCGTGCGGACATCGCGTAGAGGACGAGCCCGAGCACGACCACCATAAGGGCGTCGAAGACCCCGAGCAGCTCGCGGTCGAACGCGCCGGCGAACCCGGTGACGGCGTAGGTGGCCGCGGCGACGGTCAGCATCACGGCGAACAGCGGGGTGAAGATCATGGTGAGCACCGGTGCCATGTTCTCGACCACACGCTGCTTGGACTCCACGAGCCACCCCGCCACGATCACGGCACCGGCCGCGCCCGACGGCAGCACCCACTCGACGACCCGCTCCGCGCGGTCGGGCCCGATCGGCTCGAGGATCAGCGCGGTGAGCCCGAGCAGCACGCCGCCACCGAGTGCGATGAGCACGTAGTAGATGGCCCATTCGCCGGTGAAGCGGACGAAGTCCATGCGCCGCTCGTGTGATCGGAGCGTGCCGCCCATGTACGGGTAGGCGACCGCGAACCACAGCACGACGGGCAGGTGGAGCCCGACGAGAATTTCGGTGGCCGAGCCCGCACGGTACGGGTAGAGGTTGACCACGAGCGCCGACCACGAACGGTGCGGCCGTGAGCGCCCATCCCCGGGTATCGAGCTGCCGTCGGCGGGCGAAGTACCCGGCGAGGAACGGCAACACGAACAGCCCGAGGTTGCGCAGCAGCCACCCTGCTTGCTCTTCGGGGAACTGCGCACCGAGGCGTGCGATCTGGATCGTCACCCCTGCAGCCACGGCGAAGACGAGCGCCTCGAACCACCCGCCGGACGGGCGCGCCGGCTCGTCCTCACCTCGTAGGACGAGCTGCTTCCACAGTCGGCCGCTGTGCTCGCGTGCGAACTCCCTCGACAGGGTGTCGAGGTCCCCCATCCGCTTCACGGCAACCAGGAACGCCTCATCGGCGGTGAGGCCGGCGGCGTCCAGCTCGGCGATCTGGTCGTGAAGATGAGCCTCCAGCTCATCGACGTCGCGGCCGTTGAGGGCCGGGGCCTTCGCGACGTAGGCCCGCCACTCGGCGATCTGTGACTCCACGCCATCCATGGGTCAGGCCTCGCCGAGTGCCGTCGGCAGCCAGCCGGAGCCTCGCCAGACGTCATCCAACGCACGCGTGACGGTCGCCCACTGCCGTTGCTGTTCCGCGAGCGCTCCCCGCCCGTCGTCGGTGATCGCGTAGTACCTGCGCCGACGCCCTTCGGGCGGCGTCCGCCACTCCGTTGTCACGTACCCGAGCCGCAGGAGGCGATGGAGCAGCGGATAGAGCATCCCGTCGGTCCCTCGAGCTCGCCCCGGAGAGCTCGCGCACCCGCTTCAGGATCGCGTAGCCGTAGCTCTCACCCTCGGCCAGGATCGCGAGCACGAGCGGCGTCGCCGAGGCCGCGACCAGGTCCTTGTCGATGTGCACAACCGCCCCCGATGCTTTGAAGTCGTATGCATAGTACTCCAAGGTACTACGCGGCCGCCAGCAGGCACGGCAAGGCGACGCCCGTCCGGGCGACCACGACGACGAGGGCGACGCCGACGAGCGGCAACCGGGCGATGAGGCCGCGGTACAGCTGCTCGACGCGTCACTCCCAGCGGAACACGGCCGCCGCGACGAGGGGGCCACGACCGCCCAGACGGCCAGGACGAGCGCCGGAGCGGCGACGCCTGGTGCGCCGCCGGCCCCCAGCAGCGAGCGCAGCGCCTCGCCGAGCCGCCGCGGACAGCAGCAGCCGGGCGGCGGCCGCCAGGCCGGCCGGGGAGACGGTCCAGCGGGAACACCAGACCGCTGACGAGCAGCAGCACCACGAACAGGGCATTGACCGCCGCGAGCGTCCCGACGGCGCGCAGGCGCCCGGCGAAGGCCATCCCGATCCCCGCGAAGGCCGCGACGCCGAGCAGCAGCAGCCCGGCGGCCGGCACGAGACCGGCGGCGCCTCGCGGTCGCCAGCCCAGCGCGGCGCCCACTGCCGACAGGACCACCACCTGCACGGCGACGACCGCGAGCACCGACAGCGCCTTGGCGGCCACGAGCTCCCAGCGGCGCAGCGGCGTGGCGCCGAGCCGCTTGAGCACGAGGTAGGAGCGCTCGAAGCCGGTCGCGATGGCCAGGCTCACCATCGCCGACCCCATGACCGCGGTCGTGAGCACGCCCGGCAGGAGGAAGCCGACGGGCGTCGCGCCCGCGGGCACCGGCAGGACCGGCACGACCGAGAAGAACACGAGCAGCGCCACGGGGATGCCGAGGGTGACGAGCAGGTTCTCGCCGTTGCGCAGCAGCAGCCGCAGCTCCAGCCCGGCCTGCGCGCGGACCCGCCGTGCACCCGCGAGCCGACCGATCGGGGCCGGGGTCCCAGCGCCCCGACCGGCCGCGGGGTCGCGCGACGCCTCCGCCGGGGCCTCGGCGATCTCCGGGCCACCCGCCGGCCGGGAGCCTGCACCCCGCCGGTCAGGCGCAGGTAGGCGGCCTCCAGTCCGCCCGGCGCGGTGGTCACCCCGGTCAGGGGGATGCCGCGTGCGGCGAACCAGGCGGTGACGCGCGGCAGCAGCTCCGGCCCGCCCGACACCAGCCAGCGTCCGGTCCCGTCGGCCCGGACCGGTGCACCCACGGCCGCCGCCAGCGCCGCGGCGTCCACGGCGGCGGGGGAGGTGACGAGCACCCCGTCGCCACCCGCGCCACCCGCGAGCGCCGCGGGGAGTCCAGCGCCACCAGCCGTCCCGCCGACAGCACGGCGACGACGTCGGCGAGTCGCTCGGCCTCGTCCATGGCGTGCGTCGTCAACATCACCGCCGCGCCGCGGTCGCGCAGGCCGCCGACGAGCGCCCATGTCGCCTGTCGTGCCGCAGGGTCCATCCCGGCGGTCGGCTCGTCGAGCACACCACCCGCGGGCGGCCGACGAGCGCCAGGGCGAGGGTGAGCCGCTGCTTCTGCCCGCCCGACAGGGTCCGGTAGCGGGCATCGGCCGAGTCGGCCAGCCCGACCCGCGCCAGCAGCTCAGGCACCGCCTCGGCCCGCGGGTACAACCGCGCGTACAGCGCGAGCATCTCCCGCGGCGTCGCCGCCTGGTAGGCGCCTCCCTCCTGGAGCATGACGCCGAGAGCGGCGGTGACCGCGGCGCGCTCCCGGCGGGGATCGTGGCCCAGCACGCGGACGGTGCCGCCGTCGGGGGTACGCAGACCCTCGATGCACTCGACCGTGGTCGTCTTGCCCGCGCCGTTGGGGCCGAGCAGCGCCAGCACGCTGCCGGCCGGCACCTCGAAGCTCACGTCGTCCACGACGGGGCCGCCCCCGTAGCGCTTGACGAGCCCGTCCACGACGACGGCAGGTCCCACACGCCTCCCTCCGCCCGGTTTGACGGACGTTGAAGCGGCTACGATCGGCCGCGCGGGCCAGCCTATGGCCCACCCGCCCTCGGCGATGCCGGCCGGTTTCCCGACGCGGCGCCCGCTCGCCGACCGAGCACCCGCCCCCGGGGGTCAGGAGCCCGCCGCATGCCGACCCGTCCCGGGCGCGTGGTCGTCACCGGGCTGGGCGCCGTGACCCCGTACGGCATCGGTGTGGCGGCGTTGGACGACGGGTTGCGCGCCGGCCGCCCGACCGCTCGGCCGATCACCGCGTTCGACGCGAGCGACCACCAGGTCCGCTTCGCCTGCGAGGTGCCCGGCTTCGACCCGTCCGCGCGCCTGCCACGCCGGCTCGCCCGGCAGCTCGACCGGTTCGCGGCCTACGCCATCGTCGCCGCCGAGGAGGCGCTGTCCTCGGCCGGTCTGCTCGCCGCCACGCCCGACGACGGGCTCCACGTGCCCCTCGATCCCGCGCTCGACGCCGAACGGGTCGCCGTCTGCGTCGCATCAGGGATCGGTGCGATCACCGAGGCGACCGAGCAGCACGCCCGCCTGCTCGCCGGCGGCCCGAGCCGGGTCCGCCCGTACCTGTCGATCGCGCTGCCGCTGAACATGGCCGGCGGGCAGGTCGCCATCCGCCACGGGCTGCGAGGCCCCTCGTTCGCGATCGTGTCGGCGTGCGCGTCCGCCGGCGACGCGATCGGCGCGGCCCTGGACCTTCTCCGCGCCGGGCGCGCGGACGTGGCGCTGGCGGGCGGGTCCGAGGCGGCGATCAACCCGCTGACCATGGCCGGCTTCGCGACCTCCGGAGCCTTGAGCAGCCGCAACGACGAGCCCGAGCGGGCCAGCCGCCCGTTCGACACCGACCGCGACGGGTTCGTCTGCGGCGACGGGGCGGGGCTGCTCGTGCTGGAGCGCGCCGAGCACGCCGCGGCGCGCGGTGCCGTGGCCCTTGCCGAGTTGGCTGGCTACGCCGCGACGACCGACGCCCATCACGTGACCCAGCCGCCCCCGGGCGGGACGGGCGCAGCCCGCGCCCTGCGACTGGCGCTGCGCGACGCCGGCGCGGCGCCGGGCGACATCGACCACGTCAACGCGCACGGCACGTCCACGGTCCTCAACGACGCCGCGGAGGCCGCCGCCATCCGCACGGTGTTCGGGTCGCACACCGACACGATCGCCGTGACGTCGACGAAGTCCGCGATCGGGCACCTCCTGGGTGCCGCGGGCGGCGTCGAGGCGGTCGCGACGGTCCTGGCGCTGCGCGACGGGGTCGTGGCGCCCACGCAGAACCTCGAGCGCCTCGACCCGGCCTGCGACCTCGACGTCGTCACGGGGTCGGCGCGCAAGCTGCTGTTGCGTGCCGCGGTGTCGAACTCCTTCGGCTTCGGCGGCCACAACGCCGCGCTGGTGTTCCGCGCCGTCGACGGCGGGGGACGGGTCGCGCTCGGGTAGGCTGCCCGGCGCCTTCCGGCGGGCCGGCCGCCGGGGGGACCGCCGAGGAAGCGACCCGAAAGACGTCCCAGCCATGAGCAGACCGCCGTCCGTGGAGCAGCGCCTCGCCGCGGCGATGCTCGACCTGTTCGGCATCCCCGAGGCGGACCTGTCCCCGGACGCCGAGCTCGAGACCGACCTGGCGCTCGACTCCCTGTCGGTGGTGGAGCTGCAGGTCGTGCTCGAAGAGCAGCTCGGCGTGCGGATCAGCCCCGACGACCCCTCGGCGGTGCGCACCCTCGGCGACCTGCGGGCCGTGATCGAGGAGGCGGTCCGCCGCGGCGCACCGGCGATGCCGCCGCTGCAGCTGTCCGAGGACGCGTGACCGGGCCCGCGATCGTGGCCGGGGCGCGGCGCTCGCGTGCGGTGCCGCCGTGAGCGCCTCGCCGGCGCCTCCGGCGGGGCGGGTCGCGCTGGTGTTCCCCGGTCAGGGCAGCCAGGTCGAGGGCATGGCCGCAGCCTGGGCCGGGCATCCCGCCGCCGAGCGCGGGGCCGAGGCCGACGAACTGCTCGGCCGCGACGTCAGCCGCCTGGGGACGACCGCCACCGCCGACGAGCTGCGGGAGCCGGCGAACTGCCAGATCGCCCTGTTCATCCACCACGTCGTCCTGCTGGAGGGATGGCGCGCCGCCGGCGGCGCCGAGCCGGTCGCCGTCGCCGGCCACTCCTTGGGGGAGTACGACGCGCTGGTCGCGGCCGGGGTGCTCGACTTCGCCGCGGCGCTGCGGCTCGTCGACGCGCGGGCGCAATCGACGCAGGACGCCGCCGACGCCCGGCCCGGGTCGATGGTGGCCTGCCTCGGTCACGACGTCGCCGACGTGACGGCGGCGTGCGCCGAGGTCGGCGCCCACGTCGCCAACGACAACGCGCCGGGCCAGGTCGTCGTCGCCGGGTCGTCCGAGGCGCTCGGCCGGTTGTCCGCAGTGCTCGCCGGCG
>JAUJMQ010000058.1 GCA_030446775.1 Egibacteraceae bacterium
GCCGTCGCGGAAGACCAGGAGGTCGTTGCTCGGTTAGGGCCGCTCGGCAAGGAGTAACAAGCGGTCCACCGAGGCTAAGCTAAGGCCGAGGGGCAACGGAATGCCCCAAGCGTGACACCGGAGGGCTCGCTACGTCACTGCCGCCCCGGCGCATGTCGAGCAGCGTGACGGGACAGCGGAGCGGGCCTTCAGCGGCTGGACCTGATGGCCGGCAAATGTTCCAGTCGGCTCCGTCGCACGGCAGCAGCGGCTCCGCTGCTGCGATCCGCAGCATGATCGCGGCTCGTGCGAGCCGGGTCGGGTGCCCGTCCGGCAGGGGACGGATCCGCTGGCTGGTCACGCCGTCGTGGCAGTCGGCGCACAGCAGCCGCAGGTTCGGCAGGTCGTTGCTGTCGCCGTCCACGTGGTCGATCTGTTCGCCGGGTCCGCGGCAGAGCTTGCACAAGTGCTGGCCGCGTTCCTTGACCGCACGGCGGACCTCGGGCGTCAGGCGGCGCTTGTGTTCGGGGTAGCCCCCGGCGAGGACGTGCGCCATCCGCATGGCGGTCGCGTCGTGGATGTTGGGCGGGAGGACAGGGCCGTGCTCGGCCTGCCTGCGGCGGGCGTACCGGACCAGACTGGCCGTGTCCTTGCACAGCGGCTGGCAGTAGAGACGGCGCCTGCGGTCCGGCGGCTGGAACACCTGCCCGCAGTTCTCGCAAGTCACCCCGGCGGGGGCCGGCCGCGGCGCAGGTCCGGTCCTGAACGGCACCGGGCAGTCCACGACCAGGCTGGCGAGCACCGACGGGTCCACGCCGGCAGTGTGCCTGCGTCCTCCGACAGTCCGCGGTCGACGCGGGCGCCTTCCCTGCGCTGGATCAAGCCCTTTCGGCGATGGGACCGCTAGCGTCCCGGTCCGGGCCGGATCGGGACGCTGGCGGACCGGAAGCCGGCCTCGCGGCTGAATGGTCAGAGCCGGGACAGCAGCTCGGTCTTCTTGGCGGCGAACTCCTCGTCGGTGAGCACGCCTAGCGAGTGGAGCTCGCCGAGCTTGCGGAGCTGCTCCATGACGTCGGGCGCTCCCGCCGCGGGGGCTGAGGGGGGAGCCGGGACCGGCGGCGGGGGGGGCGGTGCGCTGCCGGCGTGGATGCGGGTTCGAAGCGCGTCGGCGAGGTGCTTGAGGTCTGTTTTGACGATCTGCTTGATGACGGCCTGGTTGCCGGAGGCGTGGATGGTCAGGTCGCCTGTGACGACTCCTGCCTTGCTGTGGACGCTGGAGATCCGGTCGAGTGGGAAGTCCTCCACGGCCTGGCGCATCAGGCCGTGGAACACGAAGAGCATCCGTCTGTCGGTGAGCACGACGATCCCCTGGTCGGTGCCGTAGGTGCCCTGCGCGATGAACTGGACGGTCTCATCGGCGTCGACGTGATCGGAGAGCTTCTTGATCTCGCGCTTTCCGCCGAGCGTCCACCCCATGCGGCCGGCCGCCGCAGCGATGTCATCGCGGACGCCCAGAGCGGCGAACTTCTCCTGTTTCGTCTGCGGCCTCGCCGGCTGGGGGGCTCTGCCGGGCGTTCCCGCGGCTGTCGCGCCGTAAGGCGGCGGGCCGGTCGTGCCGTTCGACGGCGACGGGGCGGCCGCGCCGTACGGCGGCGGGGGCTTGGCCGACTGGGCGCGTTCTTTCGCTTGGGCGGCGCGGGTCTTGGTGTTGACGCCCGGGTCGTAGGCGACGCCGGCGAAGTCGACGCCGTCGGCGTGGTTCTGGGCCGCCACGCCCTGGAGCCATTGGTGCAGTGCCCGGAACGCGTCGGCCTGCTTGGCGGTGAACGTCATCGCGTCGTAGTCGTCGAGCTGGGCCTTGACCTGGGCGGGCGCGGGCTCGGCGCCGAGGACGAGCCGCAGGGCCCCGGAGGACATCTTCCCGGGTTCCTTGAACAGCACGTCGCGGACGGCCTGCAGCGGGACGGCCCGGTCTGGGGTGTCCTTCCCGAACTGGACCCGGGCCTGCACGCCGCTGCGACGGATAACGAGCGTCTCGTCCCGGACCTCGATTTCGCCTGTCTCGCCCTTGTACACGTGGCTCACGGGGGGATTGTGCACCGTGCACGCAGGATCCGTCCCGGCGATACGCGACGGGCCGGCGGCCCCGGGTGAGGTCGCTGTCAGCGGGCGGGGGTGATCGTGACGTTCACGGCGTTGATGACGTCGAACCCGAGGAACCGCACGTCCCGGTCCCCGAACCGCTGGGTCTTCTCGATCGCGGGGACGGCCTCCTGCTCGGCAATGCCAAGGAGCTCGTCGACGACGAACTGGCCCGCGCCGTCGCCTCCGTACTTCTGCGCCCCGTAGATCAGCGGCAGTACTCGGTTCCGGTTCGCGAACTCGCTCGTGCCGTCCATTACGACCATGAGCTGGATCTCCGTGAGGCCGGCTTCGGGGCCGATCAGCTCGATGATCGCGAGGGTTCCGTCGACAGTGCCGATCAGCCGGTCCTGGCCCTCGGGAGACTGGACCGGCGCGCTCTCCCAGTCGATGTCCTCATTGAGCTCGTCGTCGAAGAAGTCCTTCACGTCCTCGCGCTCTCCCAGCGACGGCGGAGCAGGCGCCGGCGGCGGGGGCGGTGGGGGGATCTCGGACGGCGGCGGCGGCGGGAGCGGGGACGGGCTGGCGGACGCCGGTTGCGACGATGCGGCGGACGGGCGGGGCAGTGGCTGCGCCGCCGTCTTGACGGCGTCTTCCCCGCCGCCCAGGCCGAAGGCAAACCGGGCGATCAGCAGCAGCGGCAGCGCGACGAGCAGGAGCAGCGCCGCGCAGCCGCATCCCTTGGCCGCCTTCGACGGCGCCGCTGCCTCCGGCGCGGGAACGACCGGCGGCGGTTCGTAGGGCACCCGCACAGGCTAGGGCCGCAGACCAGCGACTCCGCCCAGACGGCTTGCCGGGCCTTCGCGGCCCTTGCGTTGCGGGGGCCCGTCGTCCCGGCACCGGGCCCGGGCCGACACTGGCCCGGCGCCGTCGCCGGGCGTATCGTCCGGCGCCCGGCAGGACGGCATGCCGCTGAGCGAGCCCGTGCGCGTGTCCGTGCCAATCGGAGCGCGTGACCCGGCCCTTGCGGAGCGGCTTCGGGACGCCAGGCTCGCTGCGCTGCTCGGCACCCGCGCGGACAGCCAGGCCGCCGACGCGGGGGAAGCCTGGACGCGCTCATCGAACGGACGGCGCAGGTCCACTCCCAGGCACTGACCGACCACACCCGCCAGTCCTACGCCAGCAGATGGCGGGCGTTCGACCGATGGGCCGTGAGCACCAGCTCGACCGCTCCCGGCCTCGGCCGAGACCGTGATGATGTTCCTGGCCGACGCCGTCGGGACCGGGACCCTCCCTCCTCGCTGAGCACTTCCGGCCGGGACCGCCTCATGGTGCCCGGCCGTCACCGTCGCTATCGGTGTCGGTCGGTGTCGGCGACGTTCCCGATCTCGCACCATCGGTGTCCGCCGACTCGCCCGGTCGAGCGGATAAAAGCGTCGCACCGTCTTGGCGCTGCCGCACAGCACGCAAGAAGGGCGTTGCCCTGACCGGCCCGCGGCGAGCTGATCGAGCCCGCCAGCGCCTGCCGGATTGGCGTCTGGCAACCGCCCGACACCAGCGCAAAAGCGGCGCGTTGCCCGTAGGACCCGCTTCTGTCCACCAGGAGAGAACACGTACGCCAGGTTGGCGTTGTCACGCAGCACCGCGCCGTCGAAGCTCAGGCGCGGCTGGGGAGGGCATCTCGACGACCTGGCCGATGCCACGCTTGGTGCATGTGGTCGTCGCTCATGATGCCGCGCTGCTTCAGGCGCTTGTCGAGGTTGTGAATCAGACGGCGTGGGATCGACCAGTTGCCTCACGAACTTCAGCTTGTCCAGACGTGCGTGCTTCTCGTCGGGGCGCCTGTCGTGCAAGCGAACACGCCGGGCTCTGCCGCCGAGGCG
>JAUJMQ010000017.1:0-14970 GCA_030446775.1 Egibacteraceae bacterium
GTGGGGGTGACCTTGATGGTCGCCGAGCAGCTCGTCGCAGCGGGCGTAGAGGCGCTCGACGTCCTCGAAACCGCTCCGCGAGGCCGAGCGCGATCGCCTGCTGAAGCAGGTTGGACAGCTGCCCGCCGGGGATCTCATGACGGTAGACGGTGCCGGTCGGCGACCGCAGGCCGACTCGAACGGCGCGTACAGGGCGCGCACCACCGCCTCCCAGTACGGCTCGAGGTCGCGGGGGGCGTCGCGAGAGCCCGGTCGCGCGGCCGGTGCCGTCCGTGGCGGCGACGATCGCGGCGAGATTCAGGTTGGCTGGTCATCCCCGACAGCGGAGCAGCGACGCCGTCGACCGCATCGACGCCGCGTCGACGGCGGCGAGGTAGGTGGCGAGCTGCCCCCGGCGGTGTCGTGGGTGTGGAGATGCACGGGGAGGTCGAACTCCGAGCGCAGCGCCGTCACCAGCACCCGCGCGGCGGGGCGCGCAGCAGCCCCGCCATGTCCCGGCTTGCACAGCAGGTGCACGCCGGCCTCGACCAGCCCTTGAGCCGCTCAGGTAGTGGTCGAGGGTGTAGACCCGCTCGGCGGGGTCCACCAGGTCGCCCGTGTAGCACAGCGTCCCCTCGCGAGCGCGCTGGTCTCCAGCGTCGCCTCGATCGCCGGGCGCATCTGCTCGACATCGTTGAGGGCGTCGAAGATCCGGAACAGATCCACGCCGGTCGCGGCGGCCTCGGCGACGAAGGCGCGGACCATGTCGAGCGGGTAGCCCGTGGGGCCACGGCGTTCTGCCCGCGCAGCAGCATCTGCACGAACAGGTTCAGCACCGCCTCGCGGGAGGCGCGCCTGGGCGAGGCGCTCCCACGGGTTTCGGACAAACCGCAGCGCGGCGGTCAGGTCGCGCCGCCCCACCTCCAGGCTGAGCAGCTGCGGCGAGCGTCGGGCGACATTGCGGCGCGGCGGCGAGCATGGCGCGAACGTCCGCATCCGGGTGGCGAACAGCGACTGGTGGGCGTGGGCACATCATCGTGTCGGTGACCGCCAGCACGGACTGCGCCCGCAGCTCGGCGAAACCGGCGGGCCCGAGCTCAGGCCAGCCGCTGCCGCGACCCCGGCAGCGGGACGTCCCGACCAGCGCCGGCCTTCGACAGCAGGTCCGCGACGACGGCGGCCAGACCGTGGGGCCGGTTGACGGTCCGGTCGGCGAGCAGCGCCAGCAGCCGGCTGGCGCGGTCCAGGCCCGGCTCGACGGCGGTGAGGCTCGGGACGGTCGTCGACGAACGACGTCGTGACGTCACCGGCCAAAAAGTCGGCGTCGCCAGCAGAGCCCGCAGGAACGCGAGGTTGGTGCCGACCCGCGGACGCGGAACTCGGCGGCGCGCGGCGCGCGGACCGCCGCGGTGCAGGTCCGGGCCGCGGGCGGTGAGCTTGACGAGCAGAGTCGAAGTGGGGGCTGACCGCGGCGCCGACGTAGTCCGACCCGCCGTCCAGACGGATGCCCGCGCCGCCGGCCAGGCGAAATACGCCGAGATCCTGCCGGTGTCGGGGCGAAGCCGTTGGCGGGGTTCTCCGTGGTGACGCGGCCTGGATGGCGACACCCCGCTGCGGGATCGCCTCCTGACGCAACCCCAGATCGTCGACGTCGCCCCGCCGGCGATGCGCAGCTGCGCGGAGACGAGGTCGACGTCGGTCGTCTCCTCGGTCACGGTGTGCTCGACCTGGATACGCAGGTTCATCTCGATGAACACGTGGCTGCCGTCGGCGCCGACGAGGAACTCGACCGTTCCGGCGTTGCGGTAGCCGACCGCCACCCCGAACCGCACGGCGTCGGCGCACAGGCGGTCGCGCAGCGGGTCGAGGTTGGGTGCCGGGCGATCTCGACGACCTTCTGGTGGCGCTGCACCAGGCTGGTCGCGCTCGAACAGGTACATGACCTCCCCGGCCGCGTCGGCGAGCAGCTGCACCTCCAGGTGCCGGGGACGGGTGACGGCCTGCTCGAGGCGCGGCGTCGCCGAACGCGCCCTCGGCCTCGCGCATCGCCGTGGCGACGGCGTCGGCCAGGTCGGCGGGGCGCTCGACGCGGCGCAGCCGACCGCCGCCGCCGGCCGCGGCCTTGACGAACGCGGGAAGCCGATGTCGGCGGCCGCGCCGGCGTCGCCGGGGTGGCTCAGCAGGGGGCTGCCGCGCAGCACCGGCACCCCGGCGTCGCGGGCGGCGTCCCGTGCGCGCAGCTTGTCCCCGTCGGCAACACGTCCGACGGCGGGCCACGAACACCAGGCCGGCGCGCTCGCGCGCCTGCGCGAACGCGGCGCTCTCCGACAGGAACCCGTAGCCGGGGTAGATCGCGTCGGCCCCGACCCGCGCAGCGCCGTCGCCACGAGCGTGTCGACGTCGAGGTAGGCGCGTACGGGGTGGCCCGGCTCGCCGATCTCGTAGGCCTCGTCGGCCTTGACCCGGTGCAGCGCGCGGTCCTCCTGGTGTAGACGGCGACGCTGAGGATCCCGAGCTCGTGGGCGGCGCGGAAGGCGCGGATCGCGATCTCGCCGCGGTTGGCCACGAGCACTGCGCAGCGTGCCCCTCGCCGTCCCAGCCGCGTGCCCACGCGTCGCTCCCCTCCGGCGCGCGCCGGCGCCGATGGCGCCTCAGGCTAGAGCGCCCGCAGCTTCGGCGAGCCATCTCGACGGTGCCTCGTGGAGCCGCTACTCGCGACGCCGCGTTGTCGGCATCATTCGGGTCATGTCGCCGCCGACCGGTGCCCTCGTCACGCAGCCGCTCGTCCGTCACCCACAGTACGACCCCGAGCAGCGCCAATGACGCGGCAAGGATGGCTCGGAACACCGACGATGCTGCTGCACGTCATCTTCTCGCTGAGCCGGTCCCCATCTCGAACAGGCACACCACCGGGCTGTCACCTATTTCAGACAGGCACACCACCGGGAACGTGAGCAACAGCGTCAGGACAGCCACGCCGATCATGTAGGTAACCCGGCGCATCCCTACTCCCCACCCTTACCAACCCATGCAATAAGGCAACGTACGTACAAGGACAGAGCCTGGTCTGCCCGCCCCGGGGACGGTCATGGCGCCGGAAGGACATAACACCCACGAACGCGTCGGCTGCTGCGCCCATCCGGGTACGCCGGCTCACAGGGATTCCTCGGAGACGGTCAGGACGCTGTCGCGCACCCGGCCGAGCAGCGACGCGCCCTCGGCCCACGCCACCGCGCCCTCGTGCTGGGCGCCGTCGAGGTCGGCGACGTCCACCCCCTCCACCCGCAGGGACGGCTCGCCGCACTGCGGCGGGAACGACTCGAGGATCGCCGCGCACAGCCGCACCTGCCCGTCGCCGGCGTCGTAGGCCATGCCCGTCACCATGATCGGCTCTTCGCCCTCGTACGCCAGGGCCTGCTCCACCGTCAACCCGCCACCGGGCACCGGCGCCCCCACGGCCGGCGGGTCGCCGTCACCGGCGCTGACCGACCCGCAGGCGCCGGCGAGCGCCGCCACCAGCACGACTCCCGCCGCCACCGCCCACCGCATCGCCATCACGTCCTCCTCGCCCGTCGCCGGCCTGCCCGGTGTGACGCCCGCAGGCGGCCGGAGGTTCCGCGGTTCGTCGCCCGCGAGCGGACCCGGCTAGCCTGCCGCGGCGATGGACTCCGCCGAACTCGTCGACCGGCTGCTCGCCGGCGAGCGGCGCGCGCTGGCGCGGCTGCTGACCCGCGTGGAGGACGGCGGTCCCGACCGGCTGCGGGAGGTCGTGGCGCTGCTCCACCCCCACACCGGCACCGCGCAGCTCATCGGCATCACCGGCTCCCCGGGGGTCGGCAAGTCGACGCTGACCAGCGCGCTCGTCGCCGAGTGGCGCCGGCGGGAGCGCCGCGTGGCGGTCCTCGCCGTCGACCCCTCCAGCCCCTTCTCCGGAGGTGCGCTGCTCGGCGACCGCATCCGCATGCAGGACCACGTCCTGGACGAGGGGGTGTTCATCCGGTCCATGGCGAGCCGGGGCCATCTGGGCGGCCTGTCGTGGGCGACACCGCAGGCGCTGCTCGTGCTCGACGCCGCCGGCTTCGACGTCGTCGTCGTCGAGACCGTGGGCGTGGGGCAGGCCGAGGTCGAGGTCGCGTCCACCGCCGACACCACCGTCGTGACGCTCGCGCCGGGGATGGGCGACGCGATCCAGGCGGCCAAGGCCGGGATCCTCGAGATCGCCGACGTGTTCTGCGTCAACAAGGCCGACCGCGACGGCGCCGACCGGACGGTCAGGGAGCTGCGCGACATGCAGCAGCTAGGGCACGGCCAGTGGCGGGCACCGATCCACAAGACGGTCGCCGCACGCGACGAAGGCATTAGCGAGCTCGCCGACGCCATCGACGGGCACCGGGCGTGGCTCGCCGAGCAGGGCCACCTCGCGCAGCGCCGCCTCGAGCGCGCCCGTGTGCAGGTCCGCGAGATCGCGCTTGGCGAGGTGCGCGACCGGTTCGCCCGGCTCGGCTCCGGCGGCCTCGTCGACGAGCTGGCCGCCGCGGTCGCCGCCCGGCGGACCGACCCCTACACCGCCGCCGACCGTCTCCTGGCCTCCCTGGAGGGCTGACCGGGCCCCGCGCCGCCTGCTCGCGGCCGCGGCGCCGCGACCGGCCGGCCGGACATGTCGGAGGCCGGGACACGGTTGGTTACGCTGCGAACACGCCCAGACGTGCAACCCTTGCACGGTCTCGAGCGTCAGAGGGGACAACGCCGCCCCACCCGTCCAGGAGCCCATCCCGATGTCGCGCCGCACCCTGCTGCTGCTGCTCCCCGCCCTCGTCGGCACGACGCTCGGCTTGGGGGCGGCCGCGCTGCGCGCCGGTCCGTCCCCAGCCGAGGCGCAGGCAGGCGCGCGGGCGCAGCAGTCCGAGGCGACGCCTCCCCCCAGCGACGTGGCCGTTGACACGGGCGACGCCGCTGCCCAGCGGCGCGCGCGGCTGGAGACCCGCCGGCGGGAGCAGGCCCAGGCTCGCGCGCGGGAGCGCGCCGAGGCCAGCGCGAAGGCCCGGGCCGAGGCCGAGCGCGCGGCCGCCCGCGAGGCCGAGCGTGAAGCCAAGCGCCGGGAGCGGGAGCGCTCCGACGTCGAGCGGGTCCAGCGCCGCCTCACCGAGCTGCACTACTACGTCGGCGCCGTCGACGGGAAGGCCGGACCCGCCACGGTCAGCGCGGTCATGGCGTTCCAGAAGGTCAACGGGCTGACCGTCGACGGGGTGATCGGCCCCCAGACCCTCGGAGCGCTCGACGACCCCGTCATCCCGTCGCTGCAGGGCTCGGCGCCAGACCGCGTCGAGGTGGACCTCACCAAGCAGGTGCTGTACCTGGTGACCGACGGCGAGCTCGCCCGCATCGTGCCGGTCAGCTCCGGCAGCGGCGAGGTCTACGCCACCGCCGGCGGTGGGACCGCCCGGGCGCTCACGCCGGTGGGTGACTACGTCGTCGAGCGCCGCATCTCGGGGCTGCGGGAGGCGCCGCTGGGCAGCCTGTACGACCCGATGGACTTCTACCGGGGCTGGGCGATCCACGGCTCCAACTCCGTGCCGGCCTATCCGGCCAGCCACGGCTGCGTCCGGGTGACACGCGCCGATGCGCTGTGGTTGTTCGACCGGATGCCCGTCGGCACCCCGGTGTCGCTGTACGGCGGGACCCACACCTTCGCAGCCGGCAGCACCGCGGCCGGCACGAGCGTGCCGGCCGGCGACACCGCTGAAGAGGTCGCCGAAGAGCCCGTCGTCAAGCCGCAGCCGGGCGACGAAGACGGCGACAAGGCCGGCGACGACGGCGACAAGGGTGACGAGCGCAAGTCCGAGCGGCAGGACCGCGGCGGCCGCCCGCCCAGCGACAACCCCCGGCCCGAGCCGACCGACGAGCCGACCGAGGAGCCCGGCGACGACCCCGGCGCCGACCCGACGGACCCGCCGACCGACGGCTGACCTCGGGGCTCACCTCGGCACCGTGACGACGCCCGCGACCGCCCCTATTTGTCGTCCGGTCGGACATATCCCTGCGCCATGTCGGGGAGCGCTGCGGGACGGGAGCAGAGCGTGGCTGGCGACTCACGGGTCGACGGACGGCGCGCCGGCGGCGACACGCGGGGGCGCTGACACGGTGGTGGCGCAACCGGGCCCTGTCCCCCGCCCGCGACCGCGGCCGGCCGACCAGCGCACCGTGCGGCGACACAACCTGGGGCTCGTGTTGCGCCACGTCGCCGAGGGCGGACCCCGCTCGCGGACGCGCATCGCCACCGAGACGCGCCTGAACAAGTCGACCGTGTCGAGCCTCGTCGCGGAGCTGATCGACCGCGGCCTGCTGCTGGAGTCCGGCGCCGAGCGGCCCGGCAGCGTCGGGCGCCCCGCCGTGAAGGTCGAGCTCAACGGTCACGGCGTCGTGGCCCTCGGCGTCGAGGTCAACGTCGACTACCTGGCGGTGTGCGCCACGGATCTGAGCGGTCGTGTGCGCCACCGTGCGGTCCGCGACGCCGACAGCAGCGGCAGCGGCCGCAGAAGGCCATCGCGCGGCTCGCGGCCCTCATGCGCGACGCCGTGCGGGCGCTCGGGCCCGCGGACCTCGTGCCGGTCGGCGCGACGGTCGCCGTCTCGGGCCTGGTCGACATCACCCGGAGGATGCTGTTCGTCGCTCCGAACCTGGGCTGGGAGGGGGGTCGCCGTCGCCGAGCTGCTCGCCGGCCACCTCGGCGAGCCGTCCTTCCCCATCCGTGTGGACAACGAGGCGAACCTCGGTGCGCTCGCCGAGCGCTGGGACGGCGCCGCCCGGGGGCTCGACGACTTCGTGTACGTCTCCGGCGAGATCGGTGTCGGGGCGGGCGTCGTAATCGGCGGCGAGCTGTTCCGCGTGCGGGCGGCTTCGGAGGCGAGCTCGGCCACGTCACCGTCGACCCCGACGGCGCGGGCTGCGCCTGCGGCGGCAGCGGCTGCCTGGAGACGGTCGTGGGGCAGGAGGCCGTCCTGCGCCTCGCCGGCATCGACCCGCTCACCGCCTCCAGCCCCCACCAGCCCGACGGGCCGGTCGCGGCCCTGGCCGACCGCGCCCGAGCCGGCGACGGGCGCACGCTCGAGGCGCTCGCGACCGTCGGCCGCCTGCTCGGGGTGGGGTTGGCGTCCTACGCGAACCTGTTCAACCCGCAGGCCATCGTCCTGGGCGGGTTCTTCTCGGCGCTGGCGCCCTGGCTCACCGACCCGGTCGAGCGGGAGCTGGAGACCCGCGTGCTGTCCGCGCGCTGGTCGCCGTGCCGGATCCTGGCCGCACGCCTGGCCGGCGACGCGGCGGTCCGCGGCGCCGCCGCCCTGTCCCTGCGTGAGGTGCTGGCCGACCCGGCGTCGGTCGGCCGCAGCCAGCCTTGGCGCTGAATCCGCCGAAGCGCGCGGTCCTCGCCGACACCTTGCCCGGCCCGGCCCGACCCGTTACCATGCGAACACGTGTTCGCTGGCAGACCAGTACCACCAGGAGGTGGTCGCATGGCCGGAGTGAAGCCCATCCCCGACGGATACCCGCAGGTCACGCCATACCTGTGCATCGATGGTGCGAGCGCCGCGATGGAGTTCTACGGCACGGTGTTCGGCGCCACCGAGCGGATGCGCATCCCGGCGCCCGACGGCAAGATCGGCCACGCCGAGCTGCAGATCGGTGACTCGGTGATCATGCTGTCGGACGAGTTCCCGGAGATGGGCATGCGCGGCCCGAAGGCGCTGGGCGGCACCGCCGTCACCCTCAGCGTCTACGTCGACGACGTCGATGCCGTCTTCGACCAGGCGGTGGATGCCGGGGCCAAGGCCCTGCGTCCGGTCGAGGACCAGTTCTACGGCGACCGCTCCGGCCAGTTCGAGGACCCCTTCGGCCACCGGTGGAGCGTCGCCAGCCACGTCGAGGACGTGTCGCCCGACGAGATGGCCAGGCGCGCCGCCGAGACGATGGGCGGCGGCTGAGGCGCCGGCGCCCGCGAGCGGACCTACGCGGGCTTCGCCGGCCCTGGTCCTACCAGGAGGCGAACACCCGGCAAGGACCGCCGGAGCCCTTCTCCCACGGCACGAGACCCACCGTGATCGTGGCCCCCCGCGGAGGCATCGTGCGGAGGTTGGCGAGGTTTTCCAGGCCCCAGCGGTCGGCGCGGCCGAGAACCTCGTGGGCGGGGAAGGTCGTCGAGTCGCCGGGATCGGTGCTGAGCGTGTCAACGCCCACCCCGACGATGTCGCGCCGGGCCACGAGGAACTCGCAGGCCTCGGCGTCGAAGCCGGGGAAGTTGAACGGGAACTCGTCGAGGCTGTCGGTCCCGCGGTACGCCAGGTCACCGTCGTCCCAGCGCGCCGCCCAACCGGAGTCCATCAGCACCGCCGCCCTCCGCGGGATGCGCCCGTGGCGGCGTTCGAAGGCCCGCACGTCGTTCATCGTCACGACGGCGTTCGGGTTCCTGGCTGCCTTCCTGCGGATGTCGATGACGACCGCCGGGGCGATGAGCTCGGCCGGTCTGATCTGCGGCGCCAGGCGCCCGCCGCCGATCACGTGACCGGGGGCGTCCAGGTGGGTGCCCACGTGCTCGGTGAAGGTCCACCGGTTGTTGTAGAAGCCGAACTCGCCCTCCGGTGCGGGCGGTTGGAAGTTCTCCCTCGTCGGCTTCTCGTTGCCGTAGGTCGGCATGCCGGTGGCGAACACGTGCGTGAGGTCGACGGTCCGTCGTCTGCGAGGCCGCCAGCGTTGGGTCGGCACACCACCCGCCACGGCGGGCGTCGCCGGCAGCACCGACGCGACGGCGGCGGTCACGCCCGCGCCGAGCAGCGTCCGCCGCGACAGCGTCGAGCCGCCGGCGGGGTCGTGGGTGTGCGGACCCTGCGGGGTCGGCGGCGGCGTCGCCTGCGTCTGGTCTGCGTTGCGGACGGCCTCGCGGGTTCCGGCCAGGCACATGGCGCCTCCTGTCGATCGGACGTCGTCGCAACCTATCGCCGGTCGGGGGCCGGTCAAGGGGGAGATCGACCCGGGCTGGCGTCGGGTTCGCGGCGGGGGCCAGACTGCCGCCCATGGCCGAGCGCGTGCTGTCCGTCCGCGCACTGAACCGGGCGCTGCTCGCCCGCCAGCTCCTCCTCGAGCGCTCGACGCTGCCGCTTGCGCGTGCGCTGGAACGCCTCGGCGGCCTGCAGTCGCAGTACGCACCGTCGGCGTACGTGGGGCTGTGGTCGCGCCTGCTCGACTTCCGTCGAGAGGCGCTGACGAACGCGCTCGAGCAGCGGCGGGCCGTACAGGCGACGCTGATGCGGACCACGATCCACGTCGTCTCGGCCCGCGACCACCCGCTGTTCGCGGCGGGGATCCGTGACACCCGCCGAGCATGGTGGCTGCGCGTCCAGCGGCACCGGCTCGAGGGGGTCGACATGGCCGCGGTCGCCGAGCTGTTGCGACGCAGGCTCGCGGACGGACCCCGCCGCCAGGCCGAGCTCGTCGAGCTCCTTGCGGCCGAGGGCTTCCCGCGGATCGCCTGGTCCGGCGCGGGGCTGTGGCTCGACATGGTTCGCGTGCCTCCGTCGGGCACCTGGGAGCGGCGGCGCGCCGACCTGTACGGCCTGGCCGACGACTGGCTCGGGCCCTCCGGCGCCACGCAGGCGCAGGGGCTCGAGCATCTCGTTCGCAGGTACCTGGGCGGTTTCGGTCCCGCGCCCCTCAACGACGTCGCGAACTGGGCCGGGCTGACGGTGACAACGCTCCGCCCGGTGGTGGAGCGCCTGCGGCTGCGCCGATTGCGCGACGAGGACGGGCGTGAGCTCCTGGACCTGCCGCGCGCCCCGCTGCCCGACGCGGCCACCCCGGCGCCGGTGCGGTTCCTGCCCACCTGGGACGCGACGCTGCTCGCGCACGCGCGGCGCACGCAGATCCTGCCCGAGCCCTACCGGCCACTGGTCTTCGACACCAAGACGCCGCACTCCGTGCCCACCTTCCTGGTCGACGGCGCGGTCGCCGGCACCTGGCGGCACGAAGGGGGGCGGGTGCGCGTCGAGCCGTTCGAGCGCCTGGCGGCGCCGGCTCGCCGCGAGGTCGACGAAGAGGCGGAGCGCCTCGCCGCCTTCCACACCGACTGACGGGCGGGGGCGCTCCCGCGGCCCGGCGATGCCGGCGGCGGGACCGCTGGGCCCGGCCGGCGCCGGGGGTGGATGGCACAATGCCGGGTCAGGGGCGCCGCGCCGGCCCCATGCGACCGAGGAGCTCCGCTGTGGCCAGCGACGAGATGCGCGAGGAGTGGGAGCGCCGGTACGCCGCCACGCCGGAGCGCGACGGACCCTTCACGACGCTGTCCGACGTCGAGGTCCCGCCGCTGGTGGGACCCCACAACTACACCGTCGACCCGGAGCGGATCGGCTACCCCGGCGTCTATCCGTTCACGCGGGGCGTGTACCCGTCGATGTACCGGGGGCGGCCGTGGACGATCCGGCAGTTCGCCGGCTTCGGCAGCGTCGAGGACACCAACCGGCGCTACCACGACCTGCTCCGCGCCGGCCAGCACGGCCTGTCGGTCGCCTTCGACATGCCCACGCTCATGGGGCGGGACTCCGACGAACCGGAGTCGGCCGGCGAAGTGGGCCACTGCGGGGTCGCCGTCGACACGCTCGACGACGTGGAGCGGCTGTTTCACCGGATCCCGCTCGGTGACATCACGACGTCGATGACGATCAACGGCCCCGCGGTCGTGCTGTTCGCGATGTACGCCGTCGCCGCCGAGCGCCAGGGCTTCTCGATCGACCAGCTCGGCGGGACGCTGCAGACCGACATCCACAAGGAGTACATCGCCCAGAAGGAATGGCTGTTCCCACCCCAGCCGCACCTGCGCCTCATCGGCGACCTCATCGAGTTCACCACTGCCAACGTGCCCCGCTACCACCCGATCTCGGTCTCCGGCTACCACATCCGCGAGGCCGGGGCGACGGCGGCGCAGGAGCTCGCGTTCACGCTCGCCGCCGGGTTCAGCTACGTGGAGCTGGGCCTGTCCCGCGGGCTCAAGGCCGACCAGTTCGCCCCGCGGCTGAGCTTCTTCTTCGACTCCCACATCGACTTCTTCGAAGAGATCGGCAAGTTCCGCGCCGGGCGACGGATCTGGGCGCGCTGGATGTCCCAGCGCTACGGCGCGACGGCGGACAAGGCGCTGCTGCTGCGGTTCCACACCCAGACCGCCGGGGTGTCGCTGACCGCTCAGCAGCCCGACAACAACATCGTCCGCACCGCGCTCGAGGCGCTGGCCGCGGTGCTCGGCGGCACGCAGTCGTTGCACACCAACGCCCTCGACGAGGTGCTCGCCCTGCCCAGCGACCACGCCGCGAAGGTGGCGCTGCGCACCCAGCAGGTCATCGCCGAGGAAACCGGCGTCACGAACACGATCGACCCGCTGGGCGGCTCATGGTTCGTCGAGTGGATGACCGACAAGGTCGAGGCCGACACCGAGGCCTACTTCGCCAGGATCCTGGCCCAGTCGCCGGACGAGACGATCACTGGCGGGATGCTGCGCGGCATCGAGTCGGGCTGGTTCATGTCCGAGATCGCCGACGCCGCCTTCGCCTACCAGAAGCAGCTGGAGAAGGGCGACAAGCGCATCGTCGGAGTCAACGTCCACACCGACGACGACGAGCGTGAGCTCGAGGTGCTGCGCATCTCCGCCGACGTCGAGGTGGCGCAGTCGGCGCGGCTGGCGGAGTTCCGCGGCCGCCGCGACGCCGCCGCCGCCAGGTCGGCGCTCGAGCGGCTGCGCACCGCTGCCCGCACCGACGAGAACCTCGTCCCGGTCATCATGGACGCGGTCCGCGCGGACGCCACGCTCGGCGAGGTCTGCGGAGCGCTCAAGGACGTCTTCGGCACCTACCGCGAGCCGCCGGTCATCTGACCTCGGCCCGCGCTTGTTCTGATTCCCTCGGCATGGCCAGGGAATCAGAACAAACGCCTCCCGGGCTGGCCAGGACCAGCGTGAGGACGTAGCCGACGAGCACCGCGGTCTGCGCCAGGAACAGGTACACGGACGACAGCACGAGCGTGCCCAGCAGCGTCGAGCCGCCGAACGCCAGCCCCACGTCCACGCCGAACCGCAATACGAGCACCCACCCCAGCGACATGCCGCTCATGAACGACCCGGTGGCCGCCGCACCCCAGAACAGCGGCGCCGGCCCCAGCGCCCGCGGCGTGTAGGCCCGGTACAGCAGCGCCAGCAGCGTGCCGGAGGTCAGCCAGCCGACCCAGAAGGTGGCGTAGACGCCGAGCAGCCGCGCTGCCCGCCCCGGTCCCAGGAGGTCGGGGAGCACCGCCACGGCGCCGAGGGCCGCCAGCACGACGACCGGCAAGACCGGCAGCAGCACCAGGCACAGCAGCCGTCCACGCAGGCCCTTGGCGCGTTGGTTGCGCCCGCCGAGGCGGTCGAAGGCTCGCACGAGGCCCTCGCCGTAGCTGGTCGCGGGGACCAGTGCCGCCAGGAGGGAGGCCACGCCCAGACGCGGCCCCACGGTCCCCAGCGACTGGATGCCGGCGCGCAGGCCCAACGATTCGGGGGTGTAGGCGGCCAGGCGCAGCATCAGCCGCTCGACGAGCTCGTGCCCGAGCACCCGGCCGGTCAGGAACACCCCGAGGAGCATCACCGGCACGACGGCGATCGCAGCGTAGAAGGTCAGGCCGGCGGCGTAGAGCATGAGGTCGTGGTCGCGCAGGCGCGGCGTAGAAGGTCAGGCCGGCGGCGTAGAGCATGAGGTCGTGGTCGCGCAGGCGCGCCACGACGGTGGCGGCCACGACCGTGAGCCGGTGACGCCTGGACGACAACTGCGAGCCTCCCACCGGGCGGTTCGCCGCCGAGGCCGCCGCGGAGGGGTGCCGGTGCCCGGACGACACACGCTCCACCGATCGGTGCAGCCACCGTGGCGCCGGCTTGGCGCGCCGGTGTCGACCCGGACCCGCGGAGACGTGCTTCAGGCCAGCCCGCGCGAGGAGCGGCCGCGGCGGGCGAAGGAGTCGACGAGCAGCGATGCGAGCAGCACCAGCCCGGTCACGACGAACTTCGCGCCGGAGCTCAGGCCCAGCAGCCCCATCCCGTTGGCGACGCTGGCGATGACGAGCGCGCCGAGCAGCGCGCTGGAGACCTTCCCGCGACCGCCGAACAGGCTCGTGCCGCCGATGACCGCTGCGGCGATGGAGTTCAGCAGGATGTCGCCGCCGCCGGCCGCGGTGTCCACCGACCGCAGGCGGGAGGCCAGCACGACGCCGCCGAGGGCGGCCATCGTCGAGGCGATCATGAACACCGCCACCCGGACCCGGTCGACGTCGATGCCGGCGCGGCGCGCGGCCTCGGCGTTGCCGCCCACCGCGTAGACGTGGCGGCCGAAGCGGGTGCGGCCCGCCACGTAGGACCAGACCAGCAGCAGCACCGCCATGAGGACGCCCGCGACCGGCACGCCGCCGCGAGGGCTGGCGTTGCACAGCACCACGGCCCCGCCGACGAGCACCGAGAGCAGCACGACGCGCAACGCCACGATCAGCGGCGGCACGGTCGGCAGCCCGGCGGCGCGGCGTGCCCGTTGCCGCGCGAGCTGCGTCGCGACGAAGCCGGCGACGAGCGCGGCGGCGAGGACCCAGCCGGCGACCGGCGGCAGGTAGCGGTTGGCGATGCCGATGACGACGCGGTCGGAGACCACCACGGTTCCCCGGCCGCCGATGAGGATGAGCACCACCCCGTTCCACGCGAGCAGGCCGGCGAGGGTCACGACGAACGACGGCACGCCGGCCTTGGTGATGATGAGCCCCTGCAGCAGGCCGATGAGCGTCCCCGTCAGCACCGCCGCCGCGACCGCCGCGAACCACGGCAGCCCGTTCTCGGTGAGCAGCCGGGCCAGGACGACACCGGCGACGCCGCTGACGTAGCCGACCGACAGGTCGATCTCGCCGAGCAGGAGCACGAACACGACACCGATCGCGATCGTGGTCAGGCCGGCCATCTGCACGATGAGGTTCGTGAAGTTGCCGGCAGTCAGGAACGCGGGGCGCAGCGAGCCGAAGACCGCCACGATGATCAGCAGGCCCACAATGATCGGCAGGGACCCGAGGTCGCCCGAGCGGACCCGGACGAGATAGGCCCGGAAGTAGTCGGCCAGCGACCCGTCCCCGGGGGGCGCGTCGCTCGTGCTCGACAGCGGAGCCTGCTCGGCGACCTGGGTCATGACGGCTGCGCCTCCACCATGCCGGGAACCTTCTGCAGCGAACCGGCGGTGATCGCCTCGACGACCTCCTGCTGGTTCGTGCCGGCGGCGTCGAACTCGGCCACCTTCTGGCCGAGCCGCAGCACCGCGATCCGGTCGGCGACCTCGAAGATGTCGTGCAGGTTGTGCGACACGAGGATCACCGCCAGGCCCTTGTCACCCAGCCGCTTGACCAGGTCGAGGACCTGGCGCGTCTGGGCGACCCCCAGCGCCGCCGTGGGCTCGTCGAGGATGACCAGCCGCGAGTTCCACATGACCGCCTTGGCCACGGCCACCGACTGCCGCTGCCCGCCCGACAGGGCCGCGACCGGCGTTCGCACCGACCGCAGCGTCGTGACCGACAGGCCCGACAGCGTCTTGCGGGCCTCGGTCTCCATGCCGTTCTCGTCGAGCCGTCGCAGGCCCTGCAGCCGCTCGCGCCCCAGGAACATGTTCTGCACGACGTCGAGGTTGTCGGCGAGCGCGAGGTCCTGGTAGACGATCTCGATCCCGAGCGCGGCGGCGTCCTTCGGACTGGTGATCGACGCGGGCGAGCCGTCGAAGCGGAGCTCGCCACCGTCGAACGGGTGGATCCCGCCGATGCTCTTGATCAGCGTCGACTTGCCGGCGCCGTTGTCACCGACGAGGGCCATGACCTGCCCGGCGTGGACGTCGAGGTCCACGCCGTACAGCGCCTGGACCGCCCCGAAGTGCTTGGACACGTCGCGCAGCGCCAGCACGGGCTCGGTGCTCATGG
>JAUJMQ010000017.1:15070-51352 GCA_030446775.1 Egibacteraceae bacterium
GGGGCCTAGCCGCCCTGCTGGCAGAACTCCGTCTCCGCGGCGGCGCCGCCGCAGATCTCCTCCATGGTCAAAAAGCCGTCGTCGACGACGGTCTGGACGTTCTCGGCGGTGATCGCCTCCGGCGTCAGCAGGACCGACGGGACGTCCTTGGTGCCGTTGTTGGTCACGTCGTCGACCTGGGGCTCCTCGCCGCGCAGCAGCTGGACGGCGAGCTCGGCGGCCGCCCGCGTCTCGTCGGCGATGGACTTGTAGACGGTCATGCACTGGTCACCCAGCAGGATGTTCTGGATCCCCTCGGGCGTGGCGTCCTGGCCGGTCACCGGGATGCCGTTGAGGTTGCGGGTCTTCAGCGCCGAGATCGCGGCGTTGCCGAGGCCGTCGTTGGCGGCAAGGACGCCGTCGATGTCGTCACCGGCCTGCTGCAGCATCTGCTCGAAGATCGTCAGCGCCTGCTGGTTGTCCCAGTCGGGCACCGACTGGTCGGCGACCTCGGTCCACTCGCCCGCCTCGAACTTCTGGTCGATGACGGAGTTGTAGCCCTGCGCGAACAGCGTCGCGTTGTTGTCGGTCGGCGAGCCGTTGAGCACCGCGACCTGCGGATTCTCGACGCCGGCCTCCTCCAGGCACTGCACGAGGCCCTCGCCCTGCAGGCGCCCGACCTCTTCGTTGTCGAAGCTGACGTAGTAGTCGGCGTCGCCGTCCAGGGTCAGCCGGTCGTAGTCGATGACGCGGACGCCCTGCGCCTTGGCGTTGTCGATGATCGTCGCGCCGCTGCCGCTGTCGAGGTTGGTCATCAGCAGCACGGTCGCGCCGTCGGTGATGGCCTGCTCCGCCTGCGTCTGCTGGGTCGCGGCGTCGCCCTCGGCGTTGAGGATCTGGTACTGGTCGGGGCTCAGGCCGAGGTCTTCGAACGCCTTCTCGAAGAAGGGCCGGTCCTTGGTCTCCCAGCGCGACGACGACGCGCTGTCGGGCAGGAGCACCGCGATCTTTCCCTCGGCCTCGCCGCCCGCGGCCTCGCTGCCGCCGGCGGCGGCCTCGCTGCCCCCGCCCGCCGGCTGGGTGCCCTCGCCAGCCTGCTCGCCGCCGCTGCCGCAGGCCGCCAGCACCAGCATCAGCAGCGCCGCGGCCAGCGCCGTGCCCGTCGTCCGGATCGCCTTCATGGTCCCTCCCGTTTCAGGCGGAACGCCCGGTGTGGGCCTTCCGTGGTCGTGCATCCAACTCGCCCTGGTGGCAGCGGGTTCCCGCGCCGGTGGTCACGATGCCGTTCGCTGGGTGACACCCGGTCCCCACGACCACGTGGTCTTCGCGGTGAGCCGCTCGCCGGGCCCGAGCACGGCCAGGCCGGTGCCGGCCACGCCGCGCTCGTGCAGCGCCGGCGCGTCCGGCCACGCCGTCATCGGCTCGACGCAGACGCCGCGCGGCGGGGTGTGGACGACCAGCGTGCACAGCGGGTGGGGCAGCGCGATCTCCAGCACCAGGTCGGGCCAGGCGACGGTGGCGGTCGATCCGGACGCCACGTACACGTCGTCCAGGCGCCGGCTGCCCAGGGCAGGGGCGTCGCGCAGGTCGGTCGCACCGGTGACGGGCGCGCGCTCGCCGGTGGGGACCAGGTCGGGGCGCAGAGCGAGCACCTCGCCGGCGTCCACGCCCACGCACAGGTCGCCGTCGGCGGGTCTGGCGAACCACGGGTGCCAGCCCAGCGACGCCGGCATCGGCTGGGAGCCGGCCTCGACGTGCGCGGACAGCTCCAGGCGTCCCGGCGCGAGCGCCATCCGCTGGCCGGCCCGGCCCCCGAACGGCCAGCGGTCGGGCGGCAGCGCGCACGACAGGGCGACCGTCGCGTCGTCGGCGACGTCGACGTCCCAGTGCAGGCCCGACACCACACCGTGGATCGCGTGCCCCTGGTAGTCGGGTCGCAGGCGGTGCTCGGTGCCGGCGAACGGCCCAGGACGGGACGGTCACCTTCGACGCCTGCGCCGCCGGCGAGCGGGTCGACGTCGACGCGGAGCAGCGCGCAATGTCGGCGTCACCCGGGCGACGCAGTGACGCGCAGGCGCCCGCCGGCGTTGTCGGCTCACGAACCCCTCCGTCGACGCGGTCGTCCCGCCGGCGCGCAACGTCGGGCGTCACTGGTCGGCTACCCTGCGCCGCGTGTCTCCGGAATGGTCAGAGCCGGCCCCGCAGCAGCTGGCGAGGGTGGCCGCGGTAGTTCAGCGCGGCTTGTCGTATCTGGAGGCCAGGCCGTCCGATGGAAGTTGAAGGCGCGCTCGACGACGTTATGGGCCGGTAGATGCTGGGATCCACCGCGGCCGTCCGCCGCGCTAGCACGCGTCTGCGACGCCGTTGGTCGTCCTTCTCGGGGATCGTGACCTTGATTCCGCGCCGGGTCAGCAGTTGGCGGTTGGCTAGATCCTTGTCGGCGATCAGCCCGTCGACGCGTCAGCCTGGTCGAGCGCGGACGTGGAGGCCGGCCATGACCGCGCAGCTCGGTGACGTCGTTGACGTTGCCGCCGGTCAGCCACAGCGACATGGGGCGGCCGTGACCGTCGGGCCAGGTGGATCTTGGCGAGCAGGCGGTCGGCCGTCTCGGTCGCGGGAGTCGTGTGGGCCCTGACCACTCGCGCGGCTCGGCGCTGGTCGCACCAGCGACGAGTCCACCGCCACCAGCCAGTCCAGCTCCCCCGCAGCGTCGGCGATGGCCGCAGCGCCTGGCTGCGAGTGCCGTCGCGCGCCTTGCTTCCGCGAGCGCCAGGCCCGAACCGCTCGGGCAAGTCCCGCCACGCGCGGCGAACCGCCACACATCGCCTCGACCACGGTGCGGCCCGGTCTCGGTGCGCGACGGGCGGGCGGCTCGATCATCGCCCACGCGCTGTCACTGATCACATGTCGTAGCCGCATAGAACCAACGTCGCCCTCAAAACCCAGGAGCCGGCTACGAGGAAGAACGCCTCCTTGACGCACCTCAAACGCCGGACGACTTGCGTGCAACGAGGTCCTGGGGAGTAGCCCTAGATCCCGAGGATCAGGTCGACGGTCGACTGGTCGAGCCGCTCGTTGGCGTAGTTGCGCCGAGCGAGCGCCGCGGCGTCGGGTTGCTCGGCGAGCAGGCGGTCGGCGTCTCCCGCCAGTAGGGGCCCACCGCCGGCTCGGCGAGGTCGGTCGCGCCGGCCGCAGCCAGTGCCTCGGCGATGGCCGGGTCGGCCGAGAACCTGCGCGCCTTGTCCGCGAGCGCCAGGTAGGTCCGCATGCATCCGGCGGGAAGTCCCACACGCCCTGCCCGGTCTCGGTGCGATACGGGCGGGCGTCGAAGCGCGACCCCGTCGGACTCCTCGAGGAGCCGGACGAGGAAGAACGCCTCCTTGATCCCCTCCGAGGAAGCGCAGGTCCTGGTCGTAGCGCCGATCTTCTGGCCGTTGAGGTCGATGTGGAACAACTTGCCGGCCCACAGCGCCTGCGCGACGCCGTGGGTGAAGCTCAGCCCGGCCATGGTCTCGTGCGCGACCTCGGGGTTGACGCCGACCATGTCGGGTTGCTCGAGGCGCTCGATGAAGGCGAGCTCCGTGCCGACGGTCGGCAGGAAGGTGTCGCGCGGGGCTCGTTCGTCTTGGCTCCAGCGCGCGCATCCGTAGCCGCGGTCGCTGACATAGGCGCACAAGAAGTCCAGCGCCTCGGCGTAGCGGTCCAGCGCCGCCAGCGGTGAAGCGCCTCCACGCCCTCGCGGCCGCCCCAGAACACGTAGGTCGGCGCCCCGAACTCCGCGCCGAGGTCGATCGCGCGCATCGTCGACCGCCACCGCCGCACCTCCGGGCTGTTGGCGGGGCTCCCTCCTTGAACACCGGGTTCCAGAACAGGTTCGTCGTCGCCATCGACACCACCATGCCGGTGTCGTCGAGCGCCTGCGGAACCGCTTGACGATCGCCTCGCGCTCGGAGGCGTCCGCGTCGGGCGGCAGCAGGTCGTCGTCGTGGAAGCTCACCCCGTAGGCGCCGAGGTCGGCCAGGCGCCGAACGATCTCATCCGGAGCGATCATCGGGCGCACCACGTCACCGAAGGGGTCGCGGCCCGGATGTCCCACGGTCCACAGGCCGAAGGTGAACTTGTGCTCGGGCCGCGGCTCAATGCCGGACGTGCCAGCTGCCCCCAGAGTGTCGGTCACGGCGGTGTCGGTCATGGCGGGTGTCCTGGCCTCGCGTCGCTCGCCCGAGTTTGTCGGGGCGTCCGACGAAGCTGGCATGGCGCGGCGGCGCCGTCAACGGTTTACTCCCGGCGCGGCGGCGCCGACCGGAGCCGCCGACAGCCGTCGCGAGGGGCAGGAGGACGGGTGACGGGGCCGCTGGTCGCAGGAGTGGACTGCTCGACGCAGGCCACCAAAGTGCTGGTCGTCGACCCGGCCGGCGGGCAGGTCGTGGGCACCGGCCGCGCCGACCACGCGGTCACGGGCTCGGGCGGGGCACGCGAGACCGACCCGGCGGACTGGGAGCGGGCGCTGTCGGCCGCCCTCGCGGCGACCGGCAGGGCCGCCGACGTCGGCGCCGTCGCCGTCGCGGGCCAGCAGCACGGTCTCGTCGTCGCCGACGCCGACGGGCGTCCCCTGCGGCCCGCGGTGCTGTGGAACGACACCCGCTCGGCGCCCGACGCGGAGGCGCTCGTCGAGGCGCTCGGCGGCCCGCAGGCCTGGGCCGAGCGGGTCGGCAGCGTCCCGGTCGCGTCGTTCACGGTGACGACCTGGGCCTGGCTGCGTCGGACCGAGCCCGCGGTGGCGTCCGCCGCCCGCGCCGTGCGCCTGCCCCACGACCACCTCACGGCGCGGCTGACGGGTCGCGCCGTCACCGACCGCGGGGACGCCTCGGGCACCGGCTGGTGGTCGACGGCGACGGGCGGCTACCGACCCGACGTGCTGGGGCTGCCCGCCGTGGCGCTGGACCCGGCCCTGCTGCCGGAGGTGCTGGGACCGGACGAGGCGGCGGGCACGGTGACGCCCGAGGCGGCCGCGGCGTTCGGGCTGGCGTCGGGGGCGCTGGTCGGGCCGGGCACCGGCGACAACATGGGAGCGGCGCTCGGCCTGGGGCTGGAGCCGGGGACGCCCGTGGTCAGCCTCGGCACCTCGGGGACCGCGTACGCGGTGTCCGGGCGCCGTCCGGCCGACCCCAGCGGTGTCGTGGCGGGCTTCGCCGACGCGACCGGTCGGTTCCTGCCGCTGGCGTGCACCTTGAACTGCACCCTGGCCGTCGACCGCTTCGCGTCGCTGTTGGGCGTGGCCCGCGACGCCGTCGCCCCCGGCGGCGACGTCGTCGTGCTGCCCTACCTCGACGGCGAGCGCACGCCGAACCTGCCCGGCGCGAGCGGGACGGTCACCGGCCTGCGCGCCGACACGACCGCCGGCCAGGTGCTGCGCGCCGCCTACGAGGGCGCCGCGGCCTCGCTGCTGGACGCCCTCGACGCCGTCGCCGAGCAGGCCGGGGGCCTGCCGGCGGACGCGCCGCTGGTCCTCATCGGGGGTGGGGCGAGGGGGGCGGTGTGGCGGCAGGTCGTCGGCCGCCTCTCCGGCCGCCCGCTCGTGGTCCCCGACGCCGAGGAGCTCGTCGCGCTGGGGGCCGCCGTCCAGGCGGCCGCGGTGCTCGGCGGCGAGGATCCCGGGACAGTGGCGGCGCGGTGGGACACCCGTCGGGGGCAGGAGATCGCCGCGGTCGAACGCGACGAGGCCACGTTGGAGCGGGTCCGCAGCACCCGCCGGGAGCTGCTGGGCCCGCGGGGAGCGTGAGCGGCCCGGCTCAGTCCACGCCGGTCCCCGGCTGACCCGGCGGCGACCTCGGGTTCGGGCCGACGTTTCTCCTGCCCCGCGGGGTGCGCGCCGCGACGCCGCCTGCTATGCCTGGCGGCCGCTCCCGGCGAGGTGAAAGGTCGACGATGCGGTTCGGCTTCTGGATGCCCATGTTCGGCGGCTGGCTGCGCAACGTCGCCGACGAGGGCATGAGCATCGAGTGGCCCTACGTCCGGGCGCTGTCGCAGACGGCGGAGCGGTCGGGCTTCGAGCTCAGCCTGCTCGCCGAGCTGAACCTCAACGACATCAAGGGCCACGCCGCGCCGTCGCTGGACGCCTGGACCCTGGCCCCGGCCGTCGCCGCGGTCACCGAGCACCTCGAGCTCATGCTCGCCGTCCGGCCCAACTACCACTCGCCGGCGCTGACGGCGAAGGCGCTCAGCACGCTGGACACGATCGCGCCGGGGCGTGTCAGCCTCAACGTCGTCTCCAGCTGGTGGGCCGACGAGGCCCGCCAGTACGGGGCGCCGTTCGACGTGCACGACGCCCGCTACGCGCGCACGTCGGAGTGGCTGGAGGTCCTCGAGCGCGTGCTCACCGAGCCGACCGTGACCCACCACGGTGACCTGTACGACCTGGAGGGCACGGTGATGGAGCCCAAGCCCTCCGCGCCGGTGCTCGTGTACATGGGCGGCGAGTCGCCGCGCGCGAAGGAGGTCATCGCCACCCAGGGCGGGGCCTACGTCATGCACGGCGATCCCCCCGACGTCATCGCCGCGAAGGTCGCCGACCTGCGCGCCCGCCGGGAGCAGACCGACCGGCCGCCGCTGCGCTTCGGCGTCTCCGGGTTCGTGGTGTGCCGGGACACCGAGGCGGACGCGCGCGCGGAGCTCGAGCGCATCACCGACGTCCACGCCAGCCCCGAGGCGTACGCCTCGTACCGTGACTTCGTCGCCGGCAGCCAGCTGGAGAGCCGCGTGAGCCTGGAGGAGTACAGCGTGTCCAACCGGGGGCTGCGCGCCGGGCTGGTCGGCACGCCGCAGCAGATCGCCGAGCGCATCGGCGCGTACGCCGACGCCGGCGTCGACCTGCTGCTGTTGCAGTTCTCGCCGCAGCTGGAGGAGATGGAGCGCTTCGGACGCGACGTCATCACGCCGTACTTCCCGCAGCCGGTGGCGACTGCGTAGCGGCCAGGCGGCGGGCGGCGGCCAGCGCGATGTCGGTGAACTCGCGGAGGTCTGACACGCGCCGGGGATGGTCGACGGTGTGCAGGCCGCGGTGGTCGACGACCCACGACACGAGACCGGCGGCGTCTGCGGCGGCGGCGTCGTAGGACACGGTGTCACCGAGGTACCACGTCTCGGCCGGCCGCAGGCCCAGCGGCTGGAGGGCGTGCGCGAAGATCCCCGGGTCGGGCTTGTGCACGCCCACCACGGTGGAGTCGACGATGACCTCCAGCTGCGCGGCCAGGCCCGCGCGGCCCAGCGCGTCGGCGATCCGGCCGTCGGCGTTGGACACGACCCCCACGCGCAGGCCCGCCGCCCGCAGCCGGCCGATCGCCTCGGCGGCGCCCGGGATCGGGTCGTCCCACAGCATCTGCTCGGTGTCGGCTGCGCGCCACGCCTCGATCGCGACCTCGGCCGGCACGCGGCTGTGCTCGGCGACCTCGGCGAGCCACGCGGGAAACCAGTCGCCCCACTGGCCGGCGGCCGGGCCGTAGCGCTCGGAGTCCAGCAGCACCAGGGTGCGCCACAGCGCGTCGTCGAGCTCGTGGGGGTCGTGGCCGCGGCCACGCAGCGCCGCCGCGTAACGCTCCGCGTGAACCTGCAGGAGCGTCCCGCCGGCATCGAACAGCACGCCCCGCGGTGGCGGAGCGCCGTCGGGCGGCAGCGGCCCGCGGGGCGGTAGCGCACCGCCGCCGGCCGGCGGCGGTGTCGCCACTACAGCGTCTCGACGAGCAGCGCGTCTCCCTGGCCGCCGCCGCCGCACAACGCGGCCGCGCCCCGGCCGCCGCCGCGGGCCCGCAGCGCGGCGAGCAGGGTGATCGTGATCCGCGCGCCGGTGCAGCCGATCGGGTGCCCGAGCGCGACGGCGCCGCCGTTGACGTTGACCTTGTCCTCCGACACGCCGAGCAGCCTCGTGGAGTGGATCGCGACCGACGCGAACGCCTCGTTGAGCTCGTACAGGTCGAACCCCGCCGGGTCGGTGCCGATCCGGGCCGCCGCCTTGGCGATGGCCGCGGCCGGCTGGTGGTGCAGCGAGGGGTCGGGCCCGGCGACGGTGCCGTAGGACACCACCCGCGCGAGGGGCTGCAGGCCCAGGCTGTCGGCCTTCTCGCGGCTCATGAGCACCACCGCCGCGGCGCCGTCGGAGATCTGGCTGGCGTTGCCGGCCGTGATCGTCCCGTCGGAGGCGAAGGCGCCGACGAGCTTGGCCAGCGAGCCTGCGGTGGTCCCCGGGCGCATCCCCTCGTCGGTGTCGACGGTCAGCGGGTCGCCCTTGCGCTGCGGCACGGCGACGGGCGTGACCTCGTCGCCGAAGCGGCCGTCCTTCCAGGCGTCGACGGCGCGTGAATGGCTGCGCGCCGACCACTCGTCCTGCGCCTCGCGGGTGATCCCGAGGTCGGCGTTCATCCGCTCGCTGCCCTCGCCCATGTGGCCGTCGTCAAAGGCGCACCACAGGCCATCGTGAACCATCGCGTCGACGAGCGTGCCGTTGCCCATGCGGTAGCCCGACCGGGCCTTGGGCAGCAGGTAGGGCGCGTTCGACATCGACTCCATGCCGCCGGCGACGACGACGTCGGCGTCCCCGAGGCGGATCCACTGGTCGGCCAGCGCGATCGCGGCCATGCCCGACAGGCACACCTTGTTGACGGTCAGCGCGGGGGTTCCCATCCCGATGCCGGCCGCGAAGGCCGCCTGCCGGGCGGTGATCTGACCCTGTCCTGCCTGCAGGACGTGGCCCATGACGACCGAGTCGACGTCGTCGCCGCCCACGCCGACCTTGCCAAGCGCGGCCGTGATCGCGGCGCCGCCGAGCGCCATCGCGGTCATGCTGGACAGCCCGCCCTGGAACCTCCCGATCGGGGTGCGGGCGTAGCCGACGATGACGGCGTCGGGCATGGCACGGCCTCCGGACGGGACGAACGGCTGGAGGCGTCATTGTTCCACGGCGTTCCACGGCGCGGCGAGTTGGTGCGCGCCGGCGGCCGCGCGCGAGGATGGCCGGCATGACCGACGAGGATCGCTTCGACGTCGACGCCCTGCTCGCCCTGCCGCGACTGAGCGGCCTGGCCCTGTCCCCCGACGGCTCCCGGCTCGTCGTCGCGGTCGCCCGCTCCGGCGAGGAGGGCAAGAAGCTGGTCACGGCGCTGTGGGAGCTCGACCCCGACGGCGAGACCGAGCCGCGCCGGCTGACGCGCTCGGCCCCCGGCGAGTCCGGCGCGGCGTTCCTGCCCGACGGGTCGCTGCTGTTCACGTCGTCGCGCCCCGACCCCGACGCCGGGCCCGACGACCCGCGCGGAGAGGCCCCGGCGCTGTGGCGCCTGCCGGCGGGCGGCGGCGAGGCGTCGCTGCTCGCGGCGCCGCCGGCCGGGGTCGACGCGGTGGCAGCGGCGCGCGACTCCGGGCGGGTGGTGTTCGCCGCCGGCTCGCACGCGGGCAGCGAGTCGTGGGAGGTCGACGCCGAGCGGGAGAAGGCGCGCAAGGACGCCGGCGTCACGGCGCGGCTGTACACCGACTACCCGATCCGCTACTGGGACCGCTACCTCGGCCCCCGGGAGCGCCACCTGCTCGCGGCCGACCTGCCGGCGGGCGACGCGGCGGTCAGCGACCCGACCGACGTGATCCCCTCCCCGGGACGGTCCCTGGACCTCGTCGACTTCGACGTGACGCCCGACGGCGGCACGGTCGTCACCGGGCGCCGGCGGGACGGCGACGACCTGCGCGAGCGGCCGTTCGACCTCGTCGCCGTCGATGTCGCGACCAGCGAGCAGCGCATGCTCGCCGCCGACGGGGGCGACTACGGCAGCATCGCCTGCTCCCCCGACGGGCGCTGGGTGGCGTGCATCCGCGACAGCCCCTCGGGACCCGACGCGCCGCTGTCGCGCCGGCTGTGGGTGTTCGACCTCGGCTCGGGCGAGGGCCGGGAGATCGCCGCCAGCCTGGACCTGTGGCCGCTGGCGCCCGTGTGGGCGCCCGACTCGTCGGCGGTGCTGTTCACCGCTGACCGTGACGGGCGCACGTCGCCGTTCCGCGTGGAGCTCGACAGTGACCGGGTGACCCGTCTGGCGTCGGAGGGCGACTACACCGACCTGTGCCCCTCGCCGGACGGTCGCACCGTCTACGCGCTGCGCGAGACCGTGGCCGAGCCGCCCCGCCCCGTCGCCCTCGACGCGACGGCGGCCGACGCTGACCCGCGGCCGCTGCGCGGCTGGGATCCCCCGCCACTGCCCGCCCGGCTGGAGCGCGTCACCGCCACCGCCGGCGACGGCGCCGAGGTCCCGTCGTGGCTGCTGCTGCCACCCGATGCGTCCGCGGACTCGCCGGCGCCGCTGGCCGTCCTGATCCACGGCGGGCCGCTCGCCTCCTGGAACGGGTGGCACTGGCGCTGGAACCCGCACGTGTTCACCGACGCGGGGTACGCGGTCCTGCTGCCCGACCCGGCCCTGTCGACCGGCTACGGCCAGGCGGCGATCGACCGTGGCTGGGGACGCTGGGGTGACGTCGTCTACGGCGACGTCATGGCCGCCGTCGACGCCGCCGTCGAGCGCCCCGAGATCGACCAGACGCGCACCGCCGCGCTGGGCGGCTCGTTCGGCGGCTACATGGCGAACTGGATCGCCGGCCACACCGACCGCTTCGAGGCCATCGTGACCCACGCGAGCCTGTGGAGCCTGGATGCCTTCCACGGCACCACCGACCTCGGCGTGTGGTGGGAGCGCGAGTTCGGCGACCCCTACACCGCGCCCGAGCGCTACCGCGAGCACAGCCCCAACCTGCACGTCGCCGAGATCCGCACCCCGATGCTCGTCGTCCATGGCGAGCAGGACTACCGGGTGCCGATCGGCGAGGCGTTGACGCTGTGGACCGACCTGCGCCGCCACGGGGTCGACGCGAAGTTCCTGTACTTCCCCGACGAGAACCACTGGGTCCTCAAGCCGAACAACAGCCGGGTCTGGTACGCCACCGTGCTCGCGTTCCTCGACGAGCATGTGCGAGGGGCGGCGTGGGCGCAGCCGGAGCTGCTGTAGCCCGCCGGCCGGGCGCGGGCCCGGCCGAGCTGCTCGACCTCCTGCGGCGCAACCCCGACTTCCGGCGGCTGTTCGGCGCGAGCGTCGTCTCCCTCAGCGGCGACTGGTTCGCGTTCGTCGCCGTCAGCGGGCTGGTGACCGACCTCACCGGACGCCAGGGGATCGCCGCGTTCGTGTTCGCGGCGAGCGTCCTGCCGGTGTTCCTGGCCTCGCCGTTCGCCGGGGTCGTCGCCGACCGCGTGAACCGCCGGACGATGATGGTCGCCGCCGACCTGCTGCGCGTGGTGCCGGCGCTGGGGCTGCTCGTCGCGCTGGCGACCGGGCAGGCGTGGCTGGCGATCGCCTGCGTCGCGCTCATCGCCACCCTGTCGGCGTTCTTCGAGCCGGTCGTCGGCGCCGTGCTGCCCAACCTCGTGGACCGCGAGGACCTGTCGTTGGCGCAGACGACGATGGGCTCGGTGTGGGGGTCGATGCTGTTCGTCGGCGCCGCGCTCGGCGGGATCGTCGCGGGCACGCTGGGCCGAGAGGCGAGCTTCGTCATCAACGCGGCGACGTTCGTGGTGTCGGCGCTGCTCATCCTGCGCATCCGCGGGTCGTTCCGCACCGGACCGCTTCCCGCCCGGGCGACGGTCCTGGCGCACCTGGGCGAGGTGTGGGCGTTCGTCGCGCCGCGCAAGGTCGTTCGCGCGCTGCTGCTGACCAAGGCGGGCGTCGGCGTCGCGAACGGCATCGTCGGGCTGCTGCCGGCGTTCGCGCTGGCGCGCTTCGGCGCCGACGACGCCGGCATCGGCCTGCTGCTGGCGGCCCGTGGGCTGGGGGCGCTCCTCGGGCCGTTCGCCGGGCGGGCGGTGGCCCGGGGCGACGGCCGCCGGCTGCTGCTCGTGTGCGGCGGCTCGATCATCTCCTACGGGGCCGCCTACGTGCTGCTGCCGCTCACCGGCTCGCTGTGGCTGGCCGCCGGCTGTGTCGCGCTGGCCCACATGGGCGGTGGGGCGCAGTGGGTGCTCTCGACCTACGGCCTGCAGCTCACCACGCCCGACCGGGTCCGCGGCCGGGTGATGAGCCTCGACTTCGGGTTGGCGACGCTGGCGGTGGGCGCGTCGTCGCTGCTCGCCGGGACGGCCGTGGAGCTCGTCGGCCTGCAGGCGACGTCGTGGGGTCTGGTCGTGCTCGCCATCGCCTACGGCAGCGGCTGGCTGTGGTGGACCCGCGAGCTGTGGCACGGCCGCGACGACCCGCTCGTGGCCGCCGCCTGATGAGTTGCAGCCGCACCCGGGGCCCCGTGTGGAAACCCCGTCACCCGAGCGGGTGCGGTTGGGTGCGTCCACGCCCGGATCCGCACCCGGACGCCTCTTGGGACGCCTCTTGGCGAGACCCCGCCATCGAGACCGGGTGCGGTTGGGTGCGTCTACGCCCCAATCCGCACCCGGACAGCCCTTGCGGAGCCCCCGCCCCCGCCCCGCGAGCGGGCGCGGTTGCGTGCCTCCACGCCCGAATCCGCACGCGGACACGTCGCCTCGAGCGCCGGCCACCCGCGCCCGCCACCCGCGCCCGCCACCCCGAGCGGGTGCGCTTAGGGGCGCCTGCGCACCGATCCGCACCCGGACGCGTCGCGTCGGGCCCGCCACCCTCGGACCCCGGCGCCGACGTACCCCAGGCCGTCAAGTGGCCGCGCATATCTCCGGGGCGGCCGGCCGGACCGTTGCCGCCAGCCACCAGCGCGTCACCCCCGCCCCGTCGGCCGGGCGGGTGGTAGCGTTTCGCGCATGGGTCCGATCATGACGGTGCTCGTCCGTGGCCGCGCGACAGCGGCGCACCGAGCGAGATCAGCGGCGACGCTCCTACGGACAGAACGTCCTCGTCGCCTCGGGCGTCGTCCGGTCGTTCCTGTCGACCGCTGAGGTCCACGCCGACCAGCTGGTCGTTGAGCCCGGTGCCGGAACCGGGGTTCTGACTCGCGCGCTGGCGCACGCAGGCGCGCGAGTGTGGGCAATCGAACGCGACCCGGTGTGGGCCCGGCGCCTCAGGCGGGACATGGAGACCGCGGGGCTCGCGCAGCGCGTCCAGGTGATCGAGGGTGACCTCAGGTACGTAAGGCTTCCCGATGCTCCCTACCGCGTGGTGTCCAGCCCGCCGTTCGGGCTGACGACGGCGCTGCTGTGCCGGCTGCTCGACGACTCCGCGCGCGGGCCGTGGCGGGCGGACCTTCTCGTCCAGCGGGAGGTCGCCTGCAAGCGCGCCGCCGCGCCTCCCACGACGCTTCGCTCCGCGGCGTGGGCCCCCTGGTGGACCTTCGAGCTGGGCGAGACGGTCGACCGTCGGGCGTTCCGTCCCGTCCCGCGGGTCGACGCCGCATGGCTCACCGTCCGCAAGCGCGAACCGTCGGTCCTGCCAAACTGGCTGTCCAAGCAGTTCGCCGACGTCTTGCGGCCGGCATGGACACCACCCGTGCCGTCGGTCCGCGCAGACCCCCCGTCCGGATAGGCTCGCCGGCCATGGCGTCCTTCGCACACCGCCCGCCGCGCACGCGCCCGAGGAGCGTCCCGTGCGCGCCGGTCCCGCGGGGTGCCGGCACGTCGGTCACACCATGAAGACACCGGGGGGTCTCACACGCGGCGAGCGGGCGCCGGACATGGTGCTGCCGGCAGCGGACGGTACCCCCACCCGGTACTACGCCCTGGCCGGCGGCCGGCCGGCGCTGCTCGTGCTCGCCGACGATGCGTCCGGCGCACGGCTGCACGCGCTGGCCGAGGGCCTGGGCCCCGTGGCCGACGGCCGACTCAGCGTGCACGTCGTCGGGCCGGCGGCGCTGTCGGAAGTCGACGTTCCGTTTCCGACCCTCACCGACGGCGAGGGGCGAGCGGCAGCGGCCTACCGCACCGGCGGCATCCCCACCGCCTTCCTGCTCGACCCGAACCTGCGGGTCCGCGAAGCGCTTGCGTTCTCCGACGGCACCGCGGTCGCGCAGAGGGTCGTGGAGCTCGTCGACGAGCTGACCACCGACGACCGCCCGCCTCGGATCATCGTCACGCAGGCCCCGCTGCTGGTCGTCCCCGACGTGCTGGAGCCGGACCGGTGCGACGAGCTCATGGCCGTGTGGGAGCGGGAGGGCAACGCCGAGACGGGGGTCGAGTCGTCGGCGGGCGGTCGCCGCGCCCAGGAGATGAGCGGTCAGCTCAAGCGGCGCCGCGACCACATCGTCGCTGACCCGGAGCGCACCCGCGACCTCGCCACCACGATCGGCCGGCGGGTCATGCCGGAGCTGTCCAAGGCGTCCGGCGTTCGCGTACCGGGCCAGCCGCTTCGAGGGCTTCAAGATCGCCTGCTACGAAGCCTCCGATCGGGGCTTCTTCCGCGCGCACCGCGACAACCTCAGCCCGGCCACCGCCCACCGCCGGTTCGCGCTCACCCTCAACCTCAACGACGGCTACGACGGCGGCCAGCTCCGCTTCCCCGAGTACGGACCGGACCTGTATCGGCCCGCCCCGGGCGCGGCGCTGCTGTTCAGCTGCTGCACCTGCACGAGGTGCTCGACGTCACCGCCGGCCGGCGGTTCGTGCTGCTGTCGTTCCTGTTCGGTGACGAAGCGCGCCGCCCCGGCTGACCTGCCTGAGGACGTACTCGACCCCGGCGAAGCTGGCCGGGAGCCTGCAAGCCGCACATGGCTCGCAGAGTCAGCCCTGGGGGGCGTAGTCCACGTCGTGGGTGGCCGCGTCCCCACCAGGGTGCGGACGTCTGCGACGGTGGCCGGGCGGTACGCCGTCAGGTAGCGCAGGACGGCCGCGTCGGGCCCCGGTGCGGCGTGCGGGGTTCGGCCTGCGACCCACGGTGCTCCCCCTGGCGGTCACGGGCGGTCCCCTACCATGCGGCCGGTGCGTGCCGCCGCGACCGACCGCAGCCTCGGCGACGAAGTTCGAAGGCAGCGGGCGCCGCTCGCCGTCGCGGTCGTCGGCACGCTGCTGGGGCTGTCCCTGGGCGCCGCGACCGGAGCGACCGGCTGGCCGGTCTACGCCGCGGTGCTGCTCGTCGGTGGGGTGGCGACCATGGCCGTCCACCTAAGGGTCGGCCTGTCGGGCGTCACCATCTGGGGGCTCGTCTTCTTCGCGCTGGGACACCTCGCCGGCGGCATGGTCCCCGTCGGCAACGGGGTGCTCTACCAGCACTGGCTGGTCGGGAGGGCCGTCCGCTTCGACAATCTCCAGCACGCCTGGGGCTTCGGCTTCGCCGGGCGCGCGGTGTGGGAGGCCCTCCGGCCGCAGCTCGCCGGGGCGCCCGCCCCGAGACTGGCCGCGGCCGCGGTGATCGTGCTCGGCGGCACCGGGCTCGGCGCCGCCAACGAGGTCATCGAGTACGTCCTGACCAAGGTGCTGCCGGAGACCAACGTGGGCGGGTACGAGAACACCGCCCGCGACCTGGTCGCCAACCTCGTCGGCGCGACGGCGGCGGCCGGGCTCACCGCGCGGGCACTCCCCCGGCGCCAGCCGGTCACGACCCCGACAGCGTGACCACGGCGACGTCGGCCGCACGCCGCACCGTTGATCCCACCCCTCGCCCTGCCAGGGTGCCGGCACGATCACCGGGATCGCTTGACGCCCAACGGGGCGCCCGACGAGGATCGCCGCGACGCCGGGCCGCTGGACGTGATCGTCCGCATCGGCCGCGCGTGGCTGTGCCGCACCGACCCGCACGTCGTCGAAGGGCAGTGGGCGGAGATCCTTGTCCCGGCCACCTGATACCCGCGTGCCGTCACCGGCACCAGCGCTGGCCGTCACCGGCGCCACCGGCCGGATCGGGGGCCGGCTCGCGACACGGCTCGCCGCCGCCGGAGCCTCCCAGCGGCTCGTCGTCCGCGACCCGTCTCGGGCCCCACCGCTCGACGGCGCCGACATCGCCCCCGCCAGCTACTCCGACGCCGCAGCGGTGCGCCAGGCGCTGAGCGGCAGCGACGTGGTGTTCATGGTGTCGGGGTCCGAGTCCGCCCACCGGCTCCCGGAGCATCGGACCTTCGTCGACGCGGCGGCCGCGGCGGGGGTGCGCCAGATCGTGTACCTGTCGTTCTTCGGGGCCGCGCCTGACGCAAGCCGCGCCTGACGCCACCTTCACGCTGGCGCGCGACCACTGGGCGACAGAGCAGCACATCCGCGCGACGGGACTGTCGTTCACCTTCCTGCGCGACATCTCCGGCGTCGTGGACCGATGGATCGGCGCGGCAGGCCAGCGTATGCCAGCGCCTGCGTCGCGGCTCCGATCCGGCAGGAGCTCGACCGAGGGCGGCGCATGGTGTTCCTTGCCACCGGCAATGGCCAACCCGACGCCGGACCGCATCTGCCGCGCCATCGGCTACGAGCCCGGGGGCGACGAACGGGTCATCCACTTCGGTCGCGGCGTGTCGCCGGGAGAGTCGCCGACCCGTGAAGCCGGCGGGTAGGGCCTGCGCGCCTGCCGGCGCGACCGCTGCGCCGCGTTCGTCGTCGGCGCCGGCGGGTCAGGCGTCGTCGGCGGGTCAGGCGTCGTCGTATCGCACGCGGACGTCGGTCGCGCCGCGTGCGGCGGCCACCCGTTCGGCCTCGGCCTCGATCAGCGCGCGGTCACCCGCGGTGACGCCGTCGAACGGCTGCACGGTGATCTCCAGCCGCGCCTTGCCGGCGCCGCGCGCCCGCCACACCCCGGCGATCTCGCCACCCACGAGCACCGCCCCCGGGTTGCTCAGGATGCGCCAGACCGCCTTCTGGCGGGCCTTGTCCGGTACGAGGAGGTCGCGGTCGCGAGCCTGCAGGTACGGGTCGGAGGGCGGCAGCAGGCGTACGGCGTCCGCTCGCGGCGGGGCGTCGCGCAGCCCGTCAGCCTGCTCCGGCGGGATCCAGGTGCGCCGGCCGTCCACCCGCACCTCGACCAGGTCGCTCGGCCAGGCGGCGCGGATCGCCCTCTGGCTGGTGCCGAGGTAGCCGGCGGCCTCAGCGAGCGTCGCCGGCCCGAGCAGGCGCAGATAGGCGCGCACGAGGTCGCCGGGCCCTGCCCGCTCGGGTGGCACCGGCGGGCGCTCGCCGAGCGGAACCAGTGTGGTCGGGGACCGGTCGGCGACCAGACCGACACCCGCGAAGACGCCGACGAGCTGGAACAGCCCGGCGTACACGTGTGTCGCCTGGCAGCCGCGGCACTCATAGGAATAGGCCGCGGGCAGCCGCGCGGTCACCGCCGCGCTCACCTCCCCCTTGGCCATCGGTTCGGTCACCACCGCGCGCATCGCCTCGGCCGCCGCGGCGAACGCCGTCAGCCCACCCACGCCGGCGGCCTTCAGCGGCGCCCGCTCGGCGGCGAGCCGGGAGAGCGCGTCGGCGTCGCTCACCGGCCACAGCGCGGCCGCCAGTCCGGGCAGATCCGCGGTCCGGTGCAGGTGCGGTGCACCCCGCAACGACCACACCAGCGTGAACGCGGGATCCGTCACCGGGTCGCCGTACCCGGCCGGGAGCCTGGCCGTGAGCGCGACCCGCGCGGAGCCGACGTTGGTGTCCTGGACGCCGAGGTCGAGGACCCCCAGCGCGGCGGGGACGTCGGTCTCCCGGCCGAGTCCCTGAGCCGTCACGCGGTAGGCCAGCACCTGCCGGCGATCGACATCCAGGATCATGGGCATCCGCCTATCCACGCTCGGCCACGTGACGCTCACCCGTTGGCCGGCGGGCAGGGGCGCGGCATCCCGACGCGGGCACGGACCCCGGGTGAGAAGTGAACCAGCGGCCGTGCGTCGGGGACGGGAAGCCCTGCCGCGGCGACGAGCTCGTCGTCCAACTCATCCAGGGTCGCCTGGCGAAGCGGCCACGGCTCGTGTGCCACGGGGACGTACCACAGGTGGCCGGCGCGACGTGCATAGGCCCCCCAGCGGCCCGTGAGGAAGTCCACGAGGCCGGCTCGTTCGCCATCCTCGAGCACCGCACCGGGGCTGATGCGGACACGGCTCGCCGGGGCGTCGCGACCGAGTCGACGCATGCGATAGTCGATTGACTCACCCGCGCGGTCGACGCTCATCTGGGCACGGAAGTAGGGCAAGCCGGCCGCTCTCAGGGCGAGCACGAAGCTCGCTGGTGTGCAGTCCAGCGAGAAGAACCACAGCCCATCGCGTCCGTCCGGGCCACGCACGTAGGTGCGCACGTTCGTCTCGGGAAACCCACGCCAGCCGGGCGGCGCAGGGCCCAGGCCCACCCGCGCGTATCCCATGACAAAGGGCGTCAGGCCGATCCAGGCCAGACCCTGGAACGCGTCAACCTGCAGACCCGCCGGCAGCAGGCGCGCGACCACGTCGATGGGGTATGACCAGTGCAGGAACGTCAGCGATTCCCAATGATGGGCGGTCGTCACCACCCTCACGCGATGCTGTGGCACACGGCCCGCCATGGGTCGGTGTCTACCACGACGAGGGACGCTATCCTCCACGCACCCTGACGACGAGATGGTTGAATCCGGCGATACCGCCGACCTCGGCACCGATCGACACCACTGTGTACGTCGACAGCCAATCGGGTATCTGCGAAAAGGGGCCGGGCAGCTTCGCCATGGCGTCCTGCAAGGCCTCGGCGAAGTCGAAGTTCCTCGAGTAGCCGACCGCCTCGCCCGACACCGTCGGCAGGTTTGCACCCGAGGCCGGCGAAACGCCCCGACCCCCGAGCAGGGGCACGTCACTGTCGGCGTCGGGGGTCAGCTCCTCCACGTCAATGGAGAGCTCTCCGCCCGCATGGTGCAGCTTCACCATGTCGCGATTCATGCCGATCCTGAAGGCCTCATGATGCTCATACGGGGTCGAGTGCGGGGCACAACGCGCGTCGGGGCGGATGTACCAGCCTGCGATGAAGGTGGGAGGTTCTACGTCGAGCAGGCTGCGCTCCAGAAAGGGGACATGGCAGGCGCTCGGCATGTCCCCCGCGATACGGACCAGCAGGAACTCGCCGACTTGATACGCTCGCGCGTCGCGGACGCTCGCGAGGTCTCTGTCGATGATCATGTCGTTTCCTCCCTTGTCGCATCGTGGGATCCGGCCACGGTCACATCGTGAGGCGGTCGTAGGTGTAGATGGACGAGACATCGAGCATGTCGGCAGGGGTGGCCGCCGTGTCGGTGAAGAACGCGACCATGGGGTCGCTCAGCCGGTGACGCAGAAGATCGCCGGGAGCGTCGTCACCCGGCAGGTACGGGGCATCGGGATGCTCGGCCTGCCATGCCGCCCATAGGCGGTCCACATTGCAGTGGTTGAGGTAGAAGACCGGGTCGTTGGGCGAGGTGGCGGCCTCCATGTCGCCCCGCGCCCACACGTGCACGAGGTTGTGCAGCCCGGTGGGCCGGGTCCATCCTTCGAGCCTGTTGCGAAAACCGTCCGAGTTGCGGTCCCACGGCTCGGTGTCGTAGGGCAGCAGTTCCAGCGCGGCCTTCACGTCGGCCGTGGTCGGCAGGCCGAGACCCTCCCCGGCTCGAAACCGGCGGCGCAGGGGCCGGTCAACGGCCCACACGCGACCCTCCTCGTCAGACCACACCCGCACGCGAAAGCCGCTGTCGGCGGCGAAGGGCCCCGTCGTGACGAAGGGCTCGCTGCCCGCAGACCCGTCACCGCCCATGCACTCCCGCTTCCACACGGGCGCCTGGGGCTGCTCGTCGACGGAGCCGTCGCCGTCGGCGGCCCAGTCCCAGTAGGGAAGGCCGAAGCCGGCGTCGCGGAGCACGCGCTGGAGGTTGGCCTCGAGCAGGAGCAGCATCCAGCGGTGCCAGGGCAGGAACACCGGACCCACGTGGGCGGCGTTGCGGTCGGCTCCGGGCGGCGTCGAGGTGTTCATGGCCACCAGGTGCCACAGGACGAACAGGTCCCACGTCGACAGCGGCTGGGGCGGCGTGCCGGCGAAGCCGGGAATCCGGAAGTCACCGGTCGTGAGGCCCGTGTCCTCCTGCTTGAGCCGGATCACCCCTTGAACGTAGGCGTCCCTGGCGCCGTCATCGCTGCGGATGTCGCGTCGTATCCCCACGGTCATGCGCCTCCTCGGTGCGCCTCACGGTGACCGCTGTCGGTTGCATCCGCAGGGTGGGGCCCGCCTGCCTCGAACCTCTCGGGGAACGAGTCGATGACCTGTCGCACGAGGTCGAGCGCGGAGTCGAAGCTGTAGTTGGGCAACGGGTGGTAGTGGACACTCCCGTCGTTGCCCACATTGAGGTGGCCCTTCAGCGGACGGCCATCCACCTCGATCTCGTACGTCGTGCGCACCACGATCTCGTGGCCTCGGTGCGTGGCCGTGCGCACCGTCTCGATCGCACCGTGGCCGTGCCCACCCGTCGGCAGGCGTGGCGGGTTGTCCCGCAGGTACGGGACGAAGACCCGGGGGTCGGCCGCTCGGGCCAGCTCGCTGTTGTCCACGCACTCCTCCTTCTCGTCGTCGGGGGGTCGACCACGACCTGTCTGACAGGTGCCCGCCGGGTCCGTGGAAACCGCCCGCAGCCCGGTCACGCGAATCGGGGGGTTCAGCGTGGCGACGCGAAGAACATCGAAGCGACGTCGTCGGGGCTGCGCAACGACATCCCAACCCGAACGGCGCGATGCAGTCCACCTCCCGATGGACACGGCCTCACTATCGACCTCGCCGAACGCCATGTCGAGGGAGGCCGTCCAAGGGTGCCGGCGCAACGGCGCCAACCCTGCGCCATCGCGCTCGAACCGGCTGGCGTCGAGGGCATTCGCCGAGCAGTGAGACCGTGCCGGTCGTCACGAGCGCCATGTACAGCAGGCAGGGCCCCAGGGCGGACGCGAGGAACACAAAGACGACGACGTTGGTCCGGCCCCCACGCAGGTAGGCGCTGAGCGAGATCACCACGCCGATCAGCCCGAGCACGAGTCGTAGTCGCCGGGAGGAAACGTCGTCTCGACCTGCTTCGTCACGGTCCGCACCCCGCGTCACGGCGTCTCCCTTCGTCGCCGGCCGGATCGCAGCCCTGCGGCATACTCGCTCATCCAGCTTCAGGGGGCCGGTTGCTGCACATCCATCGCGCGGAACGGGCGGACCGCCTCGTCGAGGTGCTCGCCGGCGTCGTCGCCGAGCCGCTCGACGATCCGCTGCAGCCGGAAGTCGTCGCCGTGCCGACGCGCGGCGTGGAACGCTGGCTCACCCAGCGGATGTCCGCGCACCTGGGCACCAGCCGGGACCGCGGCGACGGCGTGTGCGCGAACGTCGACTTTCCCTTTCCCGGGCGGCTGGTCGGCGGTGCCGTCGCCACCGCGACGGGCGTCGACCGGCTGACCGACCCGTGGCTGCCCGAGCGGGCGGTGTGGCCGCTGCTGGAGGTCGTCGACGCCTCCCTGGGGCGGCCGTGGCTCGAGGCGCTGACCGCCCACCTCGGCGGGGCCGGCCCCGACCCCGACCGCAACCGTCGCGCCCGCCGCTTCGCCGAGGTCCGCCACCTCGCGGACCTGTTCGACCGCTACGCCGTCCACAGGCCGGCCATGGTGCAGGCGTGGGCCGGCGGGGACGACAGCGACGGCGACGGTCAGCCGCTGCCCGGCGACCTGGCATGGCAGGCGCGCCTGTGGCGGTCGCTGCGCGCGCGGATCGACGTGGCGAGCCCCGCCGAGCGGCTCGCCGACGGCTGCCGGCGGCTGCGGGAGGACCCGGGCATCGTCGACCTGCCGTCGCGCATCTCGCTGTTCGGACTGACCCGGCTGCCGGCGAGCTTCCTGGCCGTGCTCAACGCCATCGCCGGCGGCCGGGAGGTCCACCTGTTCCTGCTCCATCCGTCGCCCGTGCTGTGGGACCGCGTCGCGGCCCTGCTTCCCGCCGGCGCGCCCCCGCCGAGACGCGCGCACGACCCCACCGCCACCCTTGCCGGCAACCCGCTGCTGGCGTCGTGGGGGCAGGACGCGCGCGAGATGCAGCTGGTGGTGACCGCCGCCGCCGAGCACCCGGTCGTCGACCACCGCCCCGCCCGGCCGGAGCCCGCGACCCTGCTGCGGCGGCTGCAGGCCGACGTCTGCGCCGACCGGTCGCCGCCGGGGGTGCCGGTGCCCGGCGAGCAGGACCGGCGCAGCCGGCTCGACCCGGGCGACCGCACCGTCGAGGTCCATGCCTGTCACGGCCGGGCCCGGCAGGTCGAGGTCGTCCGCGACGCCGTGCTCCACCTGCTCGCCGCCGACACCTCCCTGCAACCCCGCGACGTCATCGTCATGTGCCCGGACATCGAGGCGTTCGCGCCGCTGATCCACGCCGCGTTCGGGGCCGGCGGCGACATCGCCGACGCCGACGAGGACCCGGCCGCCGCCGGCCCGCGACCGCAGGGGCTGCGCGTCCGCCTCGCGGACCGGTCACTGCGCCAGACCAACCCCGTCCTGCGGGTGGTGTCGGACCTGCTGGCCCTGGCCGACGGGCGGCTGACCGCCTCGGAGCTGCTCGACCTCGCCGCCCGCGAGCCCGTGCGCCGGCGCTTCGGCTTCGACGACCACGACCTCGAGCGCCTGGAGGACTGGGTGCCGGCGGCGGGCATCCGCTGGGGGCTGGACGCCGGGCACCGGGCGCCGTTCAAGCTGGAGCGAGTGGCGGCGAACACGTGGAGCGCCGGCCTGGACCGTGTGCTGCTCGGCGTCGCGATGTCAGAGGACGGGCAGCGGCTGTTCGGCGGGACCCTGCCCCTGGACGACGTCGCCAGCGGCGACATCGACCTCGCCGGACGTTTCGCGGAGCTGTTGGGGCGCCTCACCGCCGCGCTCGACGGTCTCGCGGGGCCGCAACCGATCGCGGCGTGGGGATCGGCGATCGCCACGGCGGCGGACACCCTGACCGCCATCGGCAGCCGTGACGCCTGGCAACGCGCGCAGCTGCAGCGGCTGCTCGACGACCTGGTCGGCGAGGCGACCAGGGGGGACGCGGCCAGCGCCGCGTCACTGACGCTCGCCGAGGTCCGCGCAGTCGTCGCCGACCGCCTGCGTGGCCGGCCCACCCGGGCCAACTTCCGCACCGGCCACCTCACCGTCTGCACGATGGTGCCGATGCGGTCGGTGCCGCACCGGGTCGTCTGCCTGCTGGGACTGGACGACGGGCGCTTCCCCCGGCGTACCGCCGTCGACGGCGACGACCTGATGAACCGCGACCCCTCCGTCGGTGACCGTGACCCGCGCAGCGAGGACCGCCAGCTGCTGCTCGACGCGCTGCTCGCCGCCACCGACCACCTGGTGATCACCTACACCGGCCGCGACGAGCGGACGAACACTCCCCGGCCACCGGCCGTGCCGGTCGGCGAGCTGCTCGACGTGGTCGACGCCACGGTGACCACCGGCGAGGTGGACGACGACGGGGCGGAGGTCCCGGCCCGCCGGCGCGTCGTGGTCGAGCACCCGCTGCAGCCGTTCGACGGCCGGAACTTCACCTCGGGGGCGCTGGTCGCAGGCCGCCCGTGGAGCTTCGACGGCGTGGCGCTGGACGGGGCCCGCGCCCTCGCCGCGACGACCAGGCAGCGCCCCCCGTTCCTCGACGGTCCGCTGCCGGCGACAGACCTCGACGTCGTCGAGCTCGCCGACCTCGTGCGCTTCGTGCAGCACCCGGTGAAGGCGTTCCTGCGCCAGCGGCTGGGCGTCAGCCTCAGCGAGGAGACCGCGGATCCGGCGGACGCGCTGCCGCTGGACCTGGACGCCCTGGAGTGGTGGGCCGCCGGCGATCGGCTCCTCGCTGGACGGCTACGCGGGCTGGACGCCGCGACCTGCGCGGCCGCGGAGCGCGCGCGAGGGCAGCTGCCGCCCGACCGGCTGGCCGACCGCTACCTGAACTGGATCGGGCCGATCGTCGACGGGATCGTCGACGTCGCCGACCAGGTGGCCGCCAGCGACCGCCAGGCCGCGTCGATGGAGGTGAGCGTGCCCCTCGGTGACAGCGTCGTGGTCGGCACCGTTCCGGACATGGCCGGCGACCTGCTGCGCCTGGTCACGTTCTCGCGCGTCGCCGCCAAGCACCGCCTCGCCGCCTGGGTGCGCCTGCTCGCGGTGACCGCCGCACACCCCGAGCTGGCGGTCTCGGCCGTGACCGTGGGCCGGCGCATGGGCAGGGGGCGGGGGGTCACGGTCGTCCGCATCCCCGCGCTGGACGACGACCCGGCGGTGCGCGGCGCGGTCGCCGCCCGGCACCTGGCCGACGTCGTCGAGCTGTACCGCCGTGGCATGTGCGAGCCCTTGCCGCTGTACTGCGACACCTCCGCGGCATGGGCCGACGCCGCCTCGCAGGGTCGGGAGCCCGAGACCGCGGCCCGCGACGCCTGGACGTCGGACTACACCCGCGACCGCGAGGACAAGCACCCCGAGCATCAGCTCGTGCTCGGTGGCGTGCTCCCGTTCCAGCAGCTGCTCAGCGAGCTGCCCTGCGACGGCGAGGACGCCCAGGGCTGGGATCTCAGCGAGCCCACCCGCTTCGGCCGGTACGCGCGCCGGCTGTGGGACGGCCTGCTGGCCCGCGAGCAGGTGAGCCGCGGATGACCGGCGCCGTGCCGCCGTTCGACGTCTGCGGCCCGCTGCCCAGCGGCATCACCGTCCTGGAGGCCAGCGCCGGCACCGGCAAGACCTTCACCATCGCGGCGCTGGCCGCCCGCTTCGTCGCCGACGGCACCCCGCTGGACCAGCTGCTGCTCGTCACGTTCACGCGCATGGCGACCGGCGAGCTGCGCGACCGCGTGCGCGAGCGGCTGGTCACCGCCGAGCGAGGTCTCGCCCGCGCGCTGCAGGGCGTGGAGCCACCCGAGGACGACGACGTGCTCCGGCTGCTCGCCGACGGCACCCCGGAAACGCTCGAGCAGCGCCGGCGGCGTCTGCACAAGGCCCTGGCGGACTTCGACGCGGCCACCATCGCCACGATCCACGGCTTCTGCGAGCACGTCCTCGCCGGCCTCGGCGTCACCGGCGACGTCGACCGCGACGTGGAGTTCCTCGAGGACCCCCGGGACCTCGTCGAGCAGGTTGTCGACGATCTGTACGTCCGCCGGTTCCACACGGCCCGCGAGGAACCCCCGATCAGCCGCGGGCAGGCCCAGGACATCGGGCAGCTCGTCGTCGCCAACCCGGAGGCGGCGCTGCTGCCGTCGGCTGCCCCCGCCGGCAGCGTCGAGGCGATGCGGGTGCGGCTCGCCCAGGCGATCCGCGACGAGATGGAGCAGCGCAAGCGGCGGGCGGGGCTCATCACCTACGACGACCTGCTCGACCGGCTCGCCACGACGCTGGGCGACGAGCGGCGGGGCCCGGCGGCGTGCGCGCGGCTGCGTGGGCGCTACCGCATCGCACTCGTCGACGAGTTCCAGGACACCGACCCGATCCAGTGGGCGATCTTCCGTCAGATCTTCGGCCAGCCACCGTGCACGCTCGTGCTCATCGGCGATCCCAAGCAGGCCATCTACGCCTTCCGCGGCGCCGACGTCTACGCCTACCTCGAGGCGGCCCGCGAAGCCGGCCGGCAGGCGACCCTCAACGTCAACTGGCGCAGCGACCAGCACCTGATCGACGCCTACGACGCGCTGTTCGGCAACGCGATGCTCGGCCACGAGGGCATCCGCTACCGCGAGGTCCGCGCCGCCGGCGCCAACCAGCGGCCGCGCCTTGCCGGGGCGCCGGTCTGCTCCCCGCTGCGCGTCCGGCTGGTCAATCGCGACGAGCACATCCCGCGGCTGACCGACACGGGTCGGGTCCCCGTCGCGCTCGCCCGCGAGCACATCGCCGCCGACCTCGCCGCCGACCTCGTCGCCCTGCTGTCGTCGAACGCCCAGGTCATCACCCGCCGCCGCGACGGATCGGAGCGGACCCGCGAGACCGTCCGGCCCGGCCACGTCGCCGTCCTGGTCCACCGTCACCGCGACGCCGCGGCGATCCGCGACGCCCTGGACGCGGTCGACATCCCCGCGGTCATCAACGGCGCCGGCAGCGTGTTCGCGACACCCTCCGCCCGCGACTGGCTGCGGCTGCTCGAAGCGCTGGAGCGGCCGACGTCACCGGGCCGGGCGCGGGCGGCGGCGCTGACCGCGTTCTTCGGGTGGTCCGCGCGCCGCGTGGCCACCGCCGGTGCCCGCGAGTGGGAGCAGGTGCACGCGCTGCTGCACCAGTGGTCCGACGTGCTCGCCGGCCGCGGCGTCGCGTCGCTGCAGGAGACGGTCACTCTCAGCCAGGGGCTGCCCGGACGGATCCTCACCCGCACCGAAGGCGAGCGGGTCATGACCGACCTGCGCCACGCCGGCGAGCTGCTGCACGCCGCCGCGACCGGGGAGAAGCTCGGCCCGACGGCCCTGGCGGCGTGGCTGCGGCGGCGCATCGCGGAGGCCGAGTCCGACACCCATTCCGAGGAGCGCAGCCGGCGCCTGGAGTCCGACTCCGAGGCCGTCCAGGTGCTGACGATTCACCGCAGCAAGGGGTTGGAGTTCCCGATCGTCTACTGCCCCTATCTGTGGGACCCCTCATGGATCCCCGACACGCTCCCGCCCGTCTTCCACGATCCCGCCAACGCGGACCGCCGCAGCATCGACCTCGCCGGCAAGAACGGCGACGGGTGGGACCCGTACGTCGCGGAGGAGCGCGGCCAGGACCTGCGCCTGGCCTACGTCGCGCTCACCCGGGCACGGCACCAGGCCGTCGTGTGGTGGGCAGGCGCCTGGCAGAGCCACGAGTCGCCGCTGGCCCGGCTGCTGTTCGCCCGAGAACCCGACGGCACCATACCCGCCGCCACCTGGTCGGTGCCCACCGATGCCGCCGCCTTCGCCGCCGTCGAACAGCTCGCCGCCGGCGCGCCGGACCGCATCAGCGTGGAGTGGACCGCCGCAGCGACCGGGCGGCGCTGGTCGGGTGAGCGCCGGAAGGATGCCGACCTGGCCGCGGCCCGGTTCGCGCGGGCGCTCGACACCGGCTGGCGGCGCACGTCCTACAGCGGCATCACCGCCGCAGCCACGAGCACCGCGTCGCCAGCGAACCGGAGCAGCCCCGGGTCAGCGACGAGGAGATGCCGCCACCGGCTGGAGCCTCCCCCTGGACGGGGGCGGCGACGACGAGGCGCGCCTGGGCGTGCGTCCCCTCGCCGACCTGCCCGCCGGCGCGGACGTCGGCACCTTCGTGCACCCTGCTGGAGCACACCGACTTCGCCGACGACCTCGACGCCGAGCTCGCCGCCCAGGTCGCCGAGCAGCGCCGCTGGCGCCACACCGACCTCGGCTCGACCGCGTCCCTGGTGGCGGGCTGCGCGCGCGGCGATCGAGACGCCGCTGGGGCCGCTGGTCGGCGGCGTGCGGTTACGCGACATCGCCCGGCGGGACCGGGTCGACGAGCTGGGCTTCGAGCTGCCGCTGGTCGGCGGGGACGAGCCACCCGACGACCTGGCCGTCGATGTCGGCGCACCGTCGCGGCGCTGCGCGCGCACCTGCCCGGACCGACCCGCTGGCGGCTACGCCGACCGACGACCGACCCGACGCTGCGGCGGCGGGTGCGCGGCTACCTGTCGGGCAGCCTGGACCTGGTCGTGCGACTGGCCGACGGCGAGTCGCCACCGGTTCGCGGTCATCGACCACAAGACGAACTGGCTGGGCTTCGACGGCGCGCCCCTGTCGGCGTGGCGTACCGGCCCGACGCGCTGGCCGACGCGATGGAGCGCGCCCACTACCCGCTGCAGGCGCGCTGCTGTACAGCGTCGCGCTGCACCGCTACCTGCGCTGGCGCCTGCCCGGCTACACACCAGAGACGAACCTCGCCGGCGTGCTCTACCTGTTCGTGCGGGGCATGACCGGCGCCGACGTGCCGGTCGTGGACGGCCAGCCGTGCGGCGTGTTCGCGTGCCGGCGGGCCTCGGCGCGGCCCTCCCCGCCGTTGAAGCCCTCAGCGACCTGTTCGACACCGGGGCCGCCCGTGACGGGCACAGCGGCACGGCCGCCGCCGCCCGTACGACACCGGGATGCCGGCGTGACCAACACGGCCACCGCCGCGCCGCTCGACGGCGGGATGCCGGCGTGACGAGCACGCCCGCCGCCGCACCGCTCGACGACTTCGACGCCCGCCTCGCCCTGGGCGCGGGCGGGCGGCTCGGCCGCTTCAACGCGGCGGGGGTCCTCGCGCCCGCCGACGTCCACGTCGCCGCCACGCTCGGCCGGCTGGCCGGCGGAGGCGGCAGGAGTCCGTCCTGCTCGCCGCCGCGCTGGCGGTGCAGGCACCCGGCTCGGCCACGTCTGCACCGACCTCGCCACCGTGCGGACCACGGTCACCGTCGACAAGGAGGACTTCCCCGTCGACGTGCGGTCACCCTGGCCGGATGCCACCCGACTGGCGCGCCGAGCTGGAGGCCAGCCTGCTGGTGGCGGCCGGTGCCGACGGTCCGGCCGACCGCTGCGGCTGGTCGGCAGCGCTGCTGTACCTGGACCGCTACTGGCGTGAGGAGCGCCAGGTCGCCGGGGACCTCGCCGCGCGCGCCCGTCCGGCCGCGGGGTCGACGGAGCAGCGCTGCGCGACGGCCTGGACCGGCTGTTCGGCGGCGAGGAGCCGGACCTGCAGCGCCTGGCGGCCGCCATGCGGTGCTGCGCAGCCTCCACCGTCGTCGCCGGGGGCCCGGGACCGGCAAGACCACGACCGTCGCGCGCATCCTCGCCCTGCTCGACGAGCAGGCGTCGGCCGGCATGCCGCCTCCCCGCGTGGCCCTCGCCGCGCCGACCGGCAAGGCGGCCGCCCGCCTGGAGGAGGCCGTCCACGCGCGCGCCAGGACCTCGACGTCGCCGCCCAGGTGCGCGAACGGCTCCTCGCCGCCACCGCCTCGACGCTGCACCGCCTGCTCGGGTGGCGACCCGGCACGCGCAGCCGCAGCACCACCGCGGCAACCGGCTGCCACGACGTGGTCGTCGTCGACGAGACCTCGATGGTGGCGCTGTCGCTCATGGCGAAGGTGGTCGAGGCCGTGCGCGACGGAGCCCGTTTGGTGCTGGTCGGCGACCCCGACCAGCTGGCGTCGGTCGAGGCCGGCGCGCCGTGCTGGGCGACGTGGTGGCACAAGACGACGCTGGTCCTCAGCGCGCGGCGGCGCGGCGCGAGCTCGCGGCGGTCACCGGCTCCGAGGTCGCCGCCTCGGACCCGCCCGCGGGCGCGACGTTCGGTGACGGCATCGTGGTGCTGCGCCGGGTCCATCGCTTCGGTCCCGACTCCGGGATCGCGGCGCTGTCGCGCGCGGTGCAGGCCGGCGACGCGGACGCCGCCGTCGCGGTGCTGGCGGGCGACCGCGACGACGTGGCCTGGATCCCGGTCGATGCCGACGATGACGAGGCGCTGCCCGAGATGGGACCGTTGCGGGCCGCGGCCGTCGACACGGCCCGGCGGGTGACCGACGCCGCCCGTGCCCGGGAGGGGCTGGCGGCGCTGGCCGCACTCGACGCCTTCCGGCTGCTGTGCGCGCACCGCGCAGGCCTACGGGGTGGCCCGGTGGATGGCGCAGATCCGGGATGGCTGGCCGCCGACGTCGAGCACTTCGCCGCCGAGGGCGGCGACTGGTACGTCGGGCGTCCCCTGCTCGTGACGCAGAACGACTACGGCCTGCGCCTGTTCAACGGCGACACCGGCGTCGTGGTCGCCGGACGGCGCCGTGACCGCCGCCTTCGAGCGGCGGGTGAGCTGATCGGGTGGAGCCCGACGCTGCTGTCGACCGTCGAGACCGTCTACGCGATGACGGTGCACAAGAGCCAGTCGCAGTTCGACAGCGTGGCGGTGCTGCCGATCCCGACTCGCCCATCCTCACGCGCGAGCTGCTGTACACCCCGCGGTGACCCGCAGTCGCCGGCGGCTGACGGTGGTCGCGCCCGAGGACAGCGTCCGCAAGGCCGCCACGCCGATCACGCGCGCGTCGGGCCTGCGGGCGGCGCTGTGGGGCCAGTGACCGCGGGCCGATCATGGGCGTCCACCTGGGCGTCCGGCCTGGGAAGCCGGCTGTGGGGCCGATGCCCCGCTGCTCGCACCCGACCTGGGCTTCGGCCGGGGCCGGTGGGTGCCGGCGACTGTCGCACCCCCCTCCTCCTGCTGCTGGACACCACGCCGTACGGCGGCCGGCCGCGACGCTGCTGCGCGAGCGGATCAGCGCCGCCAAGGCCGGCGATCCGCTGCGACCCGTCACCGTCGTCGTGCCCACGAACTCGGTGGGGTGTCGGTGCGCCGGCTGCTCGCGTCGGGCCGGCTGGGTCCGGTGACCGCCGGGAACGGCGTGGCCGGCTTGACGCTGCTGACCGTCTACCGCCTCGCCGAGCTGCTCGGAGCGCGCTCCCGCGGAGGCCGCCGGCGGTGTCCGCCGGTCATCGCCGCCGCCGTCCGACGGGTGCTCGCGCGCGAGCCGGGGCTGTTCGCCGCCGTCCGGGAGCACCCCTCCACCGAGGAGGAGCTGGTCCAGGCGCACCGCGAGCTGTCCGAGGTCAGCGCCGCCAGCCTGGATCGGCTGGCGCAGCGCAGCGCGCGCGGCGACGTCGTCCGCATCCACCGCGCGGTGCGGTCGGTGCTGGAGGGCGACTGGTACGAGGAGTCCGACCTGATGGCCGCGGCCAGCGCGGCCGTGGCGAGCCGGCTCGTCGCTGCTCGACGACGTCGGCACGCTCATCGTGCACCTGCCGCAGGACCTGTCACCGCCCGCGGCCGCCTGCTGCGCGCCGTCGGCGGGCGCAGGCCGTCGAGGTCGTCGCCGGCCGCACCGGCGCGCCGCAGGCCTGACGCCGACGTCGACCGGTGCCTGCGCCATCGGCGTCGACCCGCCGGCGCGATCGGCGGGGGACCCATCGGCAGGGTCGCTGGTCGACCCGCGGCCCAGACGACGGTGGCACCGCCCGTGGCGACGGAGGTCATCTCCGTCTCCGACCCCGAGGAGGAGATGCGCTCGGCGGTGGCCACGGTCCTGGAGGCGGCGCGAGACGGCGTCCCGCTGGAACGCATGGCCGTCCTGTACCCGGCGGCGGAGCCTCTACGCCCGCATCGCCACGACCAGCTGGCCGCTGGGCATCCGTACAACGGTCGCGCGGTGCGGCCTGGCCGACCGGGTGCTCAGGCGCTGGTTGCTGGACCTGCTCGCCCTCGGCGACGAGGGCTTCTCCCGGCCGGCGGTGATGAACCTGCTGTCCGCCGCGCCCATGCTCGGCCCCGAGGGGGCGGGCGTGAAGCCCGGCGCGTGGGAGCGGGCGAGCCGTGAGGCCGGCGATGTGGCCGGACGCGCGGGCCCGCGCTCGCGCGGTTCGCCGACGACCTGCGCCGCAGTCGAGCCGAACGGACGAGGACGAGCCCCGCGAGTGGCGCATCGACCAGCTGCAGCGTGCCGGGTCTGCCGACAAGCTGCGCGCCTTCGTCGGCTGTTCGCCCAGCTCGACGCCGCGAGGGCAATGGCCTCCTGGTCGGATCTGGGCCGCGTGGTGCATCGGCATGGCCGCCCGCTGCCTCGGCGACGAGCGCAGCCGGCAGCGGCTGGCCCGAGGCGGGCGCGCCGCCGCCGACGCGCGTCGGCGAGGCGCTGGACCGCCTCGCCGGCCTCGACGCCGTCGCCGCCGCGACGATGGAGGTCTTCGGGCGCACGCTGCAGCTCGAGCTGGACAGCGACCTCGGCCGTGTGGGTCAGCTCGGTCGCGGGGTCCTGGTCGGCACCGTCTCCGCCGCTCGGTGTCGACCTCGACCTCGTCGTGGTGCTCGGCCTGGCCGAGGGCGTCATGCCGACCCGCCCGCGGGAGGACTCGCTGCTGCCCGACAGCGAGCGTCGCGCCGCGGGCGGCGAGCTGCTGCGCCTGGCCAGCGGGCGCGCCGGGCGTCGAGCACCGCCACCTGCTGGCCGCCATGGCCGCGGCCGGGCGGCGGGTCCTCGTGTACCCGCGGGGTGACCAGCGACGCAGCCTGCAACGCCCGCCGTCGCGGTGGCTGCTGGACTCGTGCGAGGCGCTCGGCGACGGCACCAGGGAGCTTCGCCGAAGGCACCGCCTGGCATCGGACCGTGGACTCGTTCGCCAGCCGCGTCACCGGCGTCACGTTCCCGGCGACCCACCAGGAGTACCGGTTGCGGGCACTGGGCGGCGCGGGTCGAACGAACGGCGTTTCAGCGGGGCGCGGCGGCGCCCGGGCCGGTCGCCCGCCATCCGGTCGTCACGGGAGACGGGTGCTGGGCGCGGCCTCGACCTCCTGGCGCATCGGGGCCGGGGCGTTCACACGCTACGACGGGAACCTCGAGTCCATGGCCTCCCGGCTGCCCTCCCCGGCCTCGCCGGGTCGCGTCACCCTTCGCCGTCGCAGCTCGAGGCGTGGCTGGGGTGCCCGCACGCCTACTTCATGGAGTACGTCCTGCGGGTGCAGCCGGTGGACAACCCGAGGAGCTGCTGGAGATCGACGCGCTGGAGCGCGGATCCCTCATCCACGACGTCCTCGAAGTGGCTCAGGCGCAGCTGGAGCACGGTGTACCGGGCGGGGCCAGGCGTGGCCGGCGGAGGCGCGCGCGCTGATGCGCCGGCTCGCCGACGCGGCCTGCGACGCCGCCGGGCTCGCGGCGTCACCGGGCACCGCCTGCTGTGCGCGCGCCGGACCCGCATCGTGCTCGCATCGAGCGCTTCGTCGACGCCGACGACGAGCGGCGGGCGTCGCTGGGCCTGACTCCGCTGGCGGCGGAGCGCCCGTTCGGGCTGGACGGCACACCGCCGCTCAGCGTCGACCTCGGCGACGGGCGGACGATCCGGGTGCGGGGCGCATCGACCGGGTCGACCGAAGCGCCGCGGGGGGGTCTGGTGGTCACCGACTACAAGTCGGGCGGCGTCAGCCGCTACAAGGACCTGACCGCCGACCAGCCCTGGGCGACGGCACGAGGCTGCAGCTGGGCCTGTACGGGCTGGCCGTTCGCGAAACCGACGACGCGGCACCGGCCGTGCGCAGCGAGTACTGGTTCACCTCGGCGCGCGGCCGGCTTCGTCCGCAGGGGCTACGACCTGCGCGCCCTGCGGTGGAGCACGAGCTGCTGCGGGCGCTGCGCCTCGCGGTGGACGGCATCGAACGGGGCCGCTTCCCGCTCAGGCTGCCGACGCCCGGCTGGTCGCCGTGGACCGAGTGCCGCTTCTGCGACCCCGACGACCTGGGCACCACCGACCGGTACCGCGAGTGGGAGGAGATCGAAGGACCCGGAGCTGCGCGACTACGTCGCCTACATCGAGCCCGAGGCGCTCGAGGGCGAGGCGGCATGACCGGGCTGCGCGACGCCGCGGCGCGGACACGGATCACCACGGCGCTGGACGAGACGTTGTTCGTCGAGGCCGGCGCCGGTTCCGGCAAGACGAGATCACTGATCGACCGCGTCGTCGCGCTCATCGACGACGGCGTCCCGATGCAGGCCATCGCCGCGATCACCTTCACCGAGAAGGCGGCCGCCGAGCTGCGCGACCGCATCCGCCAGTCCCTCGGCGACCCGCTTCGGCGCGGCGCGAGCGCGGCCGCCGCGTCCCGGTACCAGGCGGCCCTGGACGAGGTCGACGCCGCGGCGATCTCGACGTGCACGCCTTCGCCCAGCGCATCCTCACCGAGCACGCCATCGAAGCCGGCCTGCCCCCCAACGTCGAGGTGCTCGACGAGGTGGCGTCCCAGATCGAGTTCGACGACCGCTGGAACCGCTTCCGCGACACCCTGCTCGACGACGCCGAGCTCGAGCGAACCCTGCTGCTCGCCTTCGCCGCCGGCATCAAGCTCGACGACCTGCGCCACCTCGCGTCGGTGTTCCAGGACAACTGGACCTCGTGGGCGACCCCGAGCGGCTGCCCCTGGGGTGAGACCGCTGTGCCGGACCTCGAGCTGGGGCCCCTGCTGGCCCGGCTGGACGCCCTGCTGGCACGCCGCGACGAGTGCTGCACCGACGACGACACGCTGCTGGCGTACCTGAGCGACGAGATCGAGCCGTACGCCCGGCGGTTGGCGGACGCGCCCGACGAGTGCACGGCAGCTGCGCCTCCTTCAGGAACCCAAGCCCACGTTCAGGGCCGGCCACAAGGGCAGGGGCGCCAGCTGGGGACGGTGCCAAGGCCGAGATCTGCGAGGAGATCACGCCGGCGAGGCCAAGCAGGCGCTGTCGTGCGAGTCGCCCGCGCCTGCGTGTGCCGCATCGCCGTCGCGGTCGCCGCCTTCGTGCTCGACGCCGCCGCGCAGCGACGGGCCGGTGGCCGGCTGGAGTTCCACGACCTGCTCGTCCTCGCCCGCGACCTGCTGCGCGGCGACAGCGGCATCGACGTGCGCGCCCGGCTGGGGAAAGCGCTGCCCGCGGCTGCTGCTCGACGAGTTCCAGGACACCGACCCGATCCAGGTCGACCTCGCGGTCCTCATCGCCTCCGACGACCCCCAGGCCGCGGGCAAGCCGTGGTGGGACATCCCGGTCGCGCCGGGTCGGCTGTTCTTCGTCGGCGACCCCAAGCAGTCGATCTACCGCTTCCGGCGCGCGGACATCAACCTGTTCCTGCAGGCCTCCGGCGTGTTGGCACGCCACCCGTGGCGCTGACCACGAACTTCCGTACGACACCGCCGGTGATCGAGTGGGTCAACCACGTGTTCGGGGCGCTGATCGCGCACGAGCCCGGATCTCAGCCGGCCTACCAGCCGCTGGACGCGGCGCCCGGGCGCGGGTGCCGGGCGACGGGCAGCCGGTCGTGCTGCTCGGCGATGCCCACGACGGGGCAGCGCCGACGAGCTGCGTGTATGCGAGGCCACCGACGTGGCCGAGGCCGTGATGGCGGCCCGGGGCTGGCAGGTGAGCGAGCGTCACCGAGACGGGTCCGAGACGTGGCGGCTTACGCGGCTGAACGACATCACGATCCTGCAGCCGGTGCGCATCGTCGCTCGTCGCGCTGGAGAAGGCGCTCGATGACCGCCATCCCCTACCGCGCGGAGACGTCGTCGCTGGTCTACTCCACCCGCGAGGTCCGCGAGCTGATGGCCGCGGCCCGGGCCGTCGCCGACCCGACCGATCAGCTGGCGCTGGTCACCGCCTTGCGTTCGCCGCTGTTCGGCTGCGGCGACGACGATCTGTTCGAGTACCGCGTGGACCACAGCGGCGCATGGAGCCTGCTCGCACCTGCGCCCGAGTCGATCGATCCCGCGCAGCCGGTGGTCGCGGCACTGGCCTACCTGCGCGACCTGCACCGCGACGTTGCCGTGGCTCACCCCGTCGAGTGCTGGCGCGCCTGGCCGCCGACCATGCTCGTTCGAGCTCGGCTTCGCGGCCGGCCGGCCCCGCGACCTGTGGCGACGGTTGCGCTTCGTCATCGACCAAGCGCGCGCGTGGAGCAGACCGAGGGCGGAACCCTGCGCCAGTACCTGGACTGGGCGCGCCGAGGCGTCGGAGAGCGCGCGCGTAGCCGAGACCGTGCTGCCCGAGACCGACGACTACCGTGCGGATCCTGACCATCCACGGGTCCAAGGGCCTGGAGTTCCCGGTCACGATCGTGTCGGGCATGACGAGCCAGGCGGGAGCCGCCCCAGCCGCGTCGAGGTCGGTTTCCCCGCGCAGGGTCCGGCGGTGATCAAGGTGGGCGGGTCGACGACTCCCGAGTACGAGGCGTTCAAGCCGATCGACGAGCAGATGGACTTCCACGAGCGGCTGCGGCTGCTGTACGTCGTGCACCCGCGCGCAGGACCACCTCGTCGTCTCCCTCCACCGCAAGGCGCGCGGCTTCCTGACGACCGGCGCAAGTGGACGAGCGCCGAGCTGGCGGCCGCCTCGAGCGCACCGCACCAGCTGCCCCTCCAGCGCGGCCGGTGACGCGGCCGCGGACGGTGCGCCCGCGGCCGAGCCGATCCCCGACCTGCCGGACCTGGCGACCTGGGAGGCCGAGCGCCGCGACGCTCTGGCAGGGAGCGGCGCTCGGCGCAGCATCGGTGCGTCCGACCTCGAGAAGCTGGTCGACGCCGAGCTGGACGAGGACGCGGCCTGCCGGCGCGGACAAGGCGCCGCGGGACCTGGAGCTGCCGCCGTGGCAGAAGGGCCGCTACGGCACCGCGATCGGGCGCGCGGTCACGGCGTGCTCCAGACCGTGGACTCGCGACCGGGGCGGCCTGGACGAGGCCGCCGCCGCCCAGGCCGCCGCCGAGGGCGTGCTCGGCCGCGAGGACACCGTCCGCCGGCTGGCTGGCTACGCCCTCCAGACCTCGATTGCGCGCGGTCACCCGCCCGCGCTGGCGCGAGGACGTACGTCGCCACGGCGCTCGGCGACCGGACGCTGGAGGCTACATCGACCTGTTATTCCGGGCGATGACGACGGCTTGACGATCGTCGACTACAAGATCAGCGTC
>JAUJMQ010000059.1 GCA_030446775.1 Egibacteraceae bacterium
AGGCTGCGCGCATCCCCGCCGGCCCGGCGGTACTCGCCCGCCGGACCGGCGCGGCCATCGTGCCGATCACCATGCTGCAGCGCCCCGGCCGCCGCTGGCATCTGCAGGTGCTGCCGGCGGTGGACGTCGACGGCGTCGACCTGCGCACCGCCTGCCGGCGCCTCGCCGGCGCGATCGAGGACCTCGTCCGTGCGGACCCCGCCCAGTGGCACGTCTTCCGGCCGCTGTGGCTGGCCGACCTCCCGGAGCGCCACGGCGGGTCCAGCGCGCCGCAGGAGCCGACGGGATGAAGATCGCGCTGGTCTGCCCCTACGACTGGTCGCGCCACGGTGGGGTCAAGGCGCACGTCGCCGCGCTGGCCGGGTGCCTCGACGGCGACCACGACGTGCGCATCATCGCCCCGGCCTCGGCGCCGCTGGGGCGCACGGGCGTCGACGGCATGGTCCAGCCCGTGGGGCACCCGGTTCCCGTGCCCTACAACCGCTCGGTCGCCGCCGTCGCGCTGTCACCGCTGGTGGTGCGCCGCACCACCAGGGCCCTGCGCGACTTCGAGCCCCACGTCGTGCACGTCCACGAGCCGCTGTCGCCGATGGTGGCCTCCGCCGCCGCCGCGTTCGGCCCGCGACCCGTCGTGGCCACGTTTCACGCCTGGTCCTCGGCCGACCGGCTCTACCGGCTCGCCGCACCGCTCGCGCGCCGTGTGGCGGCCCGGCTCAGCGAGCGGATCGCCGTCTCACCGTCGGCCCAGCAGTACGCGGCGGCTGCGTTGCGGTTGCCGCTGGGGTCCTTGCGGGTCATCCCCAACGGGATCCACGCCGAGGCCTACGCCGCGGCCCAGCCCATCCCCGAGCTCGTCGACCCGGAGCGGCCGCTCCTGTTGTTCGTCGGCCGCCTCGAGCCGCGAAAGGGGTTGGACGTCTGCATCCGCGCGTACCTGCGGCTGCGCACGACGTGGCCGCGGGTGCGCCTGTGCGTCGTGGGCGAGGGCCCCGAGCGCGTCCGGTGCCAGCAGATGGTGCCGCCGTCGATCCGTCCCGACGTGCTGTTCGTCGGCGCCGTCGAGGAGTCGGTCAAGCCGCGCTATCACGCCAGCGCCGACCTGTACGTCGCGCCGAACACCGGCGGGGAGTCGTTCGGGATCGTGCTGCTGGAGGCCATGGCCGCCGGTCTGCCGCTGGTGGCGTCGGACATCCCCGGCTTCCGCACCGTCATGAAGGACGGCCGTCAGGGCAGGCTCGTGCCGCCCGGCAACGCCTTCGCGCTGGCCGACGCCGCCGGGACGCTGCTGGCCAACCGCAACCTCTCGCGCGCCATGGCCGAGGAGGGCCGCCGCACCGTCGTCGACTACACCTGGCCGGTCATCGCGCGCCGGGTCGAGCAGGTGTACCGCCGGGCGCTGCTGTCCGACGGCTGACGGCGGCGGGGGGCCCGGCGACGTCGCGGCCGGATGGTCCGGGCGACCAGGGTGGCTCCGGCGGGACGCGAACGGCGCTTCCTACACTCGCCGCTCCCGTCGAACGAACCGGAGACGCCGTTGCGCCGCGCGCCACACCAGCCCGCCCTGCCCGTCCTGCTGGCCATGCTGGCCGTGCTCGCCGGCGCCTGCAGCCGGGCGCCGGCCCCCGGGGCGGCGGCCGCCCCGGCACCGGACCCCTCGCCGACGCTGCCGCCGGTGCTCGTCGCCCCCCTGACCGGCCTGGACCTGGACGAGCCGTCGCCGCAACGGCCGGTGCTGGCCGCCAAGGTCGACAACGCCCCGGCGGCCCTGCCGCCGCAGGGCCTGCACCACGCCGAGGTCGTCATCGAGGAGGAGGTCGAGGGCGGCATCACCCGCCTCATCGCGTTGTTCCACGACACCGAGCCCGGGATCGTCGGCCCCGTCCGCTCCGGTCGGGAGGTCGACGCCGATCTCATGCCCGCCTTCGAGCCGGTGTTCGTCCTGTCCGGCGGAGCGCCGTCGGTGGCTCGGCTGCTCGAGGACGCAGGCGTCACCGTGGTCCGTGAGAGCAACGGCGACGGGTTCAGTCGCGACGCGGAGCGCCCGGCGCCGCACAACCTGTTCGTCGACACCGCGGTCGCGTGGGAAGCCGGCACGGACCTGCCGCAGCCGCGCGACCCGGTGTGGGCCTTCGACGACACACCGCCCGCGGGAGGGCGCAGCGCCGAGCGTGCCGAGCTCGTCTTCTCCCCGGCCACGTCGGCGACCTGGAGCTGGTCACCGGACGACGGTGTCTACACCCGCGACCAGAACGGCTCGCCCCACCTCGGCAGCGAGGGCGAGCAGGTGCAGGCCGACAACGTCGTGGTCATGCGCGTCGACTCACGCCGCGGCGACCGCCGCGACTCCGCCGGCAGCCCGACGCTGGCGCTGGACGTGATCGGGGAAGGCGAGGCCATGGTGCTGCGCGACGGCAGGGCCTATCCGGCACGGTGGCGCAAACGCTCGGCGGACGACCAGCTCGAGTGGGTCGACGCCGAGGGGGAACCGCTGCCCCTGCGCCCCGGGCGGACCTGGGTGGAGCTGCTCAAGACCGAGTCGCAGCTGGAGATCTCCGACGGCTGACCTGGCCGCCGCCCGCGTCGCCGCGCTACCCTGCAGCCAGCAGCCCGTTGCGGGCTGCCCGGCGCCGGCGCGCCCGTGTTCGACGTGGAAGGCAGAGCGATCCCCGTGAGTGACAGCGCCCCCCTGCTCGGCACCGACCGGGTCAAGCGCGGCCTGGCCGACATGCTCAAGGGCGGGGTGATCATGGACGTGGTCGACGCCGACCAGGCCCGCATCGCCGAGGAAGCCGGGGCCGTCGCCGTCATGGCGCTCGAACGCGTCCCCGCCGACATCCGCCGCGACGGCGGCGTGGCGCGGATGTCGGACCCGTCGATGATCGAGTCCATCATGGCGGCGGTCTCCATCCCCGTCATGGCCAAGGCCCGCATAGGCCACTTCGTCGAGGCGCAGGTCCTGCAGTCGCTCGGCGTGGACTACGTCGACGAGTCCGAGGTCCTCACGCCCGCCGACGAGGCGCACCACATCGACAAGCACGCGTTCACCGTGCCGTTCGTGTGCGGGGCGACGAACCTCGGCGAGGCATTGCGTCGCCTCGGCGAGGGCGCGGCGATGATCCGCTCCAAGGGCGAGGCCGGCACCGGCAACGTCGTCGAGGCCGTCCGCCACATGCGCGCGATCACCGGCGGCATCCGGCGGCTGGCCGGCATGAGCGCCGAGGAGCGCTACGCCGAGGCCAAGGAGCTGCGCGCCCCCTACGACATCGTCGCCGAGGTCGCCGACCGGGGGCGCCTGCCCGTGGTGCTGTTCACCGCAGGCGGCATCGCGACTCCCGCGGACGCCGCCCTGATGATGCAGCTCGGCGCCGACGGCGTGTTCGTCGGGTCGGGGATCTTCAAGTCCGGCGACCCGGCGCGGCGGGCCCGGGCGATCGTGGAGGCCACCACCTACTTCAGCGACGCCGACGTCGTCGCCAAGGTCAGCCGCGACCTCGGCGCGGCGATGGTCGGCATCGAGATGGACGCCCTCAGCGCCGAGCAGCGGCTCGCCGGCCGCGGCTGGTAGCCGCCGGCGCCAGGTGGCCGCTGGGGCGGTCGCCAGTGCGCCGTGCGGCGACGGTGCCGTCAGATGCACCGTCGGGAGTCAGTCGCCAACCCCACGGCGTGGCGCCGCGGTGGGCGCCGGCTGCTTTGCGGGGTGCGGCGGTAGTGCCGTCAGGCGCACCGTCGGCTTCAGCAGCTGAACACGCCTTCGCCAAGGATGCCGCGGACGTATGGTGCGCTGGCGACTGTGCCCAGCGCAGCGGCCCGCGCCGCCCAGGGGCCGACATGCAGCAGACCCCGTCGAT
>JAUJMQ010000060.1 GCA_030446775.1 Egibacteraceae bacterium
CCGGTGCTCACCATGGGGCTGCTGATTGCCGAGGTGATCGCGGCGGTCGCGAGATTGGAGCCTGTATGGGGTGGCGTAGACCGGTGATAGTCGTGTGTGACCGGACGGGGCGGTGCTGGTCTCCGGGCCGCGAACCCACCCACCCTCCAAGGCCCTCCGCCCAGCACCGCCCCGCCCTCCGGTGCGCCGTCTTTCCCGTCGGCGTGCTGGAAATCTGAAAGGTCAAGACCAAGTTGTTTTCAGTGGAGTTGAGGGAGAAGGCGCAGGGGTTGGTCGACCGGTATCCCGTGGGGCGGTCGGCGTTGCTGCCGTTGCTGCACCTCGTGCAGCATCAGGACGGATTCATCTCCGACGACGGCATCGCGGAGTGCGCGAGGATGCTCGGGTTGACCAAGGCCGAGGTCAATGCCGTCGCGACCTTCTACAGCATGTACAAGCGCGCGCCCATGGGACGGCACCTGGTCAGTGTCTGCACGAACTTCTCGTGCAAGGTGCGCGGCGCCCAGGAGGTCTACGAGCGGCTGGTCGTCAGGCTCGGGGTCGGCCACAACGAGACGACCGCGGACGGGGCGATCACGCTCGAGCACGCCGAGTGCCTGGGCAACTGCGAGGGCGCGCCGGTCGTGACCGTGGACTACTTCAACTACGAGTGCGTCGACCCCGACGGGGCCGTCGAGCTTGTCGAGCGCCTCATCGCCGGGGAGGTGCCACCCCCCACGCGGGGGTTCCCGTCGCCCGGCATCCGCGATGTCGAGCACCGCCTGGCCGGGCTGGGCCCGGTGCGGACCGCCGAGCCGGGAGTCATCCCCGACCAGACCACAGCACAGGATGCGGCGCCGGCCGCGCCCGCGGCCGGGCCCGGCTTCACGGCGGCGACGGTGGAGGGCGAGCCGCCCGCCGACGCCAAGCCGGCCGAGTTCGCCGACGCCGCGGGCGGCGGCGCACAGGAGCGGGGGCCGGAGGGCATGGGGCCGCAGTCGGGTTCCTCCGAGCACGCCTACGGCGCCGGCAGCGGGGGCCGCGACGAGGCGACCGATCCCGGCAGCCCGCCGGCAGCCGACGACCAGGAGCCGCGCGATGCCTGAGGTCAAGGTCCTGTCCAAGCGCTTCGACATGGACAATGGCCACACGCTGCAGGGCTACCTCGACAGCGGTGGCTTCGCGGCGCTGCGCACGGCGCTGGACACCGCCCCGGCCGACCTCATCGCCCAGGTCAAGGACTCGGGGCTGCGCGGGCGGGGAGGCGCCGGCTTCCCGACCGGCATGAAGTGGGGCTTCGTGCCCCAGGACCTCGGCAAGCCGATCTACCTCGTCATCAACGCCGACGAGGGCGAGCCCGGCACCTTCAAGGACCGGGAGCTGATGGAGCGCGACCCGTTCCTGCTGCTGGAGGGGATGCTCATCTCCGGGCGCGCGCTGAACTGCCACCGCTCCTTCATCTTCCTGCGCGGGGAGTACCTGTGGCCCGGCGTCCGCCTGGAAGAGGCGATCGCCGAGGCCTACGCCAACGGCTGGCTCGGCAAGGACATCCTCGGGTCGGGCTTCGACTTCGACGTGACGCTGCACTACGCCGCCGGGGCGTACATCTGCGGGGAGGAGACGGCGCTCCTCGACGCGCTGGAAGGCCGTCGCGGGCAGCCGCGCCTGCGCCCGCCGTTCCCGGCGGTCGCCGGCCTGTACGCCTGCCCCACGGTGGTCAACAACGTCGAGACCATCGCCACGGTGCCGTCGATCATCGCCAACGGCACCGACTGGTTCCGGTCGATGGGCACCGAGAAGTCGCCGGGCCCCAAGCTGTTCTGCGTGTCCGGCGAGGTCGTCCGGCCCGGTAACTACGAGTGGCCGATGGGCACCCCGGCCCGCACGATAGTTGAGGAGTCCTGCGGCGGCATGCTGCCCGGCCGGACGCTCAAGTTCTGGGCGCCCGGAGGCTCGTCAACGCCGCTGCTGACGGCCGACCACCTCGACATCGGCATGGACTTCGACGCGATCGCCGCGGCCGGCTCGCTGCTGGGCACCGGCGCGATGATGATGTACTCGGACCGGACCAGCGTCGTCGACGCGGTCCTGAACTGGACGCGCTTCTACGAGCACGAGTCGTGCGGCAAGTGCACGCCCTGCCGCGAGGGCGTGTTCTGGCTGGCGCAGGTGCTGCAGCGCATCAGCGACGGGCAGGGCCGCATGGAAGACCTTCAGGTGCTCGACGACGTCTGCGACAACATCTTCGGGCGGTCGTTCTGCGCGCTCGGCGACGGCGCCACCAGCCCGATCAAGGCGAGCCTGCAGTACTTCCGCGACGAGTACGTCCACCTCATCGAGCACGGCCGGGTGCCCGACGGGTTCGAGCCGCACGCCGGCGTCGTGACGCAGAACTCCGGGCATCACCGGCCGCCCAGCCTGGCAGTGGTAGGACGCAGCTGATGACCGACGTCTCCACCACCGACATGGTCAGCGTCACGATCGACGGCCGGCCGTTGGACGTCCCCAAGGGGACGTTGGTGATCCGCGCGGCCGAGAAGCTCGGGATCACGATCCCGCGCTTCTGCGACCACCCACTGCTCGACCCGGTCGCCGCGTGCCGCCAGTGCCTCGTCGAGGTCGAGGGCCAGCGCAAGCCGATGACGGCCTGCTCGACGACGTGCACGCCGGACATGGTCGTCAAGACCCACCTCACGTCCGACGTCGCGCGCGACGGTCAGAAGGGCCAGCTCGAGCTGCTGCTCGTCAACCACCCGCTGGACTGCCCGCAGTGCGACAAGGGCGGCGAGTGCCCCCTGCAGGACCAGGCCCTGGCCCACGGCCCGGGCTCGAGCCGCTTCGTCGACGACAAGCGCCGCTACGTCAAGCCGATCCCGATCTCCGCGCAGGTGGCGCTGGACCGGGAGCGCTGCGTGCTGTGCGCCCGCTGCACCCGCTTCTCCTCGGAGATCTCCGGTGACCCGTTCATCGAGCTGTTCGAGCGGGGCGCCCTGCAGCAGGTCGCGATCTACGCCGACGAGCCGTACGCCAGCTACTTCTCGGGCAACGTCGTGCAGATCTGCCCGGTGGGCGCACTGACGGCGGCCAGCTACCGGTTCAAGGCACGCCCGTTCGACCTGACCAGCCACTCGACGGTCTGCAACCAGTGCTCGGCCGGTTGCAACCTGCGCGCCGACGTGCGCCGCGGGGAGGTCACCCGCCAGCTGGCCCGCGAGAACATGGCCGTCAACGAGATGTGGAACTGCGACAAGGGCCGCTTCGGCTACGAGTACGTCGCAGCCGCAGAGCGCCTGCGGGCACCGCACGCGCGCACCGGGCTGGGCGGCGTGGCGCCCGCCTCGTGGCTCGTGGCGCTGCGGAGCGCCGCTGACGGCCTGCGGTCGGCGCTGGACGCCGGCGGCCCCGAATCGGTAGGGGTGCTGACCGGCGGGCGCCTGACCGACGAGGACTCCTACGCGCTGTCGCGTTTCGCCCGCGACGTCCTCGGGACCGACAACGTCGACTTCCGGCTGCGTCCCCGAGCCGCCGACGAGCGCGCGGTCCTCGCGGCCGTCGCGGGCACCGTGGGCCCGACCTATGACGACGTCGAGCGCGCCGACGTCGTCATCGTCGCCGGCCTGGACCCCGAGGAGGAGGTGCCGATCCTGTACCTGCGGCTGCGCAAGGCGTGGCGCCGCAAGTCTGCCAGGATCGTCGCCGTCGGACCCTCGCTGGGCAGCCTCGGCGACATCGCCTGGCGCTGGCTGCAGACCGGTGCGGGGCAGGAGGCC
>JAUJMQ010000061.1 GCA_030446775.1 Egibacteraceae bacterium
CGTTCGACGAACGAGATAGCGAGGTGGTGTCACAAGCCGGTGCGCTGGCGCGATCCGCTGCCGAGCGGCACGGCATCAGTGGCTTGTGTCGGCAGTGGCGTCATGCGCGCAGGTGACTTGGCAACCTACGAGGGTCCGCGTTGTGGCGTTGTCGTCCCTGCTTCGCTCGCGTTGCGGCTACGCCGAGCCGGGGTTCGGCGCCGACGAAGGGTTGCGGCGGGCGGATCGACGGGCAGGTCCAGGAGGCGGCAGAGCCGGGCGACGGCCATGTAGTGGCCGGCCAGCAGGGCGACAGCGATGTCGGCCGGCTCGGCACGGTTCGCTCGGGGTGCCTCTGAGGTGGCTTGAAGGATCGCGTCGGCGGTGGCGAGCGCTGCGTGTTGCCTTTGGTCGAGTGTGTCGGCGGGATTGGCGGGGTCGGGCAGGGGGCGACGGATCGCGGTCGCGATTGCGTTCTCCGACAGCCCGGCGCGCCGTGCCAGAGGAACATGCTGTGCGAGTTGGTAGTCGCAGGCCTCGGTGGCCGCGACGCGCAGGATGACGAGTTCGCGTGTGCGCGGGTCGAGGCCAGTGCAGGTCCACAGCGCCGCGCTGTAGCGGAGGAACGGCCAGAGCAGGGCGTCGGCGCCGGCGACAGCGCGGAACAGCGCCAAGGGAGGCAGGATTCGCAGCGCCAGCCGCGCTGATCCCCGAGGCCGTGCCGGCTGCCAGGTGCTCATGGAGCGCACGGCAGGAGAAGCCGGGACAGCGCTTCGTCGAGCTGGTCCGCGACCGAGCCGAAGGACTGCCGGCGGGTTCGGGTCGCGGGTGTCCGCAGATGCTGCTCGACGGCGTGGACGAGCGCCCCGACGGCGCAGGCACCGGCGAGCCGCGGCGGGGCCGGGGCGCCGGCTTGCTCCGCGGCGGCTTCGGCGAGGGACTGGAGGGCGTCGGCCCAGTCGGCGTGGGCTTGAGCGCGCTGGGCGCGTACCTGCGGCCCGGCGGCCGCGCTTTGCAGCAGGAAGGCGTCGGCGACGTCGGGGTCCTCGTCGAGCAGTTCGAGGTAGCCCCGCAGCGCGGCGCGCAGCCGTGCGGCGGGCGGCCTGTCGTCGGCGTGGTTGAGCAGGGCGTCGCGGACGAGCTCGGCGGCGGCTTGGTAGGCCTGGGCGTAGCACTGCTCCTTGCCCTGGAAGTGCTCGTAGAACGTCGCCCGGGACACGCCTGCTCCGGCGAGGACGTCCGCGACCGTCGTCTGCGCATATCCCTTGGCCGCGACGGCCCTGGCGACGGCCAGGAGCATCCTGCCGCGCTGGTTGGCCAGGACGTCCGCGCGGTCCAGGCCGTGCCGTCCCGGACGGAGCCTGCCCGGCGCGCCCGGGGCGGCGACGGACGGAGGTTTGCGAACATTCATGTTCGCAGGGTACCGTCGCAAACATGGTCGTTCATGAACGGGGGCCGTGGGACGCCCATGACGTGCTCGCCGCGCTGCGGGCGGGAACGACGACGTCCGCGCGGCTGGTCGACGAGGCGTTGCGCGCAATCGCCGAGCAGGACGGCGCGCTCAGGGCCTTCGCGGTTGTCCTGGCCGACTCTGCGCGGCAGGCCGCTGCGGCGTCGGACGCCGCCCGTGCTGACGGTCGGGACCTGCCTCTGCTCGGGCTCCCCGTCGCGGTGAAGGCCGATCTCGCCATTGCTGGCGTCCGCCACTACCTCAGCCCGTCCAGCCTGCCGGCCCGGGGCGACTGCCCGGAGGTCGCGGCGCTGCGCGCAGCAGGGGCCGTCGTCGTCGGTCACACCGCCATGTCCGAGGCCGCGCTGTGGGCGACCACTACCTCCCGCCTGCACGGCGTGACGGGCAATCCGCACCATCCGGCCCTGTCGCCTGGCGGGTCGAGCGGCGGGTCCGCCGCTGCGGTCGCCGCCGGGTGGGTCGCCGCCGCCGTCGGCACCGACATGGGCGGCTCAGTCCGGATCCCTGCCGCGTGCTGCGGCCTGGTCGGACTCAAGCCCCAGCGCGGACGCCGGCCGATCTATTCGGCCGACCGGCGCTGGCACGGCCTGCGCGAGCCGGGTCCGATCGCCCGCAGCGCGCGCGACTGCGCGCTGCTGCACTGGGTCCTCGGCGGGCCGTTGCCCGCCCTGACGCAGCCAGCACAGCCGGGGCCGCTGCGGATCGGAGTTGTGCTCGGCCCCGGCGACCCGGCCGGGGCCGTCCGGGACGCCGCGTCCGCCCTGGCTGCCCTCGGCCACGACGTCGATCAGGAGCCCGGCGCTACCGCGCCTTTAGGGCGCGCTGCGGTGCTCGCCGCAGTCCCTCGCTACCTGCGCGCCGCCGCGGACGAAGTCGCCGCCCTTAGCCCCGACGCCGTCCTCGAACGCCGGACCGTGCAAGCAGCCCGGGCGGGACGTCTTGTGCCGCGCGTGGCCGCCAGCGCGTCCGCCCGCGCGTCGGGGCTGTTCGAACGCCGCGTCCGCCGGCTTTTCGACCACGTCGACGTGCTCCTCAGCCCCGCACTTGGATCGGCGGTGCCGGCCGTTGGACAGTGGTCGTCCTCCAGCGCGGCCAGCGCCGGGCTCGGGCAACGGCAGCTCGCCGAGCACACCGCGATCTGGAACGTCACCGGCCACCCGGCCCTCGTGATGCCGATCCGCTCCGCAGCACCCGCCCGACGCGACCTTCCGCCGCCCGCGATCCAGCTCGTTGGGCGGCCCTGGGCCGAACCGACGCTGCTCGCGCTCGCCGCCGCGCTCGAAGCAGCCACCACATCCGCCGCGGCCGACGGCAGCCGCACACGCCAGGAGACCCGATGACACCGCACCTCGCCACGAACTGCTTCACCGGACGGCGCATCGTCGTCTTCGGCGGCGGCCAGCAGAACCACGGCATGCCCGACCCGCCCGACGGGATCGGGCGCGCCATCGCCCGGCGCCTGGCCGCCAAAGGCGCACACGTTGCCGTCGCCGACATAGACCCTGCCGCCGCCCAGGCCACCTGCGACCTCGTGGCGCAGGACGGCGGACATGCCGTTCCCGTGGTTGGCGACCTCGCCGACGAAGTCGGCGCGCAAGACATGACCGCGACGGCCACGGCCCTGCTCGGCGGGCTCGACGGCGCCGTCGCCAACGTCGGCATCGCCTCCGGAACGGGGCTGGCCGGGACGAGCAGCTCCGAATGGGACCGCGTCCTGGCGATCAACCTGCGCGGGCACTTCCACGCGTGCAAGCACGCCCTCCCCGTCCTGGACGACGGCGGCTCGCTTGTGCTCGTCGGCAGCGCCGCCGCCCTCGCTCCCTCCCAGCACCCCGCGTACGGGGCATCGAAGGCAGGGCTGCGCAACCTCGTCCTCACCGCCGCGCACGAAGCGGCGCCCCGGCTGCGTGTCAACCTCCTCGTCCCGGGACTGGTCGACACCCCGCTCGGCCGACTCGCCAGTCAGTACGACCCCGGTCGAGCAGAGATCCCTGTACCGCTGCGGAGGCACGCCCGCAGCAGCGAGATCGCCGCTGCTGCGGCGTTCCTGCTCTCACCCGACGCCTCCTACATCACCGGCCAGGAACTCGTCGTCGACGGTGGCCTCGTCAGCCTCCGCTGTTGACATCACAATGAGGTGTACGGGGTTGCACGTCGCTCGAAGCCGGTCGGAGAAGAACACGCTCT
>JAUJMQ010000018.1 GCA_030446775.1 Egibacteraceae bacterium
AACGGTAGTCGAAGTTGAGATCCCCGCCCAGCCGCTCGGGCAACGAGGTCGTCGCGGCGGCGACCACCGCGCCCGACGGCTGGTAGGTGAGCCCCTGGAGCACGAGCGAGCTGCGCCGTACCTGCTCGCCGAAGCGTCCGTCGTAGCCGTGGTGCAGGCCGGACCACGACTCCCAGCCCTCGACGGTGTCGTCGAGGGTCGGTCGCTCGTGCGCCGGCCCCGGGCGCGCTGACGGGAACGCGGGGGCGTAGACCAAGCGGAGTTCGACGGTCTCACCGGCCGCCACCGCGAACCGGGCCCGTATCGCGCCGTCCTCGCACGCGAAGGGGACCGGGCCGGTCGCCGAGAGCCGGACGGGTCCCCCGCAAGCCTCGACCCCGCCGGACACGGGCCGCAGGTGCGGCTCGGTGCGTCCGTACTCCATGCGAGGAGCGAGGTCGCTGCGCATCTCCACGACGCCGGACCGGCCCTCGACCCGCCGGATCAGCACGTGCGGGGAGCTCAGGCCGATGTCGTGACCCCTCGCGCCGCGTTGCAGCGCGAGGGCGTCGGTGACCGTGACCTCACCGTCGCGGGTCTTGAACACCGTGCGCAGGACGAGGCTGTCGCCCACGTAGTGGCGTTCGGCCTCGAAGTCCCCGGCCGGATGCAACGCCCAGTGACCCGCGGTCGGGTCGAGCAGGCGGCCCAGCACCGACGGCGAGTCGAACCGGGGCACGCACCACCAGTCGACCGAGCCGTGCCGGTCGACGAGCGCGGCCGAGTGGCAGTCCGACAGGAACGCGTAGTCGGCGATGGCCGGCTGACGCCGAAGGCGGGCAGCGGGCTCGGGCACGCTCGGAGTCTGCCTCACCGCATCGACCAGGCCACCCGGCGGACGGCCCTACGGCTCCACCGGGATCGGTTCGCCCGCCCGCGGCCCGGCGCCGCGGGCGGTGCGCGCGAGGTCGGCGAGCATGTGCCGCAGCCAGAAGTGCCGGCAGTTGTACCGCCGCAGCCGTCGGCCCATCGCGGTCATGTCCTCCCCGACGCCGAGCGCCGGTCCAACAGCTCGTAGGCCAGCCCCGTCGCGAGCGCGTAGACGGTGTGGTGGAACGCGTCGATGGCGAGCTCCTTCGCGCCCCATTCCCGCACGGGGGGCGCAACCTCCAGGCGCGGCAGCATGACGAGCTCGCTGCCCCAGACGGCGGCGAGGTGCGCACCGGTCGCCGCCGGCCCCCGCACGCCGCTCGCTGCGATGACGCCGCGGGCCGCCCCCCACCCCGTGCCGTACCCCCAGTGCACGAGCGTGGAGAACCGCTGCTGCGCCGCCTCCCCCTCGGGTTGGACTCCCAGCACCTTGGCGGCGGCGTCGGCCGGCGCGGAGCTGCTCTCCCGCCCGCGCAGCTTCATCTCCACCGTGCTCGACAGCGTCATCGCCGCGGTCCCGGCCAGGCCGGCGAACAGTCCTTTGCCGACCGCTGCCGCCACGTCACCCGCACCCACGGTGGCCCCTTTCCCGGCGCCACGGCGGCGCGCACCCCACGTGTACCCCGACGTGGGACCGATCACGGGCGCAGCCCCGATGTTCGCGTCTTGTTCGAGCCGGCTGCCGACGCGCAGGCGGGGTCGGGGCGCGGGCCGCAGGACCGAGCTCCTGCCCCGCAGCCTGTCGCGGCTCGCGAATCGATTCTTACGCGGCGATGAATGGCCTCGCGTTCGCGCCGCGGATCGCGCATCCTTCGGACGCACCATCGGGCCGCGCCCCAGCAGCTCGCGCACCTGACGCTGTGCGCGCGGCAGACCAGGAGCGACATGGCCAGACGCATGCCGCAGCCGGTGGGCCCGTCCAGGGCGCGGCTGCTCGCCCCGCCCGCCGGCCTCCCTGCGCACGGGAGCCCGGCTTCCGGTTCGCCGCCTCGCGCGAACGGGACCGCCGCCGCGCCAGAGCGGCCGTTCCGCCGACATCAGGCAGGCGAGCGGCGCCGCACGAGGCCCGCAGCCGTCCCTGCCCACCCCACGGCCAGGGTGCTCGTCGTCGACGCGGACCCCAGCATGGCGCAGACCCTGACGAGATACCTGCAGGGCGGCGGCCTGTGCGTCGGCGTCGCGACGAACACCGCCGAGGCGGCAGAGGCCGTCGAGCGGGGCTGGGCTGATCTCGTCGTCCTGGACCTGCCGCCGGGTCCCGAGGGCATGGGCCTGTTCGTCCACCTGCGCCGGGACGGGCGCGTGCCGGTCGTCTTGCTGAGCTGCTACGGCGACGAGGCCGAGCGCGTCCACTGGCTGAATCTCGGCGCTGACGACTTCGTGCCAGGACCCGTCTCACCCGCCGAGGTCGTGGCGCGCGTCCGCTCGGTCCTGCGTCGCACCGGGTCGGCCGCCGCGACAGGCGGGGGCAGGGTCCAGGTCGGCCCGGTCGTCGTCGACGAGGAGACGCATCGCTGCCTTGCCTTCGGGCGCCCGGTCACCCTCACCGCGCTGGAGTTCAAGCTCCTGCTGCACTTCCTGCGACACCCCGGACGGGTGTGCACCCGGGAGACGCTGCTGCGCGACGTGTGGGGCTTCTCGGTGGGCGCGACGGCCACCGTGACCGTCCACGTGCGGCGGCTGCGCGAGAAGATCGAGCTCGACCCCTCCCAGCCGACGCTCATCCAGACCGTGTGGGGCGTCGGCTACCGCTTCCAGCCGGCCAGCCCCTGAACCCCGGCGGGGGTCTTCGCTGGGCCCCGCCGAGCAGGGTCGGTCACGCTGGTGTGACCAAGCCTGCCTTCCGGCCCATCGGGTCAGCGGGCGAGCACTACACGCCGAACCGCTCCCACGGCCACGGGCTGCCCGACCCGTACCGCTGCATCGACGGGCCGACGGGGGGCGGCATGCGGCCGAGCAGCCCCGGGCCGACGCGCAGGCGCAGCGCCGGGAAGATCACCCCGAACGGGTCGTCGTCCAGCCGCTGCGTCGCGGCTCCGCGCACGGCCGTCAGCGCCCCCACGAAGCGGTCGTCTCGCAGCAGGAGCGTGGACAGCACCTCGGCAGCCGGCAGGGCCAGGACAGCGCGGATGGCGCCCGACACCGCCGGGTCGTCGAACGGCAGCCAGACCCGGTCGGGAGCGAGCACGAGCGAGACGACCGCCTCGTCGCCGTCGGGGTCGATCGCGCGCGGGTCGACCTTGGCTGATCCCGCAGGCGGGTCGCCGTCGTGCTCCCAGGCGGCGAGGAGCCCGGCCGAGCGGCCGTCCAGCTGCGACAGCGTCGCCGACGCCACCGCCCCGGTGCCCGGCTCGCCGCAGCGGGCGAGCCAGCACCAGCTCATGCCGGAGCCTCCCAGTCGGGGCGGATCAGACCCGAGATTTCGCGGAAGTCGCGCCGCAGCTCCTCGTTCGTCGGCCGGCCCCAGAACCAGTAGCCGTCGTAGGCCTGGTGGATCTGTAGGTCGGGCCGCAAGGTGAACACGGCCGGCAGGTACGGCGCGTGCGTGGTGTCGGTGCTCTCGCGCAGGCCCAGCTCCTCAAGCCACCGGCGCCCGCCGTCGGACAGGAACGTCCAGCGTGCCCCGAGCCCGGCGCGGAAGGCGGACGCCTCGGCGGGGGAGTCCACGCTGACCGACACGAACCGGGTGTAGGCGACCTCGGCCTCGTCCTGCAGGCGGACCAGCTTGCGGAAGAACGCCTGCTCCTTGGGGCACCACCAGCCCCGGTAGAACTGCAGCAGCAGCGGGTCCGCGGCCGCCAGGTCCGACAGGGCGCGCTCGTTGCCGGCGTGGTCGGCCAGCACGAGGTCGGGAAACGTCGCACCGGGCGCGAGGTCTGCACGAGGCAAGGGACGGGCTTTCGCAGGAGGGGTGGTCGGCCGACCCTATCCCCGCCTGCCTGGGCCGCTCTTACGGGTCGAGGAACAACGCCGCCGGGGCCCGGCCTGGTCCGGCCCGTCACGCCCGACCGGCGTGTGTGGCGGAGGACGCCTACGGGCGACGTGTATCAGCGGGCGCCCCCTGAGGCTCGACAGCGGTGGGAGCGGTCGTGTCGTGCGCGCCGCCCCGTCGACCTCCGGGAGTGGCGAGATGATCCGATACGCGCGGCGGGACACGGTCCCGCCCTCCACCACCGCGCCGAGCGGGGGCCGGGCCCTGCTCGTGCGCCTGCTCGTGCTGGCGCTGCTGACGGCGACGCTGTCGACGTCCGGCGTGCTGCCTACGGCGCAGGCGCACGCCGGCTGCACCGTCCCAATCAGCGTCACCATCCGCGGCAAGCTCGCCGACCTCGACCAGTGCTATGACCGGCCGTTCACCCACAACGGCACGAGCTACCGCATCCACGCCTACTACACCGAGCAGAACACGACGGCCAACACCAACCGCTGCACCAGCGCGGAGGGCACGGCGCGTTGCGAGCACGCGCTGTCGGACACCGACGACGCGAACGGGGACAACACCCGCGTCGTGGCGATGGCCACGGAGGCCGAGGCGGCCTTGCGCTTCTACATCGACCGCAACCTCAACCCGCTGGGGACCGGGACGGAGCTCAACGTCTACGTCGCCGAGGACCCGCGCACCGGCGGGGTGATCTACCCCGACAGCATCTACATCGACGACGACACGATCGACAACAACGACCAGCTGTGGAAGCGCCTGCTCGCCTTCCACGAACAGATGCACCTGGTCCAGGACAAGTTCGACAACGGCGGGGTCGGCTGGCAGGCGTGGTACGGCGAGGGCATCGCCCGCGCCATCGAGGACCGCGTCGACAACGCCCTGGACGCCGACACCGGTCACCTGTTCGTCCCGGAGGCCAACGGGCACCTCGGCTCCGACGCCGAGCGGACCGGGGACTTTCTGACCCAGAGCTACCGCACGGTGCTGTGGTGGACGTGGCTGCTGGACACCTACCGCGCCGGCGGCGACACCGAGCCGGCGCACGGCTGGGCCGCGCTGCGCGCGTTCTACGACGAGCTCAACGCCGACAACGACCAGCTCAACGCCACCCGCGACTTCATCGCCGGCCGCGGCGGCTCGTTCGCCAGGGACTGGATCGACTACGCGCTGGCGCTGTACGCCTACAAGTACAACCCGTCCGACGCCCGGCTGCGGTTCCGCGACGCCGAGATCTCCGGTCCGGCCACGACCGGCCTGTCCGGGCACACCGTGCTGACCGGTGGGCCAGCGTTCGCGACGGTCACCCCGACGATGAGCCCGCGGTCGAGCCGCTACTTCGAGTTCAACCCCGCCAGCCAGTGCGACTACACCGCCTTCACCTTCGACGGCAACGGCAGCGAGTACGGCTTCTCGGTCATGACCGTCGACGGCGGCAACCTCGCCAGCCGGGCGACGAGCCGCAGCACCACGTGGGCGCGCACCGTCCGCACCGCCGGCCTGGACCGCGCCGTCGGCGTGGTCACGTCGGTCGACTCCTCCGGACCGGTCGACGTCGGGCGCGGCTGCGTCACCCCGACGATCAACATCAAGCGGCCGACGACGGCGGCCTACGCGACCGTCGGCCGGGCCAACAACCCGCGCAAGTTCCTGGTGCGCCTCGACGTCGACGGGCGGGACGGCAGCCCCGTCTCCGGGCTGACCGCCGGCGACTTCACCGTGCGCGTGCGCCGCTCGAGCGGTGGTGGCTTCTTTGACGCCACCGTCGTGAGCGCCGCCTACGTGCAGGACGACTACTGGCTGCTCGTGCAGGCCCCCAACGGCGCCGCGGGTGCGTCCACCGGCGACTTCCACGACCTGCGGGTGCGCCTGGGGACCGCGACGGACACCGAGCCCGGCTCGCTGCTGTACGTCGAGCGGCAGTCCGACAGCGTCATCGTGCTGGACCGCTCGGGCAGCATGGCCGCCGACGACAAGATCACCGCGGCCCGCAACGCGGCGTCGCTGTTCGCCAACGAGCTCGCCGGCGGCGATCAGGGCGGGTTCGTGGCGTTCGACCACGACGCGTCCCTGCGGCGCCAGCTGGCGTCGATGACCGCCGCCAACCGCGCCGCCCTGCAGGCCGCCATCGCCGCGGAGACCCCTGGCGGGGCCACCTCGATCGGTGACGGGATGCGCGTCGCCGCCGCCGAGGAGGACACCCGCGGGCGGGCCGGCAAGCCGTGCAGCTTCGTGCTGCTGTCCGACGGCCACGAGAACGCCGCCGACCTGTGGAGCACCGTGCGGCCCGGCGTCGTGGACAACCAATGCGCGATGCACGTCATCGGCCTGGGCTCGGGCGCGAACGAGTCGCTGCTCCAGCAGATCGCCGCGTCGGTGCCCGGCGTCGGCGGCTCCTACGACTACGCCGACGTCACCACCGGCGTCCCCGCCGGCACGGGCGCCGCGACCGGCCCCGGTGCCACGGCCGCCGGCGCGCTGAGCTGGCAGAACAACCTCGGGCGGATCTACGACTACAAGGCGACCCAGGCCGCCGGGCGTCAGCGGATCTTCTCGGCGAGCGGGCCGACCGACGGCTCGGCAGGTGACGGCACCGCGACCTTCGACGACCTGCGGCTGCACACCCGTCTCGGGGTGGGCGGCGAGCTGCGCAGCGGCGACGTGCCGCTGACCGGACGGCTGTTCTCCACGCCCGACGGGCAGCTGGTCGACGGCTCGGCGCGAGTCGACGACGCCGGCCTGGCCGGCGGCAGCGGCCAGGACCTGGCGGTGAACAACCTCACCGTCGAGTTCGGCCTGGAGGCCGACCGCGGCGCGTCGTTGAAGTTCGCCGACCTCGGCGGCAGCGTCAACCTGGAGGTCGACGGCGACCTGCGCGCCGTCGAGGACTTCGCCGAGCTCGACGGAAGCGCCGTCGGCGGCGCGAAGGTGTCGGTGACCGACCTCGGCGACGGCCGTGGGGTCGTGCGCCTGTCCGGCCGCGTCGACCGTCTCGCGGTCGGTGGCCAGGAGCTGTGGGTCGACGACGTGCAGGGCGACCGCGGCAAGACCGCGCCGCACACGTTCACCGTCGACCGGACCGCCGACATGCTCGTGGTGTCGGTGTCGTGGCAGCGGCCGTCCGGCGGCCAGCAGGTCCGGCTGATCGACCCCGACGGCAACCCGCTGCCGACGAGCCTGCGCCGGCCGGGGCCCGACGGCACCAACGAGGTGTGGGAGGTGCCCCGGCCCCAGCCCGGGCGCTACCGCCTGCAGGTCGACGGCCTCGACCAGCAGTACTACGCGGCCGCCAGCACCCGAACCCACTACGAGCTGCAGCTGTTCACCGGCACCCCGGTGCGCTCGCTGCGGCAGGGCGTCGCCGTGCCGATCGTGGCGATGCTCGCCGGCAAGGGTGTGCCCCTGCCCGGCGCGCGGGTCACCGCGGTCGTCACCGACCCCCAGGGCGGGCGGCGCAACGTGCGGCTGTCCGACGACGGCAATTCCGACGACGGGGCCGCCCGCGACGGGGTGTACGCCGGCACCTACACGTCGACGAACTCGGCCGAGCTCGTCGCCGACGGGACCGACGTCGTCGACGGTCAGGAACCGGCCGTGGTCGGCTCCTACCTCGTCGATGCGACCGCCGTCCGGGGCAGGATCCGCCGCGAGGCGCAGGCGAGCTTCGTCGTCGACGCCGCACCCGACCGTGACGGCGACGGGCTGCCCGACGGCTGGGAGCGCACGCACGGGCTGGACCCGCGCGACAAGGGCGACGGCCGCGGCGACAGCGACCGTGACGGGCTGAGCAACCGCTGCGAGCTGCGGCTGGGGACCCGGCCGGACAACAGCGACACCGACGCCGGCGGCGAGGCCGACGGCAGCGAGCTGGGCCGGGGCGTCGACGGCTGCGTCGTCGTCGGCAACGACCCGCTGGACCGGCGCGACGACCGCGTCGGACCGCTGGTGGCCGCCGTCGGCTCGGCCGAGGCGACGCCACAGGGCCGCCCGTTCGTCAGCCTCGTCCTGGGCAACCCCACGGACGGCAGGCTGCGCTCGGTCGACATCCGCCGGCGGGTCGTCAAGGGCCGCGAGGTGGTCTCCGACTGGCGACTGGTGGCCGAAGGCGTCGACGGACGCGAGTACGTCGACCGCGACGTCAGCGACGGGCTGACCTACGCCTACGAGGTCACGCCCACCGTCGTGGACGCCGACGGCCGGGCCCGGACCGGTCGGGTGCTGCGCAGCAACCGCATCACCGCCGCGTCGGACCCCTACGCGCCGTCGGGCAGCGTGCTCGTCAACGGTGGGGCGAAGGCGACCCGGCGCCGGCTGGTGACGCTGTCGATCGCCGCGGACGACGTGTCGCCCGCGGAGGACGGCGACCCGGGCGAGCTGCGACCGGGCACGCCGGCGACCCAGCTGCGCATGCGGATCTCGAACACCCCGAGGTTCCGCGGCGAGTTCCGGCCGTTCCGTCCGACGGTGCGGCGGTGGAAGCTCGCCAAGGTGCCACGCGGCGCAACGGCGGCGGTGTACGTCCAGTTCGCGGACGCCGCCGGCAACGTCGGGTCCGCCGGTTTCGGGCAGGTCGACACGATCGTGTACCGGCCGCGCCGCTAGACGCACCTCAAACGCCGGGCGGCTCATGTGCAACGACTCCCTTCGGGAGACAGGCCCTAGCCACCGCTGGGGGCCGCGCGCCTCCTGGTCGCCCCGTGCGACCGGGAGGCGCTCGGCCGTCCGAACACGTCCGCCTCGCAACCGGCAGGCGCAGGCCCGCGTCTTTCCACCGACGTATCAGCGCGTCGCGCCGCGGCTCTGGTCTTGTGCGCAGGCGACCGGCCCGAGCGCCGCAACGCACGAGGAGGCGACGATGTCCCGCCTGAGCGAGCCGCTGTACGAGTCTTGGACCCAGCAGTGGCGCCGCGGCCTGCGCGACAGCGAGCCGGTGGCGCGCGAGGGGCGGCGACGCCCGTCGCCCAGGCGGCGGGTGCTCGAGCGCACGCACGCCCCCGCGCGGGTGGTTCGGGTGCGCGGTGACCCCTCCGGCGCGTGGCGAGGCTGCGCGACGGCGCTGGGCTACGATCGCGGCCCCGCCCGTGAGGCAGACCCGCACGATGGACGTCGCCACCGCCGACCTCGTCGCCGCCGCGGCGGCGGGCGACCAGCGAGCCTGGGACGCCCTGGTCGAGCGCTTCACCGGGCTGCTGTGGGCGGTCGCCCGCAGCCACCGGCTGAGCAGCGCCGACGCCGGGGATGCCGTCCAGACCTCCTGGCTGCGCTTCGTCGAGCACCTCGACCACATCCGGGAACCCGAGCGGGCGGGCGCCTGGCTGGCCACGACGTGCCGCCGGGAGTGCCTGCGGATGCTGCGCCGCGACGGGCGGCAAGTCCCGACCGACGTGGAGGCGACACTGGACGCGCCGGACCCCACGGTGCTCACCCCGAGGAGCAGGTCGTGGTCGGCGAGCGCGACGAGCTGCTGTGGGCGGCGGTCGACGGGCTGCCGGACCGCTGCCGGCAGCTGCTGCGGGTGCTGGCGGCGGACCCGCCGCCCAGCTACGAGGAGGTCGGCGCCGCGCTGGCGATGCCGGTCGGCAGCATCGGTCCCACGCGCGGGCGCTGCCTTCAGCGCCTGCGGGCGTTCGTGGGCGACACCGGCGTGACGGCCGGCTCGTGACTGGGGAGGCAGCGATGAGCGACCACAACGCCCCTGCCGAGGACACCGCCCTGCTCGCCGAGCTGCGGGCCGCGCCCCCCCCCCACGACCCGCTGCCGGCGTCGCTGCTGGACGCCGCCCGCGCCGCGTTCGGGTGGCGGACCATCGACGCCGAGCTCGCCGCCCTCGTCTACGACTCGACCGAGGACGCTCGCGCCCTGGTGGGTGTGCGCGGCCTGGGTGACGTCCGCGAGCTGACCTTCCAGGCCGGCCCGGTGACCGTCGAGCTCGAGGTGATCGAGGTGGGCCGCCGGCGGCGTCTCGTGGGGCAGATCGTGCCTCCCACCGCGGGTGACGTCGAGGTGCGCCAGGCGGTGGGCTCACGGGGGGCCACGGTCGACGAGCTGGGACGCTTCCTCGTCGAGGAGGTCGCGCCGGGCCCGACCAGCCTGCGGATCTCGCTGGACCTGGCTGACGGACCGCGCCGGGTCGACACCGACTGGACGGTCCTGTAGGCAACCCCCTCCGGCGTTTGTTCTGATCGCCCCGGTATGCCAAGGGGATCAGAACAAACGGGGCGTAGGGGCGGGTCAGCCGGCGCCGAAGCAGACGAACGCGGCGGCGCCGGCGGCCGCCGCGACCCCGTGGTCGGCGGCTCTGACCTGCGCGGCCGCGAGCGCCTCGGCCGGCGACAGCCCGGCCGCCAGCCCGGCGTGCAGGTCCAGCATGAGCGGCAGCGTCTCGGCGTCGGGCACGGGCAGGACCGAGGCGACGACGGCCCGGGTCCCCATCCCGAGCAGCGCGGCGGTCAGCCCGAGCAGCTCGTCACCCGCGCCGACCTCCGACACGCCCGAGTCGCACGCCGACAGGACCAGCGTGGACGGCGGGATGCGCAGGCCCTCGAGGTCGTACACGGTCAGCGGCCCGTCGGCGAGCTGCAGCGACGAGAACAGCGGGTTGTCGCGCCGGAACCGGCCGTGCGCCGCGAGGTGGGCGAGGGCGGCGCCGTCCACGAGCCCGCACGCCGCCGCCGCCGTGGCGGCGGCGCCCGAGAGCACACGGGCCCGGGGGTAGCGCCGGCCGAGCTCGGCGACCTCGGCCGCCGCGGCGGGAAGTGTCGGCCCCGCGACGAGCACCAGCGCATCATGCGGGCGGATGTCGGCGGCCGCGTGCGGCTGGGCAGCCGGAACGGCCGAGGCGGCGCGAGCGAACAGCGCCGCCGACGGGGCGACGCTCACCGGGCGGCCGCGCAGGGCGGGCAGCGCGGACCACGGCACCGCGTGGAGCGCGCCGGTCGGCACGATCACGACCGGCCGGTCGGCGACCCGGTCGCGGACGGGTCCCACGAGCAGCTCGTCCAGCCGCGCGGCGGCGTGCCGCGCCGCGCGCGACGCCGCCGCGAGCGAGGCGGGACGGCCGCCGCCCGAGCCGAGCCGGCGCAGGGCGAAGCGCAGGCCGTCCAGCTCGCGCGACACGCCGGTCAGCGGCGCGAGGCGGTGCAGGTCGACCCTGCCACCGGTCACCGTCACCGCCGCGATCGCACCGTCGGACTCGACGAACTCGACGAGCACGCGATCACCGAGGACGGCGTCCACAGCGTCGGGCGTCGCGGCCGCGTGCGGCGCCGCAGCCCCGAGGAGACGGGCCCGGTCGCGGACCGACTCCTCCAGCCGGGCCTGCCGGCGCAGGAGCCGGTCGGCGTCACCGCCGTCGAGCGCGGCCCGCTCGACGTCGGCGGCGACGGTCCGCAGTGCGGCGAGGTCGGCGGCGAGCCGTTCGTCGACAGGGGGCCTGGCGGGCCGGGGCTGCAGTGCCCCCGCTCGCCAGCGCTCGGCCCATCCCAGCACGCGCCGGGCGTCGCCGGCCTCCAGCGCCATCCGGAGCCCGAGACCGGCGAGCTCGGTGCCGTGGGCGGACGCCCGCGCGCGCAGGTCGGTCGCGCCCAGCGCCGTGCGGTACCGGTCGACCACCCGCACCCCCGCCCGCAGCGCCCGCTCGGCTCCGGCGCGGTCGCCCCGCCCCAACCGCAGCTGCGCCTCGGCGTACCAGCCGCGGGCTCGCACCGACGCCGGACCGCGAGCCCGCGCCACCGCCGCCGCGGCGAGCTGGCGCCGGGCGACGAGCGGCCGGCCGAGGTCGCCGGCGAGCTGCGCCGCAAGCAGCCGCGCGTCGACCGCCGCGGCCGTCCAACCGGTCTCGGCCAGGGCGTCGGCGGCCCGCCGGGCGGCGGCGAGCAGGGCGGGAGACCGCTCTCCGGTCCCCGCCGCCGCCCGGACCGTCACGGCGGTCGCCAGCGAGCAGTAGCGCGCACGGTCCTGTCGCGCGAAGGCCCGGCGGGCTTGCCCGGCCTCCTCGCGCGCCGTGACCGGGTCGCCGTCGAGCAGCGCCGCCTCGGCGAGCATCAGCTGCGCCTCGGGCAGGTGGGTCCCGAGCCCGCTGCGCTGCAGCGCGGTGACGGCCTGCTCGGCGGCGTCGCGGGCCTCGGTGATGAGCCGGGCTGGCAGCAGCGCCTCGCAGCGGTCCCGTAGCCCGAGCGCGTCGACCGCCCCGCGGGTGCGGAAGTACTCGTCGGCACGGGCGAACTCCGCGAGCGCCCCGAGCAGGTCGCCGCGCCGGGCGGCGAGGAACCCGAGGTTCTGACGGACGTCCGCGGCGGCGCGGACGTGGCCGAGCTCGTCGTAGAGCCGCTCGGCGGCGCGCAGGTCCGCCTCGGCGGCGCCGAGCTGCCCGCGCTGGGTGTGGACCAGGCCACGGTTGGCCAACAGGGTCGCCTCGTTCGGCCGGTCCCCAGCCGCGGCCAGCAGCGGCCGGGCGTGCCGGTAGCCGTCCAGCGCCTCCTCCAAGCGTCCCTGCACCATCAGGATGGTCGCGCGCTGCATCTCCAGCCGCGCCCTGTCCAGCCCGGTCAGGTCGGCGCCGGCCCGGTCGGCCTCGCGCAGCGCGCGCCGGAGGTCGCCCGCCATCGCAAGGGTGCCCGACAAGCTCATCCGGGCCTGTGCGGCCAGGCTCGGCAGGTCGTGGCGTTGGGCCGTGCGCACCGCGCGGCGCAGGAGCTCCAGCGACTCGCCGATGTGGTGGTCCTCGCGTGCCGCCAGCCCGAGGACGCGGTAGGCCATCGCCGCCGCCGCGTGGTCGTGCTCGCCGCGGGCGTGGGCCAGCGCCTCGGCGGCGGCAAGCCGCGCCCTGCCGGGGTCGGCGTGCGCCAGGGCGAGGGCGTTGCGGGCCATGCCAGCGGCCCGCGTCGGCGCCGCACCCGCAGGCTCGCCGTCGATTGCAGGCGAGGCGTCCCCGCGCGGGCCCCGACCGGCGGCCATCACCGTCACCGGGCCTGTCAGAACTCTCGCGGGTCGACGACGGTGCCCAGGTCGACCGCCCGCCGGAGCCCCGGAGCGCGGACCACGTCGGCGACGGCCTGGACTGGGGAGACACCCTCACCGATGCGCGCCGCGATCGCTGCGGCGACCCGCGGAGCGGCGAACGAGGTGCCGTCCCACCAGGCCCATCCGGTGAACGCCTCGGCCCGCGTGGGTTCGGGCAGGCGGCCGGCGCAGTCCTCGGCGACGCCGGGGACGGGCGCGAGACGCCCGTCCCACTCGAGGAACGTGCTGTGGACGTCGACGCCGGCGGCGCACGCGTCCACCCACCAGCCGAAGTTGCTGAAGCAGGCACGGTCCCCGGACGTGTCGAGCGCTCCCACCGCGACGACGTCCTTGAACGCCGCCGGGAAGAACGGCGTGTCGACGGCGTCGTTGCCGGCGCCCGCGACGACGACGAGGTCGGGATTGACATCGCGGCAACGGCGCAGGGCCCGGCCGGTCGCCGGCAGTCCCAGCCCGTCGTGCGTGTAGCCGCCGACCGACAGGCTGAGCACGTGGACCTTCCACAGCTCCCGGTGCGCCAGCAGCGTCCGCGCGAGGACCGTGTCGGTCGTGTACCCCTGGTCGGGCACCTGGGGGCTCGGCGCGATCCGGCGGGCGACGACCGTGGCTCGAGGCAGGTGCTGGAGCAGGATGCCGGCGATGAAGGTGCCGTGACCGGCCACGTGGTCCAGCATCCCGTCGCCGTCGGCGTCGGCGAGGTCGTCGTCATCGCCTGGGCGGTGGTCGCAGCGGCCGTCGAACCAGGAGTGGTCCCACGCGCCCGTGTCCAGAACCCCGATCCGCAGCCCGTCGCCGGGCAGATCGTCCTGCCCTGGCAGACCGTCCCCGCCGGGCCGCGCCCGTGCGGGCGCGAGGCGCGGCGTCGTCGCCGGGATGAAGCGCGGGTGCGAGGTGCGCGCGAGGACGTGGTCGGGAAATGCACGCAGGGCACCGTCGGCTCCCCTCACCCCGTCGACCAGCGTCGGCACGTCAGGGCCGCCGGGCGCGAGGTGGAGGCCGACCAGCCCGAGCTCGTCGACCGGCTCGGTCTCGACGACCTTGCTGTCGAACCGCTCGGCCAGGGCGGCGCGGACCGCGTCGACGTCCCCGGCGTCGATGACCAGGCGGTCGCGCGCGTAGACGTAGTCGCCGCCGGGCCGCCCGTGGGTCTCGTCGAGAGACTCGTGCAGCGGCGGTTCCCGGCGGTCGTCGCGCTCGCCGCCCCCCTGTGGCCGCGTGTCGTCGTCGTGCTCATGGCGGTGCTCGGGCTCACTCCGGCCGCCACGGCCCCGCCCGTGCCAGCGTCCTGCGTCGGATCGCCGGTCACCCGGCTGCACGTCGTCTCCCATCCCGCTCCCGTCGCGCCAGCCCCGCACCGTGCAGCATCGGCCCTCGGAGCAGACATTTCCACCCCTTATGCCGGCGGGCGGGCGACTCCGCGTCAGGGCACTTCGAGCAGCGGCGTCCCGGCGTCGGGCTCCAGCGGCTCCCCCGCGACGGCCGCCAGGCCAGCCGGGTCGGGCAGGACCAGCGTCCGGTAGCCGCCGCGGACCAGCCCGCGCCGCCGCAGGTCCTTGAGGACCCGGGAGACGGACGGACGCCGGGCTCCCAGCAGCTGCGCCAAGGTGGCGTGGGACAGCCGCACCACCCACTGCCCGCCCGCGTCGCGTTCACGCTCGTCGAGCAGCAGCGCCGCCACCTGCTCGGTCAGGTCGTGGGTGAGCAGCGACAGGATCCGTCGTTGCGAATGCTCCAGGCGTTTGGCCACCGACACGGTCCAGCGCAGCGCGAACGTGGGCGACGTGCGCAGCAGCTCGAGCAGGTCATTGCGGTCGAGCTCGATGACGACGCACTCGCCCTGCGCGAGCGCGTCGAACGGCATGGGCCGCTCGCACAGCATGGGGATGTCACCCACGACGTCGCCTTGGCGTACCAGCCCGACGACGACGCGACGCGTGCCGACCGACCGGCGGGTGGCCAACGAGATCTCGCCGCGACGAACGACGAGGATCCTGTCGACGGCCTTGCCGGCCGGCAACAGCAGGGTTCCCGCCGGCACGGTCCGCACCGAGCAGATGGCCTCCAGACGGGAGACGTCGCTGGGGTGCAGGGGGCTGAGCCCCGTGCGGGCCATGGCGCGCGCGATCCACAGCGCGTGGCGGTGCATCGAGGCGTCGGCCATACCGACAGCCTGCCCCCGAGGACCCTGCCGCCTCCCGCGTTCAGCTGACGGCGGTGCCGGAGCGCTCGGACCGCCCCGCGCCGCCCCGCTGCTGTCCGCGTCCCGCGGGTGCCGCGACGGGCACGGTGGACTCCAGGCCCAGCGCGTGGTCGACCGACGGACGGCCGGGGCCGAGCAGGACGACGCCGACCAGCCCGGCGATGAGCGCGAGGTCGAGCTCGGCACCGGGCAGAGGCGCCCCGGCGGGGGCGAGCAGGCCGAGGTCGACTTTCACCAGCACCGTCGCGACGACGAGGACGAGTGCCCACACGAGGGCGGTCAAGCGGCTGAGGAGTCCGATGACGAGCAGGACCCCGCCGATGAGCTCGAAGAAGGTCAGGGCGTAGCCGAAGAACACCGGTGCGGGGATGCCCAGCCCTGCGAGCATCTGGTTGCCGAAGTTCGCCGGCCCCATCTGCGTCAGCTTCTGCCACCCGTGGGCGGTCATGATCACGCCCAGCACGAGTCGCAGTACCACGGGGGCCGCCGCGCTCAGTCGCTGGAGCGGGGAAAGGGCAAGGACATTCATCGGCTGGTCTCCTGCTGGAGCGGTGGATGGGGAGTCAACCCGATGAGCGCCCCCACGCCTTGCGCAACGGTCACCTGTGTGACCATTCCGACCTCGCATTCCAACGTTTCCGAACCGACGTCGGATTCAGCCAGCGCGTCGCGTGGTAGCAGGGAGCGGTCCACCTACGGAGAGGACCCTCGTGACCGCCAGCCCCCTGACCGCCATGACCCACAAGCCGTGGCACCTGCCGCTGCGTCTCGCCACCGGCGTGTTCATCGCAAACTCCGGCTTGAGCAAGCGCGGTGTCCCGCCCGAGGCCGCACAGGGCATGCAGGGGATGGCCGTCACCGCCTTCCCGCAGCTGGGGAAGATGGACCCCGAGCAGTTCGCCAAGCTGCTGTCATCCTGCGAGATCGCCCTGGGTGCCGCGCTGCTTGTCCCGCTGGTGCCGTCAGGCCTGGCCGGGCTCGGTCTGACCGGCTTCGCCGCGGCGCTCACGCGGATGTACCTCGCCATGCCGGGCTGGCGTCAGGAGGGCAGCGTCCTGCCGACCACGGAGGGGACCGGCTTCGCCAAGGACATGTGGCTGCTCGGCATCGGCCTGGCGCTGGTGATCGACGCGCTCACCGACCGCGGCTGAGGCGGTCCCAGGGCCGGCGCGGCCTGCCTACAGGCGTGTCTTGCCCCGATAGCGGCGCTCCTCGCGCTCGAAGTCGGCGTCCTCGCTCGCCTGGCTCGCCCACCACGTACCGACCGCCTCGTAGAACGACGCCAGGAGGCCGGTGGGCACGGTCACGATGGCGTCGACGTACTCGCCCTTCGTGGAGGTCGTGCCACCCGCCTCGGCCTGCTGCTGCGCAGGGTCGCCGCTGCCGGTGCTGTCCATGCCGCCTCCTGTCGTGCGCTCCCGGGCCGGCACGGTAGGAGGGCGGGGGCTCCGTGGCAACCGCCCAACGCGTAGCCTGCGCCTCGCGATGGTGGTGTGCGCGCAGTGCGGGGAGGACAACCCGGACCGGGCGCGCTTCTGCCTGGCCTGCGGCGCTCCGCTGGCGGCCACCCCGACGGCGGAGGTGCGCAAGACCGTCACGGTCCTGTTCGCCGACGTGACGGGATCCACGGCGCTGGGCGAGCAGCTCGACCCCGAGGCGCTGCGCACGCTCATGCTGCGCTACTTCGACGCGATGGCGTCCGTGATCGCCCGCCACGGCGGCACGGTCGAGAAGTTCGTCGGCGACGCCGTCATGGCGGTCTTCGGCGTCCCGCGGGTCCACGAGGACGACGCCCTCCGGGCGGTGCGGGCCGCGCTGGAGATGCGCGAGGAGCTCGACCGCCTCAACACCGAGCTCGAGGCCCTCTACGGCGTCCACCTGCAGATCCGCACGGGCGTCAACACCGGCGAGGTCGTCGCGGGGCGGGCCGGTGACCCCACGCTGGTGAGCGGCGACGCGGTCAACCTCGCGGCACGCCTCGAGCAGGCCGCCGCATCAGGCGAGATCTACCTGGGACCGGTGACCCATGAGCTCGTCCGCGACGCCGTGATGGCCGAGCCCGGGGCGGCCCTGTCGCTGAAGGGCAAGTCGTCCCCGGTGACCCCCTGGCGGCTGGAGGCGGTCATGGCGGCGGCGCACGGACGTGCCCGTCGCTTCGACACCCCCTTCGTGGGGCGCCGCCAGGAGCTCGAGCTGCTGGCCTGGGCGTTCGAGCGGGTGCTGCGCGAGCAGGCCTGCCACGTCGTCACGCTGCTCGGTGCCGCCGGAGTCGGCAAGAGCCGTCTCGTCACCGAGGCCCTCGCCCACGTGCGCGACCGCGCCGACGTCCTGGTCGGCCGCTGCCTGCCCTACGGGGAGGGCATCACCTACTGGCCGGTGTCCGAGATCGTCCGGCAGGCGAGCGGGATCGGGGAGACCGACGACGCCGCGACGGCGCTGGGCAAGCTCCGGCGGGCGCTCGGCGCAGACACCGACGGCGGTGGCGGTGCCGTCGAGCGCGTCGCGACGGAGGTGGCGGCGCTGCTCGGCCTCGGAGGTCGACGCCAGGGCAGCGACGGCACCTGGGCGGTGCGCAAGCTGCTCGAGGCGCTGGCACGACGGCGCCCCCTCGTCGTGGTGTTCGAAGACCTGCACTGGGCCGAGCCGACGCTGCTCGACCTGGTCGAGCACGTCGCGGACTGGTCGCGCGACGCCCCGCTGCTCCTGCTCGCCGTCGCCCGGCCGGAGCTGCTCGACGAGCGACCCGGCTGGGGCGGCGGCAAGCTCAACAGCACCTCGCTGCTCCTCGAGCCGCTCGACCCCGGTGAGTGCCAGACGCTGCTGAGCGGGCTGCTCGGCAGCGCCTCGGTGGACCGCACCGCGGCCGAGCGCATCACCGCCGCGACGGCGGGCAACCCCCTGTTCCTGGAGGAGATGCTGCGGATGCTCGTCGACGACGGGCTGCTGCGCCGCACGGGCAGCGGCTGGGCGCCGACGGCCGACCTCGACTCGGTCGCCATGCCGCCGACCGTGACCGCCCTGCTGACCGCCCGGCTGGACCGGATCGACCGGCCGGAGCGCGAGGTCCTGGACCGGGCCGCCGTGGTCGGCGAGACGTTCGAGCGCGGCGCCGTCATCGCGCTCGCGCCCGAGGTCGAGCAGGCCGGCGTCCCCGCCCGGCTGCTCGCCCTCGTCCGCAAGGAGCTGCTGCGGGCGGGCGCGGCCGTGTCCGTCGAGGACGAGGTGTTCGCGTTTCGCCATCTGCTCGTCCGTGACGCCGTCTACGCCGCGCTGCCCAAGACCGTGCGCGCCGACCTGCACGAGCGCTTCGCGCGGTGGCTGGAGGGCGTCACCCCGTCACGCAACCTGGAGTACGACGAGGTGATCGCCTACCACCTTGAGCAGACGGTCTCGCTGCGTGGCGAGCTCGGGGTCCACGGCCACAGCGAGCGCCGGCTCGCCGAGTCCGCCGCCCGGCGCCTGGCGGCCGGGGGCCGGCGCGCGTTCGGCCGTGGCGACATGCCCGCCGCCGTGAAGCTGCTGCGCCGCTCGATCGCCCTGCAGCCCCCCGACGACGCCGGCGGCGCGGACCTGCTGCTGACGCTCGGCACCGCGATGACCGAGACCGGCGACCTGCAGTCCGCGCAGGCCGCGATGGACCGGGCCGCCGGGATCGCCGCCACGGTCGACGACGCCGGCGCCCGCGCTCGCGTCCGCCTCGGCCAGCTGTGGCTGCGCTCGTCGCTGGACCTGGACGGCTGGGCCGCGGACGCCGAACGGGAGGCCACCGAGGCGCTGGCCGTGTTCCGCGCGCTCGACGACGACCAGGGCAAGGCCCGCGCCGAGGCCCTGCTCGCCGAGGTGCTCTACCTGCGCTGCCACGTCGCCGACAGCGAGGCGGCGCTGCGCCGGGCCGCCGCCCACGCCGAGCGGGCCGGCGACCTCCACGAGGCCATCCAGGCCGTCGCCGCGTTGGCCTTCGCCGCCGTCGACGGGCCCCTGCCGGTCGGCGAGGGGATCGCCCGTTGTGAGGAGATCCTCCGCCGCTACGACGGTCACCGCTCCGTCGAGGCCCGGACGCTGCGGGCGCTGGCGCTGCTGCGCGCGATGGGCGGCGAGCTCGACGCGGGCCGGTAGTGCCTGGACCGCAGCATCGAGCGGTTCACCGACCTGGGGCAGGTCTACTGGCTGGCGACGACCGACTGGGTCGCCGGCCGGGTCGAGCTGCTCGCCGGTGACACGGCGGCGGCGGAGCGGGCGCTGCGCTCCGGGCTGCAGCGGCTGCAGCGGCTGGGCGAGGCGTCCTTCCTGTCGGCGGTCGCCGCCGCCCTGTCGGCCGTCGTGGCGCCCCGGCACGCCGGCGAGGCGGAGGAGCTGGCCGAGCTGGCGCGGCGCAGCGCCGGGCCCGACGACATCGATGCCCAGGTGCGCTGGCGTGTGGCCACGCCGGAGGTGCGCCGGCATCGCCGGCGACCACGGCCACCGCCGTCCGCACCGCGGCAGAGGCGGTCGAGCTGTGCCAGGGCACGGACGCGCTGGTCCTGCGCAGAGGCGCTGCTGTGCCTGGCGTCGGCGTTCCGCGCGGCCGGCGACGCGGGAGCCGCGGACGCCGCCGGAGACCGGGCCGAGTCGCTGCGACGGCGCAAGGGCATCGTCGTCGCCGCGGCGCGGCCCACGCAGACGCCGGCCTCCTCGCGGCGGTGACCGGCGGCGAACCCGACGTCGACAGGCGTGCGCTCAGCGCACGACGCGGACCTCGCCGGTCGCCGGCACACGGGTCCGCCGGGCCGCCAGCCGGTCGCACGCGCGGGCGAACAGCGCGGCGTCGCGCACCGCGCAGCAGCGCGGGTCGTTGTTGAAGTAGACGTAGACGTCGTCGTCGTCCCCGGCCAGGCGGCCGCGAGGTCGCGGGCGCGCGCGGCCAGCGTCTGGGGTGCGTAGCACGGCTGCGGTGACGACAACCCCCAGTGGAAGCGGACGTAGCCCCACGCCGCGGTCCGCTGCCGGGGAGTGATCCACCGCGACGCCCGGTCGGCCCAGCAGCGCCGCGCCGTGGGCGGCGAGGACCTCGTAGACGTCGTCGCGCCACCACGAGTCGTGGCGCAGCTCGACGGCTACCCGGACCGCGGCCGGGAACTCGTCGAGCGCCGCCGCCAGGCGGGCGGTGTCACGGTGGAACCGCTCCGGCAGCTGGACGAGCACCGGCCCGAGCTTGCCGCCGAGGCCCGGCGCTGCGCAGCAGTTGTGCGACCGGCTCGGCGGGGTCGACGAGCCGCTTGAGGTGCGACAGGTAGCGGCTGGCCTTGACCGCGAGGACGAAATCGTCGAAGGGTACGCCGCGCCCACTGCTCGAACGTCTCGCGCGACGGCAGCCGGTAGAAGCTGTTGTTGAGCTCGACGGTCCGGAACCGCTGCGCGTAGTGCTCCAGCCACGCCACCTGCTTGCCCTCGGCCGGGTAGAAGGCACCGCGCCAGTCGCGGTACTGCCAGCCCGAGGTGCCGATCCACGCCTTCACGCCCCGGGCCTACCCCGCCAACGGGCGTGCGACGACCGCCGGCGCTCGCCCCGGCTTCCGTCCGGCAGCAGCGGTGGGACGCGTCAGCCGCGGGGACTGGCGCCGCGCGCGCGGCGGGCCTGCGCGACCGCCGCGGCGGTCCCGCCCGTCCACGGCTCGCCGTGACCCGGGAGCACGACGTCGGCAGCGACCTCAAAGAGACGGTCCAGGGAACGCAGCGCCCGCTCGTCGTCGGTGTTGACGCCCGGCAGCATCAACCCCGGACCGCGGCGGCGCGTGTACGGGTCGAACGTCACGAGGGCGTCGCTTGCGAACAGCACCCCCGGTCCGACAGGTGCAGCGCCGCGCTGCCGCGCGTGTGGCCCGGCACCGCGACGACGGTCGCCGTGGACGTCCAGGGTCGCGCCGTCGTCGAACGCCCGCTGGCTGCGCAGGTCCGGGTGAACAACAGGCCCGCGAGCGTGGAGTGCAGCAGCCACGGCCAGCTGCGCGGATCGACGTACAGGCGCAGCGGGGGAACCGACGATTGCCGGGCCCGGCGTCGTCGCCCGACACGTGGACCTGCGCGCCCGTCTGGGCGCGCCTGCCCGGTCTGTGAAGCCGAGGTGGTCGGCGTGGGCGTGGGTCAGCACGACCGCCTCGACGTCGGACAGCGACCGGCCCAGCGCGGCCACCACGTCGACGAGCTGCCCCCACTGGCCCGGCATGCCGGCGTCGACAAGCGTCAGTCGGTCGCCGTCGCTGATCACATACCAGTTGACGTAGCCGGAGCCGAGCCGGTGCACGCCGGGGTGCGACCTCCACCCAGAGACTTTCCGTCGCCGCCGCGGGCGCCCGCTGCCCGTCCGCCCTGGGCACGAAACCCCCACTGCGGACCGCGGCAGGAGGGCTACAGGTTGGAGGGCCGGGAACAGCTTCGCGGACGGGTCGATGACCGTCGCCGCGTTGTTGACCGCGGTCGCGGCCTCGCCGAACCCGACGGAGATCAGCCGCACCTTACCTTCGTAGTCGGTGATGTCACCGGCGGCGAACACCCGGTCGAGGTTGGTCCGCATCGTCGTGTCGACGACGACGTGGCGCTTGCGCTGCTCGACGCCCCAGCGCTTGATCGGACCGAGGTCGGCGGTGAAGCCGAGCGCCGCGACGACAGCCTGGACCTCCAGCGTCGTGCGTTCGTCGGTGCGGTTGTCGAACACCTCGACGCTGCGGACGCGATCCTCCCCGCAGATCCGCGCCACCTCGGTGTGGGTGAGCACCTGCACCGACGACGCCATCACCTGCGCGACCGTGTGCTCGTGGGCGCGGAAGGTGTCGCGGCGGTGGATGAGCGTGATGGACTTCGCGATCGGCTCGAGGTTCAACGCCCAGTCGAAGGCGCTGTCACCCCCGCCGACGATGAGCACGTCCTGGTCGGCGAGGTCGCCGAGCCGCGGCACGAAGTAGCGCAGCCCGCGGCCCTCGAAGGTCTCGGCGTCGGGCAGTGGGCGCGGGGTGAAGGTGCCGATCCCTCCGGTGATGATCGCCGCCCGGCAGCACACCGTCGTGCCGCGGTGCGACGTGACCGTGAGCGCGCCGTCGGGGTTGTGCAGCAGGTCCTCGGCGCGGTGGTTGAGCAGGTACACGGGGGCGAAGGGGGCGGCCTGGGCGACCAGGTTGTCGATGAGGTCCTGACCCTTGATCGCCGGAAAGCCGGCGACGTCGTAGATCAGCTTCTCCGGATACAGCGCCGTGACCTGCCCGCCGGCCTCCGGCAGCGAGTCCATGAGCGCGACCCGCAGGCCTCGGAAGCCGGCGTAGTAGGCGGCGTACAGGCCGGCGGGACCGGCTCCGATGATGAGCAGGTCCACGTCATGCGCGTCGGAGGCGGCCCGGCCGTCTCCCTCGCCATCTCCCGTGGCCGACCTCGGCCCTGCCGCCGCCGGCCCTGGCTCCGCCTGCACTCGCGCCTCCGGGGGTCGTCGCGTCGGTGGCGGTCACTGTCGCACGCCGACGGATCGGCGACCACCGCGCCCGTCGACCGGGGCCGCGGACAGCGACGCCCGGGCAAGCGCGACGGTGGCTGCCCGCATCCGGCCCAGCCCGGGATGAGAGCAGGCGTCGACCGCGCGCGACCGCGCGCCGCCGGCGCTACCGCGTGGCGCTGTCGCCCTGGCCCTCGAGCAGCGAGCGCACCTCGGCGGCGCGGTAGCGCCGGTGCCCTCCCAGGGTCCTGATCGACGACAGCTTCCCCGACTTCGCCCATCGCGTGACGGTCTTGGGGTCGACGCGGAACAGCTTCGCCACTTCGGACGGCGTCAGCAGCTCGTCGTCGCTGCGTTCGCTGTCCACTCGCGTCCCGATCACGGTCATGTACCCGCCTCTCTGTCGACCCGGACCGCTGCAGAGCGGTCATAGCGGGTGATCTTCTCAACAGGGTAACGCTGAGTGACCCGGCTTGTCACCCAGGTGGGGGGTCTTTTTTTACCCCACCTGGACCAGGCGCCGGTCCCCCGGGGCAGCGGCTCGATGCCGGCGCTTACCATGCGGGGGACCACGGCGGCCCGCCCGGCGATCCCGGACCCCCCGCCACGGCCCGGCCCGCACGACCTGCGGCGCCTCGCGGCAGAAAGGACCCGGCAGCGATGGAGGGACCCTTCAGCGTCCTGGACGGTCACGAGCAGGTCGTGTTCGGCAACGACCCGCAGACGGGACTGCGCTGCATCATCGCGATCTACTCGACGGCCCTGGGCCCGGCCCTCGGGGGCACGCGCTTCTACCCCTACGCCAGCGAGACCGACGCGCTCGTGGACGTCCTGCGCCTGTCCAAGGCGATGGCCTACAAGGCCGCCTGCGCCGGTCTGGACCTCGGCGGCGGCAAGGCGGTGATCCTCGGCGACCCCGCCACCGGCAAGACCGAGGGCCTGCTGCGCGCCTACGGCCGCATCGTGCAGAGCCTGGGCGGGCGCTACGTCACCGCCTGCGACGTCGGCACGTACCCCGCCGACATGAACGTCGTGAAGCGCGAGACGCGCTGGGCGTCTGGCGCCGACACGATCGAGGGCGGCTCGGGAGACTCCAGCGTCCTGACCGCCTACGGCACCTACGTCGGCATCAAGGCCTGCCTCGAACGCGTCTTCGGCAGCGACAGCCTCGCCGGCCGACACGTCGCCGTGCAGGGTGTGGGCAAGGTCGGCGGCAAGCTCGTCGAGCACCTCGCCGCCGAGGGCGCGCGCCTGACCGTCGCCGACGTCGACGAGGAGGCGGCCGCCCGCGTCGCCGAGCGCTCCGGCGCCGAGATCGTCGGCAACGACAAGGTCTCAGCGGTCGACGCCGACGTGTTCAGCCCGAACGCGCTGGGCGCCGTGCTCGACGACACGACGATCCCGCGGCTGCAGTGCCGGGTCGTCGCCGGCGCCGCGAACAACCAGCTGCTCGAGCCCCGGCACGGCGACGCGCTCGGCGAGGCGGGGATCCTGTACGCCCCCGACTACGTCATCAACGCGGGCGGGCTCATCCAGGTCGCCGACGAGCTGCACCGCGACGGCCCGAATCTCGCGCGCGCCCGCGGCCGCGTCGAGGGCATCGGCCGGCGCCTGCACGAGGTGTTCGAGTTCGCCGACACCCAGCGCATCTCCACCGAGGCCGCTGCCGAGCTCCTCGCCGAGCGCCGCATCGCCGCGATCGGCCGCCTGCGCCGCTTCTACCTCCGCCCCTGACCCAGGCCGGCGAGGCGGACGCGGCCGGAGGTGTCGACGCCGCCGCACACCCAGGCGTCGACGTCGCGGCCGCGCAGGTGCTCCACCGCTTCCCGGCCGTCCGCGACGATCGCGAGCATCCCCGCGCCCATGTTGAACGTGCGCCACATCTCGTCGTCGGGCACGCGGCCCGCCCGCCGGAGGACCTCAAACACCATCGGCGGGGTGAACGTCGTCGTGTCGACGACCGCGCCGAGGCCGGCGGGCAGGACGCGCGGGAGGTTGCCGGCGATACCGCCCCCGGTGACGTGGCACAAGGCGTGGACCTCGGTGTTGGCCACCAGGTCCAGGCAGTCCACGCAGTAGATCCGCGTCGGGCGCAGCAGTGCCTCGCCCAGGCTCTGCAGCCGCAACCCGTGGTCGTCGTCGAGGTCCATCCCCTCGGTGATCCGCCGCGCCAGCGAGTAGCCGTTGGCGTGCAGGCCGGTGGACGCCATCGCCACGACCGCGTCCCCGGGGCTCACCCGCTGCGGCCCGAGCAGGGCGTCGCGCTCGACGACCCCGACGCCGAATCCGGCGACGTCGTAGGAGTCGGCGGCGAGCACACCGGGGTGCTCGGCCGTCTCACCGCCGAGCAGCGCGCAGCCGGCCCGCTCACAGCCGTCAGCCACCCCCGCGACGATCTGCTCGACCGCGGCGGGGTCCAGGCGCCCCACTGCGATGTAGTCGAGCAGGAACAGCGGCTTGGCGCCCGGCACCACGAGGTCGTCGACGACCATCGCGACGAGGTCCACGCCGATGGTGTCGTGACGACCCATCCGCCGGGCGATCTCGATCTTGGTGCCGACCCCGTCGGCGGCGCTGACGAGCACGGGGTTGCGCCAGCGCCTGCCCGGCAGTGCGAACAGCCCACCGAAGCCGCCGACCGACCCGAGCACCCCCTCGGTGGCGGTGCGCTCGACGTGCGGGCGGATCCGCGCGACGACCGCCTCCGCGGCGGCGAGGTCGACCCCCGCCGCGGCGTAGGTCAGCGGCTCCGGGGAACCGGCTGTGCGGGGGTCGGGCGGCGGCGTGGTCACGCCTGCACCTCAAGCGCCGGGCGGCTCACGCCTGCACCTCAAGCGCCGGGCGGCTCACGCCTGCACCCCGGCCGGCGGGCGGTCTGTGGACCCTGCCCGCGGGCGCACGAGGACGTCCTTGCCGGCCGCGGCCTGCTCACCGGGGACCGGGATCGGGTACTGCCCGTCGAAGCAGGCCCGGCACAGCGTCGACTTCGGGCGGCGGGTCGTGGCAACGAGCGCGTCCAGCGACAGGTAGGCCAGCGAGTCGGCCCCGACGAAGTCGCGGATCTGCCCGATGGTCAACCCCGCCGCCAGGAGCTCCGCGCGGGTGGCCATGTCGATGCCGTAGAAGCACGGGTTGCGCACCGGCGGTGAGGTGATCCGCAGGTGCACCTCGGCGGCGCCCGACGACCGGAGCATCGCCACGAGCTGCCGGGAGGTGCTGCCACGGACGATCGAGTCGTCGACGACGACGAGGCGGCGACCCTCCAGGACGTCGCGCAGCGGGTTGAGCTTGAGCCGGATGCCGAGCTCGCGCAGCGACGGCGACGGGGAGATGAAGGTGCGGCCGACGTAGCGGTTCTTGACCAGCCCCTCGGCGTACGGGATGCCGCTGGCCTCGGCGTACCCGCCGGCCGCGGCCGTCCCCGAGTCGGGCACCGGGATGACGAGGTCGGCGTCGACGGGCGCCTCGGCGGCGAGCATCGCGCCCATCCGCCGCCGCGCCGCGTACACCGTCGTCTCGGCGAAGCGGTGGTCGGGACGGGCGACGTAGACGTACTCGAACAGGCACCCCGACGGCGTCGCCTGCGCGAAGCGGCGGCTGCGCAGGCCCCGCTCGTCGACGGTCACGAGCTCCCCCGGCTCGACGTCGCGCACGAGGTGGGCGCCGACGATGTCCAGCGCCGAGGTCTCCGAGGCCAGGACGTACCCGCCGCGCGGGAGGCGGCCGACCACGAGCGGCCGCACCCCGTGCGGGTCGCGGGCGCCGTAGACGGTCTGTTCGTCCATGACGACGAGCGAGAAGGCGCCCCGCACGGCGCGGCAGACGCCGACGAGTGCGTCCTCGACACAGACGTCGGCGGTGTGCCCCGCGAGCAGCGTGGCCAGAAGCTCGGAGTCGGTGCTGCAGCGCTGCCCGCCCGGCCCGAGGTCGCGCGCCACCGCGGCGGTGTTCACCAGGTTGCCGTTGTGCGCCAGCGCCAGCCCGCGGCCCGCGGGCGTCACCTTGAACGCGGGCTGGGCGTTGTCCCACGTCGACGCGCCGGTGGTCGAGTAGCGGACGTGGCCGATGCCGAGGTGGCCCTGCATCGTGGCGAGGCGCGGCTCGTTGAACACCTGGCTGACCAGGCCCATGTCCTTGGACACGAGGATGCTCGCACCGTCTGACACCGCGATCCCCGCCGACTCCTGACCGCGGTGCTGCAGCGCGTACAGCCCGTAGAAGCACAGCTTGGCGATGTCCTCGCCGCGGGCGTAGACCGCGAAGACGCCGCACTCGTCACGGGCCCCGGTGCGGGGTGTCTGGGGCATGCCGGGATCCCTCGGGGCTGGCTCGGCGGGAAGGCCCGCAGTCTAGCCGCCGGCCTTCCCGGCCTGGGTGAGGGCGGCCGCGCTGTGGTAGGCACGGGGCCGTGAGCGTCCTGCTCGTCTTCGCCGTCGCCCTGCTCGCCGCGTCGCTCGTGTCCGAGCTCGCGCACCGCAGCGTGCTGTCCACCGCCGTGCTGTTCCTCCTCGCCGGCTTCCTGCTCGGCGACGGGATGGCCGGCCTGGTCGTCGTGCGGTCCGACGACCCGCTCGTGGGCACGCTGGCCGAGCTCGCGCTGTTCAGCGTGCTGTTCACCGACGGCATGCGCGTCGGCCTGCGTGACCTCAGCTCGGCCTGGCGGCTGCCCGGCCGCGCCCTGCTGTTCGGCATGCCGCTGACGCTCGCGCTGACCGCCGTCCTCGCGGTCGCGGTGGCGGGGCTGCCGTGGGCCGAGGCGCTGCTGCTCGGCGCGATCCTGGCGCCCACCGACCCCGTGTTCGCCGCTGCGATCGTCGGCCGGGAGGAGGTTCCCCGACGCCTGCGCCACCTGCTCAACGTCGAAAGCGGCCTCAACGACGGCCTCGCACTGCCGGTCGTCCTCGTCGCGCTGGCCGCCGTCGGCGGCCCGCAGGTCGAGGGTGTCGTGCTCGCCGAGGAGCTCGCCCTCGGCGTGGCGATCGGCGTGGCCGTGCCGTGGGTCGCCGCCGCCCTGGAGCGCACCCGCTTCTTCCGTGCGACCTCGGGCTACGAGCCGCTGACGGCACTCGCGGTGGGGCTGATCGTCCTCGCGCTGGCCGAGTTGACGCACGCCAACCTCTTCCTGGCCGCGTTCGCCGCCGGCGTCACCGTCGCCACCACCGCCCCGCAGCTGCGGACCGCGTTCCACGGGTTCGGCGAGCTGCTCACCGAGCTCGGCAAGCTCGCGGCGCTGCTGGTGTTCGGCGCGCTCATCTCGCCGGCGTTCCTCGGCGAGATCCCGTGGACCGGCTACGCCTTCGCCGTCCTGGCATTGGTCGTCGCGCGACCGGTCGCGATCGCGATCGCGCTCTACGGCAGCCGGCTGGCGTGGCGCGAGCAGGCCGCGGCGGCCTGGTTCGGGCCGAAGGGCTTCGCCTCGGTGGTCTACGGGCTGCTCCTGCTGGGCAGCGGCGCCGCGCGCACCGACGAGCTGTTCCACCTCGTGGCCGTGGTCGTCGTCGCGTCGATCCTCGCGCACTCCTCCACCGACGTGCTCGTCGCGCGGTGGTTCACCGCAGCCGACCGGACGGGGGACCCGGCGGGTGAGACGGCGCCCGACCCGGCGGGTGGGACGGCGCCCGAGCCGGCGCCCCGTCCCAGCGCCCCGGACCGCCGCCGGACGGCGGCCGAGCCGGCCTCGGAACCGGCGACCGACCCTGACAGCTGACATGCGCCGGGGGCGCGGGCAATCCCGAGGCCGACGGCCCGGTTCGCGCAGCGGCACACTGCGGGGGTGGAGCCTGCGACAGGCGGCGGCTGGGAGGGGGGTGGCCCCCCGCGACGGTCGCGCCGCGCCCCCATCGTGGCGCTGGTGGTCGCCGCACTCGCCGCGGGGGCGTTCGGGCGCCTGGCCGCCGGCCCGGTGGCTCCCGGGGAGCAGCTGACCGTCACGGCCGACGCCGCAGGGGTGCTGCCCGAAGCGGTGCCGGCCGCGACCGAGGGCCAGGAGCCTTCCGACGGCCGCTCTTCGGCCGCTGGGCACGTCCGCGCCCCGCCCGAGGCGCCGCCGCTGGGCGGCTGGACGCCGATCGCGCCAGCTCCGGTGTCACCGCGGACGTCCTTCGCCTCCGCCTGGACGGGATCGGAGCTCGTCGTCTGGGGCGGGGAGCGCGTCCCGACCCGCGGCTCGGCGCCGTGGCTGGACGACGGAGCCGCCTACGACCCGCAGCGGGACCGCTGGCGCCGTCTGGCGCCGTCGCCGTTGCGGGGGCGCAGCGGTGCCGCGTCGGCGTGGACGGGCTCGGAGCTCGTCGTGTGGGGCGGCGCGACCGGCGAGCAGGGGGGCGGGGTGCGGGTGCTGGCCGACGGTGCCGCCTACGACCCCCGCGCCGACCGCTGGCGCAGGCTTCCACCGGCACCGCTGGGCGGGCGGCTGCAGGCCACGGCGGCGACGATCGCCGGGCAGGTCGTCATCCTCGGAGGCTTCGACGAGCACTTCGGCCAGCGGCGCACCGACGGTGCCGTGTACGACCCCACCACCGACCGCTGGCGCAGGCTGCCGCCCGCGCCCCTGCCGGCCGACGCCCACTTCGCCCCACAGCTGGCGGCGCTGGGCAGTGAGGCGTTCGTGTGGATCCCCACGTGGGGGAAGGGGCGGCAGGCGGCGGCGCGCTACGACCTGCGGACCGACCGTTGGCGGCCGGCCGCGGCCCCGATCCTCGCGGGGCGGCCGGCTCCCGTGCTGACGTCCACCGGCTCGGGGTTGCTCGCCGCCGGCCGGGCCACCGGCTACCAGGCCGCACCGCTGCTGCTGCGCTACGACGCGGAACCGGACCGCTGGCTCACCCTCGCGCCGCCGCCGACCTCCTGGCAGGCGGCGACGCGCGTCGACTGGACGGGCTCCCGGCTGCTGCTGTCACCGGCTGCCGGCGTCGAGGGCGCCGCCGCGTACGACCCCGCGACCAACGCCTGGCGCCCGCTGGCCCCACCCCCGCCGACGTCGCGCTCGGCAGCGCACGCCTGGACCGGGCGGCAGCTGCTCGTGTGGTCGGGCGCCGCGCCCGCCGGGGGGCCCCCCGCCGCGGCGGGGGCGCCGTCCTCGCCGTGGCGCGCGGTGGCCGATGGTCCCCCGCTGCCGACGGGCGGCCTGGGCATGACCTCGACCGGGCCGGCGGGCGCCCAGGTGCTCGTCTGGGGTGGCTCCTCGGGTCCGCCGGACCCGCCGGTCGGCGACGGTCTCGCCTACCGCCCCGGTACGGGGCTGTGGTTGTCGCTGGCCGGCGCGCCCATCCAGGGACGCCGCCGCGCCGCCGTCGCCTGGACCGGGTCGGAGATGGTGGTCCTCGGCGGCTTCAACGGACGCGCCGGAGCCGACCGCGCCGAGGGCTCGGCCGCCTACGAGCTGGCAGACGGGCGCTGGCGCCCCACCGCCGAACCGCCGCTGCACGCCGTCGAGGGCGGCGCCGTGGCGGTCGGCGGGTCCGTGATCGCGTTCGGGACGTCCACCGACCCGCCCGCCGCGCGCCGCGCGGCGGGGCGTCGCCTTTCCGCGCCGGCCGCCGCCCGGTGGGATCCGGCGCGAGACCGCTGGCACCGCCTGCCGCCGCCGCCGCTGCCGGCCGGCTCGCAGGTGCGAGCGGTCGCGACCGGCGCGGACGTCGTCGTGTGGGCCTCGGTCGACGGCGGCGGGAGCCGCGGGGCCCGGCTCGACGTCGGCGCGCGACGCTGGCGCCCGCTGCCCGTCCCCGGCGCGCGGCCGTGGACGCGGAGCCGGTCGCCACGCCCGCCGGCCTGGTCCTGGTCGCGGCGGACGGGACGACCGCGATCCTGCGCCCCGGCGCCCGCCGCTGGCGCCCCCTCGAGCGGCTCCCGTCGACGGGTGCCGAAGCCCCAGCGCTGGTGTGGACGCCGTCCGGGCTGCTCGCCTACCGCCCGGAATCGGCCGCGACCGCGCTGCTGAGCCCGCGTGCGGGCCGCTGGTCGAGGCTGGCGGCGGCACCGCTGCCCGCGGCGAGCAGGCCGCGCTCGCTGCCGTCGGCGACGTCGTCGTCGCGGTGGCCGGTGGGCAGGTCGCGGTGCTCACCCCGTGACCGGGGCCGGGTCCCGGCGGCCCGCGGCCACGCGCGGTGCTCACCCCGTGACCCGGTCGCGTCCCGGCGGGCTGCCCCGGCTCCCCGACCGCCCGCCGGCGCCCGGCGACCCCACACCGGCTCCGGCGGCAGCCGGACCGGACCGCGCCCCACCGCGGGGTCCGGCGGGAGCGGGCTGGGAGCGGCCGCGCGCCGCCGGCGCCGGCGGCGGCTCACCGCGGGGGTCGTCGGCGCCGTCGGAGGGGCGCTGGCGCTCGGATTGGCGCTCGGCTCGACCCCGCCGCACAGCCAGCGCCCGGCCAGCACGCTCCCGGTCGACGCGGCCGATCCGGCCACGCCCGGCAGGCCCGCGTCCGCGGCGACCCGGACGGCGGTCGCGGCGGTCACCTGGCAGCCCGAGCCCGTCGCACCGCCACTGGGGCGGTGGCGGACGATGGCCGCGGGCCCGCTGCGGCCTCGCAGCGGCGCCGTCGCCGCCTGGACCGGCTCAGAGGTGCTCGTGTGGGGCGGGCTCGGCGACCGAGAGGCCCGAGGAGCGCTCGCCCTCGGCGACGGCGCCGCCAACCACCCGGACCGCGACCGGTGGCGGCCCCTGCCTGGCGCTCCGCTGTCGCCCCGGCACGGCGCGGTGGGGGTGTGGACGGGCGCGGAGCTGGTGGTATGGGGTGGCGCGGGACAGCCGGGCCGGTCCCCGGGGACGTTCTCCGACGGTGCCGCCTACGATCCGGTCACCGACCGCTGGCGCCGGCTGGCCCCCGCACCCCTGTCCGGGAGGACGGCGCCGGCGGCGGTGTGGACGGGCCGGGACGTCGTGATCTGGGGCGGCTCCGGCCCCGGATCGAGCACCCGGTCCGATGGTGCGTCCTACGACCCACTCGCTGACCGCTGGCGCCGCCTGCCGGGCGGACCGTTGAGCCCGCGGGCGGCCCCCGGGGCGCTGTGGAGCGGCCATGAGGTGCTCATCTGGGGCGGCGACGCCGCTCAGGGGCGGGAGTCCCCCATCGCCGGCGCCGCCTACGACCCGTCCGTCGAGCGCTGGCGAGTCCTGCCCGGCGTCGGCGACGGCGGCGAACTCGCGCGGCTGTTCGCCGACGACGGCACCGTCGTCGCCTGGGGGCCGCTGTTCGGCCTACTGGGGGGAGAGGCTCTGCTGCGGCTCGAGCCCGACGTCCGGGAGTGGCGGCGCGACGCCCCCAGACCGCCCGGACCGCCGGCCCCCTCGGCCGGCTTGAGCGGGCGCATCCCCGCCTCGTGGCTCGGTGCGCGGCACGCGGTTCCCGTCCACTCCGGCGGCGTGCGGCCTGCGCCGGACCCTCCGACCGGTCGATGGCGCGGCATGACCGCGTCGCCCCTGACCACGCGCGACGAGCACGTACAGGTCTGGGCCGGCAACCGGCTGCTGGTGTGGGGTGGGCGAGGGCTGGCCGCCGCCCTCGGCGACGGCGCGGTGTGGTCGGCCGGGAGGGGCCGTTGAGCAGCCGGCCGCTGACGCCCCCGCCGCCCCTTGGTGACCCCGGCTGGGAGCGCCCCGAGCCGCGGCGCCGGCGCGCCGGTCCGTTCGCGCTCGGCCTGGCGCTCACGCTGCTCGCCGGATTCCTCCTCGCGCCGGACCGGCCTGCGCCGACGAGCGGGCTCGTCGTCGACGCCGCACCCTCGGACGCGCCGGCACCGCGACCGGCGCGGTCACCCGCGCCGTCGCCCGCGGTCGTGTCCAGCCGCTGGCGCACGCTGACTCCGGCCCCGCTGTCGGAGCGCGGCGACCACACCGGGGTGTGGACCGGCCGGGAGATGATCGTCTGGGGCGGCTTCGGCCGGGTCGACACCGATGTCCCGTTCCTGGCCGGCGCGTCCTACGACCTGGCCTCCGACCGCTGGCGGCGGCTGCCCCGCGCCCCGATCGGGCATGCCTCCGGGCACACCGCGGTGTGGACCGGCGAGGAGATGCTCGTGTGGGGCGGCCGCGACCCGCAGCGGCGCCTGCTGCGCAGAGGCGCCGCCTGGGAGCCCTTCGAGCGCACCTGGCGACGCCTGCCCGAGCCGCCCGTGGCCCCGCGCGCCGACCATGTCGCGGTATGGACGGGGCGGGAGATGGTCGTGTGGGGCGGCGCCGGGCCGACGGCCAGCGGCGACGGGGCCGCCTACGATCCCCGCACCGACCGCTGGCGGCGGATCGCCGCAGGCCCGCTCGCCCCCCGCTTCGGCGCAACCGCCGTGTGGACCGGCCGCGAGATGCTCGTCTGGGGCGGGGCGACCGAGGACCTGGACTACGAGACGCCCCCGCTCGGCGCCGCCTACGACCCCCGCGCCGACCGCTGGCGAACGCTGCCGAACGGACCCCTGGTGGGCAGGCTGGCGCACACGGCCGTGTGGACCGGCGACGAGATGCTCGTGTGGGGCGGCGCGGCGCTGGGCCGGGTGCCCGGAGCCTACGCCGACGGAGCGGCCTACGACCCGGTCGCCGACCGGTGGCGGCCCTTGAGCGCGGCTCAGGGCCTGGCGCGGCGCCTGGGCCATTCCGCGGTGTGGACGGGCAACGAGATGGTGGTCTGGGGTGGCGTCGATCGGGAGTTCCACCGCGACGGCGGCGCCTACCAGCCGGCCTCCGACCGCTGGCGGCTGCTGTCACCCGCCCCCCTTGACAGCCCCTCGCGCTACTCCGCGGTGTGGACCGGCGGGGCGATGCTGCTGTGGGGCGGCGGCTTCCGGCCGATGGGAGCCGTCTACCGCCCGCTCGTCGGACTGCGCGTGCGGCGCCTCAACGCGCCCTTCCCGCGCTGAACGGCGGGCGCCGCCCCGGTGGCTGCACGGCCGGGCCGCGCTCACCGGCGTCCCGACCTCCACCGAACGGTCGCCCCCCGGCCGGCGCCGCTTGACCCGGCGGCGCCCCGGGCAGACCCCGGCCATGCCGATCCTGCGCCAGTCCCCGCCCGCACCGCCCCCACCCGCCCCGCCGGTCGTCAACGTCGCCGTCCCCCCGGGGTTCGGGCGCGTGGCGTTCGGCCGGCCCGTCCTGCGCAGCGGCGCCTACGCCTGGGCGCTGCTCGGGCTCGTCGGCGTCGCACTCGTCGCCGCACGAGCCGCCACGGTGCTCGCCGTCGTCGTCATCCCGCTCGTCCTCGCGTTGTTCCCCGCCGCCGTGCTCGCCCCGCTCGTGTCGCGGCTGACCGCCCGTCGGGTGCCGCCGTCGCTGGCAGCGTTCAGCGTGCTGCTCGGCTCAGGGCTGCTGCTCGTCGGGCTCGTCGCCGCGCTCGCGCCGTCGGTGTCGGCGCAGCTGGGCGGGCTCGGGGAGTCTCTCCGGGAGGGCATCGACGCGGTCGAGAGCTTCCTGGCCTCCGGCCCGTTCGGGCTGGCTCCGGTCGCGCTCTCAGACCTCGTCGCGCGCGCCCGCGAGCAGATCACCGCGGGCAGCGAGGGGCTGCGCGCGAGCGTCGTCGGCGCCCTGGTCGTCGTCACCGAGACCATCGCCGGGCTGCTGTTCGGCGTCGTCGCGCTGTTCTTCTACCTCAAGGACGGCCCCCGGATCGCCGCCTGGCTGCGCGACCTGTTCCCCGACTCCGTGCGCGGCGACGCCGCCGAGGTCGGCACCCAGGCGTGGCAGACCGTCGGGGCCTACATCCGCGGCCAGATCATCATCGCGCTGGTCGACGCCGCGCTCATCGGCCTGGCGATCGTGCTGCTCGGGGTGCCCCTGGCGCTGCCGCTGATCCTGCTCGTCGTCGTCGGAGGGCTGTTCCCGATCGTGGGCGCGATCGTCGCCGGCGCCGTGGCGGTTCTCGTCGCGCTCGCCACCAAGGGGCTGACGACGGCGCTCATCCTGCTGGCGGTCATCGTCGTCGTGCAGCAGGTCGAGGGCGACCTGCTCGCCCCCATCGTGCTCGGCAAGGCCACGCAGCTGCATCCGCTGGCGACGCTCGCGGCGCTGACCGCCGGAGCGGTGCTGCTCGGGGTCCTCGGGGCGTTCCTCGCCATCCCGGTGACGGCCAGCCTGACCCGCGCCGGGGGCTACCTGCGGCAGCGCCGGCGCGAGCGCGAGCACGGCGACCCGTCCGCGAGCGGTCGCGAACCCGCGCGGGGAGGCTCGATAGCCTTGTCCGATGGCGCCTGACCCCTCCCGCTATCCGCCGATCGGCGACTACGCCCTGCTCGCCGACTGCCACTCGTCGGCGCTGGTCAGCCGCACCGCGTCGGTTGACTGGGCATGCCTGCGGCAGTTCGACGCGCCGAGCGTGTTCGGCCGCCTGCTGGACTGGGAGCAGGGCGGGCACTTCTCGCTGACGCCGGTCGGTGCGGACACGTTCGAGCGGTGCTACGTCGGCGACTCGCTGGTGCTGTGCACGACCGTCACCACGGCGACGGGCCGGGTCCGGATCCTCGACGCCTTCGCGATGCACAGCGGCGGCCAGAAGCAGCCTCGCAACCAGCTGCTGCGCATCGTCGAGGGGGTCGACGGCGACGTCGAGATCGACGTCTGCATCCAGCCGCGCTTCGACTACGGCGAGCTGCGCCCGTGGCTGCGGCGCTCCCACGACGCGCCGGAGCACCCTGGCGGGGCGTTCACCGCGGTGGGTGGCGACAGCGCCCTCGTCGTCTCGGCCGACGTCCGGCTCGACGTGGACGTCGAGAACGTGTCGCTGCGCGGGCGACGGTCGCTGGCGGCCGGGGAGCGGATGCGCTTCTCGGTCAGCGCCGAGGTGCCCCACGACGTCCAAGGTCGGGGAACCCCGCCCGAGACGATCGACGAGCGGATGAACGAGACCCTCGCGTGGTGGAGTCGCTGGTCGCGCAAGTCCACGGTGGGCGGCCCCTACGAGGCGCAGGTGCGCCGCTCGGCGATCGTGCTCAAGGGCCTGACGTGCGCCCCGACCGGCGCGATGATCGCGGCGCCGACCACGTCGCTGCCCGAGGAGCTCGGCGGCGAGCGCAACTGGGACTACCGCTACAGCTGGATCCGCGACTCCACGCTCGCGATGGCGGCACTGTGCCTGGCCGGTCACGCTGAGGTCGCCCGCGGCTTCCGCGACTTTCTGATGCGTTCGGCCGCGGGCACCGCCGAGGACCTGCAGATCATGTACGGCGCGTACGGTCGGCGGCACCTGCCCGAGTTCACCCTCGACCTGGACGGCTACCGCGGCTCGCGTCCCGTGCGCGTCGGCAACGGCGCCGCCACGCAGCGCCAGCTCGACGTCTACGGCCACATCCTCGACGCCGCGCACCTGTGGCGGAAGTCCTACCACGAGATCGCGCCCGAGGAGTGGCGTTTCCTGCGCCACCTCGTGCAGGAGGCCGCGCTCGTGTGGGAGCGGCCCGACCACGGGCTGTGGGAGATCCGTGGCGAGCCCCGCCAGTTCGTGCAATCCAAGGTCATGCTGTGGGTCGCGCTGGACCGCGGCATCACCACGGTCGAGGAGACGGGACTGGACGACACCGACATCGACCACTGGCGCGAGGTGCGCGCGGCGATCCGCCGGTCGGTCGAGACCAACGGCGTCGACCCCGAGCGGGGATGCTTCGTCCAGGCCTACGGATCGACCGAGCTGGACGCGGCCCTGCTGCTGCTTCCGATGGTCGGGTTCGTGCCGGCCAACGACCCGCGCATGGTCGCGACGGTCGAGGCGATCCAGGCCGACCTCGCGGTGCCGCCGCGCGGCTTCATCCGCCGCTACCGGCCCGCGAACTACGAAGACGGGCTGCGCGGCGGCGAGGCGACGTTCCTCATGTGCAGCTTCTGGCTCGTCGACATCCTGGCGATGCAGGGCCGCCGGGCGGAGGCCGAGCAGCTGTTCGTCGCGCTGCTCGGGGTCGCCAACGACGTGGGGCTGTACGCCGAGGAGTACGACCCGGCCAGCGATCAGCTGCTCGGCAACTTCCCCCAGGCGTTCACCCACATGGCGCTCATCAACTCCGCCCACCAGCTCGCGTGCGCGCAGCGGGCCGGCGACTCTTGCCGCGAAACCCCGTGGGGCACCGTCGAGCGGATGTCCGAGCCGGCGATCTGACCGCCGCCGGTCCCCGGTCGACGCCGGCGGCGACGCGATCGCACCGCCGCGGCGGCGAGGCGGAACCCCCGCCGTGCCGCGGGCGTCTGACAGGTCCGACAGGCTCCGGCGAACAGAAGGGCAGTGGGATGGGCTCGAGACGGTTGCGGCGGTGGTGGGTCCCGGCGGCCGCCCTGTCGCTGTTTGCGGTCGCATGCTCCGACGGCGGCGGTGACCCGCTGGGCGGCGGGCTCGGCGGCGGCGCGGTGGACGCGGGGCCGGGCGCCGCCGGCTCCGCGGCCTTCGCGCAGGAGGCGCCGGCGGCGACCACGTCGGCGGCGGCCATCGACCCGGGGGTCACGGTGACCGGCGTCGGGCGGGTGCAGGGCCGCCCCGACACGTTGCGGGCCACCGTCGGCGTCGAGGCCGAGCGCGACAGCGTCTCCGAGGCGCTGGAGGCCGCCAACGCCGCCACCGAGGCCGTGCTGGCGGCACTGCGGGACGCCGGTGTCGCCGACCGGGACCTCCAGACGGTGCAGTTCTCGGTCAACCCGCGCTACGTGGACACCACCACGGGGATACCCGAGATCAGCGGGTACGTCGTCGGCAACCTCGTCGAGGCCACGGTGCGCGAGATCGGCCGCGCCGGCGACGTGCTGCAGGCGGCCGTGACGGCGGGCGGGGACGCGGCCCGCGTGCAGGGGATCACCTTCGCGCTGGAGGACAACGCGGCGCTGGTCGACGCGGCACGCGAGTCGGCGTTCGCCGACGCGCGGCGCAAGGCCGAGCAGTACGCGGCGCTGGCGGGCCGGGAGCTCGGCCCCTTGGTCGGGCTGTCCGAGGTCGTCGCCGACCCGCCCCAGCCGGACGAATTCCGCGCCGCGGCCGAAGGTGGCGCCGACGTGGCGGCGTCCGTGCCGCTGCAGCCCGGGCGTCAGGAGGTCGGCGTCACCGTGACCGCGGTGTGGTCGCTGAGCTGAGGGCGGCGCTCCCGGCCGGGGGTCAAGGCGGCATGTTCGGCGCCCGTGTCGACCCCGCGCCCGTCCTGGGGTGCCTTCGCGAGTAGCGTCCGGCCGGCATCGCGCCCACCCGAGTCGTGGAGGACCACCGTGACCGCTGCCGTCGACGGCTTGGCCCAGGAGTACTTCGACCTGACGTTCGCCCACTCGCCCGTGACCGCCACGGCGTACGGGGTGCACGACCGCGACTCCGAGCTCGACGACCTCGACGCCGCGGGCATGGACGACCACGCCCGCCGGATCGCCGCTCTCAGGTCGCGTGTGCTGGGCCTGGACGCCGCCGACGAGGAGGAGGCGGTCGATCGCGACGCGCTCGCCGCGGCGCTCGCCGGCGTCGTGTTCACCCACGAGGTCGAGCGGCCCTGGCGGCGCAACCCGCACACCGCGGCGGCGGCCGTCGGCGACAGCGTGCTGGCGCTGCTCACCAAGGACTTCGCTCCCCGCGAGCGGCGCATGCGCGACGCCGCCGCCCGTCTGGAGCAGGCCCCCCGGCTGCTGTCGCAGGCCAAGCGGATGCTGGACGAACCGTGCCCGCACATCTGGCGGGACATGGCGGTCGCCGCCGCGCGGGCCAGCGCCGACTTCCTGCCGGCCGCGCTTGCCTCGCAGGCCGCGGGCACGCCCGTCGCCGCGCGGGCGGTCGCTGCGGCGCGGACGGCGGCCGCGGCACTCGGCGAGTACGCGCAGTGGCTCCAGACCGAGCACCGCGACCGGTTTCCCCACGATGCGCCATACCACCTCGGCTCCGAAGCCCTGGCGAGGCGGCTGCGCGAGGTCCACTGCCTCGACCGCCCCCCGGAGGCCTTCGCGGCGCTCGGCCACCAGCAGATCGCACAGGTCTCCGAGCTGCTGGCGGAGCAGGCAGGCCGGCTCGGCAGCGACGACTGGCACGCCAAGCTCGCCCAGGTCGCGTCGCGCCACCCGACGCGCGAGGGGCTCGTCGACGCCTACCGGCGCGAGATTGCAGCGCTCGCGGCGTTCGTGTTCGACCACGACGTCGTGGCCAACCCCCGCCCGCAGGACCCTGTGGTCACCGTGGAGGCGACACCGGAGTTCCGCCGCGCGCACCTGCCGATGGCCGCCTACGAGAACGACGGCCCCTTCGAGCAGCGCCAGAACCCGTCGGTGGTCGTGACACCACCGCGCGACGACAGCAGCCTGCGCGACCACGGGCACGGACTCCTGCAGTCCATCGCCGCGCACGAGGGCTACCCGGGTCACCACCTGCAGATCACGACCGCCAACGAGCTGGAGTCGGTCACCCGCCGGGCCGTCTACTCCCACGTGATGATCGAAGGCTGGGGGCTGTACGCCGAGGAGCTCATGCACACCGTCGGCTACTACGACGACGAAGCGCGGATGGGTCAGCTGTCGATGCGCCTGCTGCGGGCGCTGCGCTGCGTGCTCGACATGGAGATGCAGTCCGGTGAGACCACCTGGGAGCAGGGGGTCGCCAAGGCCGTCTCGCTGGTCGGCATGTCCGAGCCGAACGCCCGCAGCGAGGTGATCCGCAACACGGCCATGCCGACGCATCCGTTCGGGTTCCTGGTCGGCTGCCTGGAGCTCGAACGCCTGCGCGACGACGCCCAGGCGCGACTCGGCGACGCCTTCACCCTGCGGGCCTTCCACGACCAGGTGCTGTCCTACGGGCACCTCCCGCCGACGCTGATCGCCCGGGCGATGGCCGCCGCAGCCTCCGACGCGCAACCGCAGCCGGGGCCGTAGCCCTCAACGCAGCCGCGCGGCCCGTGCCTCACGAGCTCAGGCGCGGGGCCGGCCCGGCGTCGCGGATCGGGGCACCGCGGTCCCCAGCAGCCGCACCGCGATGGCGACCGCGGGCCCGACGAGCAGCGCATAGGTGACGGTGCCGAGGCCGACGGTGCCGCCGAGGGCGGCGCCGGCACCGAGAACGGCCAGCTCCATGGCGAGGCGCACCCGCGACAGCGGCCAGCCGAAGCGGCGGTGCAGGCCGGTCATCCAGCCGTCGCGCGGACCGGGACCCAGGCCTGCGGTCAGGTAGAAGCCGCTGCCGATCCCCACCATCGCGACGCCGGTCAGGAGCCCGCCGGCGCGCGGGAGCAGCCCGGCGGGGTCGGGCAGCAGGGGCAGCATCACGTCGATCGCGATCCCGATGACGATGACGTTGAGCACGGTGCCCAGGCCCGGCCGTTCGCGCAGCGGCAGCCATCCGGCGAGCACGACCAGGCCGATGAGCTGGGTGGCGGTGCCGACCATCAGCGGGGTGTGCAGGCTCAGCCCCTGCGCCAGCACGGTCCAGGGGGCGTTGCCGAGGGCGGCGTCCAGCAGCAGCGCGTCGCCGGTGCCGAACAGCCACAGTCCCACCAGCAGCCGGCCCAGCCGCGCCGGCGACGCCTTCCACCGCGAGGCGGCCGGGGCCAGAGGGGAGGCCGGGGCGGGCATCACGGTCGACATGGCTGCGGCCGACACTACCCGGCGTCCCCAGGTCGCCGCGGCGACGCCGACGTGGGAACGTGGCGACGTCCGTCGCCCGGAGCCGCCAGGCCCGGCCACGTCGCATGCGAAGGTTGCACGCTTGGATCCGGATGCGGGACGAAGTCTTCAACCTTGCGGTCCGGTGGCGGCTGAGGCCCGCGTGGGCGCCGGCCGGAGTTCGCGTTGAAACGACCGGCGCCGGGTATCCCGCGGTCCGCAGGCCCAGGACGACAGGAGACGCGCGTGTCCGACACCACCGACTACAGCAAGCACACCGACGACGAGCTGCGTGAGGGGATCGCCAAGATCGACCAGCAGGAGCAGCGAATCGCCGAGGAGGACAGCGACTCGGCGCTGGATGCGGCGAGCGACCAGCGCGGCGCGATGCAGGCCGAGCTCGACCGGCGCGCCGGTCGCTAGACGGAAGAAGAGGCTCCAGCCATGGATCTGCTCCGATCGACCGTCGCCGGTGCGCTCGCGGGAACCGCGCAGGTGCTGTCCCTCACGTCACGCGTGCTGGAGGTGACCGCGGACGCGCTGCGTCCCTCGCCGGGAGCCAAGGCGCCCGAGCCGGTCGCTGCGCCGGCGCGCGACGTCGCCGGCTCGTGGCCCGACGGTGATCCGGTCGACGGCGTCGCGGTCGACGAGGGCGTCATCGTCCCGGTGGAGCGGGAGCTGACCGACGCCGAGCTCGGCCTCGTGGCCGACGACTCGCCCTTCGACGACCTCGACGGGGCCGAGCCGGGCGCGGACGCCGGCGCCGACGCGGAGGTCGCCGCCGCGGAGATGACCGACGCGGAGCTGGGTCTGCTCACCGAGGAGCCCGCCACCCCCGAGCCGCCCGCCGCCACGCCGCTGCTGGACGAGACGCCGCACCAGCGCTCCAGCGACAGCCACATCGAGGAGCTGGGGATGCAGTCGGCCTCCGCGGTCGTGGCCGCCGTCGCGGACCTGTCGACCGACGAGCTGCGGCTGCTCACCGAGTACGAGATGGCCCACCGCAACCGCAAGAGCGTCCTGCGCGCCATCGAACGCGCCCTGCTCCCGTCCACCGGCTGACCCGGGAACCTCCGGCCTCCCGCCGGCGTCCCATATCGGGGCGCGAGGAGGCGACATGCGGCAGGTTCGGATGATCGTGGTGACGGGCGTCGTCGCGCTCGGCCTGCTGCTGCCGGCGCAGCCGGCGTGGGCCTGCTCGTGCGCCGGCGAACCCGAATCGGCGCTCAGGCGGCGGGCGGACGCCGTGTTCACGGGGCGGGTCATGACCCGCGCGGATCCTGGCGGCATCGGGGCGATGCTGTCGAGCGGCCGGCCGGTCCGGTGGACCTTCGCCGTCGACGGCGTCGAGAAGGGCCGCGTCGCGGCCACCGAGGCGGTCGAGTCGGCCGCCGACGAGGCCTCCTGTGGCTACGGTTTCGCGGTCGGGGGCCGGTACCGCGTGTTCGCCGACCGTGATGGCGACACGCTGACCACCGGCCTGTGCGACGGCACCGAGCCGGTCCCCGCCGACGCCGTCGCGCGCGGGCGGCCGCCGGACCGCCCGCCAGCAACCGAGCCCGGCGCGTCCAGTGGCCGAGGCGCCCCGGTAGCCCTGCTCGCCGCGACCGGCGCAGGGCTGCTCGCCGCCGCGCTGCTGCGCCGCCGCAACCACCGGCCCTAGCCGCGTCCTCCAGCCAAGTCCGGGGCTGGTGCCCGCTTCGCTGCTAAGAACAGCACGCTGGCGCACGCCAGTGTCAAGTTGCTGTTGCGCTCGTCGCATGACGGTCGCCGGGATCTACGCGAGGATCAGCCAGGACGCTGGGGGCACGGGCCTCGGTGCTGCCCGGCAGCGGGAGGACTGCGAGGCGCTGGCGCAGCGGCGGGGCTGGTCGCTGGGCGGCGTCTACGTGGACAACGACGTGTCCACGTTCAGCGGCCGAG
>JAUJMQ010000062.1 GCA_030446775.1 Egibacteraceae bacterium
TGAGCGGGCCGCCGCCGCCCCACGTCCCCGGCTCGGCGGTCAGCCGCACGCCGACGGCGTGCACCGACGGCGTCGCGATCCCCGGGAGGTCGATGGAGACGGGCGGGTCGTCGCGCACGAGGCGGGTCGACTCGGAGTCGGCCTCGGCCGAGCCCGCGACGTTGGCGGCGCGCACGCGGATGCGGATCTTGTGGCCGAGGTCGTCCGGGCCGAGGACGTAGACCCGGCCCGTCTCACCCTCCAGCGGTGTGCAGTTGTCGCCCGTCACGCCGCCGCAGCGCAGCCACTGGCGGGTGAAGGCGAGCGGCGGGGAGCCGAGCCAGCCGCCGTCCACGGCGGTGAGCTCCTGGCCGAGGCCGGTGTGGCCGACGATGGTCGGCGCCGCGAGGGGACCGGGCGGGCGCGGCGTGCCGACCGTCGTGGCCTCCGAACGCGCCGCGCCCGCGCCGCCGGCGTTGCGCGCGATGACCTCGACGCGGACGGTGACGCCGATGTCGGTGGCGGTCAGGCGGTAGGTCCGCTGAGTCGCGCCGGTGATGTCGCCGCAGTTGTCGCCCTGGACGTCGCACCGCCGCCACTGGTAGGCGTACTCGAAGCTCACGACGCCGGTCCAGGTGCCGGGCAACGCGGTGAGCTCCTCGCCGTCGCGGACGGTGCCCTCGATGCGCGGGATCTCCACGTTCACCGGCGGATTGGGCTGCACGACGCCGGTCGGCGCGGCGGTCGCCGATCCGGCGCCGCCCTCGTTGGCGGCGGTGAGGACGAGCCGGACCCGGTGCCCGGTGTCCGCAGTCCGCACGACATACGTGGAGTCGGTGGCTCCCTCGATGTCGACGCAGTTGAGGGCTTCGAGGGTCCCCGCGCACCGCTGCCAGCGATACGCGTACCGGAGGGTGGGCGTCCCGGACCACTCGCCGTGGTCCGCGGTGAGGGTGCGCCCGTCGCGGGGCTCCCCGGTGACCACCGGCACGACGACGTTGCCGGGGGGGTCGGGGGCCACGAGCGGCGTGCGACCCGAGGTGACCGAGGCGGTGCCCGCGGCGTTGCCCGACGTCACGGCGACGCGGACGGTCGAGCCGACGTCGGCGGTGGTCAGCCGGTAGCTGCTCGCGGTCGCCCCGCCGATGTCGGCGCAGGCGCCGCCCTGGGCGTCGCAGCGCCGCCACTGGTAGCTGCGCGCCTGCGGGACGGTCCCCGTCCAGGTCCCGGGCGTCGCGGTGAGCTCGCCGGTGTCGCGGGCGGGGCCGGTGATGGTCGGCAGGGCGGTGTTGGCGGGCGCGACCGTGTCGATCGGCTGGGTCATGGCACTGTGCTCGGCGCGCGAACCGCCCGCGTTCGCGGCGGTCACACGAATCCGGATCGGCGTTCCGAGATCGATCGAGCTCAGGACGTACGTCTTGCTCGTGGCGCCCAGGATCGGCTCGCACGCGTCGGGCAGCGGGCAGTGCTCCCACTGGTAGGAGTAGACGATGGTCGGGGTGCCGTCCCAATCGCCGTCCGTCGCGGTGAGCGTCTCCCCGTCGCGCGTCGCGCCCGTGACCCCGGGAGCCGTGACGAGGACCGGCTTGGCGGCCTGGACGGGCGCCGTGGCGGGCGACTCCACCGGGGTCATCGTCCGCTGGTTGGTCGCCTCGATGCGCAGCCGGATCGTGTAGTTGACGTCCGCAGGGGTCAGGCGATAGCTCTCGCCATCGGCGCCCGGGATGTTCTGGCATGAGGTCCCGGTCGGCGAGCAGCGCCGCCACTGCCAGGCGTAGGCGATGGGCTCCGTGCCGGTCCAGGCGCCCCTCGCACCCGTCAGCACCTGGGCGTCGCGGGCGGTCCCCGTGACGCTCGGCAGCGCCGTGGCCACGGGCGGCGCGACCTCCACGATGGAGCCGACCGCCGTGTGGGTGGTGACCGAGCCCGCCGAGTTCGTGCCGGTCACCTGGGCCCGCACTCGAGCACCGATGTCCGCCGCGGTGAGCACGTAGGTCGTGGCGCCCGCGCCGGCGATCGCGGTGCAGCCCGCGCCGCTGGCGTCGCAGCGCTGCCACTCGATTGCGAAGACGATGCTCGGGGTCCCCGTCCAGGTGCCGGTGGCGAGCGTGAGGGTCTGGCCGTCGCGGGCCGTCCCGGTCACCGTCGGCGCGCGGGTGACGACGGGGGGCGCGGCGCTGATGGCCAACGCGGCGCTGCGGGCGCTGACCACGCCATCCGGGTTCGTCGCGATGACCTCCAGCCGGACGGTGCGGCCCGCCTCGGCGGACGTGAGCCGGTAGGTGGTGGCGGTCGCCCCGGTGATCGCCGCGCACGCCTCCCCCAGTGCGTCGCAGCGCAGCCACCGCCGCGTGTAGTTGATCGTGGCGAGGCCGGTCCAGCTGCCGCTCGCCCAGGTCAGCGTCTCGCCGTCGCGCGGCACGCCCGTGATGGACGGCAGCGTCTCGTTGACCGGCGGTTGCGCCGGCGTGACGGTCGTCAGGGTCGCCACCGAGTCCTTGGTGGCCGACCCGCCCGGGTTGCTCGCGGTGACCCGCACCGCGATCCTGGCGCCGAGGTCCGCGTCGGCGAGCCTGTAGGTGCTCGCCGTGGCGCCGTCGATCGGGAGGCAGCCGGCGCCGGTCGAGTCGCAGCGCAGCCACTGGTAGGCGTAGGCCAGCGTCGGCGTACCCGTCCACGATCCGAGCTTGACGGAGAGGGTCTGGCCCGTCCTGGTGGCGCCGCTGACCGTCGGCGCGGACGTGTTGGCCGGTGGGTTGACCGCGATCAGGGCCGTCGCCGCGGTGGTCGCCGTGCCGGTGCCGTCCGGGTTCGTGGCCGTGACGATGACCCGGATGCGGCGGTCCACGTCGGCGGGCGAAAGCGTGTAGCTCTTCGCGACGGCGCCGGAGATCGGCGCGCAACCGGTCTCGAAGGCGTCGCAGCGCCACCACGAGTACTTGTAGGAGATCGTGGCGACGCCGCTCCACGATCCGTTGTCGATCGAGAGCAGCTGGCCGTCGCGCAGGACGCCCGAGAGGCTCGGGGAGCTGACGACCACGGGCGGCTCGGCCGGGCCGATCGCCGCGGTGGGCGCGCTGTTGCCCTCTCCCGTGCCCGCCACGTTCGTCGCGGTGACGAGCACGCGGAGGCGGGAGTTGAGGTCGGCATCCGTGAGGCGATAGCTCTGGGCGGTGGCGCCGGAGATCGAGACGCAGGCGGCGCCCTCGGCGTCGCAGCGGCGCCAGGCGTACTCGTAGGCGAAGGGCTGCGTCCCGGACCAGCTGCCGGGCTTCGCGCTCAGGAGCTGACCCACGCGGGTGCTCCCCGTGACGGTCGGGGCGCCCGTGTTGTTCGGCGGGTTGCCGGAAACCACCGCCGTCGGCGCGGTGGCGGCGTAGGCGACCCCGTCGGCGTTGCTCGCCTCGACCCTGACGCGCAGCGTCGAGCCGACGTCCTGCGCGACGGCGGTGTAGGAGTCGCCTGTCGCGGCGAGGG
>JAUJMQ010000063.1 GCA_030446775.1 Egibacteraceae bacterium
TCACCAGCGTCGGCATCCTGGTCGTTGTCGGCCTCGTTGTCCGAGCGGTTGCCGACGTACTCCTCGGACACGCCGGCGGAGTAGACATCGGCCGTGTCGACGAAGTTCCCGCCCGACTCGACGTAGCGGTCGAGGATCCGGAAGGCCTCCTCGGCGTCGGTCTCCTTGCCGAAGGTCATCGTGCCCAGGCACAGCTCGCTGACGAGCGTCCCGGTGACTCCGAGCGTGCGGTACTCCATGCCACTCCCCTGGCTCGACGGTCTGGCGTCCTCCCCATACCCGCGCCACCCTTGGCGCAGGGTTGGTCACCATAGTGTGACCAACCCTGCTATCGGGGGGTGCGAGGATCTTCGGGGCGGGTCCCACCGCCGGCGGGGGTAGGGTCACGCCGTGCGACCACGCGACGTGCTGGCCATCGTCCTCGCGGGCGGCGAGGGCAAGCGCCTGGCGCCCCTGACCGTCGACCGCGCCAAGCCGGCGGTGCCGTTCGGGGGCAATTACCGGCTCGTGGACTTCGTGCTGTCCAGCCTCGTCAACGGCGGCTACCTGCGCATCGTGGTGCTGACGCAGTACAAGTCGCACAGTCTGGACCGCCACATCGCCCAGACCTGGCGGCTGTCACCCCTGCTGGGAAACTACGTGACGCCGGTCCCCGCGCAGATGCGCCGCGGCCCGCGCTGGTTCTCCGGTTCCGCGGACGCGATCTTTCAGAACCTCAACCTGATCTCCGACGAGCGTCCCGACGTCATCTGCGTGTTCGGCGCGGACCACATCTACCGGATGGACCCACGGCAGATGGTCGCCCAGCACGTCGAGTCCGGCGCCGCGGTCACCGTGGCGGCGATCCGCGTGCCGCGCAAGGAGGCCTTCCGCTTCGGTGTCGTCGCGCGCGGCGAGGGCACCCGCATCAGCGAGTTCCTGGAGAAGCCCGAGACCGTGGAGGGGCTGGCCGACTCCCCCGACGAGGTCCTGGCCTCGATGGGCAACTACGTGTTCACCGCCGACGCGCTCGTCGAGGCGGTCACGGCCGACGCCGCCTCCGACACCAGCCGCCACGACGTCGGCGGCGACATCATCCCGATGCTCGTGCGCGCCGGGGTTGCCGACGTCTACGACTTCGCCGACAACCAGGTGCCCGGCGAGACGGAGCGCGACGCCGGCTACTGGCGCGACGTCGGGACGCTGGACGCCTACTACGAGGCCCACATGGATCTCGTGTCGATCCACCCCATCTTCAACCTCTACAACACCGCCTGGCCCATCTACTCGTGGAACGGTCCGACGCCGCCGGCGAAGTTCGTGTTCGACTCCGACGGCCGGCGCGGCCAGGCGCTGGACTCGATGGTCAGCGCGGGGGTCGTCGTCTCCGGGGGGACTGTCCGGCGCTCGGTGCTGTCGCCGCACGTGCGGGTGCACTCCCACGCCACCATCGAGGGATCCGTGCTGCTCGACAACGTTTCGGTCGGGCGCCACGCCGTCGTGCGCAACGCGATCCTGGACAAGAACGTCGTCGTCCCCGAGGGCGTCTCCATCGGTGTGGACCCCGAAGCCGACCGCGCGCGGTTCACGGTCTCCGAGGGCGGGATCGTCGTGCTGGGCAAGGGTGAGAAGGTGCCGCCCGCCTGATGAGGGTGGCGCTGCTGACCCGCGAGTACCCGCCGAACGTCTACGGCGGCGCCGGAGTCCACCTCGAGTACCTCGTGCCGGCGCTCGCCGGCCACGTCCAGACCGACGTCCACCGCTTCGCGGCGGGTGACGAGCCGTCCGCGCCCGGCGTGCACGGCCCGTGGAAGGCCCTCGGGGGCGCCGAGCCGCACCTCGGGGCGCTGCGGGCGATCTCGGCCGACCTGACGATGGCCGCCGCGGTGCGCGGCGCCGACCTCGTCCACTCCCACACCTGGTACGCCAACCTCGCCGGGCACCTCGCCGGGCTCCTGTGGGACGTCCCCCACGTCGTCACGACCCACAGCCTGGAGCCCCTGCGCCCGTGGAAGGCCGAGCAGCTCGCCGGCGGCTACGCACTGTCGATGTTCTGCGAGCGGACCGGCCTTGAGGGCGCCACGCGGGTCATCGCGGTGTCGCAGCGGATGCGCGACGACGTGCTCGCCTGCTACCCCGCGCTGGACCCGGCGCACGTCGCGGTCGTCCACAACGGCATCGACGTCGACGAGTACACCCCCGATGCGGGCACGGACGTGCTGCTGCGCCACGGCGTGGACCCCGAACGGCCCTCGGTGGTGTTCGTCGGACGCATCACCCGCCAGAAAGGGCTGACCCACCTGCTGGACGCCGCGGCGTGGATCGACCCCGACGCCCAGCTCGTGCTGTGCGCCGGCGCCCCCGACACACCGCAGATCGCGGCGGAGGTTCGCCAGCGCGTCGACGCCCTGCGTGCCCGCCGCACCCGCGTGGTCTGGATCGAGCAGCTGCTCCCCCGCCCCGAGGTGATCCAGCTGCTGTCGCACGCGACCGTGTTCGTGTGCCCCTCGGTCTACGAGCCGTTCGGGCTGGTCAACGTCGAGGCCATGGCGTGCGGGGCGGCGGTCGTCGCGACCGCGACCGGTGGGATCCCCGAGATCGTCGTCGACGGCGAGACGGGGTTCCTGGTCGGCATCGACGCGTCGCACGAGACCGGCAACCCACGCGACCCCGACGCGTTCGCCCGCGCCTTCGCCGAGCGCGTCAACGTCCTCGTCGCGGACCCGGCGCGGGCCCAGGCCTTCGGCTCGGCCGGGCGGCGCCGCGTCGAGGCCGAGTTCGGCTGGGACGTCATCGCCCAGCGGACGGTCGCCGTCTACCGCGACGCGCTGACGTGACGGCGCGACGATGACGGCTCGCGGCCGCGACGACCTGCTCGCCTACTGCCGGGACAAGGCCGGGTCGGTGCAGTGCGAGCCGTTCGGGCCGGGCGCCGCGGTGTTCAAGGTCGCCGACAAGATGTTCGCCCTCGTCAGCCTGGACGACGACCCGGCCACCATCAGCCTGAAGTGCGACCCCGACGACGCGCTCGAGCTGCGCGCCGCCTACCCGGCGGTGCAGCCCGGGTACCATCTCAACAAGCGCCACTGGAACACCGTCACGGTGGACGGGACCGTCCCCGACGACGAGGTCGCCGAGATGATCGACCACTCCTACGCCCTGGTGGTCGCGGGGCTCCCCCGCCGCCGGCGCGAGGAGCTGGAGTTCGGGGCGGGGTCGTGACGCCAGGCGGGGTCGGCTCGTGACCCGGGCCGGAGCGGGCGGCTCGGTCGGGTTCGACCGCGCCGCCGGCTACTACGACCGGACGCGCGGTCTCCCCGCCGACGCCGCGCAGGCGGTCACCGCTCTGCTCGCCGGCGAGCTGCGCGGGCGCCGCCGGTGCCTGGAGGTCGGCGTGGGCACGGGGCGGATGGCGCTGCCGTTGTCGACGGCAGGGGTCGCCGTCGCCGGGGTCG
>JAUJMQ010000019.1 GCA_030446775.1 Egibacteraceae bacterium
GCCGAGCCGCGCATCGGCGCGCCGCCATGTGCGCCGGCGGGGTGCTGGGTGAGCACTCGACCGGTGCCGTCGCCTGACCAGGGGTCGAAAGCCACCACCCGGCGCGTCCCCCGCGTGCCGCCGGCTGCTCGCCAGTAGCGTGGGCGGGCGATGAGCGCACGGTCTGATGACGACGTCCGTACCGTGGACTGCCTGGGCAAGGCCTGCCCGGTGCCGGTTCTCGACCTGGCGAACGCGGTCGCGGGGATGGCTGTCGGCGAGGAGGTCGTGCTCGTGGCGGATGACCCCGGGGCCACGGTCGACATCCCCGTGTGGTGCCGGATGAGGTCTCAGCAGCTGCTCGACGTGGCCGCCACGGGCAGCGCGTGGCGCTTCCGGGTGCGCAAGGCCCGTTAGGGCTGTCTCCCGAAGGGAGTCGTTGAACCCGAGCCGCCCGGCGTCTGAGGTGCGTGCCGGCCGCCCGGCGTTTGAGGTGCGTCCTAGCCGCCGAGCTCGTCGAGCTTCGCGTCGAGCAGGGCCTCGAGCTCGCTGGCGGCGAACCCTTCGAGCACGGCCTCGACGACCCCTGTGGAAGACCGTCGCAGCGCCGCCCTCGCGGAGGCGTACGCGCGGTGGGCGTCGCGTCGGTCGCCGCGGGCCTCCAGCAGGAGCCCGCGGTGGAGGTGCGCGACCGGCTGGTCGGGGTCGAGCAGGACCGCCTGGCCGAACGCGGCGATCGCCGCGGTGAGATCTCCCGCCGCGGACGCCGCCTCACCGGCGGCCAGATGCTGCGCCACCGACGTGGCGCCTCCTGGCACCGTCGTCTCAGGCGCCGCGGCGGGCGTCGCGGCCGGCGCCGTCGCACCCGGCCCCGGCGTCGGGGCTGCTGACCGTGTCGGCGCACGTGCCCCCACGGCGTCGCCCGCCGGTGCCGCCCGGTAGACGAAGGCGTCGCCGAGGCGCTGCAGCTCGAAGCGGTCGGTGAGGTGGCACAGAGACTCGGCGTAGCCGAGGAACAGCACCCCGCCGGCCGGTAGCCACTCGGCGAGCCGCTCCAGCAGCGCGATGACCTGTTCGCGACGCAAGTAGATGAGCACGTTGCGGCAGAACACGACGGTCGAGGCGTCCGCCGCCACGGGCGGGGGATCCCGGGCGAGGTTGTGGCGACGGACGGCCACGCGTTGCCGCAGCGCCGGGTCGACTTCCCAGCCGTCCCCGACGGGCTTGCAGTGGCGTCGCAGCCGCGCTGGCGGCAGCCCCCGCAGCTCCCGGCCGCTGTAGCGACCCGTTGTCGCCCTGGTAAGCGCCTGCTGGGAGATGTCGGTCGCGATGACCTGCCAGTCGCGGCGACCCGCCTCGGCGAGCACCATCGCCAGGCTGTAGGCCTCCTGGCCGTTGGCGCAGCCGGCGCTCCACACGGTGGCCGGGTCGTCCAGGACGGGCAGGAGATGGCCCGCGAGCGCGTCGAACTGCGGCTGGTCGCGGAAGAACGCCGATTCCTGCACCGTCACGACGTCGAGGAGCTCCTGCAGCGCGCTGTCGTCGGTCGGCAGGGCGGCGACGAGAGCCGGGACGTCGACTCCCCGTTCGCCGGCGACCTCCTGCAGGGACCGCGACAGGCGGCCGCGCGCGGCGGGCTCGACGTGCAACCCGACCTTGCGGGCGAGGAGGTTCGCGGCGCGCAGCAGCGGGTCGGCCACCCGGCTCAGCGGCTCCTGCGGGCGACGGCGCCGGCGACCATCGGCGCGATGTCGCCCAACCCGAGGACGTGCTCGGCCGCACCGCGCGCGATCGCGACGGCGGGCATGCCGAACACCGCCGACGTCGCCTCGTCCTGGGCGATCGTCACGGCGCCGCCCTGGCGCATCTGCAGCAGACCGGCCGCGCCGTCGCTGCCCATGCCGGTGAGCAGCACGCCGACTGCCCGCGATCCCGCCGCGGCGGCGACCGACGCGAACAGCACGTCGGCCGAGGGCCGGTGCAGCGTGTGGGGTCGCGGATCGAGGTGGACCAGGCGGTCGGTGCCCAGGACGAGGTGGACCTCGCCCGGCGCGACGAGAACCCCACCCGCCCGCGGCCGGGACCCCTCGCCGGCGATCTCCACGGGCAGGCCGCTCTCCTGTCCGAGCCATGCGACGAAGCCCCCGACGAAGTCGGGATGCAGATGCTGGACGACCAGGACCGCAGCCGCCACCGTCCGCAGACCCCGCAGCACCGTCGCGACGGCGCCCGGGCCTCCCGTGGACGCGGCCACCGCGACGATCGGGACGGCGCGCGGACCGGGCGGGCGCTGGCGGTTGCCGTGCAGGCGCGCCCGCTGATGACGGACGACGTGCACGCCTCGCAAGGCCCGGAGGCGGCGGCGCAGCAGGGCGGCGCCGGGGCCGTCACCCGCCTCGGGGCGCGGCAGCGCGTCCGCGGCCCCGGCGACAAGGGCGCGGACCGCCGTCGCCGACGCGTCGCCGTCGGCCGCGCCGACGGCCAGGACGGGGCGCGGATCGAAGCCCATGATCTGCTCGACGACGCGCAGACCCGCCGTGTCGCTCACGTCGACGGCGACGACCTCGGGAGCGGTTCGGCGCAGCACCGCGGCGACGTCGCCGGCCGAGTCGACCGCCGCCACGACCTCGAGATCGCCTTCCGCCTCGATCGAAGGCACGAGGTGTCCCTCGCGTGCGGTGGCGGCGGACTGCACGACGAGCACCCGGACCTGCGGCCTCACGGGGCCCGCTCCAGCAGTCCGTCGACGATCGACAGCAACGCCGCCGCGTCGAAGACGCTCTTCACGACGTAGGCGTTCGCGCCGGCCAGCAGTCCGCGGCGGCGGTCCTCGGCGCGCCCGTGCGAGGTCAGGATGACGACCGGCAGGCCGGCGAGCGCCGGCTGCGCGCGGATCTGTTCGATCAGGGCGAAGCCGTCCAGTCGCGGCATCTCCACGTCGGTCAGCACAAGATCCGCGCCCGCCTCGACGAGGTCGGCCATCGCCTCGTCGCCGTTGGCGGCGGTGCCGACCTCGTAGCCGGCCCGCTGCAGGATCGACCGCTGCATCTCGCGCACAGCGAGGGAGTCGTCGACCACGAGGATCCGTGCCCGCTGGCGCGGGCGTCGCGACGTCGGGGCGCCGTCGCCCTCGCGCGGGCCGGGAGCCGCCCGGGCGGGCACCGCCCGGGCGGGCCGTGGGCGCCGCGCACGCGCGATGAGCCCCGGCGGGTCGAGCACCAGCACGACGGACCCGTCGGGCTCGACGCTCGCGCCGGCCACGACCTCCAGATGCGGCAGGAGCGGGCCGAGCCCCTTGACGACGACGTCGCGCTGACCCAGCAGCGCGTCCACGCGGAAGCCGTGAAGCCGCGCCGTCCCCCCCACGACCACGACGGGGCCGTCACCGCTCCAGCGGGCGTTGCCCTCCGACAGCGTGTCGGCCAGACCCGACACGGGCACGGGCCGCTGACCCAGCCACACGACCGGGCGCCCGCCGCCCTCGCCGCCGGGCGGGGAGCCGCCCGGCGGCGGCAGCGCGGTGACGACGGTCTGCAGCGGCAGCGCGAAGCGTTGCCCACCGGCGGCGACGAACAGGCACCGCAACACCGCCAGGGTGATCGGCACGACGAGGCGGAACTCGGTGCCCACCCCCCGCTGAGAGGACACTTCCACCCGGCCGCGCACGCGCTCCAGGGTCGCCCGGACGACGTCGAGGCCGACCCCACGCCCGGCGAGGTCGGTGACCTCCGGGGCCGTGGACAGTCCGGAGGTGAACACGAGGGACAGCGCCTCGGCGTCGTCCACGCCGGACACGTCGACGCCCTGATCGGCGGCTCGGCGCCGCACAGCCTCGGCGTCGATGCCGCGGCCGTCGTCCGACACGACGAAGACGACCTCCGAGCCCAGCTGCATCGCGGAGACGCGCACGCTACCGGCCGCCGGCTTGCCGGCGGCCAACCGCTCCGTGGGCGGCTCGAGGCCGTGGGCGACGGCGGTGCGCAGCAGGTGCAGCAGCGGGTCGGCGAGCTGCTCGAGCACGCCGCGGTCCAGCTCGGTGTCTGCTCCGCGGACATCCCAGACGACCTCGCGGCCCAGCGCGCGGGCGGCGTCGCGCACGGCCCTGTGCAGGGGAGCGGTGATACCGGACACCGGCACCATCCGCGCACGCATGGCCTTGTTCTGGAGGTCGGCGAGTACGGTGGACAGTTGCCGGAACTCGTCGAATACCTGCGGGTCGATCCCCAGCCGCTCGGACAGGGCCCGCCCAAACCGCAGCTGGGCCGACGCCGCCTCGGCGACGAGCCGCACGAGGTCGTCGAGCCGCTCCACGCCGACGCGGATCGTGTCGCGGGCCTGCCCCGCCCCGTCCCCCGCCTGCACGGCGCCGTCGCCGCTGGAGGCGGTCCGCGTCGGCCCCACATCCGGGGGCTCGTACGGGGGGGATGCCACGGTCCGCTCGGGCAACGCCGCACCCGACCCCGCCGGCTCCTCAGTTCCGGCCTGGACGCCCGCGGCCCGGCGCAGCGCCGTGATGAGCATGTCGGCCCGGCCGACGGCCTCGCCGCCGTCCAGCGACACCGCGATGAGCTCACGCAGGCCGTCGGTCGCGTCGAGCAACGTGTCGACGAGGTCGGAGCCGAGCGCGACGGCGCCCTCGCGCATCCGCTCCAGGACCCCCTCGAGGGCGTGCGTCACCCCCGCGACGTCGGAGAACCCGACGACGCCGGCGCCGCCCTTGAGCGTATGAGCCTCACGGAACAGCGTGTCCACGGCGGCGGCGTCGAACCCGCCTGCCTCCAGTTGCAACAGGTGCTCGGTCATGCGGCCGAGACGGGTCTCGGCCTCCTGGGCGTACAGCCGCCGGAAGCCCTCCTCGTGCCCCGTGACCGCCATCAGCCGGCGGCCCGGTCGGCGCTCAGCAGCACGCGGGGGTCGACGCGCACCGCGACCCGCACGGCCGCGGCGGCAGAGCCCGGCCGCGCCCCCGTCACGGCGAACGCCCCGACGGTGCCCGGGAGGTCGCTCCGCCCGCGCAGATCCCCCAGGACGACCGTCTCGGGGGCCGCGCCGACGGCGAGGCCCGCGGCGGCGCCCCCGACGTCGACGACGACGACGAACGGCGCGAAGCCGCGGCCTCCCACCCCGAGCAGCGCACCGGCGTCGAAGACCGGCACGACGTCACCGCGCAGGTTGAGCAGCCCCAGCACGGCCCGCGGGGCGGTGACGAGCGGGCTGATCCGCGGAGCCACCACGACCTCGCGGGTCACCGCCATGTCGACGGCGTACCACAGCTCCCCCACCGTCAGCAGCAGCGCGCGCATCGCGGTCGCCGTTTCCCCTCGCCTCGACGCCGCGGCTAGAACCGCCCGCGGGTCGCCTTGGCCGACTCCTCCAGGTCGACCGCGAGCTCGGCGAGGCTCGACGCGGCGGCCGTGATCTCGCGGGCGGTCGAGGAGACCTCGCGGCTGGACTCGGTCGTCTGCTCCATCGTCTCGACCACCTGCTCGGCCGCGGTGCGCTGCTGCTGCGTCGTCAAGCGGACCTGCGCGGTCGCGTCGGCGACCTCCTCCAGGAGCAACAGCCCCTGCAGCATCTGTTTGGCCCCCTTCTCCATCGCCGCCAGCGTCGCGTCCGTCTCGGCCTGGGTGCTCTCGACGAGGGTCGCGATGTCGGTGGCCGAGGCCTTGGAACGCTCCGCCAGCCGGCGGACCTCGTCGGCGACCACGCTGAAGCCGCGCCCGCTGTCGCCGGCCCGCGCCGCCTCGATGGCGGCGTTGAGCGCGAGCAGGTTGGTCTGGTCGGCGATGTCGTTGATGAGGGTGAGGATGTCGCCGATGCGGTCGACGCGCTCGACCAGCGCCAGGGTGCGCTCGCTCGACCGCTGCACGTCGGCCTCGGCCTGCTCGAGGTTCTCGCGCGTCTCGGCCGTCTGTGAGGCGACCCGGCCGACGGTGTCGGCGATCGACGCGGCCGCGCGGGCGAGCTCCTCCATCGTGGCGGACGTCTCGGTCACCGCGGCGCTCTGCTGTGTCGTCGTGGCCGCCAGCTGCCGGGAGGCGACCGACAGCTGCTCGGCGTTGCTGCGCACGTTGCCGCTGGCGGCGGTCGTCTCGTCGGCCAGAGCGCGAAGGTGCTCGGTCTCACGGCGGGCGAACAGGTTGGCGAACAGCATGAGTCCGAGGATCCCGAGCAGTCCGAGGCCGGCACCGAGCGCGCGCTCCTTGCGGACCGGCGCGAGCGCCTCGGCGGCCGACAGCTTCGTTATCACCGCCCAGTTCATGGCCCGCACCGGCGCCCAGCCGGCCAGCACGTCCACGCCCCGGTAGTCGGGGTAGCGTCCGGAACCCGATTCGCCGGCCAGAGCCGCCCGGGCTCCCGCCGTGTCGACCTCCTGCGAGAGCGACCCCTCCTCGAGCAGCGTCGCACCGTCGGACGCGGCGCCCATGAGCGTCGAGAAGACCAGCAGGCGATCGGCGTTGGCCACGACCACCTCGGCGTCGCGCCCGACGGGCTCACCGACGAGGTCGGCCAGCGCCTCCACCCGCAGGTCGCCCAGGATGACCGCGGCGATCGCCCCGGCGCTGTCCCGGACCGGCTCGGCGACGACCCATCGCAGCTCGTCGCGTTCCCGCAGCAGTGGACTCACCGACGCCGTGCCGGCCGCCGCACGCTCGAACCAGTCCTGGCCGGCGGGCGACATGGCCAGCTCGGGGTCGGTGGTGAGCAGCGTCCGGCCGGTCGTGTCGACGAGCTGGACGACGTCGTAGGCGTCGACCGAGCGGAGGATGGACGACAGGATCGTCTCGGCCGTGCGCCGCTGGCGCGGCTCGTCGAGCCGCCCCACCAGCGGCCCGAGGGCGCCCGAGCCGAAGGCGAGGTCGGTCTGGCGCTCGGCCACCCAGTTGTCGACCTTCGTCGCGGCCGCCTCGGCCCGCTGGGCGAGCAGCGCCTGGGTCTGGCCGCGCAGCACTCCGCCGGCCTGTTCGGTCAGGACGACCACCAGCAGCACGAGAACCGGCACGGAGGCGGCGAGCAGCCCCAGCACGAGGCGGTTGCGGTACCGCCCGGAGCCGCGATCGGTGTCGGCAGAGTCGCTCATCAGGTGTCCTGGCCGGGTGTCCTGTCGGGGAAGGAGCGAAGCGGCAAGCCGGCCAGGTTCCCGGCGTCCAGACCAGCACGCGTCGGGACACGCCGAGCAAAGCGGACATGCGTGAGCCCCCTGCCGGGCAGGGGGCTCTGCGGCGAGGGACCCGCGAGCGGGCTAGTGGAAGCTGTCCCCGCAGGCGCACGTGCTCTGGGCGTTGGGGTTGTTGATCGCAAAGCCGGCGCCCTGGAGGCTGTCGACCCAGTCGATCTCGGTGCCCCTCAGGTACGGCGAGGACATCTTGTCCACCCGCACGGGCACCCCGAGCACGTCACCGGACTTGTCGCCGTCGAGCTTGCGGTCGTCGAAGAACAGCGCGTAGCGCATGCCCGAGCAGCCGCCCGGCTGCACGGCGATGCGCAGCGCGACCTCCTCGGCGTTCTCCTCGCGCGCCATCAGCTCCTTGACCTTCGCCGCGGCGGACTCGGTCAGGGCCACCGGGATCTCGTCGACCGCTTCGGTGGGGGCGGGGGTGGTCACGTCGGTCATCGCGGGGTCCTCGGGGATCTCGGGGACGGCGCAGCGGCCGGGCCGCGCTCGCGAGCCAGTGTAGCGCCAGCCTGCGACGGGCCCCGACGTCCTGGTGGTCCTCGGCCGCCGCGACGGCTGCCTGGCGGGCGTCAGCGACGGTCAGCTGCACGGCGCCCGCCGCCGCCGGCGGTCGCGCAGTGGTCCCGGATGGGCGGGTGGGACGCTCCTTAGGACCCGTCGGGAGGGAGGCGCGCGGCCAGTGCGGCGGTGCGCTCCTCCACGAGCTGCGTCGCCCGCACGAGCCCGTCCCGGCCGAGCGCCTCGACGGCGTCGAAGCCGGCGTCCGCGCCGTCGGACAGGCGCCCGACGACCGCGCCGACCCTGGCTCCCACGGCGCGCGCACACGCCGCGACGTACGCCGGGACCTTGCCCTGGGCGGTCTGGGCGTCCAGCGAACCCTCACCGGTCACGACCGCGGCCGCCCCCCGCAACGCCGCCCCGAGCCCGACGAGGCCGGCGACCGCCGCCGCTCCCCCCGCGAGGGACGCGCCGGTGAACGCGGCCAGCCCGAAGCCGAGCCCCCCGGCCGCGCCGGCGCCGGGCAGGTCGCGCCACGGCCCGCCGGGCAGGTCGCGCTCGGCGACGTCGGCGAGCGTTGTCAGCGCCGACTCGAGCACCGGCAGGTCGTGCGGGCCGGCGCCCTTCTGCGGCGCGAACGTCGCGACGGCGCCGAGGTCGCCGAGCAGCGGGTTGGACACGTCCACGGCGGCCACGACCGGGACGCCCAGGGCAGCGGGCGGAGGCTCGATCCTGTCGATCTCCGCGGCGAACTGAGCGCCGACCTTCAGGCCGTTGCCGTCGGCCCTCAAGAGCCGGTAGCCCAGCGCCAGCGCCATGCCGGCGCCCCCGTCGACCGTCGCGCTGCCCCCCAGGCCCACCACGATCTCGCGCGCCCTGTCCCCGGCGGCGGCGCGCAGCAGCTGCCCCACGCCGTAGCTCGTGCTCAACCGGGGGTTGCGGTCGGCGGGGTCCAGCCGCGACAGCCCGCATGCCTGCGCGGCCTCGACGAGCGCCCGACCGTCGGGCAGCGACAGCCACGCCGCGGACACGGCCCGGCCGCTGGCGTCGGCGACCTCGACCACATGCCGCACGCAGCCCACCACGGCGGCCTGGACGACTCCGAGCGTCCCCTCGCCGCCGTCGGCCATCGGCGTCACGACGATCTCGTCGTTGGCGCGCGCCCGTCGCCAGCCGCGGGCCATGGCCTCCGCGGCCTCGGCGGCGCTGAGCGTGCCGGCGAACTTGTAGGGGGCGAGGACGACCTTCACGGTCGCCGGAGTCTAAAGCCGCCCCCGCCCCCTCCCCTGAGTTTGTTCTGCGTCCCTTGGCCGGCCGAGGCGATCAGAACAAACCCGACTGGCGACGGGCCAGCAGTGCGCGGACCGTGCCGTCAACCTCCCGGGCGAAGGCGTGCGGTGCATCGTCGACCTGCCCGACCGGGTACCGGTCGACCTGCCAACCGGCTCGCTGCATCAACCGGTCCCGCCGCTGATCGGCCCGCTGCTGGGCCGGCAGCAGGTGATGCGGACCGTCGATCTCGATGTCGTAGCGCAGCTCGACCACGGCAAGGTCCGCCTCCCCGGCGGGACGGCCGGCCAGGCTGACCGTGTACGGCCGCGGGTGCAGCGCCAGCCCGTGGAGGGACAGGACCTCTCCGACGATGCCCCGTGCCCGTCCCTCGGTCCTGGAGTGCGACAACCCCCCTCGGAGATCCGTGACGACCCGGGCCAGCAGCGTTGCCCCGTGAAACGCTCCGGCAGCGTCCATACGTGCCTCGAGGGTGTCGAGCGTGGTCAACCTCAGGGCGTCCGCCGTGCCGATCATGCGAGCAAGCTCGACATGACGCCGGCGTTGCTTTCGCAGTGCCCACGCCATGTCCATCAGCGTCCGCTCCACGTCGCAGACCGGCAGTCCCCGCAGCCAGCGCACGTGCGCCAGCGGTACCGACCCGTACCGGAGGCAGACGTCGGCGCGCCGGAGATGGCCGCTGTGTCCCGGAACCCGCAGCCAGTCGACCGGTGGTGGTCCCGCCAGACCGTGCAGCCACGCCGCCGACGGCCCGCAGGCGACCTGGCCCGCTTGGAGCGCCGCGCCGACCAGTGCCGAGACGGCGTCATGACGTGCAGACAGCCGTCGGAAGCGGGACTCGGCCTCGACCGGTCGCGCGTAGGCGAGCAACGAGGCGGCCAGCCGGCGGACGGGCTCGTCGGGACCGGGCAACCAGATCGTTCCGCGGTCGCAGCGTCGCCAGCCCTGCGCCCGGATCCGGGTCGCAACGGCCCACTCGGACGCTCCCGCGAGGCGCAGCTGCCACGGGGCGATGATGAGGTGCTGGCGCTCGGCGACGGCGGCGGCGACCGCGAGGGGGAGCATCCCCGCAGACTGCGCCGGCGGCCGCCCCAGCGCCGAGGCGATCGCCGGCGCCGGGGGCCGCGCCCCCCGCCCCCCGCGGCGTCGTGTGTTCGGATTCCCTCTGCCGGCCACGGGGATCAGAACAAACTCCGGGGCGGGGCCGGCGGGGCGGGGGTCAGTCCTTCGGGGAGGAGGGCACGAACGGGGGGCGGACGACCTCGGCGGAAACGGCTCGCCCGCGGACGTCGATGTCGACGGTTTCACCGAGCTCCACCGACGGGTCGAGGTAGGCCAACGCCACGCCGATCCTCAAGGTCGGGCTGAACGTGCCGCTCGTCGTCTCGCCGACGTCCGTCCCGCCGCGGCGCACCGCGCAGTGCGCCCGCGGGATCCCGCGCCCGGTCGCCCGCAGCCCGCGCAGCCGTCGTCGCGCGCCGGCCGCCGTGCGGGCGACGTAGGCGTCCCGGCCGACGAAGTCGGTGTCCGGCTTGACCGCCCAGCCCAGCCCTGCCTCCACCGGTGAGGTGGCCGGCGAGATGTCCGAGCCGTGCAGCGGGTAGCCCATCTCCAGCCGCAGGGTGTCGCGTGCCCCCAGGCCCGCCGGGACGGCGCCGGCCTCGACGATGCGGTCCCACAGCGTCGGGGCGGTCTCGGCCGGCACGAACAGCTCGTAGCCGCGCTCGCCGGTGTAGCCCGACCGCGCGAGCACGCCCGCCTCGGGCGGCGGACCGTCGTCGGCTCCGCCGGTGGCGCTGCCCCCGGGCGCCGGCATCGGCAGCACCGCGCAGTCCAGGTACGCCAACCCGCCGACGTCGATGCCGGCGGCGGTGACCGCGTCGGTCGAGGCCGGGCCCTGCACGGCGATGCAGGCGAGCTCGTCTTTGACGTCGGCCACATCGGCGTCCACGCCGGCAGCGCACTCACAGACCAGGGCGTGGACCGCCGCGGCGTTGGCGGCGTTGGGGACGACGAACAGCCCCCAGCCGAGCCGGTACACGAGCAGGTCGTCGACGATGCCGCCGTCGGGCGTGAGGCACAGCGTGTAGTGCGCCCGGCCCGCCGGCAGCGCCGCGACGTCGTTGGTGAACGCCCGCTGGACCGCCTGTTCGGCACCCGACCCGGTCACCCGCAGGGTGCCGAGGTGGGACAGGTCAAACGCCCCCGCGCCCTCCCGCACCGCGCGGTGCTCGGCGACGACGCTGCCGTAGTCCAAGGGCATCTCGAAGCCGCCGAAGTCCGTCATCGTCGCTCCGAGGGCGCGGTGTCGGTCGTCCAGCGGCGAGCGGCGGGACTCCATCGGCGACGCTCCTGGGCGGGGGGAGATCACGGCGGGGCGCCGCAGCCTACCGACGGCGCAGCACCCACCCGGCGTGCCGGTGGCGGCCGTCGATAGGATGCCCTCGACGACCTCCGGCCCGAGGCGTGAAGCAGCGGAGAGGAACCGCCATGGCAGACACCTACGACATCGTGATCCTCGGTGGTGGCACCGGCGGCTACTCGTGCGCGTTGCGCGCCGCGGCGCTGGGGCTCAGCGTCGCGCTGGTGGAGAAGGAGAAGGTCGGCGGGACCTGCCTGCACTGGGGCTGCATCCCGACCAAGGCGCTGCTGCAGGCCTCCGAGGTCGCCGAGCACGCCCAGACCGCCGGCGAGTACGGCGTCAAGGCGACGTTCGAGGGCGTCGACATGGAGCGCGTCCTGTCCTACAAGAAGAAGATCGTCGACGCGAACTGGAAGGGCCTGCAGGCCACGCTCAAGGGGCGCGGGGTCGAGACGATCAACGGCGTCGGCCGCCTCAAGGACGCCCGCACGCTTGTCGTCTCGACCGACGAGGGCGAGCGCACGCTGTCCGCCGGCAGAGCGCTCGTCCTGGCGACCGGTTCCAAGCCACGCAGCCTCCCGGTCCCCGGCGCGGAGATCGACGGCGAGAAGGTCATCACCTCCGACCACGCCCTGTACCTGGAGCGGGTCCCCCAGCGCCCGATCGTCCTGGGCGCCAGCGCCGTCGGCGTGGAGTTCTCCTCGGTGTGGAAGGGGTTCGGTGCCGAGCAGGTCACCATCGTCGAGGCCCTGCCGGCGGTCGTGCCCCGCGAGGACGTCGACACGTCCAAGGCCCTCGCCAAGGACCTGAAGAAGTCGGGGATGAAGGTCGTGACCGGCGCGAAGCTGACCGGTGTCGACAAGGGCGCCGACGGCGTGCGCGCCACGCTCGAGGACGGCACGCAGCTCGAGGGCGACGTGCTCCTCGTCGCCGTCGGGCGCGGCCCGGTGAGCGAGGACATGGGCTTCGAGGACGCCGGCGCCACCCTGGACAGCGGCTTCGTCACCGTCGACGAGTACTGCCGCACCGGCCCCGAGGGGCTGTACGCCATCGGCGACGTCATCCCGACGCTCGGGCTGGCGCACGCGTCGTTCTCCGAGGGGTTCCTCGTCGCCGAGCAGGTCGCCGGGCGGACCGTGACGCCGATCGACTACGCCGGCGTGCCGCGGGTCTACTACTGCCACCCGGAGGTCGCCAGCGTCGGCTACACCGAGCAGGAGCTGACCGAGCAGGGCGTCGAGTTCGACAAGGCGATGTTCCCCTTCACCCACAACGGGCGCGCCATGATGATGAAGGGGACGGGGCACGTGAAGGTGCTCGCCGGCAGGAACGGCGGCAAGGTCCTCGGCATCCACATCGTGGGCCCCCGCGCCACCGACCTCATCGCCGAGGGGCAGCTCGTCTACAACTGGGAGGCCTTGCCGACCGACGTCGCGGAGTTCATCCACCCGCACCCGACGATGTCGGAGGCCGTCGGCGAGGCGCACATGGCGCTGGCCGGAAACCCGCTCCACGGCTGAGCCCGCCCGGGCGCAGCGTTTCCACCCGAACCGCCGGGGAACAGGACCGACGAGCATGGCCGACCGGACCAGGAGCCGCCGCAACGCGCCGCCTGCCGAGGCCGAAGGCCGACGCCGCCGCTCGGGTGGCCCGCCACCGGACGAGCCTCGGCGCCGCAGAGGCAGGGCGACCAAGGCTTCCCCCGCCCCCGGCCAGCCCGAGCCCGCTGCCGAGCAACGCCAGGACAGGAGCACGCCCGTGGCAACCGAAGTCACCCTTCCCCAGCTCGGTGAGAGCGTCACCGAGGGCACGATCACCGCGTGGCTCGTCGAGGTCGGCGACTCCGTCGAGGCCGACCAGCCGCTGTTCGAGCTGAGCTCGGACAAGATCGACACCGAGGTCCCCGCCCCCGCGGCCGGCGTGCTCACCGAGATCAAGGTCCAGGTCGACGAGACCGTCGACGTCGGCACGGTCGTCGCGGTCATCGGCGGTGAGGGCGAGGGCGGCGGCGACGGCCAGGCCGAGACCGGCCAGGCCGAGACCGGCCAGGCCGAGACCAGCCAGGCCCAGGACGGCCAGGCCGAGGAGGCTCAGGCCGAGCCAGCCGGCGACGCCGCCGGCAACGAGGGTCCCCAGTCGGCGGGCTCGGTCGCCGAGCGCGAGGACGTCGCAGCCGAGGCAGGCGCCGAGGCAGGCGGCTCGGACACCGCGACGGTCCCCGACCGCGCCACCGAGCCCAGCCACGACACCGGCGCGGAGGAGCCTGCGGCCGGCGCCAGCGGCGGAGGCGGCGGTGTCTACGAGGACACCGACGAGGCGTCCGACACGCGCCAGGCTGTCGACGGCGAGGCTCCGTCGTCGGGCGGCGCCGGAGCCCTCGCGTCGCCGCTCGTGCGCCGGCTGGCCTCCGAGCGCGGGGTGGACCTGTCGTCGCTGCAAGGCAGCGGCGAGGGCGGCCGCATCACCCGCGAGGACGTCGAGGGCGCGACCGGCGATGGCGCCGCCGCCCAGCCCGAGGAGCAGGCCGCGCCGCGCCAGGAGCAGCCCGCGGCCAGGCAGGGCGCACCGAGCAAGCAGCCGGAGGCCGAACCGAAGGCACCGCCCCAGCCGGAACGTCGACCGACTCCCCAGACCGGCGACCGGACGCGGGTCGAGGACCTGTCGCGGATCCGCCAGCGGATCGCCGCGAAGATGATGGAGTCGCTGGCGTCCTCCGCGCAGCTGACGACGGTCCAGGAGGCCGACCTCACCCGCGTCATGCAGGTGCGCGCACAGGTCAAGGACGAGTTCAAGGCCCGCGAGGGCGTCTCGCTGTCGCCGTTCACGTTCCTGTGCCGGGCGGCCGTGCTCGCGATCCGCAACCACCCGAAGGTCAACGCGAACGCCGACTGGAACGCCGGCAAGGTCACGTTCCACGAGTACGTCAACCTCGGGATCGCCGTGGACACCGACAAGGGCCTGCTCGTGCCCAACGTCAAGGGGGCCGACGACCTGTCGCTGGCCGGCCTGGGCCGCGCGATCAAGGAGGTCGCCGACAAGGCCCGCGGCAAGGGCAAGCTCGAGATGTCCGACATCGAGGGCGCCACCTTCACGATGACGAACACCGGCAGCGTCGGGGTGCTCATCGACACGCCGATCCTGAACTACCCCGAGGTGGCGATCCTGGGCACCGGCGCGGTCAAGAAGCGCCCGGTCGTCGTCACCGACGAGGCCGGCCCCGCGATCGCGATCCGCGACATGATCTACCTGTCACTGACCTACGACCACCGGCTCATCGACGGCGCCGACGCCGCCCGCTTCGTCACCTCCGTCAAGGAGGTCGTCGAGACCCACGACTGGGCGCAGGAGATCGGTTACGGCGTCTGAGCGGGCGCCGGCCGCTGTGGTCGGGCGTGCGGCCACGTCCATGCTGTCGGTGTGGTGCGGCGAGGTCGTCTACGAGGAGGCGTTGCACTGGCAGCGCCTGCTCGCGGCGGCCCGGGCGTCAAGCGGCATCGACGACGTGCTGCTCGCCCTCACCCACGACGCGGTCTACACGGCCGGACGCAACGCCGACCTTGACGCCAACGTGCTGGGAGACACCGGTGTCCGCGTCGTGCGCGTCGACCGCGGCGGCGAGCTCACCTACCACGGGCCGGGCCAGCTCGTCGTCTACCCCATCCGCCGGCTGACCGACTCCAAGGCCGTGCGCCGCCACGTCGACGCGCTCGTCGAGGCCTGTGTCCGGACGGCCGCCTCGTTCGGGCTCCCCGCTCGCGCCGACGACCGCCGCCCCGGAGTGTGGGTCGGCGACGACAAGATCGGCGCCGTCGGGGTGCGCGTCACGCGGCGGGTCACGACCCACGGGCTGGCCTTCAACGTCGACCCGGACCTCGCCGAGTTCACCGCCGGCATCGTCCCCTGCGGCATCCGTGACGGCGGGGTCACCTCGTTGGCCGCGCTCGGCGTCGCCACGTCGATGACCGAGGTCCGTCACCGGCTCGTCGCGTTCCTCGCCGACGCCCTCGGGGCCACCCTGCAGCCGGCGACACCGGCCGACCTCGGCCTGATCGCGGCCGGAGGCGGCACCCCCTGGTCAGCCGCCGGCTGAGCCGCCGCACCCCCCCGGTCGCAAGGTCGCCCGACCGCTCCCGATAGCATGGGCTCTCCCCGTTCGCCGCCTGCCACAGGGAGAGCCGTGACTGCTGTGATCCCCCAGGGCGCGACGCGCCTGACGGTCGTCGGCGCGCCCAGCGTCGCGCAGCGCAAGCCGAAGTGGCTGAAGCAGACGGCACCGCTGGCGGGGCCCAACTACCGCGAGCTCAAGGACACGATGCGGGGCCTGTCGCTGCACACCGTCTGCGAGGAGGCGGGGTGTCCCAACATCTCCGAGTGCTGGGAGGACCGCGAGGCGACCTACCTCATCGGCGGCGAGGACTGCACCCGCCGCTGCGGCTTCTGCCAGATCGCCACCGGCAAGCCCAAGGGCTACGACCGCGACGAGCCGCGCCGCGTCGCGGAGGCGGTCGCCGAGATGGGGCTGCACTTCGCCGTCGTGACCGGCGTCGCCCGCGACGACCTGCCAGACGGGGGCGCCTGGCTGTACGCCGAGACCTGCCGCCGGATCAAGGCGCTGCTCGCTTCCTGCGGGGTCGAGCTGCTCATCCCCGACTTCCGCGGTGACGCCGACGCGCTGCGTGAGGTCCTCGCCGCCGAGCCCGAGGTCCTGTCGCACAACCTCGAGACGACGCGGCGGCTGTTTCGCCACGTCCGGCCGGCGTTCACCTACGAGGGCAGCCTGGAGGTGCTGTCGCGGACCCGCGCCTGGTCGTCGTCGGCCGCCAAGTCCAACCTCATCCTCGGGATGGGGGAGACCGAGGACGAGGTGCGCGAGTGCCTGCGCGACCTGCGCGAGGCCGGCTGCCAGATCGTCACGATCGGGCAGTACCTGCAGCCCACGCACAAGCACCTGGCGCTCCAGCGGTTCGTCGAGCCCGCGGAGTTCCTGCGCTACGCGCGCTACGGACGCGAGCTCGGGTTCGACCACGTCGAGTCGGGGCCGCTCGTGCGCTCGTCCTACCGGGCCGGTCGCCAGGCGATGAACGCGGGGGTGTGGCGCCGGCCGGTGAGCGCGACCGCGTGACGGCGACGCGCCTGCGTCTGGGCGACCGGGCACGACGGCGACGCGCCGGGGCCTTGTGGGCCGGGCACGACGCCGACGCGCCGGCGTTCAGTCCGACGGCACCGTGGGCGGCTGGGCCCGCCCGCCTCCGGGGCCTGGCCGGCTTCCGCGGATGAGACCGACCCCGAGGGTCACGACCCCCAGCGCGAGCGAGACCGCGCCGAGGTAGGCCAGGTTGATCAGCGCGTTGGGCTGTGTCGCGTCGGGCGACAGGACCCCCGAAGGCGGCCGAGGGCAGCACGATCAGCGCACGCCGGGCGGCCGGCGTGACTCGCGGCTCTCCGCTCGCCTCCCGGGGACCCAGCCGGCAGCCGTCCGGGCTCGCGCAGCAGCGTCCAGTTCGGCGGCCCCCCGGGCGTGAAGGGCACCGCGGCATCGGCGAACTGCAGCACCCGCGGAAGCGACCGCGGGGCGGCGCGCAGCACGCGAGCCATCTCGGGAAGGATGCGCAGCTGTCGCCACGGCGACAGCGGAACGGCGCCGGGTCGGAGCCAGACGGCTCGCCGCCATGGCCGAGGCCGGACTCGTGGAGGCCGGCGAGCGGGGCCCCAGGGACCGCCGGCCGTACTCGCTCACCGGGCCGGGCGGGCGGCGTTCGCGGAATGGATCGACCGCGTCCCGGGACCCGAGAACATCCGCTTCCCGCTGCTCCTCACGATCGCGTTCGGGCGGCATCTTCCCGCCGAGCGGCTGGCGGGCTTCGTCGCGCAGCACCGTGCGTTGCACGCCGACCGGCTCGCTGGCTACGAGCGGCAGCAGGCGGGGGCCACCGCCGCGGCCGACAGAGCCGATCCCTACGCCCTCGCGACGCTGTCGTTCGGCGTCGCCTACGAGCGCGCCGCGCTGGTCTGGTTCGATCAGCTGCCCCCCGAGATCCGCGGGAGTGGCGACTGGCCGGCCGCCGCCTCACCCGAACCGCTGTCGTCGCCGCCTGTGTAGGGTGGCGGCGATCGCCGCTGGCAACCTCCGGAGGGCCTCGCCAGGCCCCCCCGCGCCGTGCCCTCCGCGGCACAGTTGTTCGCACAGGTCGACCTCGACACGATCACCGCCGTCTGCTCACCCGAAGCCGACGGCGGCCCGGTCAACCCGTTCTGCGCAGCGGCGCTGCGCATGACCGGCAACCGCATCCTGTCGGGGATCGCCGGCACGGTCGCGCCGGCGCTGCTCAAGATCGTCGTCATCCTCGTCCTGGCGTTCATCGTCAACCGGCTGCTCAAGCGCCTCATCAAGCGCCTCGTCCGCGGGATGGCGCAGCAGGGCATCCAGCGGTTGGGACGCCTGCGCGAGAAGGCGCCGCTGGCCGACACGAGCCCGATGGACCTCTCGCGCGCCACCATGCGCACCGAGACGATCGGCTCGGTGCTCAACAGCGTCGCGACGTTCGGCGTCACCATCCTCGCCGGGTTCCTGCTGCTCGGTGCCGTCGGCTTCGACCTCGGGCCGCTGCTCGCCGGCGCCGGCATCGCCGGGGTGGCGCTGGGCTTCGGCGCCCAGAGCCTGGTCAAGGACTTCCTCGCCGGGATCTTCATCCTGCTGGAGGACCAGTACGGCATCGGTGACGTGGTGGACCTGCGCGACAGCGTCGGCAGCCCCGGGGCTTCGGGCTCCGTCGAGCTGATCAGTTCGCGCACCACCCGGCTGCGCGACGTGGAGGGCACGGTCTGGCACGTCCCCAACGGCGAGATCCGTACCGCCGGGAACAAGTCACAGCAGTGGGCGCGGTCGCTGCTCGACGTCGGCGTGGCCTACAGCACGCAGGTCGACCACGCGACCGCCGTGCTCAAGCGGGTCGCCGACGAGCTGTGGCATGACGAGGAGTTCGGCGGGTTCATCCTGGAGGAGCCCGAGGTGTGGGGCCTGGAGCGCTTCGGACCGGGCGAGCTCGTCCTGCGCATGGTCCTCAAGGTGCAGCCCGCCAAGCAGTGGGCGGTCAACCGCGAGCTGCGGGCCCGCATCAAGACCGCTTTCGACGCCGAGGGCATCGAGATCCCCTTCCCCCAGCGCACCGTGTGGGTGCGTTCCGACGACGACGGCCACGAGCGCAACGGCCAGCCCGCCGGATCGAGCCTGCGCCCCGGCGGCGGCAGCGGCGGCGGCCGGGCCCGCTCCGACGCGGGCGGTCCGGTCGACCGGGCCTGAGCCACAGCCGTCCGAGGCCCTCCCGCGGTTCGCTGCGGCCGGCTGGCGTGGATCCGTCACGGCTACCGCCACACATCCACGGGGCCACCAGTGGAAACCGAGTATGTGTGTAACATGCAACTATGTCGACCGTCGTCGAGCCGCCCCTGCGCCGGCTGGACTTCGCGCTCGGACGCCTGCGCCGGGTGTGGGAGTCACCGGCGCTGCGCCGACGGTTCACCGACCGCATGGGCGCGTCGGTCGAGCCCGGGCTCGTGCGAACCCTGCGCACCGTGGAGCTGGCCGACGACGAGTGCGGCGTCACCGACGTCGCGGCGCTGCTGAAGGTGGACGCATCCACCGCCAGCCGTCTGGTCGAGCAGGCCGTCTGTGCCGGCTACCTCGTCCGCTCCGCCTGCGCCACCGACCGCCGGCGCTGCGTCCTGGCGGTCACCGACACGGGCGCCGAGCTGCTCGGCCGTGCGCTGCACGTGCGCGAGGAGCTGCTCGCCGAGCTGACCGAGGGGTGGTCCGACACCGACGTCGACTCCCTGGCCGAGCTGTTGTGCCGGCTCGCCGACCGACTTGTCGAGATGGAGACCCGCAGGTGACCGACACCGCGTCGCAGCCCCCCGCCAGCGTCGCGGAGGCGACGTTGTCACATCGCGAGATCCTGGCGGTCTTCGCGGGGCTGATGACCGCCCTGATGCTCGCGGCGCTGGACCAGACGATCGTCGCCACCGCGCTGCCCACGATCGTCGGGGAGCTCGGCGGCCTGGAGCACCTGTCGTGGGTCGTCACCGCCTACCTGCTCGCGTCGACCGTGTCGGTGCCGCTGTACGGCAAGGTCTCGGACATGTACGGCCGCAAGAACCTGTTCCAGCTCGCGATCGTGCTGTTCGTGCTCGGCTCGGTGGCGTCCGGGGCAGCGCAGTCGATGGGCCAGCTCATCGCCTTCCGCGCGCTGCAGGGCGTGGGCGCCGGCGGCCTGATGGCGCTGACGCAGACGATCATCGGCGACGTCGTCTCGCCGCGGGAGCGCGGCCGCTACATGGGCTACATCGGCGCGGTGTTCGGCGTCGCCAGCATCATCGGACCCCTCCTCGGCGGCTACTTCGTCGACCACCTGACCTGGCGCTGGATCTTCTACGTCAACGTCCCCCTGGGCGCCGCCGCCCTCGTGATCACGCAGCGCAACCTGAAGCTGTCGTTTCCGCGCAACGACCACCGGGTCGACTGGTGGGGTGCCGGCCTGCTGACGCTGTCGATCAGCGCGCTGCTGCTCGTCACCGTCTGGGGCGGCGACACCTACGCCTGGACCTCGCGTGTGATCCTCGGGCTGACCGCGGGTGCCGCCGTGGGACTCGCCGCGTTCCTCGCCGTCGAGCGCCGCACCGCCGAGCCGATCCTGCCCCCGTCGCTGTTCGCCGACCCGGTGTTCCGGGTCGCGACGACCATGGCCTTCATCGTCGGCATGGCGATGTTCGGCGCCATCATCTTCCTGCCGCTGTTCCTGCAGGTCGTCATAGGCGTGTCGGCCACGAACTCCGGCCTGCTGCTGCTGCCGCTCATCGGCGGGCTGCTCGCCGCGAGCATCACCTCCGGCCGCCTCATCACCCGGTGGGGCCGCTACAAGGTGTTCCCGATCGCCGGCACGGCGCTGCTGACGATCGGCATGTGGCTGCTGTCGACGATGGGCACGGCGACCACCCGCACGGAGGCGTCGGTGTTCATGGTCGTCCTCGGTGTCGGGATCGGCCTGGTCATGCAGGTCCTCGTCCTCGCCGTGCAGAACAGCGTCTCCCGCGAGCACCTCGGGACGGCGACCTCGGCGTCGCAGTTCTTCCGGTCCATCGGCGGCACGGTGGGGGTCTCGGTGTTCGGGGCGCTGATGACCGCGCGTCTCGGCGCGAACCTCGTCGGGCTGCGCGGCGTCGACGCGGCCGAGCAGGCACGGAGCCTGTCCGCCGGCCCGGCGGCGATCGCCGCCTTGCCAGCCGCGGCGCGCACCGCCGTGCAGGGCGCCCTCGCGGACGCCATCACGTCGGTGTTCGCACTCGCGGTGCCGGCCATGGTCGTCGCCTTCGGGCTCTCCCTGCTGCTCAAGGAGCTGCCCCTGCGCACGAGCGCCGGTGTGCAGCGACCGGTGGTCGGAGCGGCTCCCGGATCCAGCACCCCGCCGCAGGCGGCGGCGGCGCTGGCGAGCGCGCCGGTCGCGCCGGCCACCGACGCGGCAGGGCGGCCCGGCCGGCGTCCAGGGCTCACCCGCTAGGGTGCTCGCCGGCGGCCTGCGCCGCCGGGCAGCGGCTCCCCGCCGCACAGTTAACGCGCCAGAAACAACCGGGCAACGGCGGTGTCACGGCTCGTGCGTACCGTCGGGCCGTCGAGGTCGACGCCCATCGAACGGCAAAGGAGCCCCCGTGGCGAGCACCCCTGACGACGTCGTGTCCCGGATCGCCGACGAGCAGATCGCCTTCGTCGACCTGCGCTTCTGCGACCTGCCCGGGCTGATGCAGCACTTCACCGTGCCCGCGGCGCAGCTCACCGCGGAGGTGTTCGACGAGGGGCTGGGCTTCGACGGCTCGTCGATCCGCGGGTTCCAGGAGATCCAGGAGTCCGACATGATCCTGGTCCCCGACCCCGACACCGCAGTGGTCGACACGTTCCGCCAGCACCCGACGCTCAACCTCAACTGCTTCGTGCGCGACCCGCTCACCGGCGAGCCCTACAGCCGTGACCCGCGCCACATCGCGCAGAAGGCCGAGCAGTTCCTCGCCGGCAGCGGCGTGGCGGACACCGCCTACTTCGGGCCGGAGGCCGAGTTCTTCATCCTCGACGACGTGCGTTTCGACGTCACCGCGCGGTCGTCCTACTACTACGTCGACTCCGTCGAGGGGCAGTGGAACTCCGGGCGCCAGGAGGGCCCGAACCTCGGCTACAAGCCGCGCCACAAGGAGGGCTACTTCCCGGTCCCCCCGACCGACCACTTCCAGGACCTGCGTTCGGAGATGACCCTGGAGCTGGAGCGGGCCGGCATCGAGATCGAGGTGCAGCACCACGAGGTCGGCACGGCCGGGCAGGCCGAGATCGACATGCGCTACGACACGCTGCTGCGCACCGCCGACAAGGTGATGCTGTTCAAGTACATCGTCAAGAGCACCGCGCGGCGCAACGGGCGGACGGCGACGTTCATGCCCAAGCCGATCTTCGGCGACAACGGCTCGGGGATGCACACCCACCAGTCGCTGTGGAACGGCGACGAGCCGCTGTTCTTCGACGAGTCGGGGTACGCCCAGCTGTCCGACGTCGCCCGCTGGTACATCGGCGGCCTGCTCACCCACGCGCCGGCGCTGCTGGCGTTCACCAACCCGACGACGAACTCCTTCCGCCGACTCGTGCCCGGCTTCGAGGCCCCCGTCAACCTCGTCTACAGCCAGCGCAACCGCTCGGCGGCGTGCCGGATCCCGCTGGTGTCGCAGTCACCGAGGGCCAAGCGCGTCGAGTACCGGGTGCCCGACCCGTCGTGCAACCCGTACCTGGCGTTCTCGGCGATGCTCATGGCCGGGCTCGACGGCGTCCGCAACAAGATCGAGCCGCCCGACCCGGTCGACAAGGACATCTACGAGCTGCCGCGCGCCGAGCTGCTCAACCTGCCCAGCGTCCCGGCCAGCCTCGAGGAGGCCCTCCTGGCGTTGGAGACCGACGCCGACTTCTTGCTCGAGGGCGACGTCTTCACCGACGACCTCGTCGAGACCTGGATCGCCTACAAGATGGACCACGAGATCAGCCCCGTCCGCCTGCGCCCCCACCCCTACGAGTTCCACCTGTACTACGACATCTGACCGGATAAGCGGCCGCCAGCGGGAACGCCGCCGAGCGTGCCTCCTGGCTCACGCCTGCTCACGAGTGAAGGCCGCGTCGACCGCCTGGCGGGCGCGCTCCTCGTCGTCGGGCATCAAGTGCGTGTACACGCTCAGGTGAGGCCGGGATCGGCGTAGCCCGGGTAGTCGGCCAGAGGGCGGATCGACACGCCGCCGTCCAACAGCACTGAGGCGTAGTGGTGGCGAAGGGCGTCGAGCATCCCCGACCGGCGTTGGTCGCCGCGTTGGACGCCGTCTCGGCGCGGTGGCCGAGGTGGCCGGCGTGGACACCAGCGAGCGGGGACACTGCTCGCGCCCACCAGGACGCAGCCCTGGAGCTGCTGCGCCAGGCCGGCCCCACCGTCAACACGACGGGTGCGCGGCGCGTAGGTCATCTCCGGCATTCTGGACAATGGCGGGGGGTTGTGCTACTGTGCGTAGTGTAGCAGTCGCAGCTAGTAGTACCAGCCAACGGAGCCCCCTTCATGAGCACCACTCACCCGCCATTTCGGACCGCCACCACCCGGCTGCTGGCGCTGGTGTTGTTCGCCAGCGTCTTCGCTGCAGTCGCACCGCCGGCCGCGCACGCCACAACCCCCGTGCGCGGCTCGTTCCTGGCCAGCGCCTACGCGACCTTCGCCAATGCCAAGGCGGGACCAGTCGCCACCACGCTCGGCCGTTCCGCGTACATCGTCGCCGGCTGCCGAGGCACCGGCGGAGACCTGCTCACCAACACCGTCGACAGCGTCCACGCCGGCAAGGCCTTTCGGGCCCAGGCCACGCGCACGACGGTGCGAACCGTTCGCGGGCACGACAGCGCCACCGCGCGCAGCACATCCAAGGTCGCAGGGGTGCGTGCACTCGACGGGCTGATCACCGCTGACGCCATCGTCTCGGTTGCCAAGACCACGGCGACGCATCGCCGCATCTCCAGCAGCTCGATCGGCTCCACCTTCGTCGACCTACACATCGCCGGAAGACCGGTGGCCGCCAACGTGGCACCGAACACCAAGATCACCCTCCGGGGCATCGGCTACATCGTGCTCAACAGCGTCGTCCAGACAACGGCCCCAGGCAGGAAGACGCTGACCGTCCAGGGCCTGCGACTGGTGATCACCGAGAGCAACCAGTTCGGCCTGCCGGTCGGTAGCCGCATCGTCGTCTCCCAGGCCCGGAGCGGCTTCGACCGTGACCAGCCCGTGGCGGTCATCGGCGGCGCCGCCTACGCCACGTCGGGCAGGTTTCGCGCACTCGAGCTCACCAACCAGGCGGGGCGCTCCGCGGCGGTGTATCTGGGCTGCCGTGAACTTGACCGACCCGTGCAGACCAACAGCATCAACCGGACCGCGGTCGATGGCCTCGCGGCCACCGGCACCGGCACGACGAGCGCCGACGGCCACCGGACGAACACGGGCGGGATCGTGGCCGTCACGACGGCCAAGACCGAGGGCCTCAACCTGCTCGACGGCGTGGTGACAGCCGATGCCGTGCGTGCCCGTGCTCAGACCCGCAAGGAGGCGGGGTTCAGCACCACGACCGACGGTTCTGGGTTCGTCAACCTGCGAGTGCTGGGCCAGGCCGTGGCGGATGGGACGGTGGCGCCCAACACCAAGGTCGAGCTACCCGGCATCGGGCGCGTCATCCTGTTCGAGACGCGCATCCAGCGCAGCAGCGATCGGGTGTCTGTGGCGGTGAAGATGATCCGCCTGGTCATTGACGAAGGCAACGAGCGGGGCCTCCCGTCGGGCCAGATCATCGTCTCCTCGGCCGCCAGCTCGGTGCGCAACTTCTAACGGCAGCGCAACAACCAGCGCCGGGCGAACCCTCGCCCGGCGCTGGGCGTCTGCCGGGCCACCACCGACCCTTTGGGGTTCTAACGGCGCACCTCACCGAGTGCCCTGCCGTCGCTAGGGTCCGCTGTCATGGACCTTTCCGTGGAGCAGGTGACGATCGACTGCGCCGACCCGCAGCGGCTCGCCGCGTTCTGGGCGGCCGCCCTGGAGGGGACGGTCAGCGCCGACTGGGGAGAGTTCGTCGTCGTCGACACGGCGGTGCCGGGGCTGGCGCACCTCGGGTTCCAGCGGGTGGCCGACCCCACGCCCGGCAAGAACCGCGTCCACCTCGACTTCCAGACCGCCGACCGGGCCGGCGAGGTGGCGAGGCTGGTGGAACTGGGTGCCACCGCGGACGGCGAGGCCTCGGCACCGGGGATGGCGTGGACGCGGCTGCGCGACCCGGAGGGCAACGTCTTCTGCGTGTGCCAGCCCGCCGGCGCGTGACCCGCGGGCATCCGGCCCGCCGCGCCCTTTTGGACCGGAGTCGCATCCGCAGCCGTGACGCTGCGGCGGCGGTGGGCGACCGGTCACGGTTGGGGTGTGGGGACGGTCGAGCGTCCCGGGGGGTGAACGACTCCCGACCCGCGCTACGTCTGCCGCTCCGCTGTCTGCAAGACACGGGTGGGCGCAGACGTCTGCTCGGCGGCCGCCGTGACCGCCCCGACCCCGCTCGCCGTCCACAGCGCCGGCGCACGACCGTCACAGCCGTCCGGCACGATGCAGCACGTGACCACCCCCGCGGCCGTGACCGACGCCGCCCAACAGGTCCTCGAGCGGCTCGCCGGCGAGGACGCCCGGCTGCGCGACGATCAGGCCGCAGCCATCACCGCGCTCGTCGCCGAGCGCCGCCGCGTCCTCGTCGTGCAGCGCACCGGCTGGGGCAAGTCGGCCGTCTACTTCGTCGCCACCGCGCTGCTGCGCGCCGCGGGCGCGGGCCCGACCGTGATCGTCAGCCCGCTGCTCGCCCTGATGCGCAACCAGATCGCCGCGGCCGCCCGCGCCGGCATCACCGCCGCGACGATCAACTCGACCAACCGTGAGGACTGGGAGGAGGTCGCCGCCCGCGTCGCCGCCGACGAGATCGACGTCTTGCTCATCTCCCCCGAGCGGCTCAACCATCCGGGCTTCCGCCGCGACGTGCTCGCCGACGTCGCCGCCCGTGTCGGGCTGGTCGTGGTCGACGAGGCGCACTGCATCTCGGACTGGGGCCACGACTTTCGGCCGGACTACCGCAGGGTCCGCGACGTCCTGGCTGCCCTGCCTGCGGGCGTGCCCGTCGTGGGCACGACGGCGACCGCCAACGACCGGGTCACCGCCGACGTGCAGTCCCAGCTGACCCGCGACGGTGGCGACCTGCTGACCCTTCGCGGCGGACTGGACCGGGACTCGCTGGCCCTGTCGGTCGTGCACCTGCCGTCAGCCGCCGCGCGGATGGCCTGGCTCGCCGACTGGATCCCCACGACCGCGGGACCAGGGATCTGCTACACGCTGACGGTCGCGCACGCCGAACGGCTCGCCGCGTGGCTGGCGTCGCGGGGGATCGCCGTGGCGGCCTACTCCGGGCAGACCGAGCCGCGGGAGCGCACCCGCATCGAGGCCGCGCTCAAGAGCAACGAGCTGAAGTGCGTGGTCGCCACCTCGGCGCTGAGCATGGGCTACGACAAGCCGGACCTGTCCTTCATCGTCCACGACGGGTCGCCGTCGAGCCCGATCGCCTACTACCAGGCGATCGGACGGGCCGGGCGCGCACTGCCGCCCGGCGCCATGGCCGACGTCGTGCTCCTGCCCGGTGCCGCCGACTCGGCGGTGTGGGCCTACTTCGACTCCACCGCGTTCCCGTCACGCCGCGACGTCGACGCCGTGCTCGTCCGCCTCGCCGAGGCGACGCGGCCCGTGGCGGTCGGCCAGCTCGAGGCCGACGTGAACCTTCGCCGCGGGCGGCTGGAGGCGATGCTGAAGATCCTCGACGTCGAAGGCGCCGTCACTGCGGTTCCGGGACGTGGCGGGGGATGGACCGTCACCCCGCGATGGCGGGAGTGGCGCTACGCCGGCGACCGCTACGCGCGGGTCGACGCCGCCCGCAAGGCCGAGCAGCGGGCCATGCGCGACTACGCTGGCACCGACGGGTGCCTCATGGCGTTCCTCCTCGGACAGCTCGACGACCCGCATCTGGTCGCGGGCTGGCGCTGCCGGCGCTGCGCCAACTGCACCGGGGCGCCGCCGCCATCCGCCGACCCCGAGACGACGGCCGTCGCCACGGCCTGGCTGCGCCGCGGGGACGTGCCGCTGGAGCCCCGCAAGCAGTGGCCGCGGGGACTGGCCGACCGGCGCGGATCGATCCGTGCCGACGCCCGCTGCGAGACCGGCCGGGTGCTGGCGTACGGCGACGATCCGGCATGGGAGGGTCTTGCGGGACTGCTCGCGGGACCAGACCGCCCCGTGCCCGATGACATCGTCGAAGGTCTCGTCGCGGTGCTGGCCCGATGGGACTGGCAGGCGCGACCGACCTGGGTCACGCTGGTTCCGTCCCGGCGGCGGCCGCGGCTCGTGGCCTCGATCGCCGAGCGGATCGGCACGCTGGGCCGGTTGCCGGTCCACGACGTGGTCCGGCGCGTGGCCGACACCTCGCCGCAGGCCGAGATGAGCAACTCCACCCATGCGGCCGCCAACGCGATCGCGGCGTTCGTGGTCGACCCGTCCCCCGCCGGCGGTCGTATCCCATCCGGTCCCGTCCTGCTCGTCGACGACGTGGTGCGCAGCGGCTGGACGATGACGGTGGTCGGGGCGCTGCTGCGCGACGCCGGCGCCGGCGCCGTCCTGCCGCTGGCGGTGCACGCCCGGCCCTAGCCACCGCGCTGCATCGCACGACCCATCGCTGGTGGCCGCAGCGCTGCGATCGGTGCCGATGTGTGCGTCACGGTGTTCGCGTGGGCGGACAGGGACGCACACATCCGCGATGACCGCGCCGCGCTCCCGCCAACGTCCGCTCCGACCACGGTTCTTGAGACATGTCACATCCTGGCTGGGATCGCCGTCTGATAGTCAGGCGAGAGATCAGGAGGGCGACATGCGCATCTTCATCACCGGGGCGACGGGCGTGCTCGGGCGCCGGGTCGTGCCCCGGTTGGTGGCCGGCGGGCATGAGGTCGCGGCGGTGGCGCGCACCCATGCCAAGGCGGCCGCCGCGCCGCCGGCACCGTCGCCGTGCGCCTGCCTACACCAGCTGGCCCGCGATGACGGCGAGCAGCCAGCAGGCACCACCGACGAGGGCGGGGCCGACGACCGGACCGCCGCCGGCAGCGTCGTAGTCGTCGCTGTAGTCCCGTCCCGCGCCGCGCCATGAGGCGCCCGTGTCCAAGCCCCGCGCCAGCGCCGACCGCCCGAGCGCCGTCAACATCCAACCGGACGGGCTCTCTCCGCTCACGGCCCCACAGTAGTCCATCTCCCGACGTACGGGGGCCCCGGCAGCTGCCGGGGCCCACGGCGTACGCCCTCAGGCCTTACGTCACGATGAGCACGATGATGATGATGACGATCAGCGTTCCGATTCCGATGTACACGGGCATCCCCCTCTCCGTGTCACGGCGTGGCGGTGGCGGACGTGGCGGTGGCGGAAGTGGCGGCAGTGTCCCCGCGCCGACGGCCTCGTACGCCTGACCAGTCGCTCCCCGGACGCCGCCGCTGCCGCCCCCGGCCGCCGCCGCGCTCACGGGGGCACGACGGATCACCGCCCCGGCCCGGACTACGGTCGAAGCCACCGCCCGGTGCGTTCGTGACGGCGCACCTGACGTGTCCGCTCCTCGCCGGAGGTCGGGACCCGGTCGCCGCTCACCCTCCGCCTGGCGCGCCGTCGCCGAAGAACAACGCTCGTCGGACCCGGCGCGCGCATGGCGCGTGCGTCCTCGGCGAGCGCCTGGGGCGCCGGGGCGTGGGTAGCCCCAGCATCCGCGCCGCCGGTCGAGGTCCGCGCCGGCGGTCGGCAGCACGCGGGAGGATCGGTGCCCCGCAAGGCTCAGGCGCGTTGCGCACCAGGCGAGCGCCGCCGTTCGTCACCGAGCCATTGCGCGTCCTCGGCGGCCAGGACACCCTCCGCGGCGCAGGCCGCCAGTCCCCGCAGGGCTCCCGGCCGGCGCAGCGACGGACGAGGCCGCCGTGGCGTTGCTGCAGCAGCTGCACGGTCCACTCGACGTCGGCGAGCCCTCCCGGCCCGACCTGGAGGTCGACCGCGCCGGACCGTCGCTGCGCCGGTGCGGTGGTCCTCACCCGACGCAACGCGGGTGACCGCCCGCCGCCCGGGGCCGTTCGCGCTCGACGCGGGCCTTCATCCGGCGATGGCCACCTCGCGCTCGACGGCAGCCGCTGGGGAACACGGCTTGGCGACCGCACCGACGAAGGCGGCGCCCAGGGCCGGGTCGCCGGCGACCGGCGCCGGGCCTGGGTCAGCGCCTGGAGCTCCCACGGCTCGGCCCAGCGCTCGTAGTAGGCGCGGTAGGAGTCCAGCGAACGCACGAGCGGTCCGTCGTTGCCCTCCGGCCGCAGGTTCGCGTCGACCCGGAACGCCTGTCCCTCGGGGGTCACCCCGGACAGCAGGCGCAGCAGCGCCTCGGCCGCCCGCTCCGCCGCGGCCCGCTGGCTCGCCGGGCTCGAAGACGAGCAGGACGTCAAGGTCGCTGGCATAGCCCAGCTCCGCGCCGCCGACGGCCCAGCCTGATCGTGATCACCGCCAGGCGAAGCCCTCTCCCGCCAGTGCGTCGACGGCCGCCTGCAGGCAGGCTTCAGCCAGTCCCGACAGCTCGGCACCGGTGCCGGCGACGTCGGTGAGCCCGGTGGAGGTCGCGTAGGCGATGCGGGCCATCTCCCGCCGCCGCATCCGGCGCAGCGCGTCGGCCACGGTCTCGGGCTCCTCCTCGCGGCGCAGCCCGTCGGCCAGGCGCCGGTAGTCGGCGGCAGAGGTGGCCCGCTCCAGGCCCGCGGTGTCGGCCAGGGCACCGAGGGAGCTCCGGCTGGCGCTCCAACCAGCCGCCGACGACGCGGCTGCTGCCGAGCACCCGCGCGAGAAGGTCAGCCACGGGCGGGGTGTCGCGCAGTATCCGCAGCAGCCGCGGGCATTCGCGCGCCCGCTCGACGAGCGAGCGCAGCCCCGCCAGGCCGCCGTCCGGGTCGGGGGCGTCGGCCAGCGTCGGCAGCACCGCCGGCAGCATCGTGCGCAGCAGCCGCGCGCGTCGCGTCGAACCGCTTGCCAGCGCGGCCAGCGTCCGCAGGCGCCCCGGCGGGGTCGGCGAACCCGAGCGCCGCGAGAGCCGCTCGCGGGCGGCGTCCTCGGCCAGCCCGGCGCCGCCCGCTGCGCCGCCCTCGGTCGCCGCTCGGCCGGCCGCCCTGGGGCCCCGACCCCGCCCGCCGGACCGAAGGGCAGCCGCTCGGCGGCCGACAGCCTGGCGAAGCGCCACAGCAGTGGCCGGTAGAACAGCTTGGCGTGGATGCTGCGCACGAGCCCCTGCACGCGGGCGAGCTCGGCCTCGAACCGCTCGAGCTCGTCGCGGCCCGCCGCCTCCGGCCAGAACCCGAGGCCTCGGGCAAGCGCCGCCGCCCCGGCCTCGTCGGAGGGCAGCACGTGGGTGCGCCGCAGCCGGACGAGCTGCAGGCGGTGCTCGACGGTGCGCAGGAACGCGTAGGCGTCGCGGAACGCGGCGGCGTCGTCGCGACCGACGTAGCCACCGTCGGCGAGCGCCGCCAGACCCTCGAACGTCCCGGCGTGCCGCACCGACGGGTCGTGCCTGCCGTGGACGAGCTGGAGCCGGACGGCGAACTCGATGTCGCGCAGACCGCCGGGCGCCAGCTTCAGCTGCCTGGCACCGGCGCGCCGGACGGACGCCGACCCCTCCACGACGCCCTTGAGCGCCTGGATCTCCGCGACGGCCGAGGCCTCGAGCCGGTCGGGCCATACGAAGGGCTCGGCGGCCGCCAGGACCGCCTCGCCGAGCGCCGCGTCCCCTGCCACGACCCGCGCCTTGAGCAGCGCCTGGAACTCCCACGGCTTGGCCCACCGTCGCCAGTACGCGAGGTAGGCGTCGAGGCTGCGCACGAGCGGGCCGTCCTTGCCCTCGGGCCGCAGGTTCGTGTCGACCTCGTAGGCGCGGCCGTCGGGCGTGACCGTCCCGAGCACCCGCAGCACGCGCGGCGCCGCGGGTCGCCTCCGCCAGGTCCCCGTCCCCCGCGAACACGACGTCGATGTCGGAGACGTAGTTCAGCTCGCGCCCGCCGAGCTTGCCGAGCGCGACGACGGCCAGGGCCGCGCCGCGTTTACGAGCCGCCGGCCGCATCGGTGGCCGCGGTGACCACGCCGTCGGCGAGGTCCGACAGCTCGCCGACGACCTGTGGCGTGTCGGCGATGCCGAGCAGTGTCGCGCGCCGCCACCCGCAACAGCCCCAGGCGCTGTGCGGCGACGAGCGCCGCCACCGGCGCTGTCGCCGGCGAGCGCCTGCCCGCACCGCTGCCGTACGGCCGCCGCGGTCTGCGGCGACAGGTCGCCAGCCAGGACGGCGCGCGCGTCCGGCGACGCGACGACCAGGTCGGCGAGCGCGTCCGGGACGCTCCCGCGACGACCGCGAGCCGGTCGCGGGCCCGCTCGTCGAGCGCGGCGGCGGCCTCGGCATCGCGCTCGGCCAGGCGTGCGAGGGTGCGCTCGGCGCGCTCGCTGTCGGCCCAGGCGCCGCCGCCCACGTCGGCGATCGGCCCCTACAGCGTCGGCAGGTACTTGGCGAGCTCGTAGGGGGTGACCTGGGAGCGGTACTCCTCCCACTCGACGCGCTTGTTGCGCAGGAACCACTCGAAGACGTACCCCGAGCGCCTCGGCGACGAGCTCGGAGCCCTCCTTCCCCAGCGCCTCGTCGAGGTCATGGGGGAGGCTGCCGATGCCGGCGGCGCGCTGCTCGAGGTCGGTCATCTCGTAGATGTTGTCCTCGGCCTCCGGCGGCAGCTCATAGGCCTTCTCGATGCCGCGCAGGCCGGCGGCGAGCATCACCGAGAACGCCAGGTACGGGTTGCAGGCGGGGTCGGGTGCCCGGAACTCGACGCGCGTCGAGGTGCCCTTGCGCGGCTTGTACATCGGCACGCGCAGCATCGACGAGCGGTTGTGGCGGCCCCACGACACGTAGACCGGAGCCTCGAAGCCGGGGATCAGCCGCTTGTAGGAGTTCACCCACTGGCAGCACACCGCCGCCATCTCACGGGCGTGGACGAGCAGCCCGGCCATGAAGTGCTTGGCGGTGTCGGACAGGTGGTAGGCGTCGGCGGGGTCGTGGAAGGCGTTGCGGTCGCCGTCGAACAGCGACAGATGCGTGTGCATCCCGCTGCCCCAGTGCGAGGCCAGCGGCTTCGGCATGAACGTCGTGGATGCCGCGCTGCATCGCGAGCTCCTTGACGACGAGCCGGTAGGTCATGACGTTGTCGGCCATCGTCAGCGCGTCGGCGAAGCGCAGGTCTATCTCGTGCTGGCTGGGGGCGACCTCGTGGTGGGGAGTACTCCACCGAGATGCCCATCGCCTCGAGCGTCTCGATGGCCTCACGGCGGAAGTCCTGCTGCACGTCGAACGGCGTGAGGTCGAAGTAGCCCCCCATGTCCAGCGGGGTGGGTCGTCCGGTCCCCGGAACAGGAAGAACTCCATCTCCGGGTGGACGTAGAAGCTGAAGCCCATGTCGGCGGCGCGCGCGAGGTTGCGCCGCAGCACCTGCCGCGGGTCGGCCGCGAACGGCTCGCCGTGCGGCGTGCGGATGTCGCAGAACATGCGGCCGCTCGCGGCCTCCCCCGCCACGGCAGCACCTGGAACGTCGCCGCGTCCGGCACGGCGAGCATGTCGGACTCCTGCACGCGGGCGAACCCGTCGACCGCCGAGCCGTCGAAGCCGATGCCCTCGGTGAAGGCGCCCTCCAGCTCGGACGAGGTGACGGCCACCGACTTGAGAAAGCCCAGCACGTCGGTGAACCACAGCCGCACGAAGCGGATGTCGCGCTCCTCGACGGTGCGCAGCACGTACTCCTGCTGCCCGTCCACGTCGCCCTCCTCGCCGGGTGAGGCCGCCAGCAGCGTAACGGCCGGCAGCACGGCGGCGTGCGCGGGCAAGCGGCGGGACCGGGCCGGCGCCGGCCCGGCCCCCCGAAGGCGGTTGTCGGCCGGTCACTCCTGCAGGGCGACCCTTGCGACCGGCAGCGGCGGCACCGGCATGTGGGCGCCGTGCGGCGCGAGCGGCGCGGGGTGCGGCCCTGCGGGAACGCCGCCGCGCCCAGCGCGAGCTCTGGGTAGCCGTACAGGCCGTGCTCGTGGAGGTCCAGGCCCTCGATCTCCTCGACCGCGGTGACGCGGATGCCCATCGTGGCCTTCAGGCCGCTGAACAGCAGCCCGGCCGCCGCCGCGACGAAGGCACCCACGGACAGCACGCCGAGCGCCTGCACTCCCAGCAGGGAGGCGCCGCCGCCGTACAGCAGGCCGTCGCTGGTGTGGGCCAGCCCGACCCACAGCGTCCCCAGCGCCCCGCAGACGCCGTGAACGGCGACCGCGCCGACCGGGTCGTCGACGCCGAGGCGGTCGATGAGCGGCACGGCGACGGCGACGAGGACGCCGGCGACGATGCCGACCCCCAGGGCGCCGAGGTTGCTGAGCACGTCGGCGCCGGCGGTCACCCCTACCAGGCCGGCGAGGATGCCGTTGCCGGTCATGGCGACGTCGAAGGTGCCGGAGCGGACCCGCGTGAAGGAGGCCGCCGCGACCCCCCCGGCGGCTCCGGCCAGCGCGGTCGCGACGAGCACGTCGGCGACCGCCCCGCCGTCGCTGGCGACCAGCAGCGAGCCGCCGTTGAAGCCGAACCAGCCGAAGAACAGGATGAACACCCCCAGCATGGCCAGCGGGATGGAATGGCCCGGGATGAGCGCGGCCTGCTTGCCGGACCCGTACTTGCCGATGCGCGGGCCGAGGATGGCGGCTCCGACGAGCGCCGCGACGCCGCCGGTGAGGTGCACGACCGTCGACCCGGCGAAGTCGAGGAAGCCGAGGCCGGCCAGCCAGCCGCCACCCCACTTCCAGGCCCCGACGACCGGGTAGATCAGCCCCGTCATGACGACGACGACGACGGCGTAGGCGCCGAAGCGCATCCGCTCGGCGCAGGCGCCCGAGATGATCGTCGCCGCGGTCGCCGCGAACATGGCCTGGAACAGAAAGTCCATCGACAGCGAGCCGCCGGTCACCGGCTCGTAGGCGCTCAACCCCATCAGGAAGAAGCCGTCGGTGCCGAACAGCCCACCGAACTGCGCGCCGTACATGACGCCGAAGCCCACCGCGTAGTAGGTCACGATGCCCAGCGTCAGGGTGGACAGGTTCTTCATGATGATGTGCGCCGCGTTCTTCGAGCGGGTGAGCCCCGACTCCAGCAACGCGAACCCGGGGTGCATGAAGAACACGAGCACCGAGGCGAGCATCAGGTAGAGGATGTCGAGGTTGGCCTGCACCGACGCGGCGCTCACCTCCTGCGCCGCCGCCGGCGCCGCCAGCACCAGCACCGTCGCCATCGCGACACCGCCCACCACAACCGTCCTGCGCATGGCCGCTCCTCGTCCGTCGTCGGTCAGGCTCCTGGGTACGATCCGGACCGTAGGCAGGACCGCTTTCCGAGCCGTTGCCCGGCTGTTTCGGGCGTGTAAAAGCCCGACCGCAGGAGTGGCATGCGACTGGCCCTCGCTCAACTCAACCCCATGGTCGGCGACGTGGCGGGCAACGCCGCCGCGATCGCGGCGGCCTACCGCGCCGGGCTGGACGCCGGCGCCCACCTCGTGGCCGCACCCGAGCTGGCGCTGACCGGCTACCCGCCCGAGGACCTCGTGCTCAAGACGGCGTTCGTCGACGCGGTCGCCGGCGCCCTGCACGAGCTCGCCGTCGCGACGGGGCCCGTGCCGCTCGTCGTCGGGTTCGTCGAGGCGCTCGAGGGGTCCCCGCCCGCCGGCGCCGAGCAGTGGCGCCCCGTGGCCAGCGAGGCGACGACCTATCCGCCGCTGGCCAACGCCGCCGCCGTGTGCCGCGACGGCGCCGTCGAGGCGATCTACCGCAAGCAGCGCCTGCCGAACTACGGGGTGTTCGACGAAGCCCGCTACTTCCGGGCGGGAGGCAGTCCCGTCGTCGTGAAGGCGGGCGGCGCGCGGGTCGGCGTGACGATCTGCGAGGACCTGTGGGGCGACGGCGGCCCGGTGGCGCGCTCGTGCGCCGCCGGCGCGCAGGTGGTGCTCAACCTCAACGCGAGCCCCTACCACCGCGGCAAGCGCGCCGAGCGGGAGCGCTGGTCGGCCACCCACGCGACAGGCTGCGGGACGTGGGTCGCGTACCTCAACTGCGCGGGTGGCCAGGACGAGGTCGTGTTCGACGGCGACTCGTTCGTCATGGACCCGCACGGGACCGTGACCGCCCGCGGCCCGCAGTTCGCGACCGGCCTGTTCGTCGCGGACGTCCCCGTCGGCGACACCGCGCCCGGACCGCCACCGCCGACGGGTGACCCGCGGCTGGAGCCGGTCGCCGAGGTCTACGCCGCCCTCGTGCTCGGCACGCGTGACTACGTGCGCAAGAACGGCTTCTCCCGCGCGCTCGTCGGGGTGTCGGGCGGCATCGACTCCGCCCTGGTCGCGACGGTCGCTGCCGACGCGCTGGGCGCCGAGACGGTGACCGGGGTCGCCATGCCGTCGCCGTACTCGTCGCCGGGGTCGCTCGTCGACGCCAAGGCGCTGGCGGCCAACCTCGGGATCGCCTGGCTGGAGCTGCCGATCGAGCCGGCGATGCGCGCGTTCGCGACGATCCTGGCGGACGTCTTCGCGGGCACCGAGCCGGGGCTGGCCGAGGAGAACATCCAGTCCCGCAGCCGCGGGACGTTGCTGATGGCGCTGAGCAACAAGCGCGGCGACATCGTCCTGGCGACCGGCAACAAGAGCGAGTACGCGGTCGGCTACTCGACGCTGTACGGCGACATGGCCGGCGGCTTCGCGGTCATCAAGGACGTGCCCAAGACCCTGGTGTTCGAGCTGTGCCGCTGGCGCAACCGCGACGCAGAGGTCATCCCGCAGGCGATCCTGGACAAGCCGCCGTCGGCCGAGCTGCGCCCCGGCCAGCGCGACACCGACAGCCTGCCGCCCTACGAGGTGCTCGACCCGATCCTGGAGGCCTACGTCGAGCGGGACCGCTCCGTCGTGGAGATCGTGGCGGCGGGCTTGGACGCCGCGGTCGTCCGGGACGTGGCGCGGCTCGTGGACCGGGCCGAGTACAAGCGGCGCCAGGCGGCGCCGGGCGTCAAGGTGACGCCGCGGGCGTTCGGCCGCGACCGGCGGCTGCCGATCACCCAGGCGTGGTCGGGCTGACGCGTCGGGCGTGCATGCTGGAGCGCATGCCGACGATCAACCTGCTGCTCACCCTGGCCACCGCGACCGTCGGCGGGCTCGTCGCCGAGCGCCTGCGCATCCCCGGCGGTCTCATCCTGGGAGCGATGCTCGGCAGCGCCCGCCCCGTCGTGCCCGGCCAGGCGGCGCCGCTGCCGCCCGGGCTGCGGACCGCCGCGTTCATCGTCATCGGCGCGGCGATCGGCGTGGGCATCACGCGGGGAGCGCTGGTCAGCCTCGGTCCGGTCCTCGTGCCGGCCGCGCTGGCGGGCGTGCTCGTCATCGTCGCCGGGCTCGCCATCGCCTACCTGCTCCGTGCCCTCGGCATGGCGCCTCCGGGTGACGTCCTGGCGACCTCACCCGGTGCGCTGAGCGTCATGTCGGCCGTCGCCGTCGAGCAGGGCACGGGCGCGGTCGAGGTGGCGCTGTTCCACCTGGTCCGGGTCGTCATGGTGCTGCTGTCGCTGCCGCTGATCGTGAAGCTGCTCCCGCAGGCCCCCTGAGCGACGCGGGCCCGGGTCTCAGCGGCCCCCCTCGCGCCGCAGCAGCAGCGTCACGGGGCCGTCGGCCACGAAGTCGATGACCATGTGCGCGCCGAACACGCCCTTGGCCACGGGGACGGTGAGCGCCGCGCAGTAGGCCTCGTACAGCCGCTCGCCCGGCTCCGGGTCGGCGGCCGCCAGAAACGACGGGCGCCTGCCCTTGTCGATGTTGCCGTACAGCGTGAACTGGCTGATGGCCAGCACCTCGCCGCCGACCTCGTCGAGTGACCGGTTCATCCTTCCTGCGTCGTCGGCGAAGATGCGCAGGCCGACCGTCTTGGCCGCCAGCCAGCGCGCGTCGTCGGGCGTCGAGGCCCGACCCACCCCCACGAGCGCCACCAGCCCTCGCCCGACCGCTCCGACGACGTCGCCGTCCACGGCCACCGACGCCCGCTGCACCCGCTGCACGACCACCTGCACCGACGTCTGCTCCGCTGCTCCGGCTGCCCCGGCGGGTCAGTCTGCCCAGTGCAGCTCCAGCGTGCCCCCGAGAAGGTGCAAAGCCGGCCGGCCACCGGACCTCAGACCCGCGGTGGCGCGGGGGGCCGGAGGCGGCTCAGCGGGCCGCGTCGAGCCGCGCAGCCAGCGCCGAGAAGGTCCGCAGCGCCGCGGCGGTGCGCGGACCGTGCCAGGTGAGCAGCTGCCCGTCGACGAACACCGTCGGCACGTCGCCGAGCAGCTCGCGGACGGCGGGGACGTCGGTGTCGCCGAACGCGTACGGTTCGCTGGGCAGCAGCGCGACCTCCGGCCGCAGGAACAACGCCGGGTCCAGCGCGGGGTAGCGGTCGGTCGAGCCGACGAGCATGTTCGCCAGGCCGCAGCGCCACAGCAGGTCGTCGCAGTAGGTGTCGGGCCCGACGGCGCGCCAGGGCCGGCGCCACACGAGCGTGACGTGCGCGACCGGCGTCCGGGGGCGAAGCTGCGCGGCCGCCGTCTCCGCCTCGGCGAGGTCGTCGGTCAGCCGGGTCGCGTCGGCGCCGACGAGGCCGGCGATGTCGGTGAGCAGGCCGGCGACGTCGGCGACGGTGCGCGGGAACGTCACGTGCACCCGTAGCCCGGCCGCGGCGAGCGCGTCGAGGTCGGCGCCGCGGTTCTCCTCGGCGTTGGCGAGCACGAGGTCGGGCCGCAGGGCGACGACCGCCGGCACCGACGGGTTCTTCGTCCCGCCCACCCGTTGCGCGGTGTCCGGCGCGCCGACCGCGCACCAGTCGGTGACACCGACCAGCGAGTCGGCCGCGCCGAGGACCGCCACCGCCTCGGTGAGGCTCGGGACGAGCGAGACGATCCTCAACCGTCGTCGGACGGCAGTGTCGCGCTGCTGCGCTCTGCGGGCGGCTCGGCCGGGTGGTCACGCGACGGCAGATAGCTGCCGTCCTCCACGGACCGGGCGAGCACGAACAGGTAGTCCGACAGGCGGTTGAGGTAGCGCAGCAGCAGGTCGTCGGGCAACAGCTCCCGGCGCTGCATCGCCACGACGATCCGCTCGCCCCGGCGCACGATCGTGCGGGCGAGGTCGATCGCGGCGCCGGCCTCGCGCTGCCCCGGCACCACGAACTCGTCGGGCAGCGGGAAGGCGGTCGTCAGCTCGTCGATGCGCTCCTCGAGGGCGGTGACCATCGCCTCGGTGACGCGCGAGACCCCGTCGGCGAGCTGCTCCCAGTGGTCGGTGTGTGTCGCGAGCTGCGCGCCGAGCACGAACATCTCCCGCTGTGTCGCGAGCACCCGATCGTGCCAGCGCGGCTCGGACGCCAGCGCGGCGCGTGCCAGTCCCAGCGCCGAGCAGGCCTCGTCGACGGTGCCGTACGCCTCCGTGCGCAGGTCGTCCTTGTCCACGCGACCGCCGTACAGCAGCCCGGTGGTGCCGTCGTCGCCACGCCTGGTGTAGACCTTCACGCCGACCTCCTTGCTGCCGCCCGTCGCGGCCGCGGCGGTCGAGCATAGGTCCGGCCGGGGGCGGCGCCCGAACACCCGGCGTTGCAGGCCGACGCGGCTCTCGGGTACCGTTCGCCGGACCGAGGACGACCCTCGGGTCGACTCGCGTGCCGGGAGCCCGACGTTGCGAACCCTGTCCTCGCCCGACACGGGGGTTCTTCAGCCGTGAGCAGCGCCTCGCCCCGACACAACTTCCGCGTCCTGACCCGTACCCGCGGGGGGTACAACGGGGCGACCATGTACGACGTCCAGCTGCAGTCGGCCGCTTCCGGCGGTCTCGTGTGGGCGCAGACGTTCAGCGACCGCGAGCAGGCCGAACGCTACGAGCGGGCTCTCGACGCCGACCTCGACGACCTCGACGACACCGCGTTTCGCCGCAAGTACAACGTCACGTCCCAGTCCTAGCTTCCCCTCCCGCTCCACCGCCGGCCGATGTTTGTTCTGATCCCCCTGGCATGCCGGGGGGATCAGAACAAACGCGGGTCCGTTACGTCGGGTCGGGCAGGTCCAGGCCGACGAAGCGCACGCCCGTGTGGGCCTTGTAGCGCTGGTTGGTGCTGACGAGCAGCGGCGTGAGCCCCTCCAGGCTCCGCGCGAGGCGCAACGGCCCCGCGTGGAAGCCCCGCAGGTCCTTGACGTCGCCGGCGAGCTCAGCGACCGCCGCGGCGGCGTCGGTGTCGTCGGCGCACAGCGGCACGTCCATCTCGACGACGACGTCGGGCCGCAGCAGCCGGCGCGTCGGCACCCACTGGAAGCCGGCGACGACGCGAGCCTGCGGCGCCAGTGCGGCGCACTGCTCGGCGGCCGAGCCCTCGTCGACGTGCAGCGGGCGGGGCCCCCGCTCGTCGAACTCCATCGGCACGACGGTGCACACGAGCGGCTTGCCGGCGAGCGCGCCGGCGAGGGGTCCCACCACAGCGCGCAGCCCCTCGTACGGCGTGGCGACGACCACGACGTCGCTCCCGGCGCACGCCTCGGCGTTGTCCACGCCGCGGATGCCGCCGGCGGGCAGCGCGTCGGCGGCCTGCTGGGCGCGGCTGGCGTCGCGGGACCCGAGCAGCACGTCGTGGCCGGCCAGGGCGAGTCGCAGCCCCAGTCCCCTGCCGGTCGGCCCTGTCCCGCCGAGGAACCCGACGGTGGTCAGCGCAGCGCCCTGGTCGACGCGATCGTGGACGGCGTCGACCACCGACTTGGGGATCTCGGTGACGCTCGCGCGGCCACGCAGCCGGGCAAGCTGCTCGGGCCCGAGCGCGCTCTGGACCGCGGCGAGCGCCTCCTCACCGGTGAGCGACTCGCGCTCGACGAGGGCCGCGGCCAGCGCGTCCAGCCCGGGGCGCATCTCGGTGAAGGACGCGACCACCGCGTCCAGGGTGCTCCCCAGGATCCGGCGGACCTCACGATCGATGATCTCGGCGGTCTGCTCGAGTACTCGTGGCCGCTGGCCAGCGACTCGCCGAGGAAGACCTGCCGCTCGTCGCCGAAGCCGACCGGCCCGAGCGCCTCGGACATGCCGAACTCCTTGACGATCGCGCGGGCGAGCTTGGTCGCCTGGACGAGGTCGTGCTGCCCGCCCGTCGTCGGCTGGCCGAGCACCACCAGCTCGGCGGCGCGACCGCCGACCATGACGCGCAGCTTGGCGTCGAGGTAGCTGCGCAGGTAGATGTGCCGCTCGTCGATCGGCAGCTGGGTGGTGACGCCCAGCGCCATGCCGACCGGCAGGACCGTCACCTTGTAGACCGGGGTCGGCCTCGACCTCGAGGAACGCGGCGAGCGCGTGGCCGCCCTCGTGGTAGGCGACGGCGCGCTTCTCGTCGTCGTCCAGGCGCAGCGACGCGCGCTCGCGGCCGATCGTCTGGCGCTCGCGCGCCTGCTCGATGTCGCGTGCCCGGATGAGGTCCGAGCCGCCGCGGACGGCGATGAGCGCCGCCTCGTTGACGAGGTTCTTCAGGTCCGCGCCGCCATCCCCGGGGTGCCGCGGGCGAAGACCTTCAGGTCGACGTCGTCGGCCATCGGCTTGCCCTTGGTGTGGACGCGCAGGATCTCCTCGCGCTCCCCGAGCGTCGGCAGCGGCACCACGATCTGGCGGTCGAAGCGCCCGGGACGCTGCAGCGCCGGGTCGAGCACTTCCGGGGCGGTTCGTCGCCGCCATGATGACGACACCCTCGGAGCCGCCGAAGCCGTCGATCTCGCCGAGCAGCTGGTTGAGCGTCTGCTCGCGCTCGTCGTGCCCGCCGCCGAGGCCGGCGCCGCGCTTGCGCCCGATCGAGTCGAGCTCGTCGATGAAGATGATGCAGGGCGCGTTCGCGCGCGCCGTCTTGAACAGGTCACGGACGCGGCTCGCGCCGACGCCGACGAACATCTCCATGAAGTCCGATCCGGTGACGCTGATGAACGGCACGCCCGCCTCGCCGGCGGTGGCACGGGCCAGCAGCGTCTTGCCGGTCCCCGGCGGGCCGACCAGCAGCATCCCCTTGGGCACTTCCGCGCGGCCTTGCGGAACCGGTCGGGCTCGCGCAGGAACGCGACGACCCTTGGACCTCCTCCTTGACCTCGGCGTAGCCGGCGACGTCGGCGAAGCGGGTGTTGGGCTCGTGCGGCTTGTGCAGCTTGGCGGTGGACTTGCCGATCTGGCTCAGTCCGCCCATCTGCCCCTTGGCCTGGCGGCTCATGAACCAGAAGAACCCGACGAACAGCAGCAGCGGGAACGCGAAGGTCAGCAGGAGGGCGAAGAACCCCCCACCGGTGTCGGGGCGGGCGGCGATCTCGACGCCGTTGTCGCGCAGGAACGGCTCGAGCCCGTCGGCGCCGAGGTAGCCCCTCGGGCGGGAGCGTCGTGGTGAAGGTGGTCTCGTCGGTGAACGTGCCCTCCACCGACTGCCCCGTGATGGTGACCTCCTCGACCCGCCCCGCGTCGACCGCCTGGCGGAACTCCGAGTAGGTCGTCAGCTCCGACGACGTGCCCAGGCCGTTGAGCACCCACAGGAGCACCCCCACCACAGCCAGGCCGATGAGCAGGCGAGTGCGCTTGTTGCCGTCCAAATCGTCCCTCGAGTCCAACAGCAGCCCGCAGGACCGCATGTGCGAATGTGCACCTCACGGTACCTCGCCCGCGCCAGGCACCCGCCCGGGGCCCGGTCGATACCAACCCTTTACCGTCGCCGGCGCTCCGGGGACGGCTCCTTCCAGGGTGCAGCGGCCAGCATGCGGTCGGGTCCGGGGCCGGAGGCTGTCAACCCCGTTGCGCCAACGGCTCGCGCGGCGGGCTGTGCACTACGCTGCTGGGGCCTGCCCGTGCCGATGGAGTCGGGAGACTTTTCGTGCTGCGAACCGACCTGCCCGACCACCGCCGCGCCAGCGAGGCCGAGCTCGTAGCCGCGCTGCGCGACCGTGATCCGCTCGCGCTGGCCGAGGCCTACCACCGCACGATTCCCGCCGCGCACGCCGGCGCCCGGCGCCTGCTCAGCAGGTCCGCGGAGGTCGAGGCGCTGCTCCGGCAGGTCTACGCGGAACTGTGGCGATCACCCCCCGACGCCGACCCGCTCGAGGGATGGATCCGCAGCCGCACGTTCGAACTGGCGGTCGCCGACCTGCGCGACCGCGCGGCGCGGCCTCACTGTCGCTGGCCACACTGACCGACGACCTGCCACGGCCCAGGTCCGCTACCTGGACGCCGCCGAGCGCGCGCCGCCGAGCTGCCCGACGACCAGCGTCGCGCACTGCTGCTGGCCCACGACCGTGGCCTGCCGAGCGAGCGGCAGGGCTCACAGGACGCCGGACGCGCGCTCGTGGCCGCTCCCCGCGGCGCTCGCGGGCCCGGACCCGAGCCCGACCGACGAGCCGGCAGGCGACTGCGAGGACATGACGGGGTTGGGCGACTGGGTGCTCGGGCTGCCGTCCTCACGCGCCGACGAGGTCGCCCGGGCGGTCGCCGCACGACCGGGTGCGCCGGATGGGTGAAGACCCTTCGGCGTGGCCGCCGCCGCATCGAGGGGTTGCCGCCGACCCCCGACATGTGGGCAGCGGGTCCTCGTCGTCGTGCTCGCGGGCTTGGCGCCGCCCGCGCCGGCGGGCAACGGCGCCGCAGCGACCGCGGGCACGGCGGCCTCTCCCGCCGTGAGCGACCGGGGGCTGCGCTCGGCCCTCGACGACGACGCCGGCGCGGGTACCGACGGCGGGCACGGAACCGCCGCACGGCGCGTGGACGAGGAGGACACCGGCGACCTGAGCGCCGCCGTCCCCGCTGTCGGTGCGGGCGATGCCGCGGCGGGCGATGCCGCGGCGGGCGATGCCGCGTCAGGCGATGCCGCGTCGGCGATGCCGCGGCCGGCGTGGCGGTCGATGCCGCGAGCGGACGATGCCGCGCCGCCGCGCCGGGCGGCCGGCGACGCCGGCGACGCCGGTGATGCGTCCGACCGACCCTCGGACCGACCTTCCGCTGAGCCCGTCGATGCAGCCGGCGACCGGCAGGCGACCGGCGAGGACGCTGCCGCTCGGGCTGCGGGCGACCGCGGCGACGACCCCGACGCGACCGCCACCTACCCGGCGCTCGCCGGCATCGAGGACCCGTCGCTGTCTCCGGGCGCGGCCTCCTCCGCCGTCGCCGCAACCGCCGTGATCGCCGAGCAGACCGGCGACCGTGCCACCACCGCGGACGCCGACCGCGGCGCACGCTCGGATGCGTCCAGCGCCCACGCTCGCCGGGACCCGCAGCGAGCGCGGGGACGCGCCCGACCGTCCCGACGGGTACGACGAGCCCTACGAGCCTGACGGCGCGGACCGCCCGCGGTCCTCGGGCGCCCGCCAACTCGCCCGCGGCCTGCTGTTCGCGCTGTTCCTCGCCGCCGGCGTCGCACTCGGGCTGTTCATCGGCGTGCGCTATCTGCCGGGGCTGCTCGACCGCCTCTGACGGCGGCCTCGCTCGGGTCGAAGCCGAGCCGACGGGACACCTCGGCCGCGAGCGCCGCGACAGGGCCCAGGGCCGCCGGGGTCCGGCAACCGCGGCGAGGGCGCCACGATCCCGAGGCTGGCGACGGGACGTCCCCGCGGTCCAGGATGGCGGCGGCGACACCGGCTGCCCCGCGCTCCAGCTCGTCGGCGGAGACCGCGAAGCCGCGACGGCGACCGGCCTCGAGCTCGCCGGCCAGTGCGGGGTGGCGGGCGACCAACTGGTCGCGGTCGCCGGACTCGAGGAACGCCAGCAGCGCTCGTCCGTGGGCGCCCACCGACGGGGATGGCGGAAACCGACGTGGTAGCCGACGCGCACGAACAGCCCAGGGGGCTCGACGCGGTCGACGACCACGACGTCGGTGCGATCCGCACCGCCAGGCACACGGCCTCGCGGACCTGCTCCATCAGCCCCCGCATCGCCGGCAGGGCCGGCTGGCGGACCTCCAGACCACGTCCGGCTCTGGCGCCGAGCTCGACGAGCGCCACGCCGAGCGCGAAGCGGCGCGAGTCGACGTCGCGCACGACGAAGCCCTCCGAGGCAAGGGTGTCGAGCAGCCGGTACAGCACCGCCCGATCCAGTCCTGTCGCGGCGGCGATCTCGGCGACGGTCGCCCCGTCGGGCGTGGTGCCCAGGTAGCGGAGCACGGCCAGGCCACGGGCCAGGGTGCGCGACCCACTGACCGTTGCGGACAACGTCTCGGCCACGCGCACGCACCCCCTGTCCGTGCTTCCCCCGACCGGGGGGCCCATCGTCACCCGACCCGCCTCGAAGGTGCGGCACGCGCACGCGCCGCCGCCGATCGGTGTGGTCGCGCCTCCGCCGGGGTCAAGCCCGCTGCTAGCCTCGTCCCAGCACCGACCCGCGACAGGAGCCCGCCGTGAGCACCTCCCCGCCTCGTCCCTGCCCGTCCTCGAGGACGAGAACCCGATGGAGCGGATGATCGAGTCGAGCGTCTTTCGCAAGCTCTACGACAACCGCATCCTGTACCTGCGCGGGCCGATCGAGGACACCGTCGCCGACACGCTCGTCGCGCAGATGATGTCGCTGGACGCCGACTCCACCAAGGACATCACGCTGTACATCAACAGCCCCGGCGGGATCGTGAGCGGGATGTTCGCGATCTACGACGTGATGCACCTGATGAACAGCAAGGTCAACACCGTCTGCGTCGGCATGGCGGCCTCCGCGGCGGCGTTCCTGCTGGCGACGTCCTCGGGGCGTCGCGCGCGGCCACCCTGAACGCCCGCATCATGTTCCACCAGCCGCTGGGCGGCGCCCGCGGCCAGGCGGTCGACATCCAGATCCAGGCCCAGCAGATCGTCTTCCTGCGCGAGCGACTCAACGAGATCCTCGCCGAGCGCACCTGGCAGCCGCTCGAGCGGATCAAGCGACACCGACCGCGACTTCTGGCTGTCTGCCCAGGAGGCGGTCGACTACGGCGCTATCGACGAGGTCCGCTCCCGCGGCGGCATCTGACCCGCATCCGTCGGAGGCCCGCGGCTCGACGTGAGCCAGACTCGGCGATGCCCGTGGATCGGTCGGCGGCGACGACCCGTGGCTGCCCGTGTCGACGACGAGGATCTGCCCGTCGAGCATCGCGACGGACTCGCCTGCGGAAGGCCGCGGCGCGCCGCGGACGTCGCCGGGCAGCGCCGGCCGATCTTCCAGCGACGCGACGGCGGCGTCGAACGGCGCGCCGTCGCCGAACAGCGTGCGCACCTGACCGCTCGCCGGGTCGAGGGTCTTGACCTTGTGGCGAGCGTGTCGGCGATCACCACGACAGACCGGCCCGACCGCCGGCGGCGATGCCGACCAGTGCTGCAGCCGGACGTCGTCGCCTGTGCCGTCGGCGTCGCCGAAGTCGAACAGCGGGTCGCCGCCGGCCACGGTGACGACCTCGCCCTGGGTGACCTGGCCGGATGGCCGAGATCTCGCTGTCGGCGACGTAGAGCGCGCCGTCGTCGGCCCAGCCGGGTGGGCGGCGGGAACGCGGCGGGGGGGTGGCCCCGGGCGCCGGGGGCCGCGCGCCCCGCCCGGGCGACCCCGCCGGCCCCCCCGCCCCCCCCGCCCCCCAGGGGGGGGCTGCCCGCCATCCCCACGCGCACCCCGCCGGGGGGGTGCACGACGACGTCCCACGGGGAACGCAGCGCCGTCGCCCTGGCCGCGGTGCCGCCCGCCAGATCGCGCCCGCGGGCGCCGGTGCCGGCGATCGTGGTCACCGCGCCGGTGGCCAGGTCCACCTCCCGCACGGCGTGGTTGCCGGTGTCAGCCACGACCAGCGTCCCGCCGGCGACAGCGAGGCCGTGCGGATGCGAGAAGCGGGCCAGATCGGTGCCGTCGACCAGACCCGGCGCGCCGCTGCCGTAGCGCCGCACCTCGCGCCCCCGCGGGTCGCAGACGACGATCTGGTGGTGTCCGGTGTCGGCGACGTAGACCTCGTCGTCGCCCACCGCGATCCCGCCGGGGAACGCCAGCGACCCGGGCGGCGCGGCCTCGGGTCTCAGCGGCAGGGGTCCCGGCCGCAGCAGGTCGCGCTGCGCGTCGAGCACCTGGCGCAGCGCGGCGAGCAGCGGCTCGCGGTCGGGCTCGCCGCCCGCCGCACCGACGACGACGCCGTCGGGGCCGACGACGACGAGCGTGGGCCAGGCACGCACGCCGAACTCGTCCCAGATGCGGTGACCGGCGTCGACCACGACGGGGTGGGTGACCCCATGGCGGCGGACCGCCTGCAGGACCATCGCGGCGTCGGCCTCGGTGGGGAACTTGGGACTGTGCACCCCGACGACGACGAAGGGCTCGTCGGCGAGGTCCTGCTCGACCGCTGCCAGCACGGGCAGCGTATGAAGGCAGTTGATTCAGGCGTAGGTCCAGAAGTCCAGCACCACGACCCGCCCGCGCAGGTCGTCTGCGGTCAGTGGCCGCTCGACGTTGAACCACGTGGCGTCGGTGGGCAGGGCGGGCGCGTGGATCGTCGGCATACCGCCAATCGTACGTTCAGGGCCCGTGCCAGCTCGCCGGGGGGCGGCGCCGGTGTCCCGGGGCACACGGTGGCTACTCGCGCGCCCGAGCGGGCGCGGCGGCGCCGCCGCAGTCGGCACGGAACTCCTCGACGGACGGGGCGCCGAGGCGCGGGAGCCGCCGGCCGACGTAGGCGTACGTGGCGAGCAGCAGCAGCGCGAACGCCGGCCACCCGGTGACGACGCGGGCGAAGGCGAGCCAGCCGAGCTCGGAGCGCTGGACGAGGACCCACTGGACGGCGGCCTTGGCGAAGTACAGGGCCGCCCACGCCCAGGTGATCTCGCTGTAGGCGGGCCGGACCCGCGGGTGCCAGTACCAGGCGAGCGGCCAGCGGTAGATCGCCGCGCTCGTCAGCGCGATGAGCGGTCGGCGCAGCAGGATGCTGACGACCGCCGCGACACCGAACACGGCGTTGGACACGATCCCCGGCAGGAAGTACGCCTCGGCCTGCCCCGCCCACAGGGCGAACCCGACCGCGAGCACGACACCACCGAGGCCCGACAGCGCGTACAGCAGCCGCTGACCCCGCGCCAGGCGCACGCCCACCAGGACCAGCGACAGGCCCACCGACGCTGCGGCGGCCGCCCGCAGCCCCAACAGCGCGTTCATCCCGACGAACACCAACGGCGGCAGCACCGTGTCGGTGACCACCGTGCGGTTGGTCAGCAGGTCGCGGGCGGCCGGTACGGCGGCAGCAGTCCGCTCCTCGCCGGCGCCCTTCACGCCCTCCAGCCTAGGAGCAGCGCGGCGGCCGAGCCGCCGCCGCGATCGTGCACGGCGCGATCGCCCCCGGGGCCGATTTGTGCGTCGCCGCCGCCGACAAGCGGTCTGTTCGACGCACACTTCGGGTAGGCCAGGCCGTGGCACCGGTCAGCGGCGCTGGCAGACCGGGCACGACGTGGTGCCGCGCCCGCCGAGCACGGTCCGGCGCAGCGGCGTCCCGCAGCGCGGGCACGGGCGGCCCGCCTGGCCGTAGGCGACCAGGAAGTCGGCGTTGCGGCCCGACTCGCCGTTGACCATCCGGTAGTCGCGAAACGTCGTGCCCTCCCGCTCGATCGCCTCGGCGAGGACCTCGCGGATCGCGGCCCACAGCACGCGAGCGCGGGCGCGTCCGACCCGCCGGGCCGCGGGGTTGACCCGGGCCCGCCACAGCGCCTCGTCGGCGTAGATGTTGCCGACGCCCGCCACAGGGCGCTGGGTCAGCAGCCAGGGCTTGACCGGCATGCGGCTCGCCGCCAGGGCCAGCGCGAAGCGGTCCGGGTCGAAGTCATCCGAAAGCGGCTCCGGGCCCAGGGCCGCCAGCGTCGCCAGCCCCCGGTAGTCGCCCGCCGGAACGACCGCCAGCGTCCCGAACCGCCGGACGTCGCGGAAATCCATCACCGCGTCGTCCAGCGTGAACGACGCCCGGACGTAGGCGTCCGGCTGCCATCCGTCGGATCCTCCACGGAAGCGGAACGACCCCGTCATGCCGAGGTGCGCGACGAGCTCGAGACCGTCGTCGAGCTCGGCGAGCAGATACTTCCCGCGCCGCCGCACAGCGCCGACCCGCCGTCCCGCGGCCGCGTCCACGGCGACGAAGCGGGCCTGCGGCGTCGCCGTCACGGCCACGATCCGACGCCCCTCGACGCGCGGCGCCAGCTGGCGGCGGACGCTTTCGACCTCGGGCAGCTCGGGCACGCATCCATTCTCGCGCGGCGCGGCGGGTACCCTCGGCGTCGCGACGGCGGGGCGACGGAGCCCCGCGCCGAGGAGGCCCGCGATGTCCGGCGTGTTCCGCGTCCCGACGCCCCACAACGAGCCGGTCCACAGCTACGCGCCCGGAAGCCCGGAGCGCGCGTCACTGACCGAGCGCCTTGCGGCGATGAGCAAGGAGCGGCTCGACGCGCCGATGGTCATCGGCGGCCGTCGCGTGACCGGGTCGGCGACGTTCCCCGTCGTCGCGCCCCACCGCCACGCCGCGGTCCTGGCGGACGCGCACTCCGCCGAGTCCACGCACGTCACGCACCACGATGCGCCCGTCCTCGGCGTGCTTGTGGACGATCTTCACGAGCTCCTTGC
>JAUJMQ010000064.1 GCA_030446775.1 Egibacteraceae bacterium
GTCTCGCTAAGCCCCCCGCATGATCGTGTTGGGGCACCGATAGGCGTGGCCGTGCAGCAGGCGCGCTGCCTGCCCTCCGGTTCGCCTGCCGACGGCAACCCGCGCCGGTCGATCTTGTAGGGCCGACGCTACATGTAGAAGGCGTATCGGCCCTGCGGGCGCTCGTCGGGGCCCAGGTGCCGGAGGATCCTGCCGACGCTCCCGGCGGTCCTGAGGGTGATGGGGTCGTACCCGTCGAGCTGAGTCTGGTTCCAGTTCATCTTCGTCAGGGCGAGGATCTCCGCCGCGAGCGTCTGCGGGTTGGACTCGGTGTCTACGGTGCGGAACGGCAGCGGCGCCGGGATGTACATCCCTGGGTACGTGCCGTAGAAGGGGACGCTGCCCCTGGTGTAGAGCAGGTGCCGGTGGCGGGACAGGCTGAGCATCGTCCCGCGCAGGGGCGGGTGCTGTGCGGAGCGGAACAGCCGGACAGGGTCCGATGAGGGGAGCCAGAGGAGCTCCAGGACGTCGAGGCCAGCGTCGTCGGCGGCGGCCCGGAGCCCCTCGGTCTCCTTGGACGTGTACGACGAGCTCTTGTGGACGACGACCCGGGCGGGCAGGGTGCGGTGCTCGGCCTTGTAGCGCTTGAGGGCCTCCTGGAGCAGGTGCTGTGCGTCGGCGGCGGTGAGATGCGGCTGACGGTCGTCGCTGGAGACCTCCGCGGCGGCGCCGCGCACAATGACGCCGTCGCCGCGCTGGTTGAACACCTGGGCGACGCTCGTCTGGAGCGTGGTGCTATCGGCACTCTTGTAGAACGTGATCCCGATGTAGCAGCTCATTAGGTCCGCGGGGTCGCGGGGCAGCCGCCAGGGGACGGCTCCGGCCTTGTAGTAGAGGGCCGTGTGCAGGTTCCAGGCGCGTGTCGCCTCGTCCTGGATCTTGCGCTTCTCCTTCTCGCCCGGGGGCTTGTAGAACGGGTCCCAGGTCGTGCGCCGGATGATCTGGATGGGCCGGCTGCCGCGCATGGACGCTGCCTTGAGCAGGTCCCGGAAGTCGGCGGCGAGGGGGTTCTGTTGGGCTGGGCGGTGCCCTGCTGGCGTCTGGGGCGCCGGCTGCCGCTCGGGAAGGTCGTCCGGTCGGGCGACGATGATCACGTCGCAGTTCGGCTCCTCGTCGAGGACCTCGAGCTGCTCGGCGTAGAGGGCCACGGCGTCGACGACGGCCTTCTCAGGGTTGAGCCCAGACAGCCGGTGGAGGTCCCTGGCGCGGATGGGCCGCTGGAGCCGAGAGTCGAACACCAGGGTGGAGCGGAAGCCGACGGCGTCATCGAAGCCAGGGAACGGAACGAAGAGCCGCCCGAGCCGGCTGTTCTTTGCGGCGATGGGTAGGCGGCAGGCGTCGAACCAGGCGATGAGCCCGTCGATGGCGTCGGGCGTCCCGACAATGCCGGCCCGGATGACGCGGGGGGCATGGTCCACCGGTCCGTAGTCGGCGAGCCCATGGCGCGGGTCGACGTGGCGGGCGCCGCCGCCGAACTCCAGGGACGGCTCGGGCAGCACAGTGATCTTCATGGTCACTCGAACAGCCTCAGGTCCTCGTCCGCGCCATCGTCGGCATCCTCGGCGTCAATCCGGCTGTCCGGCGCGCCGGGCCGGTTGTCGGCCAGCCACTCCTTGTCTTCGATGCCCTGGTCCACGTCGAAGCACAGCAGATCCCCGTAGCGCAGGACCGTCTCCCGGGAGCCGAGGAGGTCTTCTTCGCCCTTGAGGAAACTCGCCCACATCCGCACGTCGCCGTAGACGGCGGCGTTCTTCTCCAGCCGCTTGAGGCCGGATCGAAGGTCGCCGGCGAAGTCGGACTCGCGGTGGCCGTCGCGCGTGTAGTGATGAGTGGCCTCCAGCGCGCAGTACCACTGGCCTTCCGCTTGGACGAAGTGCCAGGCGAGCGCCGCGTGCTTGTAGTAGCTGACGCCCGTGCCGTTCTTGCGGCACTTGGGGTGAAAAACAAGCTTGGGCCGGCCGGACCCGCTGAGGATCTTCCGCTCGCGGAGGTCCGGCGTCGCCCTGAAGAAGATCGTTTTCCGGTCCGGCGTCCAGGCGCAATCGAGGGACTGGTCGTCGCGGAATGTGCTGTTGAGCAGCGCGACGAGAGCACGGTGCTCGTCGACTCCGGCGGCCGCCCACTCCGCGGGGTCCAGCCGCTCCGACGGGCCGTCGGCGGCGAGCCTGAGGGCAGAGTGCTCGCTCGGGTCCCAGGAGTAGAGCCAGCCGCCCCTGACGATCCAGTCGTGCCTGGTCCGCCCGTCGGCACCCCGCATCGCCGTGTAGACGTCGCCAGCGCCGCGTCCCTGGCACGGGCTCCGGTAGACGACGGCAGGCAGGTCGATCTGCAGAAGATTCGAGGTGAGGCTCTCGTTCTTCGCAGCAGCGACGGGGACGTGTGCGTCGCCGTGCGGGTCGGCCAGCGCGAGCAGCCGGGACGCCGCGCTGGCGTCGAAGCGCTGCGTCGCCTTGTCGAAGTCGACACGGCCCGTGGCCCTCCGTCTCGAGTCGGCGAACCATCCCTGCACGTGGGACCACCACGCCTCGCCGGTCAACGGGTGCGAGCAGACGAGCAGGACAGGGATCTGCGAACTCATCCAGTAGTCGACGTCGTCCTGCTTGCACATGAAGTGGAAGCCGCGGTCGTTCTCTCCCGAGAACCGGTTGTCCCGTCCCTTGCTCTGCACGAGGAAGTGGCGGTTGTTGACATCGCCGGTGGCCGGGTTGCGCAGCTCGATGCTGCCGTCGATCCCGGCGTCGATCTTTCGTTCGTGCCAGACGAAGCCCATCTTGTTCACCCGCGTATGGATGAGGCTGATCGCGCTGTCCCCGATCTGCGCGCTACGGTCGATCTTCTTAGTCAACTGACCTCCTTCGCAGCGCGGACCTTGAACCCACGGTAGGCCCGAGGTCCGACAACTCCGGGACGGCGCGGCGGCGCGGTGTCACGTCAATCGCCGGGGAACGGGGAGCGTCCAACACCGGTAGTGCTGGCACGAACTTCTCGACCCGCACTGACGGTGGGTTTCTGACCTCGTCCTCGTGCCTCGAGCCGAGCCTCCCACTGCTCGATGACGACAGGAGACCGCTCGTGGGCCGGCACACCCACCAGCCCGACGTCGCAGACGGGATCGAGCAGGCGGCCTGTCGAGCTCCGCGAGGAGCACGAACGCACGCCAGATCCGCCATCGACCGCCCATCCGCCGCCGGCCTCCAAGGACGCCCCTCAACCGGAAGTACTTGAACGGCGACAGGCAGAACCGGTCGCCAGGACCTGAACAGGCAAGACATGCGGCATGGCGTCTACGCCGCCATACGACCGGATCTGCTCGGCCAGGGGCCGCTCCCGAACGCACTCATCTGCCGCTGACGGCGC
>JAUJMQ010000065.1 GCA_030446775.1 Egibacteraceae bacterium
CGTAGGACTGGTCGGCGTTGGACTTGATCACCGGTCCACCGCCCAGCCGCGGCCGGTGCTCGGCGTCGTGGCGGTCGGCGTAGTTGGGGTGCACCGCGTGGGCCATGTCGGCGCTGACCAGCCGGGACCGCGCGAGCGCCATGGGCAGGGCCTGGGCGTCAGCGGGGTCGTCGACGGTCGCGGCGGCGACCCGGGCCAGGACATCGGCCAGGAACGAGCCGCGCGCCCCCTCGGCACTGGCGGACCCGACCTCCTCGTGGTCGTTGGCCACGAGCACGCGCGTGTGCGGGGTCGGCTCGGTCGCTGCCAGCAGGGCGTGCAGCCCGGCGTGACACGATGCGAGGTTGTCCAGTCGCGGGGCGAACAGGTACGCGCCCCCCGCTCCGCCGCGGGCCGCGGGCTGCGTGTCGGCCGCCACGAGGTCGGTGCCGAGCAGCGCGTCGGCGGCCACCCCCACATGCGCGACGACCGCCTCGAGCAGCTGTCCGCCGTCGTCGGGCCCCCACACCGGGACGACATGGCGCTGGGGGTCGAGCTTCAGCCCCTCCTCGCGCAGCTCGCGGAACAGGTGGATCGCCAGCGACGGCACCCGCAGGCACGCCCCCGGCAGGTGGACGGGGCGAACCTGGACGGCACCGCCGTCCCCCCGGACCGCGACGCGGCCGGCGAGCGTGAGATCCCGGTCGAGCCAGGTGTGCAGCAGCGCCCCGCCGTACGGCTCGACGCCGACCAGCCGGTAGCCGGCCCGCCGCACGTCCGGCACGGGGCGGACCTTGAGTGTGGGGGAGTCGGTGTGGGCGCCCACCAGCCTGAAGCCGGCGTCCGGGACGGGGGCGGCTCCGACGACGAAGGCGACGATGCTGCCGCCGTCGCGGACGACGAAGCGCCGGTCGCCGGGCTCCAGCGACCAGTGCTGGCGTTCGTCGAGCGTGGTGAACCCCGTCTCGGCGAGCCGCCGGCCCATCTCGGCGACGGCGTGGAACGGGCTGGGCGCCGCGTCCACAAAGCGCAGCAGGTCGTCGGCGAGGTCGGGTCGCGTCGCAGCGGTTTCGGTGGTCACCGCTGCAAGGTAGCGGGGAACGGCTGAGGGCGGCCCTCCAGGCCGCCCTCAGCGCAGTGGACCGGTGTGCGTGCGTCTAGCCGGTCACCTTGATGTGGCCCTGCATCCAGGGGTGGATGATGCACAGGTAGGCCAGCGACGTGCCCGGCTTGGCCGACACCTTCGCGGCGTAGCTGCCGCCGACGCCGTTCAGGCTGAACAGTCGCGAGTCGCCCGGACGGTTGAGCCCGGCCCTGCCGACGTTGACGACCTGCTTGAGCTCTCCCCCGGCGAAGTGTCGCTCACCGGCGGTGTTGCAGGACCGGCACTGGCCGGAGAAGGCCTCCTCGACGGTCTGGGGCAGCTCGGATTCCTTCACGATCGTGACCGTGTGCGGCTCCTGGCGGTTGGCGTCGCGGTCGACCCACTTGACGGTGTCGCCGCTGCGAACCGTGATCGTCCCCGGCGCGAAGCGCAGGGTGCTCTTGATGAACATGTTGGGCGACAGCGTGTCGCGCCCGATGGTCGACACGACGTGCATCCCGTCGGCGTTGGCGGGGGCGACGTACAGCATCGCCAACGCCATCGCGACCAGCACGACTACGAACTTGCGCATTCCGATCCCTCCCACCTATGGGACGCGGCTCCGCTGCCGCGTCACCGGCACGGTGACGGGGCGCCGGCCGGCACCGCCGGGTTCGTCGACGCACGCCCGGGGACGTCGGCCCCCGTCACCTCCCGTCACCTACAGACAGCGCGCTCGGTTCCCGCCGGACGCGTGTCCGACCGGCACGCTACGCCCGCGCGCTCGGCGGGTCCAGGGGGCGTACACGGACGATCCGGGATCCTCGGGGTCAGCCCGCCTCCTGCGAGCTTGCGGCCACCTGGTCGCCCTCGGGCTCACCGCCGAGCCCGTCCAGGGCCTCAGACAGCAACTGGCGCTGCTCATGCTCGTGGACGGTGGCGCTGCCGGTCGCGGGACTGGCGCTCTCGACCCGCGCCACGTGGGCGAGCCGGTAGGAGTCGCGCAGCAGGCGGTGCAGCCGACCGTGCACGAACATCCACGCGCCCATGTTCTCGGGCTCGTCCTGGACCCAGGAGACCTCCGTGGCGTTGGGGTAGCGCCCGAGCGCCTCGCGGATCTGGTCCTCGGGCCAGGGGTAGAGCTGCTCGACGCGGACGACCGCGGCCTCGGCGCCGGCGTCGTCGCGCGCGTTGATCAGGTCGAACGCGACCCGGCCCGAGCACAGCAGCACCCGGCGCACCGCGTCGGGCTCGGGCCCGCCCCGCTCGGGGTAGACCTCGCGGAAGCACCCTGAGGTGAACTCATCGGCCGCGGACGCCGCCGGCTTGGCGCGCAGCAGCCCCTTGGGGGTGAACACGATGAGCGGCTTGCGCACGTCGCGCAGCATCTGGCGGCGCAGCAGGTGGAAGTACTGCGCGGCGGTCGTGGGCTCGGCGACCTGGATGTTGTCCTCGGCGGCGAGCACGAGGAACCGCTCCTTGCGCGCCGAGGAGTGCTCCGGGCCCTGTCCCTCGTAGCCATGGGGGAGCAACAGCACGAGACCGGACGTCTGGCCCCACTTGTCCTCGGCGGCGACGAGGAACTGGTCGATGACCACCTGGGCGCCGTTCACGAAGTCGCCGAACTGCGCCTCCCACATCACCAGCGTCTGGGGATCGGCCAGGCTGTAGCCGTATTCGAACCCCAGCACCGCCTCTTCCGACAGCGCCGAGTCGATCACCTCGTAATGGGCCTGGCCGGGCCTGAGGTTGTTCAACGGCGTGTAGCGCTCTTCGGTGGTCTGATCGACCACATGGCTGTGCCGCTGGCTGAAGGTGCCGCGCGCGGAGTCCTGTCCGGACAAGCGCACCGGGAAGCCCTCGTCCAGCAGGGAGGCGAAGGCGAGGTGTTCGGCGGTGGCCCAGTCGATGCCCGTGCCCGCCTCGATCGTCTGCCGCCGGCCGTCGATGACGCGCCTGAGCGTGCGGTGCGCGTCCACATGCCCGGGGATGGCCGTGAGCCTGGAGCCGTAATCGCGGAGCTTCTCGGCGGGCACGGCCGTCTCGCCGCGGCGCTCGTCGCCCTCGGGAAGCCCCAGCCCGGCCCAATGTCCGTCCAGCCAGTCGGCGCGATCGGCCTCGTAACTCTTGCCGGCCTCGAACTCGGCGTCGAGGAAGGTCTCGAATTCCGAAACCCAGG
>JAUJMQ010000066.1 GCA_030446775.1 Egibacteraceae bacterium
GGGAAGGCGCTTGTTGTTCAGCCGCCCGGTGAACCGGATGGTGGCCGAGCCGCGCTTGAACGCTCTCGACGCGCCGCCCTTCATCGCCACGTACCTCGTGCAGGACCTGCCCCGCCTGGTGCGCCGGGTGACCGCCACGCACGACGTGCCCGACCGCCGGCCGATGCGGGCGCGGGCGACCGTGAACCGCACCCTCGCCGCCTCGGACAGGCGGAAGCGCACGCGCGTGCCGCCCTTGCCGCGCGTGAGCAGCGTCGTCCCGCGGCGACGTGCGGCAAAGCGCCTGGGGGAGAGCGACAGCCCGGTGATGGCGGGACGGGTCGTGTCCCCGCCCTTGGCCGGCGGACCCGGGGCCGGCGGCTGGCAGCGCGCGGCGGGCGCGGCAGCGGGCGCCCGATCCGGCGTCACCCGCAGGAAGTCCCACGTGGCCGGGAACGGCTGTCCTCCGGAGGACGTGGAGATGATCCCGACCGCGAGCCCGCGGGTGCAGTCGGCGAACCACGACGCCGGGACGCGCAGCGGCCCGCCCGCGGGCGTGACCGCGCCGCCGTCCACGGAGAAGCCGGGCTGCACCGTCCCTGAGGCGGGATCGACGCGCAGGACGAGGTCCACGGCGCCGGGCCCGGGCATCGCGACGGGCACGCGGGCAGCGCTCGTCGCCCGTCCGACCTCCGAGACCGTCTGGACCCCGCCGCCGCCCTGCGCCGTGGTGACGACCTTCACGTAGTTGTCCTGGTCGCCGGTCCCGAGGAACACGCCCATGGACTGGCTGCCCTGGAGGGCGACCTTCGCGAAAGGTGAGACGACCCGGGCCGTCACGGTGAACGGACCGTTCGCCGGGGCGGCGTCCACGCCGAGCTGGAAGCCGTAGCGCTGGGTGTTGGTCCCGGCGAAGGCGTCGCCCGGATCGACCTCGTCGATCACCACGACGCCTGCGGCGCCACCGGGCGTCATCTGCTCGGGGTCGTACTGGTCGAGGTAGTCGGCCGTCCCGTTGGCCATCAGGCCGGTGAAGCCCAGGCCGAGGATCCCGCCGAGGTCGCGGTTGTCGTTCTCCCAGTCGAGGTTGACGGGGAGCGGCGTGCCGAGCCCGTTGAGGCGGTCGCGGGCGAAGACGTCGACCGGGTCGGCGATCCCGTCGGCGTCGTCGTCGCCGTCGGACCGGTCGGAGACCTTGTCGCCGTCGAAGTCCGCCGGCATGTCCGCGGCCGAGCACGGGTTCGTGCCGTTGCGCGTCTCGTCGGCGGTGGTGAAGCCGTCGCCGTCGCCGTCGGGCACCGACAGGTCACAGGAGAACGCCGCGCCGCCGTAGTCGGCCGGCTCGAGCACGAGGACCTGACCGGAGAGGATGTCCGTGTACCAGACCGTGCCGGGGAAGGCCCCGTTGTCGCCCACCGCCGTGACGTCGAGCGGCAGCTTGCCGTTGGTGGCTGCGCTGATGAGGGCGGTCTTGCCGGCCGGACCCAGGCCGGTGCCCGCGGCGTTGAGGTCGACCCGCCAGATCTTGTCGTCCCAGGAGGCCAGGAGGAGGTCGCCCTTGATGGCGCCGCCGAAGTTCGAGGCGGTGTACTCGGTCAGGCCGTTCGTCGACGACCCGAAGGAGACGAGGCTCGCGTTCTCCTTGCCGCCCCCGCCGGGGTCCCCGGAGGACAGATGGATGCACTCCACGGAGTTCGACGACGGCACGGGGCTCTGGCCGTTGAACGTGTTGCTCTGGTCGGCGCGCGTCGGGTTCGGATGCCCGCCGTAGTAGCCGGGTCCGGGGATGTGATGCAGGCCGTCGATGGTCGTCGTGCCGCCCTCGTTGGGCTGGTTCGAGCAGCCGATGGGCTCGTCGCCGTAGGCGGCGTTGGCGCCGTTGTCGACGGCGAAGAGCTTGCCGGCGGCCGTCACGACGACGTCGTACGGGTTGCGAAAGCCGGGGGCGTGCACCTGCACCGGGCCGCCCTGGACGAGCTTGGCCTGATGAAGTCCGCCCTGGCCGCCGAAGGGCGACGCGCCCGCCGGGCGGTTGAGCGTCGGCAGGTCGTACCCGCCCTGCACGGCGGCGAGGTTCACGGACAGCACGGCGCCGGAGAGGGCGTACTCCGGCACGTTGGCGAAGTACTTGGAGGGCGCGCCCTTGTTGGTGTTGCCGCCCTGCCCGATGAACAGCGTGCCGCCGTCGGGGGACAGGGCGAGCCCGTTGCTCGTGTGGTTCTCCTCCGAGCGCGGCAGCCCGCGGACCAGATCGACCTTGGACCAGCCGCCGGGTCCCTTCGTGAGCTTGGACAGGACGCCGGAGGTCGTGTCGACGTCCTCCTCCTCGGGCTTGATCCGGGGGTCGGACGAGACGGCGTACACCACGGGGCTGCTGGCGGTGCCGGCCACCGCGATCCCGGTGATCAGACGGCCCGTGACGTCGCCGACGACCGCGCCGCTGTCGTTGCGGTTCGGCATCTGCGCAATGAGGTCGATGGCTTCCGTGCCCGTGACCTTGTATGCGTTGGCGCCCGTGCGGATGATGGAATAGGCCTTGATCTGGCCGGCCTGGTCGCTGACGTAGAGCCGCTTGTCCGGGCCGAACTGCAAGGACGTCGGCCGTGCGGTGGAGGAGCCGCTCAACGTCGACTTGCCGAAGGCCACCTGCGCGGAGGCGGCGGCCGGAGCGGCCAGTCCGACGGCCATCCAGGCCGCGGCGAGGAGCAGGAGTGCGAGGGAGCCCTTGCGGGCGTGTGGGTCTTCCATGACGACGGGGACGTATAGACGACGCTCCGTCGCACAATGTCCGTCGCGTAAGCCTGCCAACGGCGACGGCCCTCCGACACCGTGCGAACCTGGGCGGCTCGCACGGTGTCTGGACGAATGTCCTACTCGGTGCGCATGCGGCGCATGGCAAGGCCGCCGATGAGCAGCAGGCCGCCCGCGCCGGCGACGAGCGCGAGATCGAGGCCGGTGAACGGCAGCTCGCCGATGTTGGCGGCCGCGTTGTCGTTGCCCGCGGCGGCCGCGGAGCCGGGGCCGCTGCCCTCGCCCACGCTGACGCCGGCCACGTTGCCGTAGCCCTCGTCCGCGCTCTGGGCGTTGGCCACCGCCGGCAGCAGCGCCAGCAGCCCGATCACGAGCGCAAGAGCGCTGAAGTGCTTCACGACGTCCTCCAAGGATGGGGTAGGTATTGGGGCGGGTCTGTTCCCGCACCCACGATGACCCAACCTTACGTCACACCCAGGCGGACCGTACATCGGAGATTCGTCCGCTCACG
>JAUJMQ010000020.1 GCA_030446775.1 Egibacteraceae bacterium
AGCACCCCGACGTCGGCGCGCAGGCTGTCGGTGAAGCGCAGCTGGAAGCTCGACAGCTCCGCCACGACGAGCGGCGGTGGTTGGGGACCGGCGAGCAGCGACACCAGTGGCGTGCCGATGTTGCCGGCCGCCGGCGCGCGCAGGCAGGCGGCGAGCAGCTCGGTGGTGGTCGTCTTGCCGTTGGTGCCGGTCACCGCCACGAGCCGGGTGCGGCCGCGTGCCAGCCGCCAGGCGAGCTCCGGCTCGCTGACCACCTCGACGCCGCGCCGGGAAGCGGCCGCCAGGACGGGCCCGTGCTCGGGCACGCCGGGGCTGGCGACGACGAGGTCGGCGCCGGCGACCGCCGCGACGGCCGTGGCGCTGTCCGCGCCGAGACGGACGGTCGCACCGGCGGCGCTCAGCTCCGCGGCGCGCGCGGTGACCGCGGGGCCGGCGGCGGCATCGACGGCGGTGACGGCGACGCCGCGGTCGGTCAGCGCGCGTGCCGCGGCGGCCCCCGAGACCCCCAGGCCGACGACGAGCGTCCGCTCGCCGCCGTTCATCCCGAGCCCCCGCGGGCGATGAACTCGGCGTAGAACAGCCCCAGACCGAACGCCGCCGCCAGGCCCCCGACGATCCAGAAGCGGACGATGACGGTGGTCTCCTCCCAGCCGGCGAGCTCGTAGTGGTGGTGCAGGGGCGCCATCTTGAACAGCCGCCGCCCGAACAGGCGGAACGAGCCCACCTGCAGGATGACGCTGGCGGTCTCCACGACGTACAGGCCGCCGAGGATGACCAGCAGCAGCTCCGTCTCGGTCAGCACCGCCAGCGCGGCGAGCAGCCCGCCGATGGCCAGCGAGCCGGTGTCACCCATGATGATCTTGGCGGGCGGGGCGTTCCACCACAGGAATCCCAGGCAGGCGCCGAGCGCCGCGGCGGCGGCGAACGCGAGCGCCCCGGCGTGCAGGGTGACCCCGAGGGCGTACGCCGCGGGGTTGCGGAACTGCCAGAACGCGATGACCGTGTAGGCCCCGAACACCAGGGCGCTGGTCCCGGCGGCGAGACCGTCGAGCCCGTCGGTGAGGTTCACCGCGTTGGACGCGGCGGCGAGCATGAGAAAGCACCACAGCACGAACCAGCGGCCGAAGTCGAAGTCGGTGGCGCGGATGAACGACAGGTGCGTCGAGGTCGCCGCGACGTACTCGGCGCCGACGGCGAACAGGCCCGCCACGACCGCCTGGCCGCCGAACTTGGCGGTCTTGGTAAGGCCCAGGCTGCGGTTGCGCCGCAGCTTGATGTAGTCGTCGAGGAACCCGACCGCGCCCATCCCGGCGAACACGCCGATCGCCAGCAGCCCGCCCGCGGACAGGGCGTCGACGAAGGGCGCCGTGTCGCGCACGGTCCACCACTGCGCCAGCGTGGCGACGACGTAGCCGAGGATCCCGGCGCCGATGATCACCGTGCCGCCCATCGTGGGCGTGCCGCGCTTGGACAGGTGCGCCTGGGGCAGGTCGGCGCGGATGAGCTGCCCGTATCCGCGGCGGCGGAAGAAGCGGATGATCAGCGGCGTTCCGACCAGCGACGCCACGAGCGCGACGCCGGCGCTGATGAGGATGCCGCGCATGCCGTAGGTCACGGCGCCTCCTGCCCGGCCAGCGCGAGCGCCACCCGCTCCAGACCCGCCGAGCGGCTGGCCTTGACGAGCACCGCGTCGCCGGCGCGCACCCGCTCGCGCAGCGCCGTGATCGCGGCGTCGGCGTCGGCGACGGCGACGACGTCGCCGGCGAGGCCCTCGTCCCGTGCGGCGTCGGACACCGCCCGGGCCTGCGGGCCGACGGTGAGCAGACCGTCGACGCCGAGGCGCGCGCACAGTCGCCCGATGTCGTCGTGGGCGCGGTCGCTGCCGGCGCCGAGCTCGGCCATGGCCCCCAGGACGGCCCACCGTCGCCCGGCGACGTCCATCGCGGCGAGCGTGCGCAGCGCCGCCTCGGTGGAGACGGGGTTGGCGTTGTAGGCGTCGTTGAGGATCGTCGTGCCGGTCGCCGTCGTCACGAGCTCCATGCGCCAGTGCGACACGGCGGCGGCGCCCAGCGCCGCGGCGGCCGAGGCGGGGTCGACGCCGCAGACCTCGGCGACCGCGAGCGCCGCCAGGGCGTTGCCGATGTTGTGCGCTCCGGGCAGCGGCAGCCCGACCGGCACGCCGCGGACACGGAAGCGGGGGCGCGCGAGGTCGTCGAGGGCGACGTCGGTGGCGTGCACGTCGGCCCCCGGGTCGCGCCCCAAGGTCACGACCCGACCCGGCGCCGCCGCGGCCATCGCGGCCACCCGCGGGTCGTCGGCGTTGAGCCCGGCGACCCCGGCGGCGCCGAGCGCCTCGACGAGCTCCCGCTTGGCGCGCGCGACGCCCTCGACGTCGGCGAACATCTCCAGGTGGGCGGCGCCCACGGCCGTGACGACCGCGACGTCGGGCCGCAGGACCGCGGCGAGGTCGCGGATGTGCCCGGCGCCGCGGGCCCCGACCTCGGCGACGAGCACCTGCGTGGACGCGACGAGCTCGCAGCAGGTGAGCGGCACGCCGAGCTCGTTGTTGTACGAGCCGACGTTGGCGACCACCCGCAGCTCCGCACCGAGCGTGGCGCGCAGCAGGTCCGTCGTCGTCGTCTTGCCGACCGACCCGGTGACGGCGACGACGAGCGGGTCGACCCGGTCGCGGACCCAGCCACCGAGACCGAGCAGCGCGTCGGCGGGGTCGTCGACGGCGATCCCGCCGCGCACGCCGGCGGGAGTCCCGCCACGGCACAGAAAGCCCGCCGCCCCGGCGGCTCCAGCGGCGGCCACGAAGTCGTGACCGTCGACGTGCTCGCCCGGCAGCGCGACGAACAGCGAGCCCGGGCGCACGGTCCGCGAGTCGATCGTCACGGCGTCGACGACCCGTGCGGCATCGGCCGGGTCGAGCAGCTCCCCGCCGACGACGTCGGCGACGTCGGCGAGGTCCAGTGGGATCATCGCGTCGCCGCTTCCGGGGACGCGGCCGCCGCTTGCGGGGACGCGGCCAGCAGCTCGCGGGCGACGGCGCGGTCGTCGAAGGCCACGACGCCCCTCGCGAGCTCCTGCGTGGCCTCGTGCCCCTTGCCGGCGATGACGACGACGTCACCGGCGCTGGCGAGCGCCAGCGCCCGCGCGATGGCCGTGCGGCGGTCGATCTCGGCGTGCACGGTGGCGCCGCGGACGCTGGCCGCGCCGCGCGCCACCGCGTCGAGGATGGCCGCCGGGTCCTCGCTGCGCGGGGTTGTCGCTGGTCAGGACCGCGACGTCGGCGAGCTCGGCGGCGGCGCGGCCCACGAGCGGGCGCTTGCCGGCGTCGCGGTCGCCGCCGCAGCCGACGACGACGAGCACCCTGCCGGTGCCGCGGCTCCCGGCGTCGCCGGGAGCGACGAGGTCGCGGGCCGTGCGCAGCACCGACACGAGCGAGTCGGGGCTGTGCGCGTAGTCCACGAGCACGGTGAACGGCTGGCCGGCGTCGACCCGCTCCATCCGGCCGGGTACGCCCGGACACAGCGCGATGCCCTCGGCGGCGGTCTCCGGGTCCACGCCGGCGACCTCGGCGGCGGCCAGCGCGGCGAGCGCGTTGTCGACGTTGAACCGGCCCGACAGTCCGACCCGCACCCGCACCGACCGGCCCTGCAGGTGCGCGACGAAGCTGGACCCGTCGGGGCGGACGTCGATGTCCGTCGCCGACACGGCGGCGCCCGTGCTCCCGCCGCGCTGACGCGGACGACGGGCACCGCCGTGGACAGCGCGAGCCGCCTGCCCGCCGGGTCGTCGACGTTGACCACACCGGTCTCGCTGAGCCCGGGGTGAACAGCGACGCCTTCGCGCGGAAGTAGTCCTCCAGGTCGGCGTGGAAGTCGAGGTGGTCCTGGCTGAGTTGGTGAACACCGCGACCGCGAAGCGGGTGCCGGCGACGCGGCCGAGCGCCAGGCCGTGGCTGGACACCTCCATCGCCACCGCCCCGCCCCCGCGTCGCGCATCCGCGCGAGCAGCCGCTGCAGGTCGGGGGCCTCGGGCGTGGTGCGGACCCCAGGGACGACCTCGCCGGCGACGACGGTCTGCACCGTGCCGATGAGGCCGGTCGTGTGCCCGGCGGCACGCAGCACCGACTCCAGCAGGTAGGCGGTCGTGGTCTTGCCGTTTGTGCCGGTGATCCCGCACACCGTCATCGCCCGGGAGGGGTCGCCGTGGACCCGTGCGGCCACCGGTCCCAGCACCGCAGCGACGTCGCCGACCAGCAGCTGCGGCACGTCGACGTCCAAGGTCCGCTCGACGAGCAGCGCCGGGCTGCCCGCCGCGACGGCGGCGGCTGCGAAGTCGTGCCCGTCGGCCACGGCCCCCGGCCTGCACGCGAACAACGTCTGAGGACCGGCGGCCCGGCTGTCGGAGGTGACGTCGGTCAGCGCCACGGCGGGGTCCGGCGGCGTCAGCACGGCACCGGCCGGCACGACGTCGAGCAGGTCGCGCAGCCGCGCGGAGGCGTGCCGGGTAGCAGGGGTCACGACGGCTCTGGGGGTCGGCTCGACGGGGTGGCGGGACCGGGTCGTGGCGCCGACGCGTCCGTGCCGGGGAGGTCCGGCCGGAGCAGCGGGCACCGAGGGCGGCTTTGAGCATACGAGCGGAGGCGCGCCGGGCCGCGCATGCGCCACGGTCGGACGGACGGTCGCGCCTGTGCGGCGCCCGAGCAGCCCCACGTCAGGGGCGCGGGGGCCGCTGCGGCGGGGCCGGGACGCCCGCGAGCCGCCCGGCGGCGCTGCGCGGGCCCTTGCCGCCGGCACGTCGTGCCCGCGGAGCCGGTCGGCCCGGCGACCCCGCGGCGGTGGTGCCCGCGAAGCCCGTCGCAGCGCCGGGCGGCGCGGCGACGGGCGTGCCCGGGGTCACGGTGGGGCGGACCGCACGTGGGTCGGAGGGCGGGACCCGGCGGTGGCGCAGACCGAAGTTCATGATCGACGAGAACGCCGGCCCGGCGGTCAGCCCGCCGTAGTACACCGGCCGCGGCTCGTCGAGGGCGACCCCCACGACGAGGGCCGGGTCGTCGGCCGGCGCGAAACCGACGAAGGAGGCGATGTAGGCGCCCGGCTCGTAGCCGCGCCGCGTCGTCGACGGCTTCTGCGCGGTCCCGGTCTTGCCGGCGACCCGGTAGCCCGGCACGGCGCACAGCTCACAGGTGCCCTGCTCGTCCTCGACGACGCCGACGAGCATCCCCGCGATCGTCTCGGCCGTCTCGGGCGACACCACCCGCCGCTGGCGTGGCTGGGCCGCCGCTCGCAGGCGGCCGTCGTCACCGACCGTTCCCCGTACCAGCGAGGGGGCCACGCGCCGCCCGCCCCGGGCGATCGTCGCGAAGACGTCGGCGACCTGCAGCAGCGTCGCGGAGACGCCCTGGCCGATGCTGATCGTCGGCAGGCTCGTCGCCGACCACTGGTCGGGCAGGGCGAGCAGCCCGGCGGACTCACCGGGGAAGGCCAGCCCGCTGGGCCGGCCGTAGCCGAACCGCTCGAGGTACCCGGCGAGGCGCTCGGCACCGAGGCGCTGCGCGATCTTGATCGTGCCGATGTTCGACGACTGGGCCATGATCTCGCTGAAGGTCAGGCGCCGCTTGTCGTTGGTGTGGGAGTCGGTGAACCGCTTGCCACCGACCTCGTAGCCGTCGGGGACCCGCATGACCTCGTCGGCCAGGATCACGCCTTCCTCCAAGGCGGCGCTGGCCGTGATGACCTTGTTGACGCTTCCCGGCTCGAAGACGTCGGTGACGACACGGTTGCGCTCGGGCGCGCCGCCGCGGTGGGGTCGCTCGCCCTGCGACGCCATGGCCAAGACCTCCCCGGAGGCGACGTCGAGCACGATCGCCGAGCCGCCCTGTGCGCCGTGGCCGGCCACGGCCCGGGCGAGCACCCGTTCGGTCGCGGCCTGGACCTCGCGGTCGAGGGTCAGCACGACATCGCGGCCGGGCACGGACGGCACGACCTCGCGCGGGGCGGTGCTGATGTCCAGGCCGCTGGGCGCCCGCTCGAGCCACAGCTTGCCGGAGCGCCCCGACAGCAGCTCGTCGAGCCCGAGCTCCAGGCCGGCCAGGCCGTCGCCGTCGACACCGGAGAAGCCGACGACGGGAGCGGCGAGGCCCCTGGCGGGGTACTCGCGCCGCGGTTCGGTCAGCAGGCCGACGCCGGGCACGTCCATCGCCTCGACGCGCTCCCCACCTCCCGCGGCAGCTGGCGGCCCAGGTAGACGAAGCCGGCGTCTCGCGACAGCAGCGCGGTCAGCTCGCGGGGACGGCGGTCCAGCACCGGCGCGAGCCGGCGGGCGACGGCGGCGGGGTCGACGCCCTTGTCGTGCAGCTCACGGGGGTCGGCGTAGACCGTCGCCGAGGCCAGCGACATCGCGAGCGGCTCACCGGCGCGGTCGTAGATCTTGCCGCGGCCGGCCGGCAGGGTCAGCTCGCGCTGGGTCTGGCGCGCCGCCAGCTCGCGGAAGCGGTCGGCGTCCACGACCTGGATCGTGACCAGGCGCCAGCCGAGGACGAGCGTGACGGCGAGGTAGACGACGAGCAGCAGCGACAGCCGCCGGCGTGGCCGCGCGCGCCGCAGCGCCACCGCGCAGCCGTCCCACATCCGCAGCGCCAGCAGCGCAGCGGTCGACGGCCGGCCGGCGCGCGTGCGCGCCGGCTGCCCGGTACGCGGTCGGCGGCCGGCCCGTGCGCGTGCGCGCCGGCACCCGGCGCGGCGACCGCGGCGATCGGCTGGCCGCGGGCGGGCGCCGCGACCGGCTGCGGTCGGGTGGCGACGAGGTCGGCCCCGGCCGCGCGCGACGGCCGCCACCCCCGGCGACGCCCGGCGCCGACGCGGTCCCCGGGCGCCGTCGGGGCGGCGCGAGCGGCCGGGGCAGGGCGGTGTGGGAGTGCTCAGCGCAGGCGCCTCGTCGTCAGCCGCCGGCGCCGGCACCGGCGGGCGGGGCCGCCAGATTGCCCGGCCGGGGGCGCGATGCCCGGGAGGCTGCCCGCACGCGGTCGTCGACCGTGAGGAACACCGGTCGCGACGCGGGGACCATCCCCAGGTCGGAGTGCGCCACGCGCCGGATGCGCTGCGGCGCCTCCAGCGCCGCGACGTCGACGGTGAGCTCGTCGTAGCGCAGCGACAGCTCGGCCACCTCCGCCTCGAGCGTCCGGCTCGCGAACGCCTCCTCGGCCGCCAGGGCGTTGAGTGCGACGCAGCCGAAGATCCCCGTCGCACCCAGCAGGGTGAGGACGACGGCGTAGCGGCCCGCGCGGCCGGGTGCCGAGACGACGCGCAGGTCCGGCCGGGGATCCGGCGGCGGCGTGGGGTGCGGGCGGGGCCGGCGGGCAGCGGGCAGGGCGGACATGTCAGCCCCCCGGTCCGGGTGCGGGCAGGGGTCCGTCGGCGACCTTCTCGGCCACACGCAGCTTCGCCGACCGTGCGCGGGGGTTGCGCTCGACCTCGTCGGCACCGGGGCGCTCTGCGCCCCGGGTCAGCAGCCGGACCAGCGGCTGGTGCCCGCAGACGCAGACGGGGAAGCCGGGCGGGCACACGCAGCCGGCGGCCGCATCGGCGAAGAACCGCTTGGCGATCCGGTCCTCTCCCGAGTGGTAGGACAGGACGGCGATGCGCCCGCCGCGGGACACGGGGCCGTCGGCCCCCATCGCGGCGGGCGCTACCGTCGCCAGTGCCTGGGGAAGGGAGGCACTGAAGCGATCGAGCTCGGCGTTGACGACGATGCGCAACGCCTGGAACGTCCGGGTGGCGGGATGCGGACCGCCGTAGCGCGCGGAGGCCGGCACCGCCGCGGCGACGGTCTCGGCCAGGGCCCGCGTGCTCCGCAGCGGGCGGACCCGCACGATCGCCGCGGCGATGCGCCGCGCGTAGCGCTCCTCGCCGTACACCTTCAGGATCCGTGCCAGCTCGGCCTCGTCGACCGTGTCGAGAAGGTCCGCGGCGGTGCCCGGCGCCCCGGGGTCCATGCGCATGTCCAGGGGCGCGTCGGCGCGGAAGGAGAAGCCCCGCTCCGGGGTGTCGAGCTGCATGGAGGACACGCCGAGGTCGTAGAGCACCCCGAGCACCGGACCGTCGGCCGCGGCGGTCTCGGCGACGTGGTCGGCGAGCTCGTCGTAGCCGGCGGCGACCAGCCGCGCGCGGTTGCGGTACGCCGCCAGGCGCCGGCCCGCGAGCTCGAGTGCGGCCGGGTCGCGGTCGAAGCCGACGAGGCGGACGTCGGGCCCGCTGGCGGCGAGCAGCGCGGCGGCGTGGCCGGCGGCACCCACCGTCGCGTCCACGAGGACCCCGGGGCCCGCCGGCACCGCGAGCAGCTCGACGACGCGGTCCACGGCGACCGGGGAGTGGGCCTGCGCGTCCATCGCCAGCTCCCAGGAGTCCATGAGGTCCGCCGGCACCTAGAACGCTCCGAGGTCGAACGCGTGCTCGGTGTTGGCGAACTCGTCCATGCCCTCGTCGCGGTAGGCCTCCCAGCGGGTGGTGTCCCACAGCTCGAGGCGGGCGTCGGCTCCCACCACGGTCACGTCCTTGTCCAGTCTGGCGTAGGACCGCAGCCGCGCCGGGATCGTCACGCGACCCTGGCGGTCGAGGGTGTCGGGGTGGGCCTGGGACCGCATCATCCGGGCGAACTTCCGCTCGCGCGCGTCGGTGGTGCGCAGTGAGCGCAGCCCCTCGACGACGCGTCGCCAGTCCGTCAGCGGGTGGACCGTCAGGCAGTTGTCCATCCCCACGGTCATCACCAGCCCCTCGCTCAGCGCCTCGCGGAAGGCCGACGGGAGGATCACCCGTCCCTTGGGGTCCAACGTGTGCTGGTACTCACCCAGGAACGTCGCGCCCGTGTCGACCATGTGCCACCACTGTCCCCCACTTTCCACCACTTGTCAATCACGCGGCGCCCTCGAAGGCGGCCCGGCGCCCGGGCGGGCGGAAAACCGGCTGGTCAGCGAGGGTGGTGATGTGTGGGGGCGCTGGAACCGCGGGCCCTGGCCGGATCCGATCGCCGTGGTGAAACCATGGCCCCTGCGGGGTGGAACGACGCGGCGGCCCCCTGTCGACGGCCGCCGGACGCCACGCCTGCGGCCAGGTTGCAGCACCCACGGGCGGTGGTGGTGGAAAGTGGGGGGCCGCCAGGCCCGACCCGACGGTCGCTGCGGTCAGCCCGCCGCGAACACGTCGCCGAGGTAGTCCGACCACTCGTCGCGGACGCCGCCGACGGCGACGACGAGCCAGAAGGCGGCCCGCGGCGCGTAGGGTTGGCGCGCCAGCGTCATCCCGGCCTCCGCCGGGGTGTGGTCGCGCTTGCGGCTGTTGCACCGCCGGCACGCGGCGACGACGTTCTCCCACTCGTGCACGCCGCCGCGGCTGCGGGGGTGGACGTGGTCGACGTTCTCGGCCGTCCGACCGCAGTACTGGCAGGTGTGGTCGTCACGCAGGAACACGCCGCGCCGGCTGAGCGCCGCCCGGCGCCGGTACGGGACGCGCACGTAGGACCGCAGGCGCACCACCGACGGGGCAGCGAGGTCGAGCTCGGCGGAGCGGAAGCGGTGCCCGTTGCTGTGCAGCGCGTCGGCCTTCGCCGACAGGACCAGCACGACCGCCCGGCGCGCGGACACGACGCACAGCGGCTCCATCGTCGCGTTGAGGACGAGGGCCTTGCCGGGCGGGCCGAGCACCGGCGCGGGCACGGGCGGGCCCAGGATCGGCGCGGGCACGGCTGCGGCCAAGCCCCCCGCCAGGGGGGCCATGACCACAGGGTCCGGCGCCTGCCGCGACCCCACCAGCGGCGGGCCGAGCTCCACTGCAACCTCCCCCCCGTCCCGTATCCACCCGTGTCCGGGCCGGAGGTCGCGCCAGCGTAGCGGCGTCAGCCGGAGATCGTCGGCGCCCCGCCCGCCGCGACCCGCCCGTCGTGGAGGCGCACGACCCGGTCGGCGACGCCGAGGATCCCGGGGTCGTGGGTGGCCAGGAGGCAGGCGGTCCCCTCTGCGGCCGCCTCGCGCAGCGCGAGCCCGACGGCGACGGTCCAGTCCTCGTCCTGGTGGCCGGTCGGCTCGTCGGCCAAGCAGCAGCCGCGGGCGCCGCACGAGCGCCCGCGCCAGCGCGGCGCGCTGCTGCTCGCCCAGCGATCCCTCCGACGGCAGGCGCGACGCCAGCGCCGTGAGCCCGAACCGGTCCAGCAGCTGCTCGACACGGCCGGGCTCACGCTGCCCTGCGAGCCGCAGCGGCAGCGCGACGTTCTCCGCGACCGACAGGTCCCCGGCGAGGCCGAGGCGCTGCGGGACGATCGCCATCTCGTCCCAGCCGAGGTCCTCCAGGCGCACCCGCACGCCGTCACCCCAGCGGATGGTGCCGTCGTCCGGCCGCTCCCAGCCCGCCAGGAGGTTGAGCAGGGTCGTCTTGCCCGACCCCGACGGCCCGACGAGCGCGAGCACCTCCCCGGCCGCGATCGACAGGTCCACACCGCGCACGGCGACGATCTCCTCCGGTCCGCGCCGGTAGGTCTTGCGCAGCCGTTCGGCGCGCAGCACGGGGGTCCGCGGTGCGGCCGGCGCCGGGTGGGAACGTCGCCGCGGTCGTCACGGCGGGCTGATCTCCACCCGCCCGTCGACGACGCGCATCACGGCCCGCCGCTCGGCGAACAGCGCGAGCGCCTCCGGCGGCAAACAGATGCGCCCGGCCGCGTCGATGACCGACAGGTGGCGCGCGTGGGCCATCTCGGCCTGCACGGCGCCGTGGCGCAGGTACAGGGTCCGCTCCGCGACGGCGACGGCCGCCGGGTCGTGGGTGCCGAGCACGACCCCGATGCCGCGGTGCGCCAGGGCGACGAGCACCTCCAGCAGCGCGGCGCCCGTCGCGCTGTCGAGCTCGGCGGTCGGCTCGTCGGCGATGACCACCGCGGGGCGGCCGACGGCGGCCTGCGCGAACGCGAGGCGCTGCTGCTCGCCGCCCGACAGCGTGGTCGGCAACGCGTCGATCCGGTGGCGCAGCCCCAGGTCGTCGAGCAGCTCGACGGCCTCGTCGGGGTTGGAGTCCTTCAGGCGCGTCGCGACCTCGAGGTGCTCACCGACCGTCAGGTGGGCGACGAGGTTCTCCGACGGCCGCTGGAACACGTAGCCGACCCGCCGGCGTCGCAGCGACCGCAGGCGGCCCGCCGACAGGGCGCCGAGGTCGACCCCGCCGACGGCGACGGTGCCGGCCGTGTGGCGGTCCAGCCCCGCGAGGATCCGCAGCAGCGACGACTTGCCGCTGCCGGAGGGACCGACGACTGCGGTCACCGTCCCGGCGGGAAAGACGGCGTCGACGCCCTTGAGGGCGTGGACCTCGCCGGTGGCCGTCCAGTAGATCTTGACCAGGGCGGTGCACGCGGTGGCCGGCCCCGGCGACGGGGCGACCGGTGCCGGCGCCGGCTGCGCGACGTCAGCCCGCAAGGCGCAGCACCTCCGCGACCCGGGTCCGGTCGGCGGCACGCTGGACGAGGAGCGCTCCCATCCCGGCGAGCAGCGGCAGCGTCGCCGCGACCGCGAGCAGCAGGCCGCCGGGCACGGTGAACAGCGGTGGCGGGGGCACCTGCGGCAGCGGGTCGAGCCGCCCGTTGACCAGCCACGCGGCGCTCAGGGCGAGCAGGGTGCCGGCGGTCAGCGCCACCCCGAGCATCCCGGCGACCTCCAACGCGACCGCGGCGCGGTGCGCCCCGCGGGCCAGGCCCATCCGCCGGGACAGGGCGTAGGCGACCTCGCGCTCGGTCTGGCGGGCCTGCAGGTACAGCAGCAGGCCGACGACGGCGAGCAGCGCAGCCGCCAGCCCAGCGCCTGCAGGTAGCCGAACGTCCACACCAGGGTCGCCAGCGCAGGCCGCTGCGCGGCGCCGTCGGCTGTCACGAGCTCGGGCCGGTCCGAGCCGAGCAGCGTCGAGGCCTGCACCGCCTCGAGCACCGGGTCGACGTCGGCCCGGTCGACACTGCAAGGCCGGCGGTGATGTCGGTGGCGGACCCGCGGACCCACAGGAACGGCTCGAACAGCAGCCGCGGGTCGATGCTGGACTGCGCGTCGCGGTTCGCCGCCTCCAGGTAGCGCTCCGCGTCGACGACGAGCAGCGGCCGCCGGGCCGTCGCGCCGGGGAACGCCGCCGGCCGTGCGACGACGTCCATGGGGATCGTGAACGTCGCCGAGTCGAGCGTCGGCCGGTCGGGCACGCCGGCGCCGACCGCCACGACGGGCAGACGACCCGAGGAGCTGGAGCCTGCAACGCTGCCAGCAGCTCGTCGAGGGGCTGGTCGGCGAAGCGCCGGTCCCACGCGACGACCCGCGGCAGGGTGGCCGGGTCGACGCCGAGGATGTCGACGCGCGTCCGGCCGTCGATCTCGGAGTCGGCGCGCCGCACGACGGTGGTCGGGAACCGCTCCCGGACGGTCGGCGCGTCGCGGTCGTCGATCGCGATCGAGGCGTCCGCGCCGACGAGGATCTGGGCCTTGGCCCCGACCGTGTGCAGCGTCGTCGCGACGAGAACGCCGGCGTAGACGCCGATGCCGATCGCGAGGGTGGACGCGGCGACGAGCAGCAGGGCCGGCTGGGACGCCCCGGCGAGCTGCCGGGCGGCGAGGAAACGCACCGGCCCGGCGCCGACGGCGGCAGATCGCAGTCGCGGCAGGAGCCGCCGCTGCAGGCGCCCGACGAGCCCGGCGCCGGCCGCGAGGAACAGCAGCGGGAAGGCCAGCACGAGCGTGTCGACGCGCACCGGCGACCCGCCCGTCTCGGCGAGCATGCTGGACCGCACGGTGACCTCGTAGTACGAGGCGGCGGCGAGCGCGAGCACGACCGGCTCCCACGGCACCCGCGACACGAGCCTGCGGCGCCGGTCCCCGCGCCGGCGACGAGGGTGGGCGGCCGGCGCCCGACGGCAGCGGTGACGAGCCCGAAGACGACCAGGCCGACGACCGCGGAGACGACGGCCTGGCGGATCGCCGACGACCGCACGGCGACCTCGGTGGACGCGCCGGGGCCCAGTGCATCGACGAGCAGCGTGGCGGCCACGATGCCCGCCGCCGTCCCGACCGCGACCGGCAGCACCCCCTCGACCCCCGCCCGCGCCGCCGCCGCGAGCGGCCGTTCCCCGGCGGCGGCCAGGACCTGGTGCTCGACACGTCGGCGCTGGGTCGCGACCGCCGCGGCCGCCGCGAGCACGACGAGCGCGACGGCCCGCCCCGCGAGCGACAGCAGCCCGATCGGGCCCGACAGCGCGGTCTGGGTCTCGGCGACCTCGCGCAGCAGCGGCGGGAAGGCGGTGCGCACGTCGACGTCGCCGTAGGCGCTCAGCTCGCTCAGCGGCGCTCCCAGCGGGCTGTTGGGGTCCCGGGCGGCGACGTCGATGCCGCCGAGGGTCGCGCCCACGGCGCGAGCCTGGGGCAGCGTCAGCCCGGCGGGGTCCAGCGGCGCCTCCCAGCGGAACCGCGCGGGCACGTCCAGGCCTCCGCCGATCGCCAGGAAGCTGTTCCGCTCGGCGAGCGCCAGCGGCGCCGGCGACGGGTTGGGCGGGTCGCGCGGCAGGATCAGCGGCGAGAAGGGGCGCCAGAAGTCCGACAGCGGCCCGCCGGTCACGAGGTCGCGGTAGACGCCGGCGACGCGGGTGTCGGAGCGGTCCTGGGAGAATCCGACCGCCACGTCGTCGCCTGGCTTCAGCCCCCAGCGGCGGGCAACGGTGTCGGGCAGCCACAGCCCCTCGCCACCCGGGCCGGTCTTGTCGACGTTGTCGAGGGCTCCCGCCCGCAGCATGATCCGGACCTCGCCGAGGTTCTCGCCCCGGGGGCTGAGCACCCGCAGCTGCTGGGACAGGCCGAACAGCGTCGGCGTGGGCAGGGGTCGAGCGCGCCCCACCGCCGCCCGGACTGCCGCGTCGGCGCGGTCGAGCCGGCGCGCCTGCATGAGCCCGAACGTCTCGACCGTCAGGCCCGCTGCCTGCGGCGTCGTCGCCTGCAGCGACAGGGCCAGCGCGGCGTTGCCGGCCGACGCCAAAAACAGCGGCGCGGAGGCCGTCGCCAGCGCGAGCACGAGCGCGCCGGCCGCCACGGCGGCACCCAGCGCCGGCAGCCGCACGAGCAGCAGGGGCGCCTTGCGCCAGGCGGCGGTGGGGGCCCGCACTACACCACCGCGAACCCGGCGAGCTCGTTGAGCGTCGACCCCCACACGAGCACGAGGGCGTTGACGGCGTCGTCGCGCTGGTGCTGTTCGCCCAGCACGACCCAGCAGTAGGCGAAGTGCTCGACCATGGCGACCAGGGCCGAGGCGACCGTCTGCGCCGACGGTCCGTCGGCGCGGCCCGAGGCCGCGACCGCCGCCGACACGTGCTCGGCGACCCGGTGGACGAACAGCGCCCGCGCCTGGACGTACAGCTCGGAGAACGACCGCTCCTCGCGCGCGGCCTGCAGCCAGGTGCGCATGACGATGCCGTCCTCGGCGTAGTGGTCGAGGAAGCCGCCGATGATGCGCTCCAGCGCCCCACGCACGTCGCTTGACCCCCACGGCGCGTCGGCCAGGACGAGCAGCTCGCGCTGGCTGGCTGCGACGAGGTCGGCCAGGACCGCCGCCTTGTTGTCGTAGTAGGTGTAGAAGGTCCCGTGGCTGACGCCCGCCCGCTTGACGATGTCCTCCACGCGCGTCGCCTGCCAACCGAGGTCCGTGAAGGCCTCGCGCGCCGCGTGCCGCAGCCGCGCCGCCGTGCGCGCACCCCGGCCGCCTCCTCCCGCGGCGACGCCCGTCACGCTGCCGGCGCCCCGGTCACCGCCGCGGCGTGCGGCTGCAGCGCCCCGGACTCGATCTCCTCGGCCCAGTGACACGCCGCGGTGTGACCCGCGGCGAGCTCGCGCAGCAGCGGGACCTCGTCGGCGCAGCGCGTGGGCTGGACCCACGGGCAGCGGGTGTGGAACCGGCATCCGGCCGGCGGGTTCGCCGGTGATGGCAGGTCGCCCGACAGGATGATCCGCTCGCGGGTCGCCTCCACCCGCGGGTCGGGGATCGGCACCGCCGACAGCAGCGCCCGGCTGTAGGGGTGGCGCGGGTCGTCGTAGAGCTGCTCGGCGGGCGCGACCTCCACGATGCCGCCGAGGTACATGACCGCGATCCGGTCGGAGATGTGTCGCACGACCGCCAGGTCGTGGGCGATGAACAGGTAGGTCAGTGAGAACTGCGCCTGGAGGTCCTCCAGCAGGTTGATGACCTGTGCCTGGATCGACACGTCGAGCGCGGACACCGGCTCGTCGGCGACGATGAGGTCGGGGTTGACGGCGAGCGCGCGCGCGAGCCCGATGCGCTGGCGCTGGCCGCCGGAGAACTCGTGCGGGTAGCGGTTGGCGGCGCCGGGCGGCAGGCCGACGACCTCGAGCAGCTCGGCGACCCTGCGTTCGGCCTCGGCCCCCCTGGCCAGGCCGTGGACGCGCAGCGGCTCGGACACGATGTTCGCGACGTTCTGGCGCGGGTTCAGCGACGAGTAGGGGTCCTGGAAGATCATCTGCATCCGGCGCCGGAGCCGGCGCAGGGGCTGGCCCGACAGGCTCGTGATGTCCTCGCCGTCGAACGTGATGCGCCCGCCCGTCGGTTCGTACAGGCGCAGCAGCGTGCGGCCCACCGTCGTCTTGCCGCAGCCGGACTCGCCGACCAGGCCGAGGGTCTCGCCGCGGCGGATGGTGAACGACACGCCGTCGACGGCCTTGACGACCGCGGCCCTGCCCGCCGAGAAGAACCCGCCGCCCCCCGGGAAGTGGACGCGCAGGTCGTCCACGGCGACGAGGTCGGCGCCGGTCGTCTCGCAGCCGGTCGCGGCCGTGTCGGTGGCGGTCACGCCGGCTCTCCACGCGCGGCCGGCCGCAGCCCCGCCGTGACGAGGTCGGCCTCGGGCACGGGGTTCCAGCAGGCGACGTGGTGGTCGGGAGCGATCTCGCGCAGCAGCGGCAGCTGGTCCCACGACTCGGGCGTCGCGTAGGTGCAGCGTGGGGCGAACGCGCAGCCGGTGGGTGCCGAGGTGAGGTCGCGGGGGGCACCGGCGATCGGCGACAGCCGCTGCTTGCGCCTGGCGTCGAGCCGCGGCACCGACTTGAGCAGGCCCACGGTGTAGGGGTGCTTGGGGTCGGCGAACAGCTTGCCGGTCGGCGCCGTCTCCACGAACCGGCCCGCGTACATGACGTTGGTCCGCTCGCAGACGCCGGCCACGACGCCGAGGTCGTGGGTGATGAGGATGAGCGCCATCCCCTCGGCGGCGACGAGCCCGCGCAGCAGGTCCAGGATCTGCGCCTGGATCGTCACGTCGAGCGCGGTCGTCGGCTCGTCGGCGATGAGCACCTTGGGGCGGCACGAGATCGCCATGGCGATCATGACGCGCTGCCGCATCCCGCCGGAGAACTGGTGGGGGTAGCTGCGCAGGCGGCTGCGCGCGTCGTTGATCCCGACCCGGTCCAGCAGCGACACCGCCTCGTCGCGCGCCTCGCGCTTGCTCATCCCCAGATGGCTGCGCAGCGACTCGGTGAGCTGCCGGCCGACGGTGAGCACGGGGTTCAGCGACGTCATCGGGTCCTGGAACACCATCGCGAGGTCGTTGCCGCGGATGTCGCGCAGCTTGGCGTCGGACAGCCCCAGCAGGTCGGTGCCGTCGAAGCGCACGCTGCCGCCGGTCACACGGCCGGCGGGTCTGGGCAGGATCCCGAGCATCGCCAGCGACGACACGCTCTTGCCGCAGCCGGACTCGCCGACGATGCCGAGCGTCTGCCCGGCCTCCAGGTCGAACGAGATGCCGTTGACGGCGTGCACGGTCTTGCCGCGGGTGGCGAACTTGACCGCGAGGTCGCGGACCTCCAGCAGGGCCACCCCTACCGCCTCCCCTGGCCGCCGCGCGGACGCGCCGCCGCGCCCGTCACGTGCGCATCTTCGGGTCGATCGACTCGCGCAGCGCGTCGCCGAGCAGGTTGAACGCGAGCACGCTGAACACGATCGCGAAGCCGGCGAAGAAGACCATGTGCGCCGCGTTCTGCAGCCGAGCGGCGTTCTGCGCCAGGATCGCACCCCATTCGGGCAGGCCGGGATCGTTGGGACCCAGGCCGACGAACGACAGCCCTGCGACGTCGATGATGGCGGTCGCCATCGCCAGCGTCGCCTGCACGATCACGGGCGCGAGCGCGTTCGGCAGGATGTGGACCAAAAGCAGGCGGTGCCCGGGCGTGCCGACCGAGCGGGCCGCCAGGACGTAGTCGGCCTCGCGCTGGGCCAGGATCGACCCGCGCAGCAGCCGGGCGAAGACCGGCACCGTCGTGATGCCGATCGCGAACATGATCTGGAACAGGCCGCGGCCCAGCAGCGTCACCAGCCCGATCGCCAGCAGGAAGCCGGGGATCGACAGCATGATGTCCATGAGCCGCATGATGATCGAGTCGACGCGCCCGCCGAGGTAGCCGGCGAGGGCGCCCAGGACCAGGCCGAGCGACAGGCCGATGCCGACCGACACGACGCCCACGATGAGCGACAGGCGGGCGCCGTAGATGATCCGCGACAGCAGGTCGCGGCCCTGCTCGTCGAGCCCGAACAGGTACTCGCGCGACGGCCCCGGCGGCACCGACGCCAGGTCTCCGACCCGCTCCTGGGGACCGTACGGTGCGATCAGGGGGGCTGCGATCGCGACGACGATGAACACCGCCAGCAACCCGGCGCCGGCCCACGCCGCCGGGTTGCGCCGCAAGCGGCGCCACGCGTCGGACCACAGCCCCGAGGGCTGCTCGACCTCGAGCTCTTTGGCCTCCGCCTGGGCGACGCTCATCAGCGGTACCGGATCCGCGGGTTGAGCAACGCGTAGGACAGGTCCACGACCAGGTTGACGAGCACGACGATGAACGCGAAGAACACGATGCCGCCCTGCAGCACCGCGTAGTCGCGGTTGCGGATCGCGTTGAGCATCCACGTCCCGACGCCCGGCCACGCGAAGACCGTCTCGGTGAGCACCGCACCGGTCAGCAGCAGACCGGTCTGCAGCCCGATGACGGTCACGACGGGCAGCAGCGCGTTGCGCAGGACGTGGCGCCGGTTGACGACCCCCCCGCTCAGCCCCTTGGCGCGGGCGGTGCGCACGTAGTCCTCGCTCAGGACGTCCAGCGTCGCGGCGCGGGTGATCCGGGCGATGATCGCCAGCGGGATCGTCCCCAGCGCGATCGCGGGCATGAGCAGGTGGGCCAGGACGTCGACGAACGCGTCCCAGTCGCGCGCCAGGACCGCGTCGAGCAGGTAGAAGCCCGTGGGGTGCGCCAGCGACCGGGTGACGTCGAGCCGGCCGATGCTCGGCAGCCAGCCCAGACGCACCGCGAACACGTACTTCATGATCAGGGCGAGGAAGAACACCGGAAAGCTGATGCCGATCAGCGACGCCACGAGGCTCGCGTTGTCGAGCACGCCCTGGTAGCGCTTCGCGGCCACGAACCCGAGCGGCACGCCGGCTCCGATCGCGAAGAGCATCGCGGCGATCGCGAGCTCCATCGTGGCGGGGAACTTCTGCCGCAGCTCCGTCGACACCGGCTGGCGGGTCAGGACGCTGCTGCCCAGGTTACCCCCGGCGAGGTTGCGGGCGTAGCGCAGGTACTGCACGGGCAGCGGCTGGTCGAGCCCCAGCTGCCGCTCGATCGCCTGCACCGACTCCTCGGTGGCGCGCTCGCCCAGCAGCGCGATCGCCGGGCCGCCGGGCAGCGACCGCACGAAGATGAAGACGAGGAACGACAGGCCGATGAGCACGGGCACGAGCAGCAGCAGCCGCTTGGCGACGTACCTCAGCATTGCCCGCCCTCGCCACGGGGTGGCGCGGGAGCCCGTCCCGCGCCACCCGCCATCCGGTCGCGCAGAGCTACTGGCCCGTGACGGTCACGATGGCGAACGGCTCCAGCGACACCGGGCTGGGCTGGTAGCCCTCGACGTTGGCCGTGAACGCCAGCGCCGGTTGGGTGTGCACGTACGGCAGGCCCGGGAGGAACTCCATGATCTGGCGGTTGGCCTCCTCGTACAGCTTGACGCGCGCCTCGTCGTCGGTCTCGGCCTCCGCGTCGTCCAGGGTGCGGCGGATCTCGGCGTTGTCGAAGCCCCAGGCCCGCTGCTGGGACTGGAAGAACGTCCCGATGAAGTTGTCGGGGTCGCCGAAGTCGCCGGTCCAGCCGAGCAGGTACATCCCGTAGCGGCCGTTGTCGACGTTGTCGAGGTAGTCGGGGCTCCACACCGCCGACTTCGTCTCCACCTCGAAGCCAACGTCGCGCAGGTCGGCGACCATCGCCTCGAAGTTCGCCTGCGGGTCGGGCATGTACGGCCGCGACACGTCGGTCGGGTAGGCGAAGTCGAGCCGGACGGGCAGGTCCTCGCCGGACTGCTCCAGCAGCTGGCGGGCCATGTCGGGGTCGTACTCGTACTTGGTCACGTCCTCGGCGTAGCCGAACAGCTCCGGCGGCATGAACTGGTGCGCCACCACCCCCTGACCCGCGTAGAAGCCCTCCACGATCGCCTCCCGGTCGATCGCATGGGCGATCGCCTTGCGGACGTCGGGGTTGCCCATCGGCTCGACCTGCTGGTTGAAGCCGATGTAGCCGACGTTGAACGCCGGGCGCGGCAGCAGCTTGAACTGGTCGTCGCCCTCGATCGTCGCGAAGTCCTGGGGCTCGACGAGGTCGTAGCCCTGGATCTCGCCGCTCTGCAGCGCCTGCAGCCGCGCCGCGTTGTCAGCGATCGGCCGGAAGATCAGCGTCCCGATGTTGCCGGTGGCCTCCTCGGCGTTCCAGTAGTCGGGGTTGCGCTCCATGACGAGCCGGTCGCCGCGGGTCCACTCGCCGAACATGAACGGCCCGGTCCCCGTCGGGTGCTCGGTGCCGTAGGTCCCGGTCGGGCGGAAGATGCCCTCGGCGTCGACCTCCCCCTCGTCGGCCCCGAACTCCTCCAGGGCCGCGGGGCTGGCGATCGTGAAGTTCGTCAGCGCCAGCGCGGACAGGAACGACGCCGACGGCTTGGTGAGCCTCAGCACGACCTCGGTGTCGCTGGTCGCCTCACACGACTTGTACAGCGACTCGGTGGGGGCGCCGCTGTCGGGGTCGGTCTCGGCGAAGCCGCCGAACACCGTCTGCCAGTAGTAGCTGACCGCCGGGTTCTGGAACTCGGGCGGGAAGTTGTACCAGCGGTCGAAGTTGAAGCAGACCGCCTCGGCGTTGAACGGCTCACCGTCGTGGAACGTGACGCCCTCCCGCAGCTGGAACGTCCATTCCAGGCCGTCGTCGGACGCCTCCCACTCGGTGGCCAGCGCCGGCACGATCTCGGTGCCGCCCAGCTCCAGGCTGACCAGGCCTTCGAACATCTGGTCGATGGCGCGCAGCGACTCGCCGTCGGAGACCAGGGCCCCGTCGAGCACCACGGGGTCGGCCGAGGTGCCGAACACCATGGTGGCGGTGGCCTCGGTGCCGCCGTCGGCAGAGCCGGTCTCGGTGCCGCCGTCCGTGGCGCCCGTGCCGTCCGTTGCGGCACCGACGTCCGTGGGCTGTTCGCCGGCGGTGTCGCCACCCCCGCACGCAGCCGCCAGAACGGTCAGTACCGCGAGCAGTGTGACCGCCCGCAGACGGATCTGCCTGTTGCGGAGCATCCGCTTCCTCCTGCCTCGACCAGACCGGTGGCGAGGACGTTCGCGCACCGGCAAGCACCGGGGCCGCAGAGAGCGAAGCACGGCTCGGTGCGCCCGCACAGCCGCGCTCCGACCCCCGAGTGGGGCCGGAGTATAGGGGCGCTCCTTACGGCGCGTGTGCACTCGGAGCACTTTCGTGAACCCCCCGGTCCCGCGCGGCGTCGGTATGCTCGTGGGCAGGACCGCGCAGGGGCGTCGTCGGTGCGGGGGGCCCGGACAAAGGAAGCTGTGTGGCGACGAGACGGCGCGGCGGGCCCTCGGTGGCCGAGCTCGCGGACGCCTTCCGACGGATCGAAAAGAACATCGAGACCGTCGTCGAGGGCAAGCCGGAGGTCGTCCGGCTCGCGCTGGTCGCGCTGCTCGCCGAGGGCCACCTGCTCGTCGAGGACGTGCCCGGCGTCGGCAAGACGCTGCTCGCCAAGGCGATCGGCCGCTCGATCGCCTGCAGCGTCCGGCGGGTCCAGTTCACCCCCGACCTGCTGCCCAGCGACATCACCGGCGTCTCGGTGTTCAACCAGGAGCACAGCGACTTCGAGTTCAAGCCCGGCGCGATCTTCGCCAACATCGTCCTGGGCGACGAGATCAACCGGGCCTCGCCCAAGACCCAGTCGGCGCTGCTCGAGGCGATGGAGGAGCGCACCGTCTCGGTGGACGGGACGACCTACGAGCTGGGCGTGCCGTTCCTGGTGATCGCGACCCAGAACCCCATCGAGCTGGAGGGCACCTACCCGCTGCCCGAGGCGCAGCGCGACCGCTTCCTCATGCGGCTGTCGATCGGCTACCCGTCGCTGGAGGCCGAGCTGGAGGTGCTGGAGGTCCACCAGTCCGGCGACCGCGTCGCCGAGCTCGAGCCGGTCGCCGACGCGCAGGAGATCGCCGGGCTCATCGAGACGGTCAAGCAACTGCACGCCGCCGACGCGCTGAAGCGCTACGTCGTGGACGTGGTGCGCGCCACCCGGGCGCACCCGGCGGTGGAGCTGGGCGCGTCCCCGCGGGCGTCTTTGGCCCTGCTGCGGGCGAGCCGCGCCTACGCCGCCGCCGAGGGTCGCGACTACGTGATCCCCGACGACGTCAAGACGCTCGTGCAGCCGGTCCTGGCGCACCGTCTCATCCTGTCGCCCGAGGCTCAGATGGGCGAGCGCACCGCGGCGTCGGTGCTCGACGAGCTGCTGGGGTCGGTGCCGATCCCGGCCGCGGGCACCGGGCCGGCACGCTGAGGGCGCGGGGACGCCCGGCATGGTGACCCGGCGGGGGGCTTGCCTGCTCGTCGGCGCGGTCGCGCTGTGGGCGGTCGGGCGCTTCCTGGGCGTCGCCGAGCTCTACGTCGTGGCTGCCGCGACGGCGGCGCTCGTCGCCGTCGGAGCGCTCGCGGTGCGCCTGTCGACGTCGACGATCTCGGTACGCCGGCGTGTCGCCCCCGCTCGGATCCCCGGCGGCGGGCAGGGCGAGGTCACCGTCGAGCTGCGCAACGACGCACGGGTCCCGGCGGCCGTGCTGCTCGTGGAGGACACCTGCCACCACGTGCTGAGCGACCCCCCGCGCTTCGTCGTCACGGGTCTGGGCGCCGGGCGCGCGACGTCGGTGCGCTACGCGCTGCAGGGCGCCGCGCGCGGGCGCTACGTCATCGGGCCGCTGCGCGTGCGGGTGCGCGACCCGTTCGGCGTCGCCCAGCGCATCCGCCGCTACCGGGGCACCGACGACGTCGTGGTCTACCCGCGCATCGAGCCCCTCGGCGGGCCGGCCAGCCCCGGAACGCCACGCGGCTCGGGCAGCAGTGACACCCGCCGGCTGTTCAACACCGGCGACGAGTTCTACACGATGCGCGAATACGTCCTCGGTGACGACCTGCGCCAGGTGCACTGGCCCTCCACGGCGCGCCGGCAGACGCTCATGGTGCGCCAGCAGGAGCAACCGTGGCAGGCCGAGGCGACGGTGTTCTGCGACACCCGCCTGGTCGCTCACCGCGACGTCGGCCCCTCCTCGTCGCTGGAGAAGGCGGTGTCGGTCGCCGCGAGCCTCGTGTGGCACCTCGCGGACGAAGGCTTCCGCCTGCGGCTGGTGACCGAGACCGACATCCGCCCCGACCTCACCCGCCGCACCCAGCCGTGGGAGCTGCTGCTGGACCGCCTCGCGGAGCTCGCCCCGTCGCGGGCGGCGTCGCTGGCCCCCGCGTTGCAGCGCCTGCGCGCCGCCGGCGGCGAGGGCCTGTTGGCCGCCGTTGTCGCGCCCCCGCCCGGGGACGAGCCCGTCGCCCGGCATCCCGACGTCCGGGCCCTGCTGGCGACCGGGCGCGCGTACGGTGGTCGTGTCGCGCTCGTCGTGGACCCCGGACGGCAGGCGCGAGACCGCGCCACCGATCTCGCCGGGGTACTGCGCGCCGCCGGCTGGCGCGCGACGACGATCAGCCCCTCCCAGCCGCTGGCCGAGCGCTGGCGTCCCCTGACCGGGACCCGCGGTCGCGCCCTGGCCTTCGAACCCGGAGCCGCCGGATGAGCACGACGCTGCAGCCGCCCCCCGCGCCGCCCGCGCCCCCGCGGGCAGCCCCCGCCGCCGGCACCCCGCCGTCGATCTCGCAGCTGCCGGGACGCCGCGCCGACCTGCTGCTCGGCGCCACCGTCGCGCTGCTCGTCGCGGCGTGCCTGCCGCTGACGCGGGTCTTCGTCGGGCTGGACTTCTTGCGGCCGGTCCTGGGCGCGGTGCTCCTCGCCGTCGGGCTGTCGTGGGGGGCGCGGCGGCTCGGAGCCGGGCCGGTGACCAGCCTGCTCGTCAGCGTGCTGGGGTGGGCGGCCTTCTGCTCCGCGGCGTTCTTCCCGGACACGCTCGCCCTCGGTGTCCTGCCGACCCGCGAGACGTTCGAAGCGGCCGTCGAGCTGTGGATCCGCGGCGTGCAGCTCATGAGCGTCCGCCAGCCACCCGCGTTCGCCGAGGCCGGTCTGATCTTCCTGACGCTCACCGGCGTGTGGTCGGTGGCGCACGCGGTCGAGGGTCTGGTGTTCCGCCTCGGGGCGCCCGTCAAGGCCATCGCCATGGCGATGCTGCTGTGGACGGTGCCGTTGACCCTGACCCGGGGCGACGCCACCGCCTGGCCGTGGGCGGTGCCGCTGCTGGCCGCGGGCGCGCTCCTGCTCCTGGGGTTCGCCGGCGACGACGTCACCGGCTGGGACCGGCGACCGGGACGCGGCGCGCCGGCTGGTGACCGGCCCGAGGGCCTGCCGCTGCTGCCCACCGGCAGCGCCATCGCGGCGGTCGCCATCGTCGCCGGCGCCCTCGTCGCGGGCTCGCTGCCCGGCTTCGGGCAGGCGCCGTGGTACGAGCTGCGCGGCCTCGGCGGGACGACCTTGACCACCAACCCGATCGTCGACATCCGCAGCCGCCTGGTCGCCACCAACCGGGGACCGGTGCTGCGGGTGGCCGCCGACCGGCCGGTGTACCTGCGAACGACGTCGCTGGACCGCTACTCCGAGGCCGAGGAGTGGACGAACTCCGGCATCCGTGGCGAGCCGATCGACGGTGACGTGCCGTTCGAGGTGCCGCTCAACATCGTCGAGCAGGTCAACGTCGACGTCGAGGTCGTCGACCTTCCGCAGGCGGTGCTCGTCCCCGCGCCCTACCAGGCCGCCCGCGTGTCCGGGCCGGTGGCCGACGCCTTCCAGTACGACCAGCGCAACTCGACGCTGACGCTGGATCCCGGCCGGACGTTGCAGGCCGGCGACCGCTACTCGGTGGTCGCCACGATCCCGGCGCCGGACCCCGACCAGCTGGCCACGGTGCGCTCGTGGGCGCCCGGCAGCGCCCTCACGCAGCTGCCCGACAACGTCCCGACGGCCGTGACCGACCTGGCGCAGCGCATCGTCAGCGCCGCCGGCGCGAACACGCCGTTCCGCCAGGCCCTGGCGATCCAGAACGAGCTGCGCAGCTGGACCTACTCGACGACGCCCCCGCAGGGCCACAGCGGCCAGGCGATGGCCGCGTTCCTGGACAGCCGCACCGGCTACTGCGAGCAGTTCGCCGGGACGATGGCGGTCATGCTGCGAAGCCTCGACATCCCCGCGCGGGTCGCCGTCGGCTACACCCCCGGCCAGCCGCTGGAGCCTGAGGTCACCGACGACGCCGGCCAGGCGGTCGCCGGCCCGCGCCAGTTCGTCGTCACGAACGGCAACGCCCACGCCTGGGTGGAGGTCCTGTTCCCCGGCGTCGGCTGGGTGGCGTTCGAGCCGACGCCCCGCGCCGACGGCAACGTGCTCGTGCCGACCGCGGCGAACCTCGCCCCGTCGATCACCGCGGCGTCGGCGCCGGAGGACTTCGAGCCGGTCGCCTCCGTCCCCGAGGAGGACCAGCTGTTCCTGCCCGACCCCGGCGCCGGCCCCAGCGAGACGCCGTCGGAGAGCGTGGCCGCCGGCGGCGGTGCCGCCGGGGGGCCCGGCGCCGACCAGAGCGTCCTGCTCGTGCTGCTCGGCCTCGTCGGCGTCGCGCTCCTGGCCGGTGGCGTGGCCCGCGCCCGTGGCGACACGACGGTGGAGCGCCTGCCCTCCGACCGTGTCCTGCACGCCTTCGCCGGCGTCGAGCGCGTCGGTCGCGGCCTCGGCGTCGCCCCGGCGGGCTGGGAGACCGACACCGAGTACCTGCGCCGGCTCGCGGCGAGCTCGGGCAACGGTGTCGAGGCCGCCCGCAGGCTGGGGGCGCACATGGCGCAGGCCCGCTATGCCACCGCCCTCCCGGCGACGGTCGCGGAGCGCTCCGAGAGCGCGGCCGGGGCGCTGACCGCACAGCTGCTGGAGCCGCTGCCGGCGGGGCGAAGGCTGCTCGTGCGCCTGCGAGGGACGCTCGCGATGGCCGTCACCCGGGTGCGGGGACGGGTGCGGAGACTGTCGCGCAGGACCTGAGCCGTCCCGCGCCGGGCCGGCCCGCACCCCGGGGGGGAATCCGCCCCTCGTACGGCCAGGCGGCGGACGGTGCGGCGGGTCAGGCGCCCCGCTCTTCGTCGCGGTCGCCCTCACGGCGGCGGACGCCGTCGAGGTAGCGGCTGAACCCGCGGCGCAACTGCCCGCCGATGTCGCCCGTGCCGTCGGCACCGAGCCGCTTGAGCTGGTTGGCGCCGTGGACGCCGCTGGCGAGCATCAACGCGAAGCCGGCGATCCCCCAGGCGATGTGGACGAGTCCGAGGCACAGCAGCACGAAGCCCACGGTGAAGCCGGCGACCGCAAGTTTGACCTGGCGTCGCGCATGGGTGGAGACGGTCGTCGTGCCCACGGTCCTGGCGAACTTGGGATCGTCGGCCCGAAGTCGCGCCTCGATGTCGGCGAGGATGCGCTGCTCGTGGTCTGACAGAGGCATACGCGGCTCCGGCGTCGTCCGGGCACCTAGTGATACCCGTGTTGTGGATTGTGCGTCAACCTCTCGCTCCCGGCAGACGCCCCGGCGAGAAACCCCGCCCGATCTGACGGCCGGCCCGCGGCGGGGCGCCGGCCGTCGCGCCCGGCGGACGCTCCCGCGGTGTCCCGCGACCCGGCGGTGGGCCCATGGGACCGGCGAGCACCCGGTCGACCGTCGCGGGTCGCCGACCGGCGCGGCGCTCACCGGCCGCGGAAGCGTGGCTCCCGCCGCTGCCTGACAGCGGCCGCCGCCTCGGCGAAGTCGTCCGAACGCAGGCAGCGCGCCTGCGCCGACCGCTCGGCCGCCAGCACCGTGGCGCGATCGTGCTGCAGGCTCGCCCGCAGCAGCGCCGGCACGGCCCCGACCGCGACCGTCGGGCCGGACGCCAGCCGGGCCGTGTACGCGCGTGCGGCCGACGCGAAGCCGGCGGGCACGCCGGAAGCCTCGTCGGGCAGGACCGCGTCGAGCAGGCCCCAGCCCAGTGCGGTGGCGGCGTCCACGATCCGGCCCGTGACCGCGAGCTCGGTCGCCCGGCTCAACCCGATCAGCCGCGGCAGCCGCCAGGTGGCGCCCAGGTCCGGCACGAGCGCCCAGCGGGCCTCGAGTAGCCCCAGCCGCGCGTCGGCGGCACCGACGCGCAGGTGGCACGCGAGCGCGAGCTGGCAGCCGGCGCCGAGCGCGACGCCGTGGACCGCCGCGACCGTTGGCACCGCAAGGTCCTCGAAGACCGTGAACGTGTCCTGCATGGCGGCGATGTCCGGGGCGCCGGGCGGCGCCCCGGTGGCCTGGGCGGCCAGCGCGTCGACGTCCATCCCGGCCGAGAACGCCCGGCCCGCACCGGCAACGAGCACGGCGCGGCACCGCCCGGCCGCCGCCGCCTCCCGAGCCTCCTCCCCCGCGCGACGCAGCCCGGCGAACACGGCGGCGTCCATCGCGTTCAGCTTGTCGGGCCGCTGCAGCGTGACGCACCCGACCGCGTCGTCGCCGACCTCGAAGCGCACGCCTCCGTCCATCGCCGCCGCCATTTCTGTCATGTCTGCCGCGTCTGCCGCGTCTGCCGCGTCTGCCGCGTCTGCCGCGTCTGCCCTGACCGCCGTCGCCGCCGGTGCCGCCGGTGCCTGCCATGGCCGCCACCGTGCCCGCCGCGGGCGCCGCCGATGCGGCCGGCGGCTCCCTGTCAGTCGTCGTCAGTCGTCGAGGAGGGCGCCCCGGGTCACCGCCGTGTCGCCGAAGCGGCCACGCGCGTCGTCGGCGGCACGCTCGAGCAGCCCCCAGCGGTCGTCGTCGAGCAGCCCGAGCTGACGCGACGCGCCGGCGGGAACGAGGTTGGACGTGCCGAGGCCGACGAGACGGACGCGGACGCGCTCCAGGCGCAGCGCGTCGAGCATCTCGGCGACCTCACGGTGCAGGTCGGTCGCCTCGGCGGTCGGGGCGGCCAGGGTCCGTGAGCGGGTGATCGTGGAGAAGTTGGCGTAGCGCAGCTTGAGCGTGACGGTGCGCGCGGCGACGTTGCCGCTGCGCAGCCTGCGGGCGATCCGCTCGGCCAGGCGCAGCAGCTCGCGGCGCAGCACCTGCGGGTCGTCGACGTCGCGGTCAAACGTCTCCTCGGCGCTCATCCCCTTGGCCGGCTCGTACGGGATGACGACCCGGTCGTCGGCCCCGACCGCCAGCCGCGCGAGCTGGGCGCCGGCGGCAGGCCCGACGATCCTGTGGAGCGTCGCGGTCGGGATGGCGGCCACGTCGGCGACGGTGCGGATCCCGAAGCGCTCCAGCCGCGCGGCGATCTGCTCGCCGACCCCCCACAGGTCGCGGACACCCAGCGGGCCCAGGAACGCCGGAACGTTCTCCTCGGGCAGGTGCAGCAGCCCGTCGGGCTTGGCCTTCCCCGAGCACAGCTTGGCCAGGAACTTGTTCGGGGCGACCCCGACGCTCGCGGGCAGCTCGAGCTCGTCGTGGATCCGTCGGCGCAGGGTGGCGCCGATGTCGGCCGGCGGGCCGAACAGCCGAACGCTGCCGGCGACGTCGAGGAACGCCTCGTCCAGCGACAGCGGCTCGACCAGTGGCGTGACCGACAGGAAGATCTCCCGGAGCCGCCCCGACACCTCGGCGTAGAGCGCGAAGTCCGGGCTGACGACGACCGCGTCGGGGCACAGGCGCAACGCCCGCGCCATCGGCATCGCCGACGTGACCCCGAACGCCCGCGCCTCGTAGGAGGCGCTGGCGACCACCCCCCGACCACCTTGCCCACCGACCAGCACGGGCCTTCCCACCAGCGCCCGGTCCTGGCGTACCTCCACCGACGCGTAGAACGCGTCCATGTCCACGTGCACGATCGGCTCACGCGGTCGCCCGGCGTTGGTGGAACGTCGAGACACGCGCTGGACAGTCATTCGAGCAACGCAGGTGCGGGCGGGTCGGTGGCGTGCGACCGGCTCGGGCGGCCCGACGCGGGGTGCCGCCTTGGGGCAGGCTGTCGCGCAGCCGGCGCCTCCCCCCGTCTGAGAGCGCCCCGGGCCGAAGACCCGGTCCCAGCGGTGCCACCCGCGGCAGCCGAGGCCCTGTCGACCGGGCCTGCCGTCGTCGCGTTCACCACGCCCCCGCATCGTTCGAACCTGTGTTCGACTCTACGGTAACATCGGCATGTGACAGCCATGCCGGTCATCCACAGCCGATCCGTACGTGCAGCGGGAGGGGCGCATGACGGCAGGCGCGCCGCCGTGGTCGACGGGTACCTTGCGGCATGCGCTTCGTGGTCGCGCGCAACCCCGACCCCGACAGCAGGTTGCCCTACCTGCTGCGGCTGCCGCTGGAGGGTGGGCTGGTGCTGAAGGCCAAGACCATGTGGCCGACCACGGCACGGGTGTTCTGCGAGCAGGTCGACCGAGCGTGGCCCGACGACGCCGAGATCGTCGACGACCTGGCGGTGCGCGCCTGCAGGCGGCGCGGCGTCGCGATCGACCTCGTGCTCGAGCGCGGACGCAACAACCGCAGCCAGTTCGTGTTCACCCACCTCAAGAGCGGCCGGCCGGCCATCTTCTGGCAGACCGCAGCGGCCGCGCGGGCAGCCCGGCCGGGCGTTCGCGTACCGACCCGACGGGCGTGGGGGCAGACCGACCTCGTCATCGCCGCCGACACGCGCGAGCGGTACGCCTACCGCTTCGCCGGGCAGCAGGCCACCGTCGAGAAGCGGGCCCTGCGGGCCGGCGACTACGCGGTCCTCGACGCCGCCGGCGAGCCGCTCGCCGCGGTGGAGCGCAAGTCGGTGGCCAACCTCGCCGCGGACCTGGTCGACGGGGGTCTCGCCTTCCAGCTCGCCGAGCTCGCCGAGCTGCGCTCCGCCGCGGTCGTCGTCGAGGGGCGCTACGGCGACCTGCTCGGCCTGCCGCACGTCCGCCCGGGGTTCGTCGCCGACCTGCTCGCGCGGGTCCAGGTGCGCTACCCGTCCGTGCCGATCGTGTTCACGGGGTCGCGCAAGCTCGGCGAGGAGTACACGTTCCGCTTCCTCGGCGCGGCCAGAGCCGAGCTCGGCGACTGATTCGCGGACCACCCGGCTCGTCGGGGGCCGGTGAGCACGACAGGAGCCGCGTGCTGACTGTCGGCGCTCGAGCGGATCATCCGCCGGCCGAGCCCGACGAGGAGTGCCACAGCTTGCGCGGGGGCTCGGCCTCGGACGGCGGGGCGGGCGGGCCGGCGGGGGGCCGCTGGGGTTGGTGGCGCGGGTGGCGCGGGTCGCTGGGGGGCAGCCGGTACAGGTCGGCGTCCTCGACGTTGCCGTTGCGACCGGTGGGATCGGCCCACGTGGCGCCGTTGGGACCGACCCGGGAGGGGGCGCCGACCTCGTCGGGACCCGGCACGGTCCGCGGGGGCGCGCCGTAGGGGGCGTTGCGCGGGACCCGCAGCCGCGCGGCCGGGGTCTGGACGTCCCCGGAGGAAGGCCCCGCCGGGCGTGAGCCCTCCAGCGACGCGGCCGGGGCCTGGACATCGGTCGGCCTGGCCAGACCGGGCTGGCGCAGGCCGTCCAGCGACTTGCCGTTGACCTGCCCGGCGTCGGGGCGGCCGGTCGCGTCGCGCAGCTCCGCGGCGACCTGGCGGCCGTCGGCGAAGGCCGGCTGGGTGCCGGGCGCACGGCCTCCGAACGGCGCGTCGCCCGGACCCAGCCGCAGCCCCGAGCGGCCCGGCGCCCCGGCGGTGCCGGCCGGCGCCTGGTCGGAGAAGTCGCGCGCGGCCTCGGCGACCGGACGGGCCAGCCGCCCTGGCCGCACCGCCCGGTTCTCGGCGAGCGCGTCGCCGAGCCACCCTCCCGCCACGCCCGCATGAGCCGGCGCAGGTCCCACACGACCTCGGCGTTCAGCGACACCCCCGCTTGCCGGTGCGGTGGACGGTTCCCTCGACGACGAGCAGCCAGGTGTGGAACACCGTCCACGCGCAGCGGTCGTGCACCGACTCGAAGAACGTCGCGTCGCTGACGCCGGTCGCGTCGTCCAGCGACAGGAAGATGATCCGCTGCCCGGACTTCACCGGCGGGGTCTGCGTCGCGACCTTCACCCCCGCGACGCGCACCCGGGCACCGTTGCGGTACGACAGCAGGTCGACCGCGCGGGTGACCTCCACGAGGTCGAGCAGGTCGTCGTAGAAGCGGATCACATGGTCGGAGACGTCCATGCCGAGCACCTCGAGCTCGGCGCGCACCCGGTCGCTGGACCGGTACTCGGGCAGTCCGGGGAGATCCTCGGTGCCGAGCAGCCCCAGCTGCTCGGGCGCGGCCGGGTCCGCCACCCGGTGGCGCGACAACCCCGACCCGGCGCTCAGGCGGCGCGAGCCTGGCCACCGCTCGCTGACCTCCAGCAGCAGGTCACGTCGCGTCCGCACCGCTGCCGTGACGCTCCCCGGAGCCCGCCCGGCGGCCGCCGCGATCCCCGCAGTCCGCCCGGCAGCCGCCGCGAGCGGCGGCCCCACTCCCGCGATCTCGTCCATCGCCCCGACGTGGGCGAGCGACTCGGCGACCGGCGCCGACAGCGCCGACCGCCGCCGCAGGTCGGCCACCGACGTGAACGGCCGCCCGGTGAGCAGGCTGTCGATCATCGTCGGTCGTCGATCGGGCCCGGCGACGTCCTGCAGCGCCAGCCGGATCCCGAACCGCCACCCGGGATCGCGCGGGTCGAACCCCTTGTCGAACCCGCTCGGCGGGACCGGAGCCCGGCGTTGGTCGTCCCACCGCCACCCCCGCGGCAGCGAGAAGGGTCGGTCACCATGGTGTGACCAACCCTTCTTCCTGTGGGGGCGGCCCCGGCTCCCACCCCGGCCTCGACCCCTCCCCCGATCCCGAGCAACGCCAGCGCCTCCTCGGCCGGCAGCCGCTCCACCCGGTAGACGCGGTCGGACCGGTTGACGTCCAGGGGCAGGACCGCCACGCCGAACTGGCGGGCGTCGTCGAGCAGCAGCCGCCGCGGGTACATCCCCGGGTCGTGGGTCAGCAGCCCCGCGACGAACTCGGGCAGGTAGTGGGCCTTCAGCCACGCCGACCGGTACGTCGGCACCGCGAACGCCGCCGCGTGCGCCTTGCAGAACCCGAACGAGGCGAACTGGGCCAGCGCGTGCCACAGCGACTCGGCGACCTCGCCCGCGATCCCCCGCTCGGCCGCTCCGGCCAGCACCCAGCGGTGCAGCTCGTCGAGCTCGCCGGGGTCGCCCAGGCGCCGGCGGACGAGGTCGGCGGTGGTCATGTCGCAGCCGGTCACCGCGCTGATGCAGCGCATGACCTGCTCGTGGTAGACGATCACCCCGTACGTCTCGCCCAGCGCCCGTTCCAGCAGCGGGTGGGGTAGACGACCTTGGACTGGCCCAACCGTCGCTGGAGGAACGGCCCGACCATGTCGCCCTTGACGGGCCCGGGGCGGAACAGCGAGATGTCGACGACGAGGTCGGACAGGTGCTCGGGCTGGAACTTGCCGACGAGCTCGCGCTGGCCGGGCGACTCGATCTGGAACATCCCGAGCGTGCGGGTGGAGCGGATGAGCTCGTAGGTGTCGGGGTCGTCCCAGGCGATCCGCTCGAAGTCGAGCTGCTCGTCGCGGGTGCGCGACACCTCGTCGACGCACGCCGACATGCTCGACAGCATCCGCACCGCGAGGACGTCGAGCTTGCACAGCCCCAGCGCCTCGACGTCGTCCTTGTCGAACTGCGCCATCGCGAACCCGTTGGCGCTGCGCTCCAGCGGGACGAGGTCGCGCAGCGTCGCGTCGGCCAGCAGCACCCCCGACGGGTGCAGCGCGATGTGGCGCGGGAAGCCGTCCATCCGCTCGACGACGTCGAACAGCAGCCCCAGCTGCCCGCCGTCGAGGTTCAGCCCGCGCATCTCGGGCAGGTGGTCCATCGCGGCGCGCACGTCGCCGGCGCGGACGTGGGGAAAGGACTTCGCGACGTAGTCGACCTCGTTGGCGGGCAGCCCGATCGCCTTGCCGACCTCCCGGATCGCCATGCGCGCCTTGAACGTCTCGACCATGCACACGCACGCGACCCGGTCGTCGCCGTAGCGGTCGAGCAGGTCGCGGTAGATGTCCTCGCGGCGGGCGGACTCCACGTCGATGTCGATATCGGGCAGCTCGTCGCGGGAGGGGTTCATGAACCGCTCGAACACGAGGTCGTGGGCGACCGGGTCGACGTCGGAGATCCGCAGCGCGTAGGTGACGATGCTCCCGGCCGCCGACCCGCGGCAGGCGACGAGGATGCCCTTGGAGCGGATCCGGTCGACGATCTCGGCGACGGTGAGGAAGTACGGGGCCAGGCCCAGCGTCGCGACCATCGCGAGCTCGCGCTCGAGCAGGCCGAGGTGCTCGGGCGTCACCCGCGGGTAGCGCTCGGCGACCCCGGCCTCGCAGCGGGCGCGCAGCTCGGCATCGGGCTCCCCGCCCCCACCGGCGAGGTCGGGGACCCGCAGCCGGCCCAGGCCGAGGTCGACGCGGCACCGCTCGGCGACCCAGCCGGCGTTGGCGACCGCGTCGGGACGCTCGGCGAACACCCGGGCCATCTGCGCGGGGGTCTTGAGGTAGCCCTCGGCGTTGCGCCGCGAGCTGTGGCGTGGGTCCAGCGGCACCTGCTGGCGGACGGCGTCGACGACGTCGGCGACGCGGGCGTCGCGGGGGTCGAGGTAGCGCGGCGCCTGGTTCGCGACGGCGCGCAGCCCGAGGCGGTCGGCCAGGGCGAAGCGGGCACGGGCACGCGCGTCGTCGCCCGCCGCGAGGTGGTGGGTCACCCCGACGAGCAGCGACGACGGCCCCACGAGGTCGGCCCAGCGGCGCGCCTCGGCCGCGGCGGCGTCGTGGCGGCCGGCGTCGAGCAGCCGCGCCACCGGCGAGTCGTCGCCGAGCAGCACGAACAACCCGTCCATCCGGCGTTCCAGCAGCTCCCAGCGCAGGCGGGGCGTTCCTCGATCGGACTCGAGGTGCGCGTCGGTGACGGTCCGGCACAGGTTGGCGTACCCGTGCTGGTTCCGCGCGATCAGGACGACGCGGGGGGCGTCGTCCTCCAGCCACGCGGAGCCGGTCGCGGGGCCCCTGGGGGGCTCGGCTTTCTGGGTCTTCGGGGGCCCTGGTGCCGGTCCTCCGGGGCGGGTACGGCCTTTCAGCCCACTCCGGCCCGGCACCAGGGCCCCCAACCCCACCTCCCGCGACGCTTTGTGCGGTGCGATGCCCTCGGCCGCCGCGGGTGCTTCCCCAGCCCGGGCGGGTGGGGTCTGGGGACAGGGCGAGGTCGGCGCCGAGGACGAGGCGGACACCGACGACCGCGCACGCCTGGGCGACGCGCACCGCCCCGTACAGCCCGTCGCGGTCGGCGATCCCGAGCGTGTCCATCCCCCGCTCGGCCGCGGCGACGACGAGCTCGCGAGGGCGCATCACCCCGTCGCGCAACGAATAGCAGGTGCGCGCGGCGAGATGCGCGAACGGTGGGCTGGCTGCTGGCACGGCGGCTCCCCGGAGCGGTGCTCGGCGTGGGAAGGAGCCGCCGGAGTACGAGTAGAACATGTGTTCGGGCAGCAGGATAGCTCTACCGTGTCCCGGATGGAAGACGAGAGCCTGCGCGCCGCCTGGGAGCGTCACGCCGAGCAGTGGACGGCGTGGGCTCGGACTCCCGGCCACGACGTCGGCTGGGAGGTCAACCTCCCCACGATGCTCGCCCTGCTGCCCCCGCCCGGCCGCCTCACGCTCGATCTCGGCTGCGGCGAGGGACGTCTGCTCCGCGAGCTGGCGCAGCGCGGCCACCGGGTGCTGGGCGTCGACGCGTCACCCACCCTCGCGCGGGCGGCCCACGGCCATCCGCGGTCGCAACCGGTGGCCGTCGCCGACGCCGCCGCCCTGCCGCTGCCCGACGGCGTCGCCGACCTTGTCGTCGCCCACATGTCGCTGCAGGACGTCGACGACCTCCACGGCGCAGTGGCCGAGATCGGGCGCGTCCTCGCCCCAGGTGGCCGGCTGTGCGCCGCCGTCGTGCATCCCCTCAACAGCGCCGGCACGTTCGCGACGCGCGCCGCCGACGCCCCGTTCGTCGTCGCCGGGTCGTACCTGGAGCCGCACCGCTACGCCGACGAGGTCGCCCGTGAAGGCCTCGCCATGACCTTTCACAGCGCCCACCGTCCGCTCGAGACCTACGCGCGGGCGTGTGAGCAGGCGGGCCTGCTCCTCGAGACGCTCCGCGAGCCCGCGATCGGCGACGAGCAGGTCGCCGAGGACCCTTCGATGGCCCGCTGGCGGCGGGTCCCGCTGTTCCTGCACTGGCGGGCCGTCAAGACGGGCTGACGTCACAGCTCCGTCGGGCCGACCACGAAGCGGAGCCGGCCGGCGCCGCGCCGCAGCCGCGCGTCGACGGTCAGCAGGCGGCACCCGAGTATCCGGGCGAGCGCCACGTACTCGGCGTCGTAGGTCTTGGCCCAGCCGAGCTCGTCGGCGACGACCCAGGCCTGCTCGTCCAGCTCGGGGGGCTCCGCCCGCTCGACGGGCATCTCGGCGATCCGCGAGCGCGCCCGAGCCGCGTCCGCGGTGGCCAGATCGCCACGCCACGCCCGCTCGTGGAGCACCGACCGGACCTCTGACCACAGCAGCGGAGGCCCGACGAGGTGCTGACCGCGCAGCGCCGCCGCGCTCCGGTTCCCGATCGCCGCTGCGATGACGACGCTCGCGTCGACCACGAGCACGTTCAGCGGCCCTGACGGCTGTCACGCACCCACCGGCCCACGTCGGGCATGGGCTCGCCCCAGAAGGTCGTCTGCCACTCCGGCGGCAGCGGCAGCCGCTCATCGTCGCCACCGAGCGCGTCGAGATCGGCCTCGTCGATCACGTGCTGGGTGCCGACCTTGTGCGCGCGCAGTCGTCCCGAGCGGATCCACCGTCGGATCGTCTCCGGGTTGCGGCCGGTGCGCCGAGCCGCCTCGGGAACCGTCAGCATGTGGTTGCATGCTACACCGGCGATCAGGCGACGCGGGCGGCCTCCGGCAGGACCGTCTCGACCCGGGGCAGGGCCGTGGCGGCGCGGCGCCGGCGCAGCCAGGCGGTCAGCACGCGCGCCGACGCTGGCCGGGCGTAGTGGTAGCCCTGTGCCTGGTCGCAGCCGAGGTCACGCAGGCAGGCCGCGACGCGGGCGTCCTCCACGCCCTCGGCGACCGTGGTCAGCCCGAGGTTGCGTGACAGCTCCACGATCGAGCGCACGATCACCGCGTCGCCGCCGCCCGCCGCGAGGTCGAGGACGAAGGAGCGATCGATCTTGACCCGGTCGACGGGCAGGTCGCGGAGGTTGGCCAGCGACGAGAAGCCGGTGCCGAAGTCGTCGATCGAGATGGTGACGCCGAGTGCGCGCAGGCGGACGAGGACCGCCGCGGTGCGCCCGGGGTCGGTCATGACGGTGTTCTCGGTGATCTCGATCTCGAGGCGCTCGGCCGGCACGCCGGTCTCGGCGAGCAGTCGCCGGACCGTGTCGGGGAAGCGCACGTCCCGCAGGTTGCGGGCCGACCCGTTGACCGCCACGGGGACGCGCAGCCCCATGGCGTCCCAGGCGGCGCACTGCTCGAGGGCCGCGCGCAGCACGTACTCGGTCAGCGGCTCCATGAGCTCGGTGTGCTCGGCGAGCGGCATGAACTCGCTGGGCGCCACGAGCCCGAGGCGTGGATGGTCCCAGCGCAGGAGGGCCTCGACGCCGCTCACCTCGCCGGTGAGCAGGTCGACCTTGGGCTGGTAGTGCAGGACGAGCTCGGCGCGCTCGAGGGCGCCGGCGAGCTCGCCGAGCAGGGCGATGCGGCCGTGGCCGTCACGGTCGCGCTCGTCGTGGTAGACGCTGACACCGCAGCTCGCGTTCTTCGCGGCGTACATGGCGACGTCGGCGCGCTGCAGCAGCACGTCGACGTCGGCGCCGTGGTCGGGGCACAGCGCCACGCCGAAGCTGCCGCTGACCGCGACGGGGAAGCCCTGAACGGTGCACGGGCGGCGCAGGCGATCGAGCAGCCGCGCGGCGGCGGCGCTGGCGACGTGGGCCGCCTCCGTTGCGGGCAGGCCGGTCAGCAGGAGGGCGAACTCGTCGCCGCCGAGACGGGCCGCGAGCTGCATCCCGCCTCCGGGCCGGTCGAGCCGGCGCGCCACCTGCTGCAGCAGCAGGTCGCCCGCGTGGTGGCCGAGCTGGTCGTTGATCGTCTTGAAGCCGTCGAGGTCGAGCAGGACCACCGCGAGCGCCGTGCCGTTGCGCTCCGCCTCGGTGCGCGCGAACGCCACCTCCTCGGCGAACAGCCGGCGGTTGGGCAGGCCCGTGAGCAGATCGTGGGTGGCCTGGTGCCGCTGTGCCTCAGCCAGCGTCGCATTGCGGTACACCGCCCAGGCGGTGATGAGGAGCAGGGGCAGCAGCGCGAGGCTGCGCTGGGCCACGACGACGAAGATCGGCGCGAGCGCGAGCAGCAGACCGTCGGTGGCGAGGTTGACGGCGACCCCGCGGCGCAAGGCGAGCACGACGGGCGCCCCGGCGTGCAGCGCGAGCACCGTGCAGGTGAGCACCCCGTTGACGATGAACACGAGCCCCCCCGCCAGCGCCGCCACGAGCAGGTAGGACTCCAGCGGCACGTCGGCTCGCAGGAGCAGGCGTTCGGGCGCGAGCAGCTCGAGGGCGGCGGCGCCGGCGGCCATCGACAGCGTCACCTGGCCCGCGTTGAACGCGACGCGGGAGAGCGCCTTGCGACCCCGCAGGTCGCCCAGGGCCGACGCCGTCGCCATGGCCAGCAGCGCCCCGCCGGCCGGCGCGAGGAGCAGCAACGAGCAGGCGAACGTCCACGAGGCGGTGACCTGGGTGCCGCCGCGCGTCAGCCAGGGGATCGGGCGTAGCTCGGTGATCAGCAGCAACGACGCGAACAGCCAGAACAGCATCGGCCGTGGACCGGCAAGCTCAGCGGCCGGGATGTCGGCCAGGGCCGCGACGAGCACCGCCGCGGCCCCGACGACCACGAGGGCGACGTAGGCGGACAGGGCCCGGGCGGGCTCGACCTCACGGCTGTACCACGACACGTCTACAGCCCGCGGGGTCGCTTGGGTGCGGGGGGCACGGCAGGCCTCTCGAAGGCGGCTGGTCCAGCGGCAGGATGCGAGCCCAGCCGGGAACGCACTACGGGTGATGTCAGCGACACTCTATGCGCGCCGGGTCTGCCGCGTGAATAGCCCTTCGGGGGGTTTTGCCCGCTTCCGTCGGGGCTATCCCGGCGTAGTCAAAAAGGACCGGGCGACGTAGTCGCGGTCCTACGGGAGCGAGACGATGACCGCGCCCACGTCGACGAGGTCGTACAGCGCGGTGACGTCGGCGTTGGACATCCGCACGCAGCCGTGCGACGCGTCGGTCCCCAGCGACTCGACGGCCTCGGTGCCGTGGAAGCGGATCGCACCGGGCGCCGACCAGTTCAGGGCGCGCACGCCGAGCGGGTTGCCCGGGCCGGGGCCGATCGACGCGGGCAGCGCGCTGCCCCACCCGTCGGGTGAGGGGTTCACCCACGTCGGTAGGTAGCGCTTGAGGGTCACCTCGTAGCGCCCCAGCGGGGTCGGGTACTCCCCCGTCCCGGTCGCGACGACCCAGGAGTGGGTGCGGGTGCCGTCGCGGTACAGCTCCAGGCGGTGGTCCGACTGGTGCAGGACGAGCACCTCGTGGTAGGCGGCCGCCGTGACCGACGGCTTCAGCCGCTCCAGGGGCAGGGTCACCTGGGCACGGCCGGCGCCGAGGGCGGCCAGCAGCGTGCCGGTCGCGTCGCTGCGGTCCAGCGACCGTCCCGCGCGCTCGGGGTGATCGTCACCTGACCGCCGGAGGTGTCCAGCAGCGCGTCGCGCGGTGCACGGTCGACGCGCTCGGCGATGCGGTCGACGAAGGCCCGGATGTCCGCCTTGCGGTAGCGCACGGCGACGTCGACGGCGGCGCCCGGCTCGGGGTCGAGCCAGCGCAGGCGCGCCCACTCGTCCCAGCGCAGGCCCTGGCTCGCGCCGGCCGCGGCGGCCACGACCCGCGGCGCGTCGGACTGCGCCCCCAGCTCGCGCGCCGTGCGCGTCAGCCGGCGGTCGCCCACGGCGACGCCGACCTCGCGGTGCAGCTGCGGGCCGATGGCGCGGCGGACCTCGACCAGGGCCGCCCCGGTGGGAGCCCGGCGACGTCCACGCCGGCGATCTCGGTCCCGGGCAGCATCCGGCCGTCGTAGGCGCGGGCGTAGGCCACGGTGCCCCACGCGAGCACCGCGACGGCTGCGAGCAGCCCCGCCAGCAGGGCGCCGACGCCGGCCGCGGCCCAGCGCCACGGCCGCACGACGCGCGCCACCATCGGCGGCCCCCACTCGGGAACCAGCCCCAGAACGTCCGTCGTCAACCTACGTCCCTCCCGCCTCCGCCTTCCGCCGGGGAGCGCCGACGTCAAGCAGGACGGCCCCCACACAGGGCCGTCCGCGGGCAGCGTATCCGGCTGCACCTCGACAGTGCCGACCCGGCCTCGTCCCGACGGCCGGGTCGGCCAGCCGTCACGTCCGCGCCGGAACGCCGGAGACCCGGGACGGGCGTTGCGGGCGGCGCCGATCCGCCGGGTCAGACGACCTCGGTGGTGGCCTCCGGGTCCAGGCCGTAGCGCGTGATGGCCTCGGCGACGGTCTCGCGCTTCACGTCGCCGCCGACCGACAGCTCCGCGAGGACCGCGACGACGATGCTCTCGGCGTCGATGCGGAAGTGCCGGCGCAGCGCCGGCCGCGTGTCGGAGCGGCCGAACCCGTCGGTGCCCAGCAGCGCCAGGCGTCCCGACGCTCGGGTCGGAACCCAGGGGGCGATCAGTCCGGGCACCGCCTTCTGGTAGTCGGTGACCGCGACGAACGGCCCTCGGCGTCGGCCAGCGCCTCGGTGACGATCGGCGTGCGCTGGTCGTCGGTGGGGTGCATCCGGTTCCAGGCGTCGCAGTCGTTGCCGTCGCGGTGCAGCCCCACCCAGCCGGGGACGCTCCACACGTCGGCCGCGACGTCCCACTCCTCGCCGAGGATGCGCTGGGCCGCCAGCGCGAGCGGCATCGCCGACCCGCTCGTGAGCAGCTGGGCACGCAAGGAGCGCGTGTCTTGAAGCGGGCGTAGCGGTAGATCCCCCGCAAGACATGCTCGGGTCCAGGCCCTCGGGCATCGGCGGCTGCACGACCGGCTCGTTGTAGACGGTCAGGTAGTACATGACGTCGCTGCCGCCGGGGTGCTCGCCGTCGCCGAGCATCCGGTTGATCCCGTCTTCGACGATGACCGCGATCTCGAAGGCGAACGACGGGTCGTAGCTGACGACGGCCGGGTTCGTGGCGGCCATGAGGATCGAGTGGCCGTCCTCGTGCTGCAGCCCCTCCCGTTGAGTGTCGTGCGCCCGGCGGTCGCCCCCAGCAGGAACCCGCGCGCGCGCTGGTCGGCCGCCGACCAGATCGAGTCGCCCGTCCGTTGGAAGCCGAACATCGAGTAGAAGATGTACACGGGCAGCATGTGCTCGGCGAACGTCGCGTAGCTCGTGCCGGCCGCCGCGAACGACCCCATCGAGCCGGCCTCGGTGATCCCCTCGTGCAGGATCTGCCGGAGGACGACTCCTTGTAGGCCAGCAGCATCTCGCGGTCGACCGACTCGTAGTTCTGCCCGTGGGGGCTGTAGATCTTCTGGCTCGGGAACAGCGAGTCCATCCCGAACGTGCGCGCCTCGTCGGGGATGATCGGCACGATGCGCTTGCCCAGGTCGGGGTGCTTGAGCAGGTCCTTGAGCAGCCGCACGAACGCCATCGTCGTGGCGACCTCGTGCTTGCCCGACCCCTTCTTCAACTCGTCGTACAGATCCGGCTTGGGCAGCGAGATACCGGAGGCGCACCACCCTCCGCGGGATCGAGCCACCCAGCGCGACGGCGCTCGAGCATGTACTCGACCTCCTCGGAGTCGGCGCCAGGGTGGTGGTAGGGCGGGAGGTCGCCTTCGAGGTCGGCGTCGGGGATCTCCAGGTAGAGCCGGTCACGGAAGGTCTTGAGCGCCTTTTGGGTCAGCTTCTTCATCTGATGGGTGGCGTTGCGGGCCTCGAAGTCGGTCCCAGCGTCCAGCCTTTGATCGTGTGCGCGAGGATCACGGTCGGCTGGCCGGTGTGCTCGGTGGCGGCCTTGAACGCCGCGTAGACCTTGCGGTAGTCGTGCCCGCCGCGCGACAGCACCGGCAGGTCGGCTTCGGTGAGGCTGGAGTCGGCCAGGATGCGCTGCAGCTCGGGGTGTCGAAGAAGTGCTTGCGGATGTACTCGCCGGTGGACGTCGTGTACGTCTGGAACTGCCCGTCCGGGGTGGCGTTCATCTTCTCGACGAGCGCGCCGGTGGTGTCGTTGGCGAGCAGCTCGTCCCACTTGCGGCCCCACACGACCTTGATGACGTTCCAGCCGGCGCCGCGAGTAGCTCTCCAGCTCCTGGATGATCTTGCCGTTGCCGCGCACCGGACCGTCGAGGCGCTGCAGGTTGCAGTTGACGATCCAGGTGAGGTTGTCCAGCTCCTCGCGCGAGGCGACACCGAGCGCACCCAGCGCCTCGGGCTCGTCCATCTCGCCGTCGCCGAGGAAGGCGAAGACCCGTGAGCCGGACGTGTCGGTGATCCCCCGGTTGTGCAGGTAGCGGTTGAAGCGGGCCTGGTAGATCGAGTTGATCGCCCCCAGCCCCATCGAGACGGTCGGGAACTCCCAGAAATCGGGCATGAGCCGCGGGTGGGGGTAGCTCGACAGGGCCGGGCGGCCGTCGTCGGCGGTACGGCCCTCCTGGCGGAACAGGTCCAGCTGCGCCTCGGTGAGCCGGCCCTCGAGGTAGGCGCGCGCGTAGATGCCGGGCGAGCCGTGGCCCTGGATGAAGATCTGGTCGCCGGGTCGGGGGTCCCCGCCCTCGGCGCCCGGCCCGCCCCCACCCTTGCCGCGGAAGAAGTGGTTGAAGCCGACCTCGTACAGCGACGCCGCCGAGGCGTAGGTGGCGATGTGCCCGCCCACGCCGACGTCGGGGCGTTGCGCCCGCGTCACCATCACCGCCGCGTTCCAGCGGATGTAGGCGCGGATGCGGCGCTCGACGTGCTCGTCGCCGGGAAACTCCGGTTCGAGCTCCGGCGGGATGGTGTTGATGTAGTCGGTCGACGTCAGCGACGGCACGCCGACCGCCTGCGCCCGCGCCGATTCCAGCAGCTTGAGCAGCAGGTAGCGCGCCCGCTCGCGGCCGTGGTGGTCGACGACGGCGTCGAGCGAGTCCAGCCACTCTCGGGTCTCGGCCGGGTCGGTGTCGGGCAGCTGGCTGGGCAGCCCGTCGGTGATGATCGGCTTGTGCTCGCTCACGGCGACTGGCACTCCCCTGCGACGGCGACGGTGGGCCCCCACCCTAGTGGTGGGTCACCCGCCCGTGTACCCCGCGGAGGACGGCGCCATCGCCCCTCGGGGACTGTTGGGTCACTCGGACGCCGGGCCGGTGAAGCGCGGCTGGCGCTTCTCGCGGACCGCGGCGACGCCCTCGCGGACGTCGGGGCCCGAAAAGCCCAGGAACTCCAGGGCCAGGGAGGCGTCGAAGGCCGGGCCGGCGCTGCGCAGCCAGTTGTTCAGCGCGTACTTGGTCCAGCGGATGGCCGACTGGGAGCCGGCCGCGAGGCGGCGCGCCACGTCGTGGGCGGTGTCGAGCAGGGCGTCGTCGTCGACGCACAGTGATACCAGCCCGATGCGCTCGGCCTCCTCACCCGACAGCGGCTCGCAGGTCAGCAGGTGGTACTTGGCCTTGGCCATCCCGCACAGCAGCGGCCACACGATCGCGGCGTGGTCGCCGGCCGCGACCCCCAGCTTGGTGTGGCCGTCGATGATCCGCGCCGACCGGGCGGCGATCGAGACGTCGGCGAGCAGGCCGACGACGAGCCCGGCACCGACCGCGGGGCCGTGCATCGCCGACACGATCGGCTTGGAGCAGTCGATGACGTTGTAGACGAGGTCCCGCGCCTCCTTGAGCACCCGGATGCGCACGGCGAAGTCGTCGGCCATGTCGGTGACGAGGTCCAGGTCGCCGCCGGAGGAGAAGCCCCGGCCCTCGCCGCGGATGACCGCGACGCGGGTGTCGGGGTCGCGGTCGACCTCCCGCCACACCTCGGCGAGGTCGCGGTGCATGTCGGAACCGGCGGCGTTGAGCTTGCCGGGCGTCGACATGACGATCTCGAGCACCCCGTCGTCGGGGCGGGAGAACCGCAGGCTTGCGAACTGCTCGTAGCGCTCGCTCATCCGCCGGGTCCTGGGTCGTGGTTGGGGCGAGACGTGGCGTGTGGCGCGGTAAGGGTGCGGTGGTCAGGGCGCAGGGGTCGCGGTGCGGGCGACGTCCGGGCCGCGCCGAGCCTATTCCGAAGCCCGTGCCGTGATGAAGACACCGTTGCGGTCGGTTCGTGACGGCACCTCGAGGGACGCGCGGTGTCAGGCGTCCCCGAGGAGGGCCGCGACCGCGCGCAGGTCGTCGGTGAAGTCGGCGACGGCCGCGTCCCGCTCGTCGTCGCGCAGGCGCAGCAGCGCCGAGGGGTGCAGCGTCGCGGTGTAGCGCACCCCGTCGCGGTCGAAGACCTCGCCCCGCTGCACCGAGACCCGGAACGACGGCCCGAGCAGCGCCTTGGCGGCCGTCGCCCCCAGCGCGACGACGACCTCGGGGCCCACCGCGACGAGCTCGCCGTCCAGCCATGGACGGCAGGCCTTGATCTCCTCGGACTTGGGCGTCTGGTGGATCCGTCGCTTCCCCCGCGGGGTGAACTTGAAGTGCTTGACCGCGTTCGTGACGTAGACGGTGCCGCGGTCGATGCCGGCGTCGACGAGCGCCCGGTCCAGCAGGCGCCCCGACGGCCCGACGAACGGCTCGCCGGCGAGGTCCTCGGCGTCGCCGGGCTGCTCCCCCACGATCACGAGCCGGGCGTGCTGTGGCCCCTTGCCGAACACCGTCTGGGTGGCGTGGCGGTACAGGTCGCAGTTGGTGCAGCCGGCCGCCGTGGCCGCCAGCTCCTCCAGCGACGGCGCCGGCTGCGGTCGCCGCGCCGTGGCGTCGAACAGAGCGGGCTCGTCCATGCGCGTGGGTCCTACCCCGCCCGGAGCGGCGCGACGCGGTTTGCTCCGATCTCCCCGGGGCGCAGGGGAGGTCAGAACGAACGGCTCAGTCCCAGATCCGGTTCAGACGCCAGGCACCGGCCTCGCTGACGAGCTCGTAGACCCCGCGGGCGGGGCTGCCGTTGCGCGCCTCGACCCGCCACAGGTCCCGCTGCGGCACGGACACGCCACCCCCGGTCCAGTAGCCCGCGTCCTCGCGCCAGTGGCCCAGCACCGACACGACGATGTAGGTCGAGCCGCGCCAGGCGAAGCGCAGCGGCGCAGCGGCGCCGGAGGTGTCGGGGCCGGCGGTGACCTCCACCGGTTCGCGGTACCGCTTGGTCATGCGTCCTCCCTGCACGCCGCCCGCCGGCGGCGCGCAGCGCGACCGGCATGGCTCGGGCGGTGCGGGAAGGACGGTGGCGACCGGGACGTGCCTTCCCCACACGTCCCGGCCGCCACGGCACCGGTACCGAACAGATGTTCGATGCCAGCTCGGAACGCTACGACACCGGCGCGTCGAGGTCAACCCGCGATCACTGCCGGGTTCTCGGCAGCGCGGCGGCCAAAAAGTCCGCGGCGATCTCCTCGGGTCGCTCACCCGCCTCGGCCCTGGCGTTGAGCCCGGCGAGCGTGTCCGTGTCCAGCACCCGTGCGACCGGCTCGAGCACGTCGGCGAGCTCGGCGACGTCGGCGACCCGGTCGCTGCGCGCCACCGGCGACACGATGAACGCAGGGAACACCCCCAGCTCGTCGGCCACCGGCACGAGCCCCGCACGGCGCGCCTCACCCGACGTCGCGGTCGCGAGCGCCGCGAAGCAGCGGCCCGACGCCGCCCGCTTGATCGCGGTCGCCTCCGTCGCCGGCACGGCCGTCGCCGCGACCCGCTCGAGGTCCATCCCGTAGGCGGCGGCGAGCGCCTCCAGACCGCCGCGCCGGCGCAAAAAGTCCGAGTCGGCGCACAGCCGCTGCCCGCCCCGGGACAGGACCGCTCCCAGCCATGCCAGCCCCCGCGGGCGGTTCTCGGGCGGAAGGTCGGCGGTGCGGACGAACAGCGCGAGGGTGGCGTTGGCGCCGCTGGGCTGGAGCCAGGTCAGGCCGGAACCCTCGTCGGCGCGACGCACCCGCTCGTAGGACTCCCCCGGGTCGGCGGGTGGCGCCTGCTGTCCCATGCCCAGGGCCCACGCCGCGCCGGTGTAGTCCCAGAACACGTCGATCCCGCCGCCGATCGCCTCGCGGCGCAGCCCCACGGTGCCGCCGAGGTCGGTCCGCAGCTCGGGGTCCATCCCGGCCCGGTCCAGCGCGAGGGCCGTCACCGCGGCGAGCACCCGCTGCTCGTGGGTGGACCCGACGCCGACGCGGATGCGCTCGCGCGCGTCGCCGGCGGGCGAGCACGCCGCGAGCAGGGTCAGCGCAGCCGCGAACGCGGGCAGCCGGCGCCGGGACACGGCGGCGAACGCGGAGAGCCGGCGCCGGGACATGGCGGCGAACAGGGACAGCCGGCGCCGGGACATGGCGGCGAGTGTGCCATCCGGCGCGCCGCCATAGGCTGGCCGCATGGATCGACGGCACTTTCTGTCCCGTACCGCACTGCTCGTCGGCGGCGTCGGCGCCGCCGGCGTCCTCGCCGCCTGCGGTCGCAGTGCCGGGGGCGAGAGCCACAGCTTGCAGGCCCGTGTCACCGGCGGCGCGGCGGGCGTCCCGGAAGGCGAGCCGACCCTGGCGCCGCAGGTGGTGACCTTCGAGCTGCTGACCGGCGACGAGCGGACCGTGCCGTTCGGGCTGCGGACCCTGGAGAATGTCGAGGTCGCCGACGCCGACGTCGAGGTGTTCCTGCGCGACGTCGACGGTGAGGTCCGCGCCGGACCCTTCCCGGCCGAGTACACCGAGGCGGCCGGCGAGGGCCTGGGACTGTACAAGACGAGCTTCGCCCTTGACGAGCCCGGGCAGCTGGAGTTCGTGGCCGTCGTCGGCGACGACTACGGCACCCAGGTGGTCAACGTCGTGGCGCCCGAGGACTCCAAGGCCCCGGTGCCCGGACAGCAGGCGGTCGTGGTCGCGACCCCCACCGAGGACAAGCCGCGAGGCATGGCGCAGCTGTGCACCCAGGACCCGCCGTGCGGCATGCACGAGGTGAGCCTGGACGACGCGCTGGCGGACGGCCGCAAGGTGGTGCTGCTGTTCGCCACCCCGGCCTACTGCGTGTCGGCCACCTGCGGCCCGGCGGTCGGCACGGTCGACGAGGTCCGCACCGGCGGCGAGTGGGCCGACACCGCGTGGATCCACGTCGAGATCTACAGCGACGCCGGTCAGACCGTCAGCGATCCGGTGCAGGCGTGGAAGCTGCCCACCGAGCCGTGGATGTTCACCATCGGCGCGGACGGCGCGATCGTCGACCGGCTCGACGGCGCGATGCTGCCGGAGATGGTCGCCGACCTCGCCGCACAGCTGCAGCAGACCTGACCGGGCGGGGGCTACCCGCCGGTGCCCTCCAAGGTGGCGAAGGCGATGAGGTTGTCGCGGTAGTGGCCCACCGACCGGTCGAATGCGCCGGCGCACGTCACCAGCCGTAGGGTCGGCTCGAGCGTGGGGAAGTACACCTCGTCGGTGGGGAACCGGTCCTTGGGGTGGCGCTCGACCCGGTCGACGCGGAAGCGGGCCACCGAGCCGTCCCGGCGCTCGACGATCACCGCGTCGCCGGGACGCAGCTCGTGCAGCCGGAAGAACACCGCCGGCCCGCTGCGCGAGTCGACGTGGCCGAGCACGACCGCGGGCCCGGGCTGGCCGGGACGGGCTCCGCCGGCGTACCACCCCGCGCGCCCCCACTCGCGAGGCACCTGCACCGAGCCGTCGGGGTTGCGCCCCAGCCGCTGCAGCGTGCTGTCGACGCCGATCACGGGGATCCGGATGGCCGTCGGCACGGCGACCGGGCGGTGCTCGCGCACCGACCGGAACTGTGTGACGGCAGCCGGCAGGCGGACGCTGGGCTCGGCGCCCGGGGCCTCCCGGCCGGCGCGGGCCGCGAGCGGCTGCACTCCGGCCTTCGGGTGGGGGTCGGCGACGGCGCGCGACGCGGCCGGGGCTCCCGCGCCGCAAGCCGTGGCGAGCAGCAGCGCGACGACGAGCGCGGGCAGGTGCGGCCGCACGGGCGACGGCCGTGGCGCCGCGCGCCTAGCCGTGGCCACCTCCCGAGGTGCCGCCGGCGCCGGTCTGCGCACCGCCGGCGGGCAGCCGTCCCCGGGTGGCGCCCGAGATTCCCCGGGCGAGGTCGGCGGCCGCGTCGAAGATGTCCTGGTAGGCGCTGTAGGCCAGGGTGTGCGCCCGCTCGTAGTCCTCCGCCGCGTAGGCGTCGATCTGCTCGATGAGCTGCCGGTCGTGGACCTCCATGTGGCGGGTGACCGCCGCCGCCTCGACCTGCCCGCGGGTCGCGCGGCTCACGAAGGCCCCGAAGTCCTTCTGGTAGCGGTTCAGCCCTCTGCGCGCCCGGCGCCTGCCGGACTGGTCGCCCTCGGCCAGAGCGACGGTGTAGTCGACGAACAGGTCGATGTGGTCAGACCACAGGTTGTTGAACTGCCGTGCGCGGCGGCGGCCGAACACGCCGTCCATCGCCGCGGTCAGGTCCTCGGTGTTGGCGTTGAGCGCCCCCGCCGCGGCCTCGAACTCGGGCGCGCCGGTCACCCCGGCGCGCATGGCGTCCACGGCGAGCTCGAGATGCTCCCCCAGCAGCAGGCCGAGGGCCGACCGCAGCTGCGACCGGGGGTTGTCGACCACCACGGGGAACTCTCCGGGCAGGTCGTCGCGGAAGCCGCCGGCGAGGGCCTTGCCGGTCGGGAACATATGCTCGTAGGCGCGCCGCTGGAGGGCGAAGGCGCGCTCGTAGTCGCCGTCCGCGTACGCGTCAGCCGCGCCCAGCAGCTGGTCGATGTGCACCTCGAGGGCCTCCGCGACGGGCCGGGCGGCCAGGTCCCCGTCCGTTGCCGACTCGACGAAGGCGCCGAAGTCCTTGCGGTAGCGGTCCAGCTCGCCGCGCGCGGCGCGGCGCGCCTGACGGTTCTTTTCGGCCAGGCCCTTGGCATAGCGGAAGAACGAGCGGGTGTGGTTGAACCACAGCTCGGAGAACGCCCGGGCCCCGTCCCGCCCGTAGACGGCGCCGACGGCGTCGGCGAGGTCGTCGGTGTTGCGGTTCAGCGCGGCGACCGCCGCCTCCGCGAAGTCCGGATCTCCCCGCATCCTGGCCCGCATGAGGCGGAGGGTCAGGCCGACGTGCTGACCCAGCAGCTGCTCCAGCCTCGTGCGCAGGGCGACCGGCGTCAGCTCGTGGGAGCCGTGGGCGCGCCGCTGAACTGCGGCCGGCGGAGCCGGGACGGCGGCGAGGTCGACGCGCAGCTCCGACGCGTCCGAGCTCGAAGGCCTCCAAGGCTCTCTCAGCGTGACGCGCTGTGCGGGTGGCTGAGAGCAGCCCGCCAAGAGCACTGTGGAGGCGGCCGCGATCACGCCGCCCACCCGCCAACGGCCCAGGTCGCGCATGTGGCCACCTCCAACCCCGTTGCCCGCAGACGTGAGGATAGCCGATGCCCGCTCCCACCGGCGCGGGGCCCAGGGCCTGTCTCCCGAAGGGAGTCATTGCACGTAAGCCGCCCGGCGTTTGAGGTTGCGTGCTAGGCCGGCCGCTCGTCGGCGCCGCGCAGCAGCGCCACGATCGACGCGGTGGCGGTCGCGGGGTCGGCCGCCTCGGTGATCGCCCGCACGACGACGAGCCGGCGCGCACCGGCTGCGAGCACCGCGGGAGCCGTCTGTGCACTCATGGCGCCGGTGACGAACCACGGCCGCTCCCCCGCCACCGCGGCGGCGTGGCGGATCGGCTCCAGCCCGATCCCCGGCCGGCCCTGCTTGGTCGGCGTCGCGTGCACCGGCCCGACGGCGACGTAGTCGGAGTCGGATGCCAGCGCCCGATCGATCTCGGCCTCGGCGTGGGTCGACCTGCCGACGAGCATGTCCCGGCCCACGACGGCGCGGGCCGCCTCGGGGGTCGCGTCGTCCTGTCCGACGTGGACGCCGTCGGCGCCGACCTCCACCGCCAGCTCGGGGTCGTCGTTGAGGATGAACAGGGCGTCGTGGCGGTCCGCCGCGGCGCGGAAGGCGGGGGCCGCGGCGACGATCTCGCCGCGACCGGCGTCCTTGTCGCGCAGCTGCACGAGGTCCACGCCGGCGCCGAGCGCCGCGTCGAGCAGCGACTCGAGGTCGCCGCGGGCCGCCCGCCGGTCGACGCACAGGTACAGGCGCGCCGAGGCGAGCCGCTCGCGCCGCCGCTCGGCGCGCATCTACGGGCGCCGCGGTGGAAGGAACCCGACGTCGTCGCCGGCCAGCCGCTCGCCGCGCCGCTGCACGCGGTCGGCCCCGCCGAGCGCCGACAGGGCGACGACCGCCGCGGCGCCCAACAGCACCAGCACGCCGAACACCCCGACCCAGCGGCCCAGGACCGCCCCGACGGCACCGCCGGTGACTGCCTCGGCCCCCATCCCGACGACCGCCACGACGGCGGCGCCGAGCACGAGGCGCCGCAGCCGCGCCCGCACGGCCGCGAAGTCCAGCAGCGGCGCCGGGTCGGGCGGCGCACCGCCGGGCGTGCCCGGCTGCGCGCCGTCGGGTGCCCCCGGCGTGGGTGCAGCGGTCACGGCGTCACGAAAGGTCGGGCAGGCCCGCGAACGTCGTCGACGCCTCGGCGTACAGCCGTCGCGGGATGCGCCCCGCGCGGGAGGCCAGCCGCCCGGCCTCGACCGCCTTGCGCATCGCCGCCGCCATGAGCGCCGGCTGTTGCGCGCGCGTCACGGCGCTCGCGAGCAGCACGGCGTCGCAGCCCAGCTCCATCGCCAGGGCCGCGTCGCTGGCGGTCCCGATCCCGGCGTCGAGGATGACCGGCACCGTGGCGGACTCGACGATGATCCGCAGGTTGTAGGGGTTGCGGATGCCTGCGCCGCTGCCGATCGGCGACCCCAGCGGCATGACGGCGGCGCAGCCGACGTCTGCCAGCCGCCGCGCCAGCACGGGGTCGTCGGTGGTGTAGGGCAGGACGACGAAGCCGTCGTCGACGAGCCGCTCGGCCGCGTCGAGCGTCTCCGCGCCGTCCGGCAGCAGCGTGCGGTCGTCGCCGATGACCTCCAGCTTGATCCAGTCCGTCCCGAACGCCTCACGCGCCAGCCGGGCTGTCGTCACCGCGTCGTGGGCGGTGAAGCAGCCGGCGGTGTTGGGCAGCAGCCGGCAGCCGCAGCGATCGAGGACGTCGAGCACCGAGCCGGGCGCCGACGGGTCGACGCGGCGCAGCGCGACGGTGGCCAGCTGCGCACCCGACACCCGCAGCGCGGCCTCGAGCGCCGCCAGACTCGACGCGCCGCCGGTGCCCATCACCAGCCGCGACGTGAACTCGACGCCGCCCAGGCGCAGGACGTCTGAGGCCGCGCTGGTGGTCGGCAGCGTCGCGGTCATCCGCCGCCCACCGCGTTGAGGACCTCGACCCGGTCGCCGTCGGCCAGGGCCGTCGCAGCCCACTGGCGGCGGGGGACCACCTCGCCGTTGCGGGCGGCGGCCGTGCCCGGCAGCGCCGGGTCGCGGCCCAGCCGCCGGATCACGTCGGCGACGGTCTCCCCCTCGTCCAGGGCGGTGTCGCGCCCGTTGACCACGACCGTCACCGCAGCGCTCCGATCGTGTCGAACCGCGCCGGCTGGAACGGGGCGAGCAGCGGCGGCCGGCCGCCGGCGAGGCACTCGACGATCCCGGCGGCGGTGACCGGCGCGAGCAGGACGCCGTTGCGGTAGTGCCCGGTCGCGACGAGCAGCCCGTCGACGGCCGTGGAGCCCAGCAGCGGGGCGTTGTCCGGCGACCCGGGGCGCAGCCCCGCGGTCGTCNAACAGGTCGAGCTGCTCCTGGGTGAGCCGGCCCTCGAGGTACGCCCGCGCGTAGATGCCTGGCGAGCCGTGGCCCTGGATGAAGATCTGGTCACCGGGTTGCGGGTCCTCGTCGCTGCCCTTGCCGCGGAAGAAGTGGTTGAACCCGACCTCGTACAGCGACGCCGAGGATGCGTACGTCGCGATGTGCCCGCCGACGCCGATGCCGGGGCGCTGTGCGCGGGTGACCATCACCGCGGCGTTCCACCGGATGTACGCGCGGATGCGACGCTCGATGTGCTCGTCGCCGGGGAACTCCGGCTCCCGGTGTGGCGGGATGGTGTTGATGTAGTCGGTCGACGTCAGCGACGGCACGCCCACGCCGACCTCGCGCGCCCGTTCGAGCACCTTGAGCATCAGGAACCGGGCGCGCTCCCGGCCATGGCGGTCGACCACGGCGGCCAGGGACTCCACCCACTCGCGGGTCTCCGCGGGGTCGACATCCGGCAGCTGGCTCGGCATGCCGTCGGTGATGATGGGGCGCTGGTCGTCGGGCACCGCTGTCTCCCGGCCGGATCGTCTAGGTGCCTTCTACCCTATGCCCCGCGCGCGGCGTCGGTACGACTCGATCGAGGTCAGCGAAGGCGGCCGGCCGCCGCCGCCAGCTCCCGTCGCCGGAGTGCGGCTGCTGCCGCCGCGGCGGCCTCGGCCGCCTCGATGCGCCGCGCCTGCGCACGCAGCTCGTCGGCGCGCAACCGCAGGCGGCGCGCGACCGCGTGCAGCGACTCGGCTTCCCGGTCCAGCGACGCCCGCCACCGGTGCAGTGTTGCGGTGAAGTCGTCGGCGGCGGGTCCGCGCCACACGTCCGGGCCCATCCGTGCCACCACCGGATCCAGCAGCGCCGGCAGCGTGCGCGCCTCGGCGTCGAACTGCCGCGCCAGGTCGTCCTTGCGGGCCGCTTCCGCCCATAGGGCCGCTGCGCTCATCGTCTCACCTCGGATGCTCGTGTCGTCATCGTCATTCCTTCGCGGTCTCTGCCACCAGGTCCGCGTAGGACCACTGCAGCGGCCCGCGCACGGAGTGCTCGACCTCGAACGCAACGGCCTTCAGCAGGAGCTCCTGCTCGGCCGGCGGCAGCTGCGACAGCTGCGGGTCGGTCCTGATGTGCTCGCGCAGCGAGGCGTCTGTCGCCGCGACGTACGACTCCACGAAGGTGTCGACGGCCTCCTCACCTTCGATGGGCTCGCGCGACTGCAGCCATTCCTCGACCTCCGCGATCCCCTCGCCGGCTAGGTGCTTCATGCCCTCCCGACCCAGCCAGACCACCGGGTTCGCGCCTGACAGCAGCCGTGAGGCGCCTTTGCCGGCCGCCAAGTTCATGGCGCCGACGAGCAGCCGCGTCGTGGCCTCCTCGTCCTTGCCGGCCTCGTCGAGTCCCCCGCCGACCATTGCCACCAGCCCACCGATACGCACGGAGTCGGCGAAGAACGGGACCTCCTCTCGCGTGTCGTGCCGGTAGAGCAGCGGGATGCGGTTCGCCTGCGCGTCGGGGCTCTGCGTGTACGCCGCCAGCAGCAGCTGCATGTGCTGCACGCCGGCGTCGTGCTGCAACGCTGCCCCCAAGTAGTCGCGCAGCGTCTTCGCGTCGACGTCCAGCGCACGACGACCGCCCTGCAGCGGGATGTCGAAGCCGCCGGGCGCCGTCATCCCCCCGGCCCGCGCCCCGATAGCGGCAACGGCGTCCATGTGCGGACGCAACAGCGACACCAGCGACGTGGCGAGCTGCGGATCGGCCTCGTCGAGCACGCCGCCGTAGCGCGACACGACGTGGATCACCGCCTCGGTGGCGCGGGTCGCGCGGTTCCACTCCTGCACGCCGCGGGTCGCGGGATACTCGACGAGACCCAGCTCGAGGGCCCGCCCCAGCGAGCGCGTCGCCTCCTGGCTGGCGCCGAGATCCCAGGGGAACAGATACGACGCCACCGGTTCGCCGTAGCGGCCCGTGCTGGTCAGCAGCTGGTAGGCGGCTTCGGCGTTGCCCTCCAGCGCGCCGAAGATGAGCGCGTACTGCGGCGGCGCCGGGTTGTTTCTCAGGTCGTCGTCGGCCTGCGACAGCACCAGGACCCGGCGCGCCACCGTGTTCAGGAACGTGGTCTCGGCAGGCGCGAGCGCCACGACCATCGCCAGATCATGGTTGTGCCACCGCAGGATCTGGCGGCGAAGGGACGGGTCGACGGTGTCGTGGCGCAGCGCCGTGGCCAACGCGGTGAACATCGGCCCCAGCCGCTCACGCAGCTTCGCGACGTCGCCTTCGGGAGCGAACTCCGCGATGTAAGCCGCGTTGATCACGCCGTCGTGCCCCAAGCGGTCCAGCAGCCCACCCGACCACGCTGGGTCGTGCGCGTACGCGCCGATGCCGCGTAGCAAGCTCAGGTACTGAACCTGCGCCGCCTCACGCTCGGCATCGGTGTCCGCGTCGAAGTACCGCTGGTCGGCCGCGGCGATGGCCGCGGCGTAGCCACGTCCGGCGGCGCGGGCAGCCGCAGCCGAAGGGAATCCGAGCGAGGCAAAGCGCAGGCCACCGCCCGTCGCCCCACCCGCGACGAGCGCGACGCGCCATCGCACGTCGTCGGCGCTGCGGCCCAGCCACATGTCCATGCGGCGCAGCACGGCCGGTGTGTCACAGCCGGCGCCGTCGGTGCCCGCCTGCGCCAGCAGTCCCGCGATGCGCCCGGCACTGCACCCGCCCTGGGACCCCAACACCGCCATCTGGGTGGCCAGCCCCCGCGCGCGGTCCGGATGCAGGCCGACGAAATGACCTCCTCCGCCTCCGCCACCGATGCTGACCACCGCGCCCCCTCAGGTCATACTGAGAACGATCAAACGAGACGATACAGCATGAGATGCATGAAATGCAATGAGGAGCAGCGTTGCGCTACTCCGATGCCGGGCCCGAGAACTCCGGCGGGCGCTTGCCCTTCACGGCTGCGACCCCCTCGTGGACGTCCGGGCCGCCGAACCCCATGAACTCCAGCGCCAGTGAGGTGTCGAACGTGGGGCCGGCCATGCGCAGCCAGTTGTTCA
>JAUJMQ010000067.1 GCA_030446775.1 Egibacteraceae bacterium
CGCGCGCCGTCGGCCGCCACCACGCGCGCCCTGGCTCCCCACCGCGAGCCGCGCGGTGGCAATCCGCTCGGCTGGATCCTCGCGGCCATCGCCGGGATCGCGCTCATCGCGCTGCTCGCCGGGCTCGCGAGCCAACTCGGCGGCCCTGACGCCCCGCGCCCTGACGCTCCGGCCGGGGCGGGGGGCGCCGGAGGGGACGGCCAGGGGCAGGGCGACGGGGCGGGCGGCCGCCCCGCCCCGGCGAGCGAGCCCGCCACCGAGCCGCCGGCCACACAGCCGCCCCCGACACAGCCGCCGGCCACCGAACCGCCGGCCACCCAGCCACCGGCGTCCCAGCCGCCCGCCAGTGAGCAGCCCGCGACCGAGGCGCAGGCCGACCGGCTCGACGCGGTCGGCGACCTGCGCGGGCTCGCTGGGGTCCTCGACGCCGAGCCGGGCCGTTACGGCGAGCGCCAGCCGGACCTGCGCGACGGGATCGCCGAGGTGCTCGCCGACTCGGGAGCCGAGCGCGGCGAGGTCGCCGACGACCTGCTCGACGACGTCGCCGAGTGGGCAGCCGACGGCGAGCTGGACGCCGACGCGGCGCGAGTCGCCACGGCGATGCTCCGGCCCCTGGCGGTGGCCGCCGATGGCGACGGCGACACCCGGGCGGCGGTCGACGACCGCCGCGGGGACGGCTCGCAGCGGGGCAAGGGATCCGGGCGCGGATCCGGCAAGGACGGCGACGGCAAGCCCGGCAAGGGCAGGGGGCGGGGGAAGGGCGGCTGAGCCGCCGCGGGTCAGCCGAGCGCCACCCGCACGAGGTCGGGCATCGCAAACGCGCCGGAGCGCGCCGCCGGCAGCGTCGGGCGCCAGTTCGGTGAGACGTGCAGGTACGACAGCGGGTCGCCGGCGAGCAGGCCGACGAGGACCTCGGCGACGATGCGCCCGGCGACGGGTCCCAGGTGCTCGCCGCCCGCGCGGACCTCGGCCTCCTTCAGGCAGTAGAACCACAGCGGCGCGTCGGCCTCGAGCGAGGCCTTGTCCGCGGCGGGGAGCTCCAGACGGTCGATGTCGAGCTCGGCCGCGGTCAGCGGGGTCTCGCCCATCGCGGCGGCGACCGCCTGTCCGGACGGCAGGCCCAGCGCCTTGCCGCGCCGCAGGTTCAGCGCCGCCAGCGACCGGCGCCGGCGGTCCAGCCCTGGGGGCAGCGCGTGGAGCGGGGCGGCGATCTTGGTGTCGATGCGGCGGCTCAGCTGCAGCGCGGCGCGGCCTCGCCCCATCGGGAAGAACAAGCTCCAGTCCACGGTCCACGCGCCCGGCAGGCGCCGGAAGCCGCCGAGATGCTCCAGCGGCCCCGGCCTGTCGGCCGCCGCGAAGATCGGCACCGAGGTGACGATCTCGTTGAGGTTGTAGACGCCGCGGACCATGCTGTGGCCGAAGCGGTAGGCGCCCACCGAGAACTCGACCGGCATGAACGGCTGCACGTCCCAGGCGTAGAAGCGCAGGTCGGTCACCGGTGGGCTGGAGGCCGTCGCCGGCTTGAGGACGGCACGGGCCATCTCCCGGCCGACGATCCGCTCCAAGAAGTCGTGGACGACCACCCACTGGTAGTGCCAGCGGGTGATGCGCTGCGCCCGCCGGAACAGCTCGCCGCTGTCCAGCCCCGGACGCCGGCGCCTCACGTGGTCGACGACGGCGTTGTGGAAGCGCAGGAACAGCAGCTGCAGCTGGCTGACGATCGTGTTCTCGTCGTTGCGGGGATCGCCGATGAGCGCCCGTCCCTGCTGGTTGCGTGGCAGGTCGTCGCGCTCGAACGCCGCGCCGCTGTTGCGGCCGACGAGCAGCTTCACGCCGCGGAAGGTGCGGTCGCTCGACTCGTACAGGTAGGGGCTGACCGCCGGGCCCGACCCGTACAGCGAGTCCAGGTCGTAGCGCGGGGTCCGGAAGTCCACGAGCGCGTCGGGGTCGTTGCGGCGCTGCAGGCTCGACACCGGGTCGAAGGTGATGTCGTGGTCGATGAACTGCCCGAGGTAGGTGTAGCCGGAGGGGATCTTCGGATTGTCGGCGCTGGGCGCGTCACGCCGCTCACGCATCGCCCCGGCGAGGGCGTCGAGGACCTCGTCGCGGGGCCGCAGCGGCGGCAGCGTCCGGAACATGCGCCCGAAGCGGCCCTGGAAGAACGGCGAGTGCGGGACGGCGTCCAGACCCGCCGGCTCGGACGCGCCGTGGGCGGTGATGCCCTCGTCGGCGGCGGTCTGCCGCCCGATCATGTCGGTGCTGTCGCCCACGCCCGCCTCCCGCGCCGCATCCGCCCCGCTGGGCCGACGCTACCGAGCCGGCGGCCGGCAGATCAAGCCCTGCGCGCGTCGCCGTCGCCAGGGCCTGTCTCGCGAAGGGAGTCGTCGGACACAGGCCGCCCGGCGTTTGAGGTACGTCCTCGGGTCGGGCGTCGAGGCCACGTGCGAGCGGACGGGTCCCGGTGAGCACCGCCGCGACAAGTGACCTGCGGTGGCGCAACGCCGTCGTGTACTGCCTGGACGTGGAGACGTTCCTCGACGGGGACGGCGACGGCTGCGGCGACTTCGCCGGCCTCACCGAACGGATCGACTACCTTGCGGGCATCGGGTCACCCGCAAGCGACTCCTTTTACCGCCCATAAGCCCAGGTCAGCGACCTAGGCGACGTGGAACTGGCAGCCAACCTCCTGCTCGCGGACCTGTGGGAGGGGCGGTGGGGGGCTGCCGGCCATCCCCTCCTCCCCTCCAGCAGGTCCGCTACACCCGCTACACCCAGGAGGCCAGCCACCGCGACGAGAAGCGCAGGCGGCAGATAATCGCGTGGGGCGACCCCCTGCCACGCGCCAGCAAGCGCGACCACGGCGAACGTCACTACAGCGATGAGCGCCCGGTAGTACATGCGCTCGCCCATATGGTTAGTACCTCCCGGCGGTGTTGCACGCGGTGCCGTCGGGGATGCGGCGACGCTACCCGCGCGGTTCCCCCTCCCCGTGGCGGGGTCTGATCGCCGCCAGCAGGAGCCTTCGGTTGTTACAGGGCTAGGTCCTTCTTCATTAGCACCATAACCTCCTTACGCACATGCTTAATATTCATAGCCCATACGTCTACAGCGTCCCAAGCG
>JAUJMQ010000068.1 GCA_030446775.1 Egibacteraceae bacterium
GACGCCTTCACGGGGACCTTGGCCTCGCGCTCGGGCGGCTCCGGTGTCTCGGTGAGGACGATGTCGCGCGGAAAGGCCAGGTCGACGACCCAGTCGCTCAGGACTCGGACCTTCTTCTCCAGCCCCGGGAGCTTGCCGAGGTAGACCGCGCGCCACATGAGCCAGGCGAGGAAGCCGGTGAAGCGCCTGCCGCGCAGCTCCGCCACCGCCGTCCGGTGTCCGAGCGCCACGAGCGTCCCGATGCTCTCGAATCGGAAGGGGCGCGGAGGCCGTCCCCCCAGCACGGCGGCGATGCCGTCGGCCACCGACGCACCTTCGCGCAGCGCGTGCTGGGCGGTCGGGGGGTGCAGCCCGTTCCCGCCGTCCGGGATGGCCGCGCAGTCGCCGATCGCCCACAGGCCCTCGGCTCCCGGGACGCGGAAGGTGTCGTCGACCTTCACCGCGCCGGCCGGGCCCTTCTCGAAGGGACGCGCCTGCACGACCGGGCTGGCCTGATTCCCGGCGGTCCAGACGACCGTGGCGGCGTCGATGCGCTCGCCGCCCTCGAGCAGCAGCGCCCGCTCGGTGGCGCCGGCCACCCGCACTCCCAGGCGGAACTCGATCCCGCGCTCGAGAAGCTGTCGCAGCGCGAAGCGGCTCAAGTTCGACGAGACCTCGGGCAGGATCCGGTCGCGGCTGTGGACGAGCAGGTAGCGCATGGCCTCGCCCCGGATGTCGGGGAAGAAGCGCGCCACCCTGGCCACGAGGTCGCGCAGCTCGGCCAGCAGCTCCGTCCCGGCGAAGCCGCCCCCGACCACGACGAAGGTCAGCAGCCGCCGCCGCTCGGCGTCGTCCTGCTCGCCCTCGGCGGCCTCGAGCTGCGCGATGACGTGGTTGCGCACGGCGGTGGCGTCACCCAGGGACTTGAGCGTCAGCGCGTGCTCGGCGAGCCCCGGCAGGTCCCGAAAAGTGGGCTCGGCGCCCATGGCGAGGACGAGGTGGTCGTAGGGCAGCTCGACCTCGCGCCGGCGCGCGACGACGCGGACGCAGCGGCGGGTGAGATCGACGCCGACCGCCTCCCCGCGCAGAAAGCGGGTCCTCGGGCACGCAACGCGGACGGGTGCGGCGATGTGCTGGGCTTCGATGGCTCCCGACGCCACCTCGGCGAGCATCGGGGTGAACAGCAGGTAGTTGCTGCGGCTGACCAGGGTCACGTCCCAGCGCCGGCTGCGCGGCGCCAGGCGCTCCAGCCGACGGGCCGCACTGACGCCCGCAAAGCCCCCGCCGAGGATGACGATCCGCGGCCGCTGTGGCGCGACCGCGGGCCGCCGGGTGACCGGGGCGGGAACGAGCGGTCTGAGCGCGATGAGCACCAGCCCCGTCAGCCCGCCGAGCATGGTCGCGGCGACGAGCTCGCCATAGCCCTGCCCCGCCGCCTGCGCCGACCAGCGCGGGGCGTCGCCGGCCACGAGCGGCAGCAGGCTGAGCGACCAGGCCACCCACACCACCAGGCCGAGCAGGACGCCGCTTGCCGCGACGGCCGGGCCGGTGCCCAAGCCACCGTGACCGGTGGAGTGGGCCAACGCGACCCCGACCGCCGGACCGAGGACCAGCCAGGCCAGGAGCCCCGTGCCGTCGCCCGAGAGCTCGGCGATCCCGGGCGCGGGATCCGGCTGCGCCGCACGCAGCGCTCCGATGACCGCTCCGGCGACCGCCCCGGCGCCGGCGCCCGCGACCAGCGTCGGGGGAATCCGCATGTCGGGTTCGTGCCCCACTGCAGCGCCCCGTGATCGCTTCGCCGGCCGTCTGTCACCGTTTTGTCACATCTGGCCGACGCCCGTTGCTTCGCGCTCGGCGGCGTGATCGACCTCTTGTCCACCCACGCGTGTAGCGATTCGCCTGATCGGCGGACGGACCGTTCGTGGACGACCTGCTCGAGTCAAACCGAGGATGAGGCGACATGAGCGCACGTGAGATGGATCGGCCGGCCGCGGACGGCGGCATACCCGACGCGGAGTGGCTGGGCAGGGGCCTGGCCGGCCTGCGGATCTTCGTGGGCATCATCTTCTTCGCGAACGGGCTGGCCAAGCTGTTCACGTTTCGCAACATCGAGATCGGGCCGTATCGGTCGTTCCTGATCAACCGCGAGGAGACGCGCAGCATCCTCGAGCGCGAGGCCGGCCGCAACGAGGTGGGGTTCGTCAAGACCATCGTCGACGACGTCCTGCTGCCGAACTTCGGCTGGCTGCAATGGGTCATCACGTTCGTCGAGCTCGGGGTCGGCGCGCTGCTCATCCTCGGACTGGCCTCCCGCGGCGCGGCGCTCGTCGGCTTCGCCCAGCAGTTCGGACTGCAGATCCTCTACATGTCCAGCGGGCGCTGGACGTTCGAACAGCCCCACGAGTGGGTGCCGCTGCTCATCCTCCTGCTCGTGCCCGCCGGACGTGTGTGGGGTCTGGATCGCCGGTTCGCGCGCGGCGGGCGCGGCGGGCGCTGGCGCGGCTTCCCGTTCTGAGGTGCGCCCCTCCGCTCGCGACCGCTCAGGTACAGCGAAAGGCGTCGAGGGCGGCGCCGCGATCACGCTCAGGATCGTCGAGGGTGGCCCGAATCACGGCCAGCACCGTGACGAGCGGCAGGGGCGTCGAGGCGACCTGCATGGCCGGGTCGGCGATGCCGACGGGGTGCCGCCAGGCGCCGTCGGCGGTGAGCGTCGGCTCGGGCCAGAGGCTGTCGAGCGTGAGCTGCACGCCCTAGTCGGCGAAGCCAGTGCGGGCGACGCGCCGGACGAGCCGATCCTCGTCCGGGGTCCCGTCGGCGTCGAGCAGGGCGTGCAGTTCGCGTTCCTCGGCGGCGTCGGCGTCGTCGACCGTGGCGGCGGCGCGCACCCGGAAGGCGAGGGACCGCAGCAGCTCGATGCCCGCTCTGCGCGGTCGAACGATCCCGCGCCGCGGTGTCGGTCCTGGAGGTCGGCTGTGCCGGAGTCCAGCGAGACCTGCATGGTGACCCGCGCGGGGTCCCAGGCTGTCCAGCGTCCGCCGGCGCGGGCCTCGCGTCAGGAGCATGGCGTTGGTGAGGACGGTCACCGGCATCCAGCGGGCGGCTGCCGC
>JAUJMQ010000021.1 GCA_030446775.1 Egibacteraceae bacterium
GCCGCCAATGTGGCGCCGGTCGAGCCCGCCGACACCACTGCGTCGACGGCGCCGTCGGCGAGCAGCTGGGTGGCTACACGAATGCTCGCATCCCGCTTGCGGTGCAGCGCGACGGCCGGATCCTCGTCCATGCCGACGACCTCGGCCGCCGGCACGATCGGCAGGGCACCCGGCCGTCCGGCAGCGGCCAGCACGCCGGCCAGCACCGCAGGGTGCCCGACGAGGACGACCTGGACCCCGTCGGCGGCCGCCAGCAGCGCACCGGCGACCGTCGCGGCCGGAGCGGCGTCGCCCCCCATCGCGTCGAGGGCGACGCGGACGCCTCCGTCAGGCCCCGGCACGGCGCCGACGGACGAACGGCCGCATCAAAGCGGCGCCCTACTCGCCCACCTGCACGACCTGACGCCCCCCGTAGTGCCCGCAGACGCCGCACACGGTGTGGGGTCGGACGGCGGACTTGCAGCGGGCGCAACTGGCGCCGGTGGGCGGTGCGGTGCGCAGCCACTGGGCCTTGCGGTGCCGAGTGCGCGACCGGGACTTCTTGCGCTTCGGGACGGCCAAGGTTCACTCCTGTGCAGGCGCGGACGACCTGGCGGCCGGCCACGGGGTCGGTCAGTCGGCGTCGGGCAGGCGCAGGCCCTCCAGGGCGAGCCAGCGTGAGTCGGTGATCGTGTCGGTGCAGTCACACTGCTCGACGTTGTGGTTGGCCCCGCACGTCGCGCACAGCCCCTGGCAGTCTTCCCGACACAGCGGCCGGTAGGGCACCGCCGGCACGAGGGCGTCGCGCAGGAGCGTGTCGAGGTCGAGCGCGCCGTCGACGATCTCGTAGCCCGGGTCCACGTCGGCATCGGCGTCGACCTCGTCGGGATCGCTGAACAGCTCCACCACGTCGGCCCCGACGGTCTGCTCGACATCGCGCAGGCAGCGTGCGCACGACAAGCGCAGCGGTGCCGTGAGCGTTCCCCGCACGAGCAGCCCCTCGACGACGCTCTCGATGACCCCCGTCAGTCGCAGGGGGCCCGTGACCTCGGCCAGGTCCAGCACGAGTCCGCCGGGGACGGGCAGCGCGAGATCGACCCGGCGCGACGCGCCGGGTCGGTCGAGCAGGTCGGTGACGCGCACCAGGCGGTCACTGCGAGAGGCCGTCATCGCAACTTTGGGGAGAAGGTGTCCATGCACGGGCGGCCGGCCCGGCGCTCAGGTGGCCGCCCAGGCTATCACGGCCCCGTGCCGGCACCCTCGCTGACGCCCCTTCGCTGACACCCTCGCGGCGCCTTCGCGGAGGTGCTTGGTCAGCGCCCGGGGTCGGCGCTCTGGTAGTCGTACAGCCGCGCGCCGGCACGGTCCGGTGCCGGCTCGGCACCGTCGAGGTCGTCGAGGTCGGCGGCGAGCTCGTCTGAGGCCAGCCGCCCGCGCAGCCGCTCGCGGCCGCGCTCGACGGCCTTCATCGTCTTGGCGAGCACGATCTCGAAGTTCGCGAGCTTGCCGTCGACGTAGTCCTCGGCCTCCAGCCGCAGGATCCGCGCCTGTTCACGGGCCTCTTCGAGGATGCGCTCGGCCTCGCGGCGGGCGGCCCGCACGACCTCGGTCTCGCCGACGAGGCGGTCGCGTTCCCCTCGGGCGTCGTTGACCAGCTGCTCGGACTCACGCTCCGCCTGCTCCAGGACCTCGTCACGTTCCTTGATCACCCAGCGGGCCTGGCGCAGTTCCTCCGGCAGGTGCGCCCGCAGGTCGTCGAGCAGCTCGTCGAAGTCCTTGCGGTTCACCATCACCGACGCCGACAGCGGCACCGGGCGCGCCTCGGCGAGCAACTGCTCGATCTGGGCGAGGTACGCCTCGACGTCCACGGGGAGGTCCTTTGGTGTTCAGTCGGCTCGGTTTCGGGCCGGGGGAAGGAATCTCGCGAGGCGCTCGGCCACGATCGGCGGCACGAAGTCGGCGACGTCGCCGCCGAAGCGGGCGACCTCCTTCACCAGCGAGGATGAGAGGAACGAGTATAGGGGGCTCGCGGTCAGGAACAGGGTCTCGACGTCTCCCAGCGTTGTGTTCATCTGCGCCATCTGCAGCTCGTACTCGAAGTCGCTGACCGCCCGCAAGCCTTTGACGATGATGCCCACGCCGCGCTCGCGGCAGAAGTCGACGAGCAGCCCGTCGAACGCGGCGACCTCCACGTTGGGCAGGTCGTCGAGCACCGCCTCCAGCAGGGCGATCCGCTCGTCGGCGTCGAACAGGGGCTGCTTGCCGGCGTTGCGCAGGCACGCCACGACGAGCCGGTCGAAGCGCGAGGCCGCACGCCGGATGACGTCGAGGTGGCCGTACGTCACGGGGTCGAAGCTGCCGGGGCAGACGGCGGTGACGGTCATCGGAGGCCCTCGATGTCGGCGCGCAGGTACAGCAGGACCGTGTCACCGTAGGAGCGGCGGCGGTCCTCGACGAGGACGCGGCCGAGCTCCGGACGGGAGGTGACCTCCGAGTCGCGGCGGTCGCGCTCGAAGACGACGCGGGCGCCGGGTGCCAGCCCGCGCGCATCGCCCAGCCGTTCGACGAGGGCGACGACGGTCGCGAGCGGCTGCTCGTAGGGCGGGTCGCAGAACACGAGGTCGAACGGACCGCCGCGCGGCTCGGCGCAGAAGCGCGCCGCCTCGCCCCGCACCACCGACGCCCGCGACGCCAACCCGGTGGAGGCCAGGTTGGCGGCGACGACGGCGAGCGCCTTGGGGTCGCGCTCGACGAACGTCGCCCACGCCGCCCCGCGCGACAGCGCCTCGATCCCCAGGGCCCCCGACCCGGCGAACAGGTCCAGCACCCGGGCACCGGCGAGCTCGGCGCCGAGGCTGGAGAACAGGGCCTCGCGGACCCGGTCGGCGGTCGGGCGGGTCCGATGCCCGCGGGGGCTGCGCAGCGGACGGCCGCCCGCGGTCCCCGCGATGACCCTCACGGCCCCACGCCCGGCCGCCTCACCCGGTGCGGAGCGCGGCGAGGCGCTGCTCGCCGTAGCGCCGCCGCACCTCGGCGGCGAGGTCGGGGTGGCCGTCGAGCTGCGGGTCGGCGGCGACGAGGTCGCGGGCGTCGTCGCGGGTGGCCCCCACCCAGCCGACGTCGAGCGCGAGCTTGGCCAGCTTGAGGTCGGGCAGCCCCGACTGCCGGGTGTCGAACAGGCTGCCCTCCCCCCGCAGGGCGAGGTCCGCGTCGGCCAGCTCGAACCCGTCGGTCGTCGCCGCGACCGCCTCCAGCCGCTCGTTGCCGTCCGGGTCCCTGGCGAACAGCACGCAGTAGCTGCGCGCCGAGCCGCGGCCCACCCGGCCGCGCAGCTGGTGCAGCTGGCTGATGCCGAAGCGGTCCGCGTCCTCGATGACCATGACCGTCGCCTCCGGCACGTCCACGCCCACCTCGATGACGGTGGTGGCGACAAGGATCTGCGCGGCGCCGCCGCGGAACGCCTCCATCGCGGCGTCGCGCTCGGCGGCGCCCAGGCGGCCGTGGACGAGCGCCACGCCGAGGTCGGGGAACACCTCCTCGGCCAGGCGGCGGTGCACCTCGACCGCCGCGGCGACGCCGAGCGCCTCGGACTCCTCCACAAGCGGGCAGACGACGTAGGCCCGCTCCCCCGCCGCAACCCGTTCCCGGACGAAGTCGTACAGGCGCTGACGGCGGGGAGTCCGCCGCGATGACCTGCGTCACGACCTGCTGGCGGCCCGGCGGCAGCTCGTCGAGGACGGTGACGTCGAGGTCGCCGTACAGCGTCAACGCGAGCGACCGCGGGATCGGGGTGGCGGTCATGACGAGCACGTCGGGGGTGCGGCCGTCGCCACGCTTGTCGCGCAGGCGGGTGCGGTGCTCGACACCGAACCGGTGCTGCTCGTCGACCACGACGACCCCGAGGTCGGCGAACGTCACCTGCTCCTCGAGCAGCGCGTGGGTGCCGACGAGCAGCCCGACGTCGCCGACGGCGAGCTCCGCGAGGAGCCCGCGTCGCTGGCGCAGCGTCGTCCCGCCGGTCAGCAGCTCGAGGCGCGGCCCGGTCGGGGCGTTCACCCCGAGGGGGCGAGCAGTGCGAGGAACGTGCGCAGGTGCTGCTCGGCGAGCACCTCGGTCGGGGCCATGAGCACGGCCTGGCGGCCCGCGTCGAGTGCCCGCAGCATCGCCCAGGCCGCGACGAGGGTCTTGCCGGCGCCGACGTCGCCCTGCAGCAACCGGTGCATCGGCTTGGGACGCTCCAGGTCGGCGCCGACCTCGTCGAACGCCCGGCGCTGCGCACCCGTCGGCGCGAACGGCAGCCGCTCGACGAACACCTCCGCCAGCCCGCCGGCGACGGGGTCGCTGGCGAGCCCCCGCGCGGTGGACTCCAGACGGTGGCGGCGCTGCTGCAACCCCACCTGGAGGCACAGCAGCTCGTCGTAGACGAGCCGGTTCCGCGCGGGCCGCACCTGGGACAGGTCCGCCGGGCGGTGGATGCGCCGCAGGGCGGTGTCGAGGTCGAGCAGCCCGTGCCGGTCCCGCAGCTGGTCGGGCAGCGGGTCGGGCACCGGGGGAGGCGGTCCAGCGCCGCCGCGACGAACGCCGCGATCCGCCCCGACGTCAGCGCCTCGGTGGCGGGGTAGGTCGCCGCGATCCGGTCGGTCTCGGAGGGCGTTTCGCCCTCCGACAGCAACGTGACCCTGGGGTTGCGCAGCTGCAGCGCACCGCGGAACTGCTCGACGGTGCCGCTGGCGGCGACGCGGCTGCCGGCGGGAAGCTGCCGGGCGCGCCACTCGGCGTTGAACAGCGACACCTCGACCCGCCCGCCGGCGTCGTCGGTGATGCGCGCCTTGGCGATCGTCAGCCTGCGCCCGCCGGGGCGGATGACGGTCCAACCGCCCAGCGTCCCGACGACGGTGACCGGCTCGCCGAGCGGGGCGTCGGCGATCGGGAGGTGCTCGCCGACGTCGCGGTACTTGCCCGCCGCGGGATAGTGCTCGAGCAGGTCGCGGACGGTGTGCACGCCCAGCACGCGCCGCAGCGTCGCCGCGGCCCGGGCGCTGACGCCCTCGACCTCGGCCACGTCCGCCTCCAGCCAGGCCCGGGCGTCCATCGGCTGGAAGTCTAGGAGTGGGGTGCGACGGGTCGGGGCACGCGGGGCTCGGCAGACAGCAGGCGCCGGGGTGCAGATCCGCGATCCACTGCGGCGCGTGTACATACCGCCCGCGGTGGCGCCCGGGTGGTGGGCGGACGGTCAGCCGCGCGGCTGGCGCCGGGACGGCGGCCACGGTAGCCTTCGCACCCGTCGCCGCGTCGCCGGCGATGTCGTCGCGCCGCCGCGGCCCAGTTGCTCTCCACCCCGCCGGAACGTTCGAACGAGGTATCCCCCGATGTCTGCCGTGTGCGAGATCTGCGCGAAGAAGCCGACCTTCAACTACCAGGTCAGCTTCTCCCACCGCCGCTCACGGCGCCGGTGGAACCCCAACATCCAGCGCATCCGCATCTGGGAGAACGGCGGTGTGCGCCGCGCCCGCGTCTGCACCTCCTGCATGAAGGCCGGCAAGGTCCAGCGCCCCCCACAGCGCACCGCCTGACCGGCGCCGCCAAGAGGCGACCCCGGTAGCGTCACGGGCGGTGGTCGGCCCGGTTCACGAGCTCCCCGCTTCCATCGAGCTTGACCGCGAGGAGTATCGCGCCCACCACGCCGCCTTGGAGGCCGCCCTCGATGCGCTCGACCGTGCGCGCGAGGCCGACCCCGGCGGCTGGGCTCGCCGGACCCGGCACGCCTGAGCGGCGGCCACCTCGAGCTAGTCGTCACGAAGGTCCGTCGTCGATCAGTCCGCTGTCCGCCAGGGGGGTGAGCGGCGGCTCGGGCTCGCCGCGCGTGACGCGGATGCCGGAACGCGCCAGGGCCGCTCTCACCCCGGGTTCGTCGAGAAGCTCGGGCTCCCACCGCCACGACGCGTCGTCGTAGGGCGGATGCGCGCCGGCCCGGTCGAACAGCGTGACGGCGCGCAGGCGTCCCGCGGGGTCATGGGAGATGCCGTGGTAGGCGGCGCGTCACCCCCGCGCGGTGGAGATTCACCGCCCATACCTTCGCCCTTTGAGACGCAGCCGCAGCAATCGGCCTAGCGTCGCCGCCCTGGGGGAGGGCAGCGCAGCGGCATCTACGCCGCCGACCTCGCGAACCGTCGGGCGAGCGCCACGACGGCGTCGGCCTCGCCTGCACGCAGGGCGTCAACAGGGCGGCGGTTCCCGAGCGACGGCTGCATCCCGGTCAGCCACGCGGTGACCGTCAACGGATCCGCAGCCGGGGCGAGGACGGCCAGCACCTCCCCCAGACCGGCGAGAACCGCGCGCCCGTCGAACTGCACCACCGGATATGCCACGCGGCCGGAGCGCGTCTTGACCCGTAACAGCCGAGGATCCTTGGCGCTGGCCTGCTCGCTGTTGCCGAGCAGTCTGGCGGTGTCGGCCTGCGTGAGCGAGGGACCGATCTGCGCGGCCCAGTGCCGGTCGGCGGCATCCTGCTCCAACAGCGCGGTGACGAGCTGCCGGGTCTCCGGTGAGGCGGCGTAGAACAGTTCCGCGACGCTCATCCTCAGACCCCCTCCCCCCAGTCCACCATGGGTTACAGCAGGCCGGTTGACCAGGTTCGGGCCTGGCGCCTTTGCCGCGCACCAGCGGTTCGCGGGCTGGGAGCCGCGGCAGTGCGTCGCTGGGACCGTCGAGGGCTTGCGAGGACCCGCAGTTGCGTCAGACGACGCGGACGTCGACCTCGTCGTCGAGGCCGGCGAAGTCGGTCGCATCGCGGGTGAACAGCGGGACACCGTGCGCGTGGGCCGTGGCGGCGATGAGGAGGTCCATCGCCCGCCGTCGCGGCCGGCGACCGGCGCTGGCCATGATGTGCGCCAGCGCCCCGTATGACCGGGCCACGCCGGCGTCGACGGGCAGTGGGTCGAATCGGGACTCGATCTCGCTCAGGCGGCGCACGCGCGCTCGACGAGCCGCATCGGTCTTGGCCAGGTGCACACCGAAGTGGAGCTCGGCGAGCGTGGCCGCCGAGATCGCCGCCTCGTCGGGAAGCAGGGTGACACCGTCCGCGATGACGATCGACGTGTCCAGCAGTCCCCTCATGGCTGCTCCCAGGGGTCATCCAAGGACGTGGGCGGATCCTCGCGAACGACGTCACTGAGCAGCCCGGGATCCGTCGGCGTGGTCAGCAGGGCGCGCACGTCGTCCGCCGCGACCCACTGACGGGGTCGCCACGGGCTGAGCTGTGCCACCGGCCGCCCGTCGACGGTGATGGTGTAGGTCTGCCCGGCTTCGGCCGCGCGGAGCACGGCGCTGATGTTGTTGCGCAGCTCCAGCTGCGGCAGCTCGCTCATCCAGGCACCGTAGCATACTTGCTACGGCGGGTGGCGGTGCCAGGCGTGGTCGACCGGGCCGATGCCCGCGCCGATGCGGATGCCCGAGCCGATCGCCCCGGAGACGTAGTCCTTGGCGGCGCGCACAGCTGCCTCGACGTCGAGGCCGCGGGCGCGGAAGGCGGCGATCGCCGAGGCGAGCGTGCAGCCGGTGCCGTGCGTGTCGGCGGTGTCCAGGCGTGGCGCGGACACACTGACCTCGGTCGTGCCGTCGAAGAGCAGGTCGACGGCGTCGGAGGTGTCGGGCAGGGGCCCGCCCTTGACGAGCACCCACCGGGGACCGAGCGCATTGACCCCCTCGGCGGCGGCGCGCAGGTCGTCCACGCCGCGGACCTCCACGCCGGTGAGGACGGCGACCTCACCGAGGTTGGGCGTCACGACCTCGGCCAGCGGCAGGATCCGTTCGCGCAGCGCGTCGACGGCGTCAGGCCGCAGCAGCGGATCGCCGTGCTTGGACGCGCAGACGGGGTCGACGACGACCGGGCGCCGGTCATGGGCCGCCAGCCCGTCGGCGACCGCCGCGATGATCGGCGCGCTCGCCAGCATGCCGGTCTTGATGACATCCGCGCCGATGTCGCCCAGGACCGCGTCCATCTGCGCACGCACGAACGCCGGCGGGACCTCGTGAACGCCGTGGACCCCGACGGTGTTCTGGGCGGTGAGCGCAGTCAGCACGCTCGTCCCGTAGACGTCGAGCTCGGCGAACGTCTTGAGGTCGGCCTGGATGCCGGCGCCGCCACCCGAGTCCGAGCCGGCGATCGTCAGCGCCAGCGGCGGCGTCACGTCCGGTCGCCCGCCCGGTAGTGGTCCCAGCCACGGCCGGTCAGGTCGGTCGTGGTCCCGTCGGCGGCGACGAGGACAGGGCCGCTGCCGGCGGTGATCTCGCCGACGACGACGCCGCCGACCGCGGCCGCCGTGGTGTCCGCGACACCGGCGGGCAGGGTGGCGACGAGCGCGTAGTCGTCGCCGCCCGCGACCACGAAGTCCAGCGGGTCACGGCCGAGCGCCGACGCGGCCCCGGCGACCCCCGCGGCCGCCGGCAGAGCGTCCGCGTCCACCGTCGCGCCGACACCGGACGCGTCGCAGATGTGGGCGAGGTCGGCCCCGAAGCCGTCGGACACGTCGATCATCGCCGTCGCGCCGGCCGCGGCGAGCGCTCCCCCCGCCTCGACCAGTGCCTCGGGACGGCGGTGGGCGGCCAGCAGGTCGCGGTCCGGCTCGGCGCCCCGGACCGCCTGCGCCAGGGCGGCGGCGGCCGCGCCGAGGGTCCCCACCACGACGATGCGGTCACCGGGGCGCGCCCCCGAACGGCGCACCGCCCGGTCCGGGTCGACGTCGCCCAGCACGGTCACCGACAACGCGAGGGCGGCCGCGCGCACCGTGTCGCCGCCGACCAGGCGCAGCCCGTAGCGACGGCAGGCCTCGTCCATGCCGGCGTACAGCGCCTCGACGTCGGCGGCAGGCAGGTCGTCCGGGCGGCACAGCCCCACGACCGCCGCGGTCGGCGTCGCGCCCATCGCCGCGATGTCGCTGCAGTTCACCGCCACGGCCTTCCAGCCGACGTCGGCGAACGACGACAGGTCCCGGCGGAAGTGGACGCCGTCCACGAGGACGTCGACGGCAAGGCAGACGTCACGGTCACCGACCCGGATGACCGCGGCGTCGTCACCGGCGCCGATCACCAGCCCCTCGCCGGAGCCGGTGAGGAAGGGCGCGAGACGCGCGATCAGGTCGAACTCGCCCTCGGCGGTCATGCCGGCGAGTATGCCGCCACAGTGACGGGCCGCGGAGCTCACGCCGCGGCCCGTGGCGCACCGCTGCTACGGCAGGTCGCGCTTGGGGTCGGTCGTCGGGTCCGAGGCCAGCGGGTCGGGGTCCAGCTCGCTGAGGGGTGAGTCGCCGGCGAGCGGGTCGTCGCCGTACGACGTGCCGGCGTCGGGGATGAGCGGCTCGTCGACGGTCAGATCGGACGTCGACGGCGGGGGCAGCGGGGTGCCGAGCGTGCCGCTCGAGCCCAGCGGCGGGGCGCCGGCACCGGTCAGCGACGGGTCAGAGGAGCCCGCGTCCGAAGACGACTCCGAGGACTCCGACGACGAGCCGGAGTCCCGGCCGCTGATCTTGGCGCTGCCCTCCTGCACCTTCCCGGCGACCGCCTGGGCGGCGCGCTCCTTCGCCGTGCTCAGGTCCGACTGCAGCTGCTGCACGGTCTCGGTGCCCGTGAGCTTGTTCAGCTGCGTCTTGAGCTGGTTGAAGCGCTCACGGCCCGCAGCGGTGCCCGCCACGTACCCGATCGCGGCACCGACGATGAACTTGACGCTGAGCATGGGGATGTCCTTGTCGACGAAACGGTTCGCAGATGGCCGAGTTCCCTCCTATCCACCACGGCCCGCTGCATAACCCTCCCGCGCGATGCGAGTCGCTGCCGCCGCTCCCGCTCCGGGGCGCCAAGGCGCCGTCACCCACTACGATGCGCCGCCATTGAGCATCGACGACAGGAGCGGGGCCATGGTCTCGGCGTACATCCTCATCCTCACCGAGGTCGGCAAGGCGGCGCAGGTGGCCGCCGCGGTGGCTGACATCGAGGGCGTCGACGCCGCCGAGGACGTGACCGGCCCCTACGACGTGATCGTCCGGGCGAAGGCCAACGACGTCGACGAGCTCGGCCGGCTGGTCGTCGCGCGCATCCAGGCGATCGACGGCATCGACCGGACCCTGACCTGCCCGGTCGTGCACCTGTAGCCCGACGGCTACGGCGCCCAGCGGGCGTCGATGGCGGCGGCGGAGACGGCCAGCTCGAGGAGACGGTCGCACAGCTCGGGGTAGCGCAGACCGTGACGCTGCCACACGAACGGGAACATCGACACCGGCGTGAAGCCGGGGATCGTGTTGATCTCGTTGACGAGGACCTGTCCGGCCGCCTCGAGGTAGAAGAAGTCCACGCGAGCCATCCCGCGCGCTCCGATGGCGAGGTAGGCCTCGCGGGCGTAGGCCCGGCAGGTGGCGGCGACCCGGTCGGGCACCTCGGCGGGGCAGCGCAGCACCAGGTTGTCGTCGAGGTACTTGCCGTCGAAGTCGTAGAACTCGTGGGAGGTGACGACCTCGCCGGGCGCCGTCACCTCCAGCTCGACCTCGGTGTTGCCGAGAACGCCGCACTCCAGCTCGCGTGCGCCCTGCAGGCCCTGCTCGACGATGATCGACCGGTCGTACTCGAACGCCTCGTCGATCCCGGCGAGCAGCGCCGCGCGGTCGGGGCACCTGCGGATGCCGATCGAGGACCCCTGCCGTGCCGGCTTGGTGAACAGCGGGTAGGCGAGCGAGTCCTCGATCTCGGTCAGGACGGTGCCGGCGCCGGCGTCCCAGACGGAGCGGCGCACCGGCACGTAGGGCACCTGCGGCAGGCCCCGGGCGGTGAACACGTTCTTCATCTGCCGCTTGTCGATCCCCACCGCCGAGGAGGCCACGTCCGCCCCGACGTACGGGATCCCGTACGAGGCGAGGAGTCCCTGCACGGTGCCGTCCTCGCCGTACGGGCCGTGCAGGACCGGGAAGCAGACGTCGACGGGGCCGACCTCCTCGCCGTCGTAGGTGTCGCCGAAGCGGACCAGCCGAGGTCCCTTGCGCGTCTTGACCAGGGTGACGGTGTCGCCCTCGTCGGGGACGCTGGGCAGCACGCCGGCGGGGGTCTGCGCGACACCGTCGACGAGGGTCCACCGGCCATCACGGGTGATGCCGACGGTCGTGACGAGGTAGCGGTCGGCGTCGAGGGCCGCCAGGACCGAGCGGGCCGACAGGCACGACACCTCGTGCTCGGGCGAGCGACCCCCGAACAGGACGAGGACGCGGACCTTCTCAGACGTGGTCACAGCTGCTCCTCGGCTGCGGCGAACTCGGGCTTGGGCTCGCGGGCCATCAGCGCGCGCACCATCTGCCGAGGGTCACTGCCCTCGGCGACGACCTTGACGACCTGCTCCACGATCGGCATCTCCACGCCCCGCTCGCCGGCGATGCCCAGCAGCGCCCGCGACGACTTCACGCCCTCGGCCACCATGCGCATCTCGGCGACGACCTCGTCGAGGCGCCGGCCGCGGCCGAGCTCCTCGCCGACGTGGCGGTTGCGGGAGTGCCGGCTCATGCACGTCGCGACGAGGTCGCCCATGCCGGCCAACCCCGCGAACGTCCGCCGGTCGCCGCCAAGCGCGACGCCGAAGCGGGTCATCTCCGCCAGGCCGCGGGTGATGAGCACGGCTTTGGAGTTGTCGCCGTACCCGAGGCCGTCGGCCATGCCCGCCGCGAGCGCGATCGCGTTCTTCACGACGCCGCCGATCTCGACGCCGACGACGTCGGGGTTGGTGTAGACGCGGAAGTACGGGGTGTGGCTCATCGCCTGCACCCGCTTGACGGCGGCCTCCCCGCGGCCGGCGACGACGCTGCCGCCGGGCAGCCTGCGGGCGCACTCGGCGGCGAGGTTGGGTCCCGAGACGACGACGACCCGTTCCGGCGCGAGATCCAGGACGTCGCGGACGACCTCGCTGCCGCGGGCGTGCGTGCGCAGCTCGATGCCCTTGACCAGGCTCACCGCGACCGCGTCACGGGGAACCTCGCGCGACCAGCCCGCGAGCGTCTCGCGCAGCGCGTGGCTGGGCACCGCGCACACGACGACTTCGGCGCCGTCCAGCGCCGCGGCGGCGTCGGCGGTGGCCCGCAGGGCCGGGCCCAGGTCGACGTCGCCGAGGTAGTCGGGGTTGCGCCGGCGGCCGTTGACGGCGGCGGCCACCTCGGATCGCCGGGCCCACAGCACGACGTCCTCGCCGGCGTCGGCGCACATCATGGCGTAGGCGGTCCCCCACGACCCCGCGCCCATGACGGCGACCTTGCCCATCTCGCCCTCCGCTCGCCGGGGCGTGGCCCCGGCGGTGGCCGGAGTGTAGGCAGGACCGGGGCACCGCCAGGCCAAGCGGTTCCCGACCTGCCGATACAGTCGGCTCATGTTGGCCGGGACCGTGACCGCGGTCGTCCCGCTCAAGGCCCTGCACGCCGCCAAGGGGCGGCTTGCCGCCACGGTGGATTCCGACCGGCGGCGCGAGATCGTCGCGTGGATGGCCGAGCGGGTCCTGCTCGCCTGCGCCGGAGCCGGCAGCGTCTCGGCGGTCCTCGTGGTCGCCGGCGACGCCGAGGCCGCCCGGCTGGCGCGCGGCCTCGGCGCCCCGGCTCTCGTGGTCGCCGAACCGGGGCTGCGCGCCGCGCTGGACGCGGCCGACGCCGTGACCGCGGCGGCGGCGGCCACCCTCGTCGTGGCGGCCGACCTGCCGCTGGTGGTGCCGGCCGACCTCGACGCCGTCGTGGCCGCCGCCGAGGGGTCGGAGCGGATCGTGGTGGTGGTGCCGACCCTCGACGGCGGGACCGGTGCCCTCCTGCGGCGCCCGCCGGACGTGGTCCGGACCGCCTACGGCCCGGGCTCCGCCGAGGCCCACGTGCGCCTGGCGGCAGCCGCCGGGGTGCCCGCGCGCCGCCTGGAGGTGGCGGGACTCGCCGCCGACGTCGACACCCCCGAGCAGCTCCGCGCGGCGCTGGCGTCGGCTCCGGGCGCCGACGTAGGCTCGCCGCCGCGGCGCCGGCAGGCGCCCGGTGCGCACAGGAGCGGACAGCGGATGGCGCAGGGCACCGTGAAGTACTTCGACGTCACGACCGGCACGGGCACGGTCTTGCTCGACAACGCCGACGAGCTGCCGATCGACCGGGAGACCTTCGCGCAGTCGGGGCTGCTCGAGCTGCGCCTCGGCCAGCGCGTCCGCTTCGACATCGCCGGCGAGGGCGAGCAGCGGCGTGTCCGTGCCCTGGACCTCGTCAGCTTCTAGAGCGTGTGTCCCGGAGGGAGCCGTTGGACACGAGCCGCCCGGCGACTGAGGTGCGTGCTGGCCGCCCGGCGTTCGAGGTGCATCCTAGTCCGCCGCCGGTTCCGAATCGCTCGTCTCGTCGCGGGCACGCCAGTCGTCGTCGAAGCGCCGCTGCTGCTCCAGCGCCCGGGGGGTGTCCCGCTTGGCGGTGTTGGTGATCGCGATGAGCCGTTGGTGCCAGCGGCCCTTGTCCTGCGGCGGCAGAGGGGTCATCCCGACGCGCAGGAAGGCCTCGCGCAGCCACTCCGAGACCAGCTCGGCGGCGGCGCTGTCGTCGCGGCCGGCCTGTTCCATGAGCGTCGAGGGTAGCTGAGGCCGGGGCGGCGGCCGCGGCCTGCCGCTCGGATGGTCGTGGGGGGGCCGGTAGGGTGGCGGCATGGACGTCTCGACCTCCGCCGCCCGCTCGGCTCCTCGCTCAGATGGGGATACCACACCGGTGGCGGCGCGCGCCGTCGGTTGGCTGTCGGTCGTGCTCGCGGGAGGGTCGGCGCTCCTGGCGCTGGGTCACCTCGGCCTGTCGATCCCGGTGCTGTCGGCGCTCGGGCCGGGCGGGGACCGCGCCGTCCCACCGGCGGCCGCGGCCTTCGCCGCCTCAGCGGTGTTGGCGACCGCCGTTGCGGTCGGGGCGTTCCGCCGCCGTCCCTGGGCCTGGGCGCTGGGCCTCGTCGTCCACGCCCTGACCGTCCTCGGCGCCGCGATGCCCTACCGTGGGGTGGTCAGCCTGATCGGCATCGGCCTCGGTGTCGCGGCCGTCGTGGTGCTCGTGTCCCGGCCCGGTCGCGCCGCGCTGCTGCGCCCGCAGCGACCCTTCGGATCGGCCTCCGCTGGGTAGGACCGCTGCTCCTCGCGACGCAAGGAGCAGCCGTGAGTCAGGAACGCACCCGCTTCCCGATCCAGCCTCAGGACCGTCACCGGACGGCGGGGTCGTTCGATGACGTCTCCAACGAGCCCGAGCAGCTGTCCGGCGACGCCGGCGACGTCCCCGGCATTCCTCATCCGAGCGATGCGCCGGACCAGGACAAGCCGGACGTACCCCCGCACGACCGCCACGACCGCTGACGCCGTCGGCCACCGGCCGGGCCGCAGGCTGTGTGGGATCGGCGCTCACCGCGCGTCCGGGTGCAGGTGCGGGCGCGGACGCCCGCACCGGCACCCGCTCGACGATGAGCGATCGAGAACGACCTCGGGCTAAGGGCCGCCGAAGTCGTGCCAGACGGGTCCGGGTGCGGTTGCGGGCGCGGACGCCCGCAACTGCACCCGCTCAACGATGAGCGATCGAGAAGGCGGGCCGGCAGGCGTAACGGGCACCTTCGAGCGCGGGGTGAACCAGCAGCGACCCGCTCAGCTGCGGAGGTGGCGGGGAGCCGGCAGTCCGAACCACAGCCACCCGAGCAGCACGGCCGGCGTGGTGGGAATCCCCGCCCCGCTCAGTCGTCAGGAGTCGTCACGGGGTCGGGGTCGCCGGGGGTCCGCTCCGGGTTCGGGGTCTCGATGCACAGCAGCTTCACGCGGTCGTCACCGATCACCTCGAAGCCGTGATCCACCCCGGCCGGCGCGACGATGACGTCGCCGACCCGCGCGTCGACGGTCTGCCCGTCGACCGTCCAGCGCATCGTCCCGGCCCGCATGACGAGCACGTGGTCCTCGTCGTGGGTATGCAGATCGGCCCGCTCGCCCGGATCGTGGCTGTGCACGTACACCGCGGCGGTGCCCAGCATGATCGCCTCGTTCGCGGTGTCGGCAGTGATGACGCGGGTGCAGTCGCTGGGGCCGGTGTAGCGGACCATCGCTTGCTCCTCGGGCGGGAGATGCCGTCACCTGTGGCGGGCCGCGTGATGCTACCCGCGCCGAGCTGCCGCGGCGACCGGCACTGTTACTTCTTCCCCAGTCTGCACTTCCGTCGTGGGTCGACGTGTCACACCCTTCGTTCATCATTGAACACGTCAGAGGAAACCGACGTGACGGGAGCACAGCAATGAACATGTGCAAGGTGACATCATGCGGCCGGCCGGTTTCTACGCGGGGATGGTGCCACGGGCACTACCTGCGCTGGTACCGCACCGGCGACGTGCAACCCGATATCCCACTGGGAAGGCGCAGACAGCCCGAACAGTGCACGGTCCCGGGTTGCGAGCGGGGCTCGAAGGTCCGCGGTCTGTGCCGCACGCACTACAAGCGACAGATCAACCACGGGGACGTTCGAGCGCAACAACCCATTCGTATCGTCACGGGAGAGGGTTCCCTGACACACGGCTACCTGAAGGTGCCGGTCCCACCTGAGCTGCGCCACCTAACGAGCGGTGAGACCGCGATAGCCGAGCACCGCCTCGTCATGGCCCAGCACCTCGGCCGACCCCTGTACGCGGATGAGAACGTGCATCACCGCAACGGCGTGCGGACCGACAACCGGATCGAGAACCTCGAGCTGTGGTCGACCGCGCAGCCCAAGGGCCAGCGCGACGAGGACAAGGTGGCGTTCGCGGTCGAGATGCTCCGCCGCTACCGGCCCGACCTCCTGCGGCCCAGCCCGTAACGCTATGTAGCTGTCGGATTACTTGTCGTAGTCCCGACCGGATTTGAACCGGCGTTACCGCCTTGAGAGGGCGGCGTCCTGGGCCACTAGACGACGGGACCGTGAGGGGCGCGCGACAGCTCGGGGGGAAGGACTCGAACCCTCAATAACTGGACCAGAACCAGTCGTGTTGCCAATTACACCACCCCCGAAGGGCCCGACCACGCTACCAGCAGGCCGCTGACGCCGGCAACGCTGCTACGCGGCCACCCGGGCGGTGGCCGCGCGGACCCGCTCGACGACGACGTCGCGGTCGAGCAGGGCGAGGGTCTGGGGCAGCGGCGGACTGACGGCCGTGCCGGCGACGGCGACCCGGACGGGTTGCATGACCTTGCCCCGACCCAGCCCGAGTTCGGCCGCCATCCCGTCGAAGACGCCGAGGATCGCATCGCCCGACCACTCCCCGAGCGCCGCGAGGCGGTCCGCGGCGATGTCGAGCACCTCACCGGCGCGGCCCTTCAGGTGCTTGGCCACGGCGGCGGCGTCGAGCTCGACGACCTCACGGAAGCAGAAGGCGACGAGCGGCACCGCCTCGGCCAGCGTCTGGATTCGTTCCCGGAGCAAGGGCGCCAGCCCGAGCAACAGCCGCTGCTGGGTCGGGGTGGCGACCTCGGGCAGGAGCCCGGCAGCGTTGAGGTAGGGCTGCAGGCGCTCGGCGAGCTCCGCGTCGTCGAGCTCCTTGATGCGGTCGCCGTTGAACGCCCGCAGCTTCGCGGTGTCGAAGTACGCGGGGTTGCGTCCGACGCGCTCGAGGCTGAACCGCTCGACGAGCTCGTCGACGGTCATCCGCTCCTCGGCGGCGCCGGGGGACCAGCCGCACAGGGCGAGCACGTTGACGAGCACGTCGGGCAGGTAGCCCTGCCGGCGGAACTCATCGACCGCGACCGACCCGTGGCACTTGGACAGCGGCTTGCGGTCCTCACCGACGAGCAGCGGCAGGTGCGCGAACGACGGGGGGACGGCGTCGGGTGGGCGCGCCGGGTAGCCGTTGTCGGCCAGCGCGTCGTCGAGCAGGTTGTCGCGCAGCAGCAGGCCGTACAGCAGCTGCTGGCGCGGCGTGGCCGACAGCAGCTCGTCGCCCCGCGCCACGAGGTTGATGCCCATCGCGAGGTCGTCGACGGCGTTGGCAAGGTAGTAGGTGTGCGTCCGGTCGGCCCGCTCGACGACGAAGTCGGCGACGTCTTTCCAGGCGAACTCCACGGGCCCGTACACCGCGTCGGACACCGTCACGACGCCGTCGTCGGGGGTGCGCACCCGCAGCACCGGCTGGCGGCCCTCGGCCAGGAACGCCTCCCGCTGGGCGTCGGGGAGGTCGCGGTGACCGCCGGCGTACCCCGGCGGTCGGCCGGCGCGCTGCTGGGCCTGGCGCTGCTCCTCCAGCTCCTCGGGAGTCTCGTAGGCGTCGTACACGGCTCCGGCGGCCAGCAGCTTGGCCGACACCGCCGCGTACAGGTCGCTGCGCTCGCTCTGGACGTACGGCCCGTAGGGTCCGCTCACCTCCGGGCCCTCGTCCCAGTCCAGCCCGAGAAACCGCATGGACTCGATCATCCCCCGCATCGACTCGGGGGTGGCGCGCGTGGCGTCGGTGTCCTCGATGCGGAACACGAACACGCCGCCGGTGTGGCGGGCCCACAGCCAGTTGTACAGCGCCGTCCGGGCGCCGCCGACGTGCAGCCACCCGCTGGGGGCCGGGCAGAAGCGGACGCGGGGGACGGGCATGCGGTCGGTCTTTCGGGGCGGGACGGGCGGCGGCGAAGCCAAGGCTAGCCGGGGCGGCCGGTCGGGTCGTCAGCCGCGGTCAGCGGTCACTGACGACCCGGTTCGTCAGCTGCCCGATCCCGTCGACCGTGACGGTGACGGTGTCACCGTCGCGCAGCTCCCCCACGCCTGCGGGCGTGCCGGTCAGGAGCACGTCTCCGGGCAGCAGCGTCGCGAAGGCCGCGCAGTAGGCCACGAGCTGGGCGACGTCGAAGACGAGGTCGGCGGTCGTGCCATCCTGGCGCACCGTCTCATTCACCTCACAGCGGACCCCGAGGCCGGTCGACGGGTCGACGTCGGTGTCGATCCAGGGCCCGAGTGGGCAGAACGTGTCGAAGCCCTTGCCGCGCGTCCATTGGCCGTCACGCTTCTGCAGGTCCCGCGCCGTCACGTCGTTGGCGCACGTGTAGCCCAGGACGGCCTCCAGCGCGCGCTCGACCGGCACCCTCCTCGTCAGGCGGCCGATGACGACGGCGAGCTCGGCCTCGTGGTGGACCGACGTCGACAGCGCCGGCAAGCGGATCTCGTCGTCGGGCCCGATCACGGCCGTGGCCGGCTTCATGAAGATGAGCGGCTCGGCCGGCACGTCGCCACCCATCTCGGCGGCGTGGTCGGCGTAGTTCTTGCCGACGCACAGCACCTTGGACGGCAGCACGGGCGCGAGCAGCCGCACGCTGTCGAGCGGCGCGACACGGTCGGTCAGCTCATGTTCGGCGAACGGGTGCCCGTCGAGCAGCACGACATGGTCGTCCCGCACGACGCCGAAGGCGGGACCGTCTGGGCGGGCGACGCGGACGTAGCGCATGGCGGCACCGTAGCCGTCAGTCCCCCAGCCGCGCGAGCCAGGCCTCGGCCGTCTGTTCCAGCGTCACGGCGATGTCCTCGTCGCCGTGGGGGTCCACCGCGTTGCCGCAGGCATGACACGCGGCGGCGGCCAGGCTGGCGTCGGCCGACGCGACGGCGACGTCGACCCGCCCTCCCTCACCCGGACGCACCTGCAGCGTCACGTCGCGCAACACGACCTCCGCCTCCAGCGCGTACTGCCCGCACGACGGGCAGGCGACGTCGAGCCAGACCTCGTTGCTCATGTGCGTGTGATCCCCCGTCGACCCCGTCACCACGCGGGGCTCGCGACGTGCGACACTCGTCGGCTGCCCCGCTCCCGCCGGCGGCACCTCATGACCGGAGCGCGCGTGGCCCCTCGCATGGACGGCAACGTGCTGGTGTGGGCCTCGCAGGTGGACGAGGCCACCCTGGAGCAGGCACGCAAGGCGGCGCGCCTGCCGTTCGTCGCCGGCCACGTCGCCCTCATGCCGGATGCGCACCTCGGGATCGGCGCGGCGATCGGGTCCGTCATCCCCACGGACGGCGCGATCATCCCGGCCGCCGTCGGCGTCGACATCGGCTGCGGGATGGTCGCCGCCGAGACGGTGCTGACGAGCAGCGACCTCCCCGAGGACCTACGCCCGCTGCTCGACCGGATCGAGGTCGCGGTGCCGGCGGGGCTGGGCCGGGCGCACGACCGCGGGCGGGTCCACGACGCCGGGGCGGGCGTCGACGCCTGGGCAGCGTTCCTCGACCGGCACGGGCTGCCCGCCGGCACGTCCCTGGACGACCGCCAGCGGTCGACCGCCGCCGCGCAGTACGGGACGCTCGGGTCGGGCAACCACTTCCTGGAGGTCTGCCTCGACGAGCGCGACCGGGTGTGGGTGATGCTGCACTCCGGCTCGCGCGGGGTGGGCAACCAGCTCGCGCAGCGCCACATCGGGCGCGCGAAGCGAGCGATGCGGGAGTGGTTCGTGTCCCTGGAGGACCCGGACCTCGCGTACTTCGTGCACGGCACGCCCCACTTCGACGCCTACATCGCCGACGTCACCTGGGCGCAGGCCTACGCGGCGGGCAACCGCCGGCGGATGGTCGAGGTGACCCTGGCGCTGCTCCACGACGCCGCGGGACAGCCGGGGACCGCACCGACCCTCGTCGTCAACTGCCATCACAACTACACGGCCAGGGAGCGCCACCGCGGCCGCGACCTGTGGATCACCCGCAAGGGCGCGATCCTCGCGCGCGAGGGCGACCTGGGGATCATCCCCGGCTCGATGGGCGCCCGCTCCTACATCGTCCGCGGGCGCGGCAACCCGGCGGCGTACCACTCGTGCGCCCACGGCGCCGGTCGCGCCATGTCACGGACCTCCGCGCGCAAGCGCTTCCGCGCCGCCGACCTGTCGCAGGCGATGGGCGGGCGGACCTGGCTCGCCGCACACGCCGGCAGGCTCGTCGACGAGATCCCCGCCGCGTACAAGGACATCGACACCGTCATGGCCGACCAGGCCGACCTCGTCGAGGTCGTCCACACCCTCACGCAGGTGCTCAACTACAAGGGCGTCAGCTGACCGAGCCGTCTCGGGCCGGCTCGTCGCGGTCGAACCGGTCCAGGATCAGCCGGGCGCCCCGGTCCCACGTGAGGTAGTTCCAGGCCCAGTTCACGAGCACCGCCAGGCGGTTGCGGAACCCGAGCAGCGTGACGAGGTGGAGCCCCAGCCACGAGACCCACCCGAGCGTCCCGCGCAGCCGCAACCCCAGCGGCAGCTCCGCGACCGCCGCCCGCCGGCCGATCGTGGCCATGATCCCCTTGTCGACGTAGGTGAACGGCCGGGTCGGCTTGCCCTCGTGCCGACGCATGATCTGCTCGGCGACGTGCCGGCCTCCCTGGATCGCCGCCGGCGCCACCTGAACGAGCGGCCGGCCCTGCGCGTCCACGGCCGCCGCGACGTCGCCGATCGCCCACACCTGCGGGTGCCCGGGCACCGACAGGTCCGCCTCGACGGCGATCCGCCCGCCCGACCCGTCGGCAGCGCCGGCTCAGCGGGGATCGGGCTGGCACGCACCCCCGCCGCCCACACCAGCGTCCTGGCGGCGAGGACCTCGCCGTCGTCGAGCACGACCGAACCGGCCGTCACCTCGCGCACGGTGTGACCCGTGCGGACCTCCACGCGGCGGGCGCGCAGCTGACGGAGCGCGTATGCGCGCAGGGGCTTGACGAACGGGGGCAGGACCTCCGCGCCCATCTCGACGAGCACGACCCGGGCGCGGTCGACGGGCAGCGTGGGGAAGTCCTTGGCGAGCACCTTGTCGAACAGCTCGGCCAGCGCACCGGCCATCTCGACGCCGGTCGGCCCGCCGCCGACGACGACGACCGACAGGGACCCGGCGTCGACGAGTGAGCGGTCGACGTCTGACCGCTCGAACGTCTCCAGCAGGTGGTTGCGCAGCGCGAGAGCGTCGTCGAGGTTCTTCAACGGGAACGCGTGCTCGGCGACCCCCGGGACGCCGTAGTCCGCCGACACCGATCCGGTCGCCACGACGAGGTGGTCGTATGCCAGCCTGCCGCCGTCGCCCAGCCGGACGCACCGTGACGTCAGGTCGACGCCGACGACCTCCGCGAGCCGCACGGTGATGCCCGGCTGCCGGTGGACGACGCCGCGCAGCGGATAGGCGATGTCGGCCGGCTCCAACGCCGCCGTGGCGACCTGGTACAGCAGTGGCTGGAACAGGTGGAAGTTGCGCCGGTCGACCAGCGTCACCGAGGCGCCGTCTCCGGCGAGCTCCCGGGCGGCGGCGAGGCCGCCGAAGCCACCGCCGACCACGACGACGTGCGGTTTCACGCTGCCGGCTCCGCGCCCGGGCCCCGGACCGGCCGCCCGCTGCGTGCCAGGACGACCACGGCGAGCAGGATGAGCGCCCCACCGGCCATCTGGGCCGGACGGATGCGCTCGGCCAGCAGCGCCGCAGCGAGGCCGACGGTGACGAGCGGCTCCAGTGTCGACAGTGTGGAGGCGTCGGTGGGGCCGACCCGCTCAAGCCCGGCGAAGAACGCACCGATCGCGACCACGGTCGACAGCAGCCCCAGCCCGAGGACCGCGACCCATCCGTCGCCGGTGTCCGGGAACGTCGGACGGGTGAGCAGGGTCAGCCGCCCGTAGACAGCTGCCGCGGCGAGGATGATCACCGTCGCCGACGGTACCGCGCCGGCGCGGGCGGTCAGCTGCGAGCCGACGACGATGTAGCCGGCATACAGCACCGCCGAGACGAGACCGAGCGCGACCCCCAGGGGCCGCCCTCCCGCAGCGCCGCCGACGGTCAGCACGGCGCCGGCCAACGCCAGCCCGAGAGCCGCGTAGCCCGCCGGCGTCAGCCGGGCGCCGAGCACCACCGCGGCGAGCACCGCGACGATCGCGGGAAACGTGTACAGCAGCAGGCTCGCCAGGCTGGCCGGCACGAGGGCGGTGGCGGTGAAGAACGACAGCGACTGCCCCACGTAGCCGACACCCCCGAGCGCCACGAGGGCGCCGAGCAGCCGGCCCCCGGGGAACCGCTCGCCCCGCACGACGAGCAGCGCGAGCATCACCACCGCCGCGACCGCGAAGCGTCCGAACAGGACCGCCACCGGCGCGGCGCCGTCGGCGTAGGCCTGCTTGGCGAAGATGGGCAGCGCCCCGAACGCGGCCGCCGACACGACGATGAGCGCGACGCCGACGAGTCGGTCGCGGCCTGAGGCCGCGGGACCGGTCGACGGCTCGGCGCGCCGCCGCGGGTCGCCGGCGACGTCCGCGGCGACCCGGTCAGCCCTTGACGTAGTCGAGCATGTGGTCGTAGGCCGGTTCCTTGCCGCCGACCACCGAGAAGAACAGGTCCTGCAGCTGCTTGGTGACCGGCCCGGGAGGGCCGATCTCGCGCTCGTCGACGCTGCGCAGGGGCACGACCTCGGCGGCCGTGCCGGTGAAGAACGCCTCGTCGGCGAGGTACAGGTCCTGGCGCAGCAGCGTCGTCTCGACGAAGGGGATGGCGAGGTCGGTGGCGAACTCGATGACCGCTTGGCGGGTGATGCCGCGCAGGACGCCCTCGGACAGGGGCGGCGTCATGAGGACCCCGTCGGACACGACGAAGATGTTCTCGCCCGACCCCTCCGAGACGTGGCCGTGCTCGTTGAGCAGGACGGCCTCCTCGTAGCCGGCCTGGAGGGCCTCGACCTTGGCCAGCGAGGAGTTGATGTACACGCCCGCGGCCTTCGCGCCGGTCGGGATCATGTTGGCGCCGATGCGCTGCCAGGAGCTGACCTTGCCGCGCACGCCGTTGCGGAGGCCCTCCTCGCCGAGGTACGTGCCCCACGGCCACACCGCGATCGACACGCGGACCTGCGACGGCAGCGGGTTCAACCCCATCTCGCCGTAGCCCAGGTACACCAGCGGCCGGATGTAGCACGACGGCAGGTCGTTGACGCGGATCAGCTCCCGGGTCGCCTCCATCAGCTCGTCGACGGAGTACGGCACGTCCAGCTGCAGGATGCGCGCCGAGCGGTGGAGGCGCTCCATGTGCGCGCGGTGCTGGAACACCGCCGGCCCCCGGGCGGTGTCGTAGGCCCGCATCCCCTCGAACACACCCCAGCCGTAGTGCAGCGTCGGCGTGAGGATGTGGATCGTCGCGTCGCGCCAGTCGACGAGCTCGCCGTCCATCCAGATCTTCGACGCTTCTTGGATCGGCATGCTCGTGGGCTCCTCGCTTCTGGGTCGAAAGGCGCTCGGATCGGTTGCTCAGTGTCCCGGAGTCGCGGGATCGCCGGCCACGACGGCGGCGATCTGCTCGCCGACGGCCCGGGTCGAGTATCCCACGCCGCCGCCGGGGCGCGCGGCGAGGTCGGCGAGGGCCGTCCCGACGGCCGCCTCGACCGCGTCGGCCGCCGCCTGCTCGCCCAGCGACGCCAGGCACAGCGCCGCGGACAGGACGGCGGCGACGGGGTTGGCGACGCCGCGGCCGGCGATGTCGGGCGCCGACCCGTGAACCGGTTCGAACCCCCCCGGCGCGGTGCCGGCCGGGCCCAGGTTCGCGCTCGCCGCGAAGCCGAGCCCGCCCTGCACCGCGGCGCCGAGGTCGGTCACGATGTCGCCGAACAGGTTGTCGGTGACGACGACGTCGAAGCGCTCGGGCGCGGTGACCAGGTGCAGGCACAGGGCGTCGACGTGGGCGTAGTCCACGGCGACGTCGCCGAACTCGGTGCCGACCTCGTCGACGGTCCGCCGCCACAGGTCGCCGGCGTAGGCCAGGACGTTGGTCTTGTGGCACAGCGTCAGCGCGCCGCGGCGGGCGCGGGCCCGGGCGAAGGCGTCGCGCACGACCCGCTCGACCCCGCCGCGCGTGTTCAGCGACTCCTGCGTGGCGACCTCCCGCGGGGTCCCCCGGTAGACCACGCCGCCGGCGCCCGCGTACAGCCCTTCGGTGTTCTCCCGCACGACGACGAGGTCGCAGCGCTCCGGCGTCAGACCCGCGATCGGCGACACGACGCCGGCCAGCAGCCGCACCGGCCGGAGGTTGACGTACAGGTCGAACGCGAAGCGCAACCGCAGGAGGAGTCCCCGTTCGAGCACCCCCGCGGGCACACGCGGGTCGCCGACCGCGCCGAACAGCACGGCGTCGCAGCCGGCGAGCTCGTCGAGCACGGAGTCGGGCAGGACCTCGCCGGTCGCGAGGAAACGCTCGGCACCGAGGTCGTGGTCGGCGGTCTCGACGCCGAACCCGAAACGCCCGGCGGCGGCTCGCACGACCCGCACCGCCTCGGCGGTCACCTCCGGGCCGATGCCGTCCCCCGCCGACGACCGCGATCCGGTGGGTCCTCACCGGCCGGCCGTCAGGGGTGACGGCCACGCGACACCCTCGCGCCGGAGCCGTTGTGCGAGTCCTCGCGCGTCGACGAACAGGTGCGCGCGCATCCCGGCGCGCTCGGCCGCCTCGCAGTTGACCGCGCGGTCGTCGACGAACAGGCACTGCGCCGGGGCACGGTCGATGGCCGCCAGGAGCGCCTCGTAGAACGCCGCGTCGGGCTTGCGCACGCCGAACCGGTGGCTGGCGAACACGCCGTCGAACCGCTCCGCGAAGCCGAAGTCGGAGCCCAGCTCCTCGATCCACACTGGGTAGTTGCTCGCGACGTAGCGCTCCAGCCGTCCTCCCACCGCGTCGAGCAGCGCGGCCATCCCCGGCAGGAACCGGTAGCCGGCTCGGCGGACCCGGTGGAACGCCTCGATGTCGAAGCGGTGGCCGGCGCCGGGTCGGCGAAGAAGCGCCGGACGAACTCCGGCTCGTCGATCACTCCCCGCTCGAAGTCCGGCCAGCAGTCGGGGTCGGTCACGCGGGCGGCGTCGTGCGGCCGCATGCCCGTCGCGGCCTCGAGGGCCTCGACGTACGGGTCGTACAAGACGGTGCCCATGAGGTCCAGGCACAGCGCTGCCAGCATGCGCGCCATTGTGCCCGTCGGGCCGGGGCACCCCCGCGTCGTGTCTGGCAGGATGCCCCCGTGGATGTCGACAGGGTCCCGACGCTGCACGGCACCGCGACGGTGCTGCGCCCCGCGCGGCCCGGCGACGCCGAGCCCCTCGCCGTGATCCTCGCCGAGCCGGAGGTCGCCCGCTGGTGGCCCGACTACGGACCCGAGCGGGTCCGCGCCGAGATGATCGACGGCGCCCCCGACACCGTCGTCTTCGTCATCGAGGTGGACGGCGAGGTCGCCGGGTCGATCCAGTACGTCGAGGAGCCGTCAGCCGACTACCGCCACGCCAGCATCGACGTGTTCCTGCACCCACGCTGGCACGGCAAGGGCCTGGGGACCGACGCGGTCCGCACCTTGGCGCGCTACCTCGTGCACGACCGCGGCCACCACCGCCTGGCCATCGACCCGGCGGTGGAGAACGTCAAGGCGATCCGCACCTACGAGCGGGTGGGCTTCCGCCGTGTCGGGGTCATGCGCGCCTACGAGCGCAGCGCCGACGGCAGCTGGCACGACGGGCTGCTCATGGACCTGCTCCCCGACGACCTGCACTGAGCGCGGCTGGTCGGCGCGTCGCGCGGCAGGTCAGGCCCGGTTGTCCTCCTCGGCTTCCCGCTCCTCGTAGCTGTCGCCGGTCTCGGAGTCAGCGGCCGCCGCGGCGGTCGTCGTGGGCGCGCTGGGCAGGGGGCCCTTCTCGGCGGCCTCCTCCAGGTCAGGGGTGCTGTTGTCCTCGTCGGGGGTGTTGGACTGGGGGTCCGACATCGTGGGGCTCCTTGGTCGAACGGCAGGCCGCGCTTGTTCCCGTGCGTGCCCCGGCCCAACCGCCGCACCGGGTCAGCACAGGTCGAGCACCGCGCCCCATCCTCCGGTCGCGGCGGGCTCGATGACGTGGTCGGCGAGCGCGAGCGCCGCCTCGCAGCCGTCGCGGACCACGACGGCGACGGCTGCCCCTGTGAGCAGCTCCACGTCGTTCTCGCCGTCGCCGAGCGCCAGCACGCGGCCGGCGTCCAGGCCCTGCTCGTCGCAGAACGCCAGCACGCCCTCCCACTTGCTGATCCCGGGCGGGCGGACCATGAGCGTCGCGCCGCCGAAGAACGGGTCGCGCGCGACGGCCGCCTCCGCCACCTCGCCGACGGTCGCCGCGACCTCCCACAGCGACGCCGAGTCGCGGCCGACGATCCCGAAGGCCAGGACCCGCTCCGATTGCGCCACCTCCCGAACGTCCCCGAACGCCAGCCAGCGCCCGACGAAGTCGAGGTGGCGTGGGGAGCTGGAGGGCTGCGGGCCTACGACGACGTCGGCGTCGGGACGGCTGACGTAGGCGCACGGCGACAGCCCCGCGGACTCGAAGGCGTCCAGGACGCGCACCGCGTCGGCCGGCGCGAAGCCGGCCTCGTGGAACACCCGCCCGGTGGCGAGGTCCTTGCCGATCGCCCCGTCGAGCAGGACCGCGGGCGGCGTGAGGCCCTCCCTGGCAAGCCCGGCCGCCGCGCTGCGGGGCCGGCGGCCGGTGGCGACCAGGAGAGGGACGCTGCGGGTCTCCAGCTCGCGCAGGGCCGCCAGCGAACGCTCGTGGATCCGCTCGTCGGCGTCCCACAGGGTGCCGTCGAGGTCGGTGACGACGAGGTCGATGGCGCTCACCGGCCCCACCCTAGCGAGGCCCCCGGGTGCGGGTCCGGCGACCGTCCGACACCCAGCGCCAACCAACGCCGAGCAGACCGTCGCCGACGAGCCTGCAAGCAGGGTTGGTCACACAGTGGTGACCAACCCTGCTGCGGCAGGCGCAACCGGGACGGTCAGCCGACGACCGCGGGCTCGGTGACCGGCGGCGCCTGCGCCGCGAGGCGCCGGTTCCCGGCGAAAGCGACCGCCCACACGGGCAGCGCCTGCGCCAGCGACAGGGCGACGGCCGCGCGCGTGACGGCGTCGGGCAGCACGCTGGCGGTCTGAGAGGCCGTCAGCACCGAGAAGTACAGCAGTCCCTGGCCGGTGAGCAGCGCTCCCGCGCCGACACCGAGCGCGGTGAACGCGCCGTCGCGACCCTGCCAGCCGCGCAGCGCCCCGAACAGCGCGATGCCGACGAACAGCGCGGTCTGGGCTGCGGCGAGCGCCTTCGTCGCGGCGGGTTGCGGCACGGCGAGGACGTCGTCGACGAGGTGGGTCAGGTTGACCAGCGCCACCGCACCGAGCACCACCGCCGCCGGCCGTGCGAGCGCCGGCACCCATCCGGCTCCGGTGTCGCTGCGGCGCGCCAGCCCCAGCGCCGCGGGAGCGGTGAGGATCAGTGCCCCGGCGATCCACGGCCACGGGGTCGGGCCGGGCACCCAGCGGAGCTCGCCGCTGACCTGCGTGGCCCGGTCGCCGAGGGTGAACGGCACCGTCCACGACTGCACGAGCGTCTCGGTCCCAGGGTCTGTCACCGCGGGCGGCACGCCGATTCCCATGAAGTGGATCCGATGGTCGTGCCAGGCGTAGCTCGGCGACTGGGCGACCTTCTCCCAACGGGGGGGCTCGTTGGCACCGACGCCGGACGGCAGCGGACCAACCTCGGCGTGCCGGTCGGCGTTGAGGTAGGTCGCGGCTGACGCCTGGTTGGCGAACACCCCGTCGGGCCCGATCCGCAGGTAGGGCTCACCGTCGTACCCCTCCACGACGAGCTCGGCGTCGGTCGTGTTGGTCACCGCCAGGTACTCGTCGGCGCCGTGGACCTGCCAGGTCACCCCTTGCAGCTCCGGGGCCGCGGTGATCTCGCTGCGGAAGTTCGTCGCCTGCGAGCCGCGGCCGTGCGCGGCGGCGGGGCCGGCGCCAAGCAGCAGCAGGCACACCGCCGCGACGGAAACCGCCACGGCTCGGCCGGTGACGGCGCGCACCCGTTCCACCACCGACAGGCTACGCCTCGCCCGGGACGCCAGCCGGACCCCGTCGGTTGTAGCGTGCCCGCTTCGCCGCACCAGCGGGAGGCAGCCCGTCGTGGCCGACTGGATGACGATCCGCGTGGACCTGCTCGGCCGGGCGGGAACGCCGCTGCGCCCGGCTCCCGGGCGGATCCTGCTGGCGTCGGCCGACCACGCCTTCGCCGAGCTGGCCGAAGCCGTCGACGTCGCGTTCGGCCGCTGGGACCTCACGCCGCTGCACGAGTTCGGCCTCGAGGGGCGGCGCCTGACGCCCGGTGGCGAGGCCGACGACCCGGACGTCGAGGACAGCGACGAGCTCACGCTCGGCGAGGCGGGGCTGCGGCCCGGCGTGCGCTTCCGCTACACGTTCGACCTCGGCGAGGGGTGGCTGCACGACTGCCTGGTGCAGGACACGGGGGTCGACGCGGTCGCCGTGTACGGCGAGGAGCCCGACATCCCGGTCCCGCTCTTCGGTTGGGGGACGATCCCCGATCAGTACGGGCGCGAGTCGGAGGACGACGAGAACCCGGCGGCCGCCGGGAGCGCAGCGGCCGCCGCAGCCGCCGCGGAAGTCGGCGACCCGTTCGCCGGCGACCAGGGCGGGCCCGACACGTGGGCGCTCGTCGACGCGGCCCTCGACGGCCGCGACCGCAGCGTCCCGCTGCCCGAGCTGACCGCCGCCGCCGGCCGGCTGCGCTCCCATGCCGGCCTGGCGCTGGCGCCCTACGACCTGCTGTTCGCCGCGTCCGGGCTGGACGCCGGTGCGCTTCCCACCGACGACGTGGACCTGTGGTGCGCCCTGGCCGCGGGTGTCGTGCAGCCCGCGACGGCGGCACCGCTGGATCCCGAGGCGGAGGCCGCCTGGGCGGTGCTCGAGCCCGCCGACTGGGCGGGGGCGGTGATCGGTCTCGTGCTCGGCGACGTCGGTCAGAGCGCCGAGCCGGAGGCCGTCGTCCACCTGCTCACCACGGTCCCCGAGATCCCTGCGGCGAGGCTGACCGGGGAGGACCGCGCAGCGGTCACCGAGGCGCTGGGCACGGTCGTCCGGCTGTGGCAGGCCCTCGGGGCCGTCGACGACGACCGCCGACTCACCGCGCTCGGCCGCTGGGGGCTACCGGAGGCGCTGCGGACCGCCTGGAGCCCGGGACCGCAGGAGCAGGCGCGTCTGGGCTAGCACGCACCTCAGACGCCGGGCCGCTCGGGTCCGACGACTCCCTTCGCAAGACAGGCTCTAGGCGCCGGGGAGGTCGGTGCCGAGCATCATCGTCGGCGTGACGCCGAACTGTTCGGCCATGGCCATCGCGTCGCGCGCCGAGGCCGCGCCCGACTCGCTGCGCAGCGCCGCCGCCATTTCCTCGTCGGTGACGAAGTCCGCCTCGACGATGAGATGGTAGGCCGGCTCCCCGCCGCGTGGGGTCGCCGAGAACCGTCGCGTGCGCACCGCAGTCACACCGGGCCACGAACGCACGATCGGCAGATGGGTGGAGCGCAGGTGCTCCTCGAAGCCCTCGGCGTCGGACGGCTTGTCGTACAACGCGACGAAGGTGGCCATGTGCGCTCCTGGATGCTCGACGGGGTGCGGCGGCGGATCGTAGCGGCGGCCCGGTCGCGGTCAGCCGGCGTCGCGGATCGCGTCGAGGACGGTCGCGGTGGCGACCGCGTCGGTGACCGGCAGGGGCGACGGACGTCCTCGGTGGCCGCGGCGGCGAACGCCTCGACCATCTCCTGGTAGGGGTTGGCCCGCCACGCCCCCACGACCTGGGCGTCGCGGAGAATCTCGGCGTCGCGGTCCGGCCCGGCCGTGAACGGCTGGGGCACCCGCAACGTCGCCTCGGTGCCGACCACCTCCAGGGTCTGGTGCCGCGCCGTCTCGAACGACGCGTGCACCGACGCGGTCGCCCCCGACGGGACGCCCAGCAGCGCGGCCGTCGTCGCGTCGACGCCCGTCGGCCACACCCGCCGCAGCGTCCGCACGGTGTCGGGCTCGTCTGCCGCCAGCCAGCGCGACATCGACACGCCGTACACGCCGACGTCGAGCAGTGCGCCGCCGCCGGTGACGGCCGCCGCGCGGAAGTTGGCCCGATCGGTCATCGGGAAGGCGAACGACGCCCAGACCGTCCGCAGCCGCCCGATGCCACCGTCGCCGACGATGTCGAGCAGCGCCCGGGTCCGCGGGTGGAACCGGGCCATGACCGCCTCCATCAGCAGGCAGCCTGAGGCTGCGGACGCTGCGGCCATCCGACCCGCCGCGGCGGCGTCGGGTGCCAGGGGCTTCTCGCACAGGACGTGCTTGCCGGCCTCCAGCGCGGCCACCGCCCACGGTTCGTGGCCGTCGTTGGGCAGGGCGATGTAGACGGCGTCGACGTCGCGGGCGTCGAGCACCTCGGCGTAGGAGCCGCGGGCCCGGCGCACCCCGTGGTTCGCGGCGAACGCCTGCGCGCGGGTCAGCGACCGCGAGCCGACCACCGCGAGGTCGTGGCCGGCGGCGCGCATCGCGGGCGCGAGCGCACCGCTCGCGATGCCGCCCGGCCCCAGGATCCCCCAGCGCATCATTGGCAGTCAGGCTAGCGGTGCCGCCGGCCGCCGCCGTCGCCGTCGGTTTCCGGCACGTCGACACGGGTACGGCCAGGCCACGTCCGCCCTCCCGGCAACCCTCGCGACGCGGGCGTCCGTACCGACCTCCTGCGGCAGCGATCGGAGAGGCCCGTGAGCGACGAACGCGATGTGACCGAGGAGCCGGCTCGCTCCGGCGGGCAGCCCGGGCCGGAGCGGACCACCGACGCCGCGACGCCCGGCGCCGGGATGGGCGCCCCCGGCGGCGCGGTCGCCGGGTTCCCCGGTCCGGGAGCCGGCGGCGGTGACCTCGGCGAGGCGGACCTGGGCGGCGACGCCGACCTCGGCTCGGAGCCCGACGCGCTGCGCCGCAAGACCGCCGGCGGCGAGGACTCCGCCTGACCGGACCGATCCGGGGCCGTCAGGCCCGCCGGCTGGTGTCGGCCGGGTCGACGGCGTCGAAGAGTCGTCGAGGAGGTGGCGTGCGCCTGCCTGATTTTCTGGTCATCGGCGCCGCCAAGTCGGGCACGACGGCGCTGTACGACTACCTGCGCCAGCATCCCCGCGTCGCGATGAGCGAGCTGAAGGAGACGAACTTCTTCGCGCTCGAAGGCGGGCGACCGGCGTATCGAGGGCCCGGTGACGACGAGACGATCAACCGCCTGTCGATCACCGACCTCGACGCCTACTGCGCCCTGTTCGAGGGCATCGCCGGCGAGCACGCCGCCGGCGAGGCCTCGCCGCTGTACCTGTACGACCCCCGCGTCCCCGACCGGATCCGCGGCTGCGTCCCCCACGTCAAGCTCGTGGCGGTGCTGCGCCATCCGGTTCATCGCGCCTACTCGGCGTTCCTGCACGCGCGCCGCGACGGGCGTGAGCCGCTCGGCGACTTCGGGGAGGCGCTCCGCGCCGAGCGGGCGCGCATCCGTGGGGGATGGGAGCACCTGTGGCACTACCGGGCCATGGGGTTCTACGGCCGGCAGCTCGAGCGCTACCTCGAGATCTTCCCCGCCGAGCGCATCCACGTCCTGCTCTACGACGACTTCGTCGCCGACCCCGTCGGTGCGCTGCAGGGGTGTTTCCGCTTCCTGGGCGTCGACGACTCGTTCGTGCCCGACACGAGTATGCGCCCCAACGTCTCCGTGGCCGACGGGGACATGCCTCCGACGCTGTGCCCGCAGCTGAAGGCCGACCTCACCCGCTCCTACGCCGCGGACATCGCCCGGCTCGAGGCGCTGCTCGACCGCGACCTGTCCGCGTGGAGGCGGCCGGGCCGCCGGCTGCCCGCCGGCGGCGAGGCCGTCACGGCGCGTCCGGTCTGAGCCGGTCGCCCTCGTCGAGGATGCGCCGGCGGAGCGCCTGCTGCTCGGAGGGGTCCAGCCACGTCGCGTCGGCGGCGTCGGCGGCGACCGTCACCATGTCGTCCCACGTGTAGCCGAACGCCTGCTGTGCCGAGCGGTACTCGTAGCCCAGGTCGAGGTCGGTCAGCGCCGGGTCGTCGGTGTTGAGGGTGGCCAGCAGCCCCGCCGCCCGCATGGCCGGGAACGGGTGCAGCTCGAGGCGCTCGACGCGGTTGGCGATGCGGATGTTGGAGTTCGGGCACACCGTCAGCGGCACGCGCTCGTCGGCCAGCCGCCGGGTCAGCTCGGGGTCGGCGAGGATCGACAGGCCGTGGTCGATGCGCTCGCAGCCGAGGACGTCGACACCGGCCGCGATGAACGACGGTGGGGTCTCCTCGCCCTGATGCGACGTGCGGCGCAGCCCCTGGCGCCCGGCGAGCTCGAACGCCTCGGCGAAGTCGGTCGGATCGACGCCCACCTCGGTGGAGTCCAGGCCGACACCGAGGACCCGCTCGGCGCCGGAGCAGTCGTCGCGGCGCAGCTCGACGAGCCGGCGGACCATCTCCAGCCCGGCGGCACCGCCGTAGGCGCGGTCGATGTCGGCGATGAGCGCCACCCGCGCGCCGGTCTCCCGCTCCCCGGCCTCGAGCCCCTCGGCGAGCCCCGCGACGATGTCGCGCAGGTCCTGGCCGGCGTCGAGGTGCCGGGCAGGCGTGAAGAACGTCTCGCGGTACACCAGCCCGTGCTCGGCGCCGTCGACGACGCTCTCGTAGGCCAGCCGCGCCCAGTCGCCCCGGTCGGCCAGCGTGGACTGCACCAGCCAGAACACCTCCAGGAACGTGTCGAGGTTAGAGTAGCGGTACAGCTCGGTGGGGTCCTCGGTGGGCAACGCGACGCCGTTCGCCCGGGCGAGGTCGACCACCGTCGCGGGGCGCATCGTCCCCTCGACGTGGCAGTGCAGCTCCACCTTCGGAAGGCGCTCCAGCGCCGTGTCGAGGTCCATGTACGCCTCTCTCCCGCGGGCGACGCGCGAGGCATCGCCTGCACGCCGCCGTCATTGACAAGCCGTTGATCGCCCGGATACTCCGCGCATGGTGCACCGGCGGGGCGGCGCGGCGAAACCCCCGGCGGCGGCGTGAGGCTGGTCCTTCGAGGCGCCCGCTGGCCCGGCGACGTCGCCGTCCGCGACGGGTTCATCGAGGCGGTCGGCGACGTGGCGCGCGAACCGGGCGACACCGTGCTCGACTGCGGCGGCGCGATCGTCACGGCCGGGCTCGTCAACACCCACCACCACCTGTATCAGTGGATGACGCGCGGCCGGGCGGTCGGCTGCGACCTGTTCGGCTGGCTGACCGAGCTGTACCCGGTGTGGGCCCGGCTGTCGGTCGACGACGTGCACGCCGCCGCGCTCGCGGGGCTGGCCGAGCTCGCGCTGACCGGCTGCACGACCGCCGCCGACCACCACTACGTGGTCCCCCGTGGCGACGACTCGGTGTTCGACGCGATCGGGGAGGCGGCGCGGATCGTGGGGATCCGCCTCCACCTGGCCCGGGGCTCCATGGACCTCGGCCGGTCCGCCGGCGGCCTGCCCCCCGACGAGGTGGTGGAGGACATCGACGCGATCCTCGCTTCCACCGAGCGCGTCGCCGACCGCTGGCACGACGGCGAGACGATCACGGTCACGGTGGCTCCCTGCAGCCCCTTCAGCGTCTCGCCGCAGCTGCTGCGCGAGTCGGCGGCGCTGGCCCGGTCGCGCGGCCTGCGCCTGCACACTCATCTCGCCGAGACCCTCGACGAGCAGCGCGACTGCCTGGAGCGGTTCGGCCGGCGCCCCGTCGAGGTGCTCGACGACCTCGGTTGGATCGCCGAGGACGTCTGGGTCGCCCACGGCATCCACTTCGACGACGACGAGGTCAAGCGCCTGGGCGAGGCGGGGACGGGCGTCGCTCACTGCCCGTCGTGGAACGGCCGCCTGGCGGCCGGCATGTGCCGGGTGACCGACCTCGTCGCGGCGGGCGCCCCCGGCGGGGTCGGCGTGGACGGGGCCGCGTGCACCGAGGTCGGTGGGCTGTACCCGGGGCTGCGCCAGTCGCTGTACACCGCGCGGCAGCGGGCCGGACGGGCCGACGCCTTCTCCCCCGCCGACGCGCTGGCGCTGGGCACCTCCGGGGGCGCCGCCTGCCTGGGTCGGCGTGACATCGGCAGGCTCGAACCCGGCTACCGTGCCGACATGGCGGTGTGGGCGGGCGAGGATCTCGACGACGCGCCCGACCCGGTCGCCGGGCTCGTGCTGGGCCCGGACCGGCGGGCGCGCCACCTGCTCGTCGGCGGCGAGCCGGTGGTGACCGACGGCGTGCTGCAAGGCGGTTCGGTCCGCGCGTTCCGCGCGGACCTCGCGCGGCGCGCCCGCCGGCTCTGGCCGTGACGTACGGCGGCTCCTATGCCGGTTCAAGGTCGCGCACGACTGCCCCGCGCATGTCCGCACACCGCCGCGACGACCGCGGGATCGCCTTGCACGTGAGCATCCGCCTTGACCTGGTCGCGGCTGAGCATGCGGACGCCCGTGCGCCACAGGGTCTGGCCGGGCAGCCCGACGCGGCAGCCGGCTGAACCGGGGCCTCGACGAACCTCCAGCCCGACCGCGACGCCAGCACGGTCCCGCTGCGCTCGGGCGGGCCCGGGACGACGGACGGACTGCCTGATCTGCTGCTGGTGGACCCACCGCTCGGTGACCGGCTGGTTCCAGCGCCTCCCGCGGCCGCTGCGGGTGTCGGACGATGGTGGTCACGGGGCTGGTGTGGACGCGGCGACGGCGCCCGCCGCGCGACCGGTGACCGCCATGTCAGCGAGCGTCCCCTCGGCCGCTGTCCCAGCCCTCAACGGCGCGTCGCACGACCTGAGCGGACGCCGACGACGAAGCCGGCGCGGGTGCCCACGTAGATGCCGCCGCGCCACACCGCCGGCGTCGACTCGATGCACCCGCCGAGACTGACCTGCCACAGCGTCGGCGGCTCGACGGCCGTGTCGGTCAGGTCGTAGGCGGACAGCGTCCCCGAACAGTCGCCCTGGATCAGCACGTCGTCGACGACGACCGGGGAGCTCCACACCGGACCCGGCAGCTGCTTGCGCCACCGCACCGTGCCGGTCCGCCCGTCGATGGCGAGCAGCTGGCCGCCGTGGGTCGGCACGTACAGCACGTCGGCGTGCAGCGCTGGTGTCGCCCACACGCCGGCGAGGTCGTCGCCCGTGTCGTGGACCGACCACACGAGCGGGTCGCGCGGGCGAGACGGGTCGAGCTTGATCACCTGCCCGACCCTGCGGCCGCGGGCGTTGCGCCGCTCCCACTGCGACGCCACATAGAGCATCCCCTCCTCGTCGGCGACGACGGTGGCATCGGTGTCGTCGCCCGTCCAGAAGCGGAACACCCGCTCGGGCGTGCCGCCGTCCAGGCCCGACACGTCCCAGCCCTGCACCAGGCCACCGGAGTTGGCGAAGTACAGCGTGTCGCCGACGAGGGTGACCGAGCCTTCGATGGAAACGTTGGAGTCACCCACGTCCGCCAGCAGCTCGTCGTCCCACCCGGGCGCGTGGAACACGAGCCGTGGGTCGACGGTCACCCGGCCAGCCTCGTCGTCGCCGCGGTTGAGCTTGACGACGTGCACCTGGCTGTTCTCCCCACCGACGAACAGGTGGACGTCGACGACCAGCCCCGACGAATCCCAGTCGTCGTTCCACAGCGTCGGGGACACCGCGTCGGCGGATAGCGACCACAGCTGGCGCGCCTCGGCTCCGTCGATCGCGACGATCCGGTACTCGTCGTCCCGCGAGCCGCTGTACACGAGCGGGAAGCCGTCGGGATCGACGGTGACCGACCCTTTGATGATGTCGCCGGTCGCGAACGGCGGCAGCAGCGGCACCCCGGAGTCGGCGTCGAGGAAGTGCAGCTTGCGGTCGTACGCGCCGACCGCCAGCCAGGTGCGCCCGTCCCGTTGGAACACCGCCGGCTGACCGGTCCAGCCGGTGCCGCACCACTGTTTGGTGTGGCCGCCGACGGTCGAGTCCGAGCACATGGCCCTGCGCGGGTAGGTCCAGGCGACCGTCGGGTCGGTGGGAACCGGCCCTTCGCCGTAGTAGCTGCGCGTGGCGTTCCCGCGGAACGTCAACAGCCCTTCTACGGCGGACGGGTCCCGCTGCTCGGGCGGCTCGGGGGCCGGCGCAGCGGGCGACGGCGATGGCGGCGACCCCAGCGTGGCCGACGCTGTGGGAGCCGCGGCCTCGGAGGATGCGCCACCGGCCGACGCCGGCGACCGCGGGCCGGCGGTCGCCAGCAGCGCCCACGACAGGCCAGCCACGAACCCTCCAGCCAGCCACGCGCCGGGGCGCAGGACGCTGCGCACCCTTCCCCCTTGACCGGTTCTCGCTTGACCGTTCCGTGCCATCTTCGCGCCTTGCCGGCCTGAACCGTCGGAGGCGGCACGACCATCCTCGATGCTGAGTCTCAGCGCGAATGGCCGTCCAGGCGCGCCTGCACGACGGCGGCCAGCAGGGCGCCACATACGCTCACCCGCCAACGGAGCTCATCGGCCTGTACGAGAACGCAGCAGCCCCGTCCGGGGCGGGCACCAACGGCGCCGCCGAGATCCCACCTACCCCTCGGCGACCGGCTGGTAGGTGCACACGTGCACGCCCGTGTCGCTG
>JAUJMQ010000069.1 GCA_030446775.1 Egibacteraceae bacterium
GAGGTGAGCTCCTGGCCGATGCCGGTGTAGCCGGCGATCGTCGGCACCGCGAGCGCGGCCGGCGGGCGCGGGGTGCCGACCGTGGTGGCGTGCGAGATGGCGGCGGCCGAGCCGCCCGCGTTGCGGGCGATGACCTCGACGCGGACGGTGACGCCGACGTCGGTGGCGGTCACGCGGTAGCGCCGCTCGGTGGCGCCGGTGATGTCGCCGCAGTTGTCCCCCTGGACGTCGCACCGCTGCCACTGGTAGGCGTACACGAAGCTCACGACCCCGGTCCACGTGCCGGGCTGCGCGGTGAGATCCTCGCCGTCGCGGACGACGCCCTCGATGCGCGGGAGCTCCACGTTGACGGGCGGGTTGGACAGCACGACCCCGGTCGGCGCGGAGGTCGCCGAGGCGTTGCCGCCCGCGTTGGAGGCGGTGAGGACGAGCCGCACGCGGTGCTGGGTGTCGGCGGTCCGCAGCGTGTACGTCGGGCTGGACGCGCCCTCGATGTCGGCGCACTCGAGCGATCCGAGCGTCTCCGTGCACCGCTGCCAGCGGTAGGCGTAGCCGAGCGTGGGCGTGCCGGTCCACTCCCCGTGGTCGGCCTTGAGCGTGCGCCCGTCGCGCGGCTCCCCGGTGATCACCGGCAGGACGGCGTTGGCCGGCGGGTCGGGGGACACGAGCGGCGTGCGCACCGAGGTGGCCGTCACGGTGCCGGCGGCGTTCGCCGAGCTGACGACGACGCGGATCGTCGAGCCGACGTCGGCCACCGTGAGCCGGTAGGTGCTCGCGGTCGCCCCGGCGATGTCGGCGCAGCCGCTCCCGACGGCGTCGCAGCGCCGCCAGCGATAGCTGCGCGCCTGCGGGACGGTTCCCGTCCAGGTCCCGGACGAGGCGGTGAGCAGCGCGGCGTCGCGGGCGGTCCCGGTGATGGCCGGCAGGACGGTGTTGGCCGGCGCGACCGTGGCGATCGGCTGGGTGGCGGCGCTGTACTCGGCGAGGGAGCCGCCCGCGTTGGTGGCGGTGACGCGGACCCGCACGGGCGAGCCGAGGTCGCCGGAGGTCAGGACGTAGGTCTTCTTCGTGGCGCCCAGGATCGGCTCGCAGGCGTCGGGCAGCGGGCAGCGCTCCCACTGGTAGGAGTGGACGATGACCGGGGTGCCGTCCCACTCGCCGTCCGTCGCGGTGAGCGTCTCTCCGTCGCGGGTGGCGCCGGTGATCTCGGGAGCGGTGACGAGGACCGGCTTGGCGGCCTGTATCGCGGCCGTGGGCGGCGACTCAACCGGCGTCATGGTCCGCACGTTGGTCGCCTCGATGCGCAGCCGGATCGTGAACTTCACGTCGTCGGGGGTCAGGCGGTAGGTCGCGTCGTCGGCCCCCGGGATGTTCACGCAGGAGAGCCCCGTGGGCGAGCAGCGCCGCCACTGCCAGTTGTAGGCGATGGGCTCCGTGCCGGTCCAGGCGCCGCGGGTGCCCGTCAGGAGCTGGCCGTCGCGGGCGGTGCCGCTGACGGCCGGCAGCGCCGTGGCGACCGGCGGCGCGGCCTCGACGATCGTGCCGATGGCCGTGAAGGTCGCGGCCGAGCCGGCCGCGTTGGTGCCCGTCACCCGTGCGCGGATGCGGGACCCGATGTCGGGCGGCGTCTGGACGTAGGTGGCGGACTGCGCGTCGGGGATCGCGACGCAGTTCGCGCCGCTCGCGTCGCAGCGCTCCCACTGGATGGCGAACGCGATCTCGGGCGTGCCGGTCCAGGTGCCGGTGGCGAGGGTGAGGGTCTGGCCGTCGCGGGCCATCCCGGTCACCGTGGGCTCGCGGGTCACGGCGGGCGGCGCGGCGCTGATCGCCAGCGCGGCGCTCCGGGCGCTCACCACCCCGTCGGGGTTCGTGGCGATGACCTCGAGGCGGACGGTGCGGCCGGCATCGGCGGCCGTGAGGCGGTAGGTGGTGGCCGTGGCGCCGGAGATCGGCGCGCAGCCGTCGCCCGCGCCGTCGCAGCGCAGCCACCGCCGCGTGTAGCTGATGGTCGCGATCCCGGTCCAGCTGCCGCTCCCCCACGTCAGGGTCTCGCCGTCGCGCGGAACGCCCGTGATGGTCGGGAGCGCCTCGTTGACCGGCGGCTGTGCGGGGGTGACCGTCGTCGTGGTCGCGGCGGAGTCCTTCGTCGCCGCGCCGCCCGGGTTGCTCGCGGTCACCCGGACCGCGATCCGCGCCCCGAGGTCGGCTTCGGGGATCGTGTAGGTGCTCGCCGTGGCGCCGTCGATCGGCAGGCAGCCGGCGCCGTTCTCGTCGCAGCGCAGCCACTGGAAGGCATAGACGAGCGTCGGCGTCCCGGTCCAGGAGCCGAGCTTGGCCGTCAGCACCTGGCCCGTGCGGGTGACGCCGCTGACGGTCGGCGGCGACGTGTTGGCCGGCGGGTTGACCGCGATGAGGTCGGTGGCGGCCGTCGTGTGCGTCGCGGAGCCGTCCGGGTTCGTGGCGGTGACGATGACCCGGATGCGGCGGTCGACGTCGGCCGGGGAGAGCGTGTACGTCTTCGCCACGGCGCCGGAGATCGGGCTGCAGCCCGCCTCCAGGGCATCGCAGCGCCACCACGAGTACTTGTAGGAGATCGTGGCGACGCCATTCCAGGTCCCGTTGTCGACCGTGAGCGCCTGCCCGTCGCGCAGGACGCCGGACACGCTCGGGGCGGTGACAACCACGGGCGGCTCGGCCGGGGTGATGACCGACGTCGCCGCGCTGTTGCCCTCTCCGGTGCCCGCCATGTTGGTCGCGACGACGTTGATGCGGATGCGGGCGCCCAGGTCGGCCTCGGTGAGGCGGTAGCTCGTCGCGGTGGCGCCGGCGATCGGCGCGCAGGCGGCGCCGTCGGAGTCGCAGCGCCGCCAGGCGTACGCGAAGGTGAACGGCTGCGTCCCGGCCCAGGTCCCGGGCTTCGCGCTCAGGAGCTGGCCGACGCGGGTGCTGCCCGACACGGTGGGGGGGCTCGTGTTGCTCGGCG
>JAUJMQ010000022.1:0-17800 GCA_030446775.1 Egibacteraceae bacterium
CATCGACGTCGGCGCCTTGGACGTCATGGACTCTTTCGGTTCCCGCACACTGCGCAACCTCGCCTACATGGCACGACTGCAGGGAGCGGTCACAGTGATCGTCGGCATACAGCCCGACGTCGCCTTCGCCATGGTTCAGCTGGGGATGGACCTGGCCAACGTGAATACCGCACTCGGGTTGGAGGAAGGACTGGCGCATCTGGACGAGCTGACCGCGGCCGAGGGCCTTTCCTATCTGAGCCGGCCCACATGACGGGGCCGCAGCCGGGCAACGGCGGGAACGGCCAGCCAGCCCTCGAGCGGCTTCGGCGGGACTACGAGTTCGCCTTCCTCGCCTATCGGCTTGAAGGGACGGAAAGCCGCCTGCAAGCCGCCTACGAGTTGGGTCGCAAGGCGATGGCCAGCGGGCTGAGTCTTTTGGATCTCGCCAAGGTGCACCACGAGGTCGTGGCCGGGGCGCTGCTCACCTCGCGCGATGACGCGGCTCTGCAGAAAGTCGCCGGCGCGGCATCGGCGTTCCTGGTTGAGGTCCTGTCGACGTTCGAGATGACCCAGCGCGGGTTCTCAGAGCTCCGTCGGACCGCCGGCGAACATGGCCAGGACTCCTCGCCGGCGCCGGGAGTGGCTGAGCTGGCGTAGACCGAAGCTGATTGCCACGCCTCGGGCCGCCGTGCACCGCGTCGCGCAACGCGGCCGGCACTTCGCCGTCCCCGCGCCGGCCAGCGAGCCGCCTTGCCCCTTCGGGTAGGAGGCTGCGGCGGTCCGGCGTTAGACTGCCGCGGGCCGGGCTCGTTGCGCTGCCGCCGATCCGGCGCGGACCTGGCCCACCGCCCCCCCATCTTCCCCGTCTGCCACCGCAGGGAGTTCCGTGTCCTCAAAGGGCCAGACGCTGTCCGGAGTCCTGCAGATCTTCGGACGCGACATCGCCGTCGACCTCGGCACGGCCAACACCCTCGTCTACGTCCGGGGGCGCGGCATCGTGCTCAACGAGCCGTCGGTCGTGGCCATCAACACCAACAACGGTGCCGTCCTCGCGGTCGGCAGTGAGGCCAAGCGCATGATCGGCCGGACTCCCGGCCACATCGTCGCCATCCGGCCCCTCAAGGACGGGGTCATCGCCGACTTCGACGTGACCGAGAAGATGCTGCGCTACTTCATCCAGAAGGTGCACCGGCGCCGCTACTTCACGTTTCTGAACAAGCCCCGGCTCGTCGTCTGCGTCCCCTCGGGCATCACCGGCGTCGAGCAGCGCGCGGTGCAGGAGGCGTCGGTGCAGGCCGGCGCCCGGCCTCCCGCCTACATCATCGAAGAGCCCATGGCCGCCGCGATCGGCGCCGGCCTCCCGGTCCACGAGCCCGCCGGCAACATGGTCGTCGACATCGGCGGCGGCACCACCGAGGTCGCGGTGATCTCCCTCGGGGGCATCGTCACGAGCGCGTCGATCCGCATCGGCGGCGACGAGCTCGACGAGGCGATCATCAACTACGTGAAGAAGGAGTACTCGCTGATGCTCGGCGAGCGCACCGCCGAGGAGATCAAGATGGCGATCGGCAGCGCGTTCCCGCTGCCCGACGAGAGCCATGCCGAGATCCGGGGGCGCGACCTCGTCAGCGGCCTGCCGAAGACGGTCATCGTCAGCGCCGAGGAGGTGCGCCGGGCGATCGAGGAGCCCGTCAACTCGATCATCGACGCGGTGAAGAACACCCTGGACCGTACCCCGCCCGAGCTCGCGGCCGACATCATGGACAAGGGCATCGTCCTCACGGGCGGTGGCGCGATGCTGCGCGGCCTCGACGAGCGCCTCAAGCACGAGACGGGGATGCCCATCCACCAGGCCGAGACCCCGCTGCACTCGGTCGCGATCGGGTCCGGCAAGTGCCTGGAGGAGTTCGAGGCCCTCAAGAAGGTCCTCATCTCCAGCAACCGCCACTGAGCCACCGATGGCCGGATGGCCTCCCATGACCGATCGTCGTCGTAGCCGGACCCTGCTCGCGGTGCTCGTGCTCGTGTCCCTCGTGCTGCTCACCGTGGACTACCGCCAGCGCGAGGGCGGCCCCGTGGCCGCCGTCCAGCGGGGAGCGCTGGCGGTGTTCGGTCCCGTCGCCGAGGGCTTCGCGACGGTGGTGCGCCCCGTCGGCGGCTTCTTCGGGTCCATCCGCGAGCTGGGCTCGCTGCGCGAGCGCAACGAGGCACTGAGCGCCGACGTGGAGCAGCTGCGCCGCCAGCAGGTGTCCGTCGCCGACCTCCAGCGCGAGAACGACGAGCTGCGCGCGCAGCTGAGCATGCGCGACCGGCTCCAGGTCACGACGACCGGCGCCTCGGTGATCGCCCAGCCGCCCAGCTCGGTGGAGCGGTCGGTGCTGCTCGACGCCGGCGCCGACAACGGGCTCGCGCCCGGCATGGCCGTCCTCAACGAGTCGGGGCTCGTCGGCAAGCTCGTCGAGGTCACGGCGCGCAACGCGCGCGTCGAGCTGCTGACCAGCCCCAGCGCCCAGTACGGCGTCCGCATCGCCGGCACGGGCGAGGAGGGCCTGCTGACCGGCAGCGGCGCCGAGCCCTTCACGCTCAACATCCTTGACCCTGAGGCCGAGGTCGAGGCTGGAGCCGAGGTGGTCACGACCCGCTTCAGCGGCACGTCGATCCCCGGTGGCGTCCCCGTCGGCGTCGTGGAGGAGGGCGCCGGGCCTGCCACCCGGTTCCTGCGGGTGCGCCCCTACGTCGACTTCACCCGCCTGAGCACCGTCCAGGTGGTGCTGGACTTCCCGCGCCAGCCGACCGAGCTGCCGACGTCCGAGCAGGTGCCGCTGCCGGAAGGTCCCCGGCCGAGGCCGCCCGCCGGCGGCGGAGGCGGCGGGTCCGACAGGTGACCCCCCGCCTGGTGATGATGGCGGCGGTCGGAGTGACGGCGCTGCTCCTGCAGACCGTCGTGATGCCGGTGTTCAGCGTCGCGGGTTGGCGCGCGGACCTCGTCACCCTGACCGTCGTGGCGTTCGCGCTCGCCGACGGCCCGGAGACGGGCGCCCGCTACGGCTTCGTCGCGGGGCTCGCCAGCGACCTGCTGTCGGGCGGCAGTTCCCTGGTCGGCCTGACCGCGCTCGTGCTGCTGCTCGTCGGGGACGGCGTCGGACGGCTGCGCCCCTACCTCGCGGGCACCGCGCTGGCGGGCGAGGCGGCCGTCGCCGCCGGGGGTGGAGCTGTCGCCTTCGCGCTGTACGGGGTCGTCGCCCTCCTGCTGGACCTGCGCCAGTTCACCGGCACCCTGGTCGTGCAGGGCACGGTCGCGTCGGCCGTGTGGAACCTCGTCCTCGGCCCGGTGGTGTGCCGGCCGGTGGCGGCGCTGTCGCGCCGCTTCGCCCTGTCCGACACGCCGTCCGCGACCGCCGGCTCACCGAGCCGCCCGTGGTAGCGTCGCCGCCGTGCGACCCTCGCAGGCACCCGCGGCCGCGGCGCAGCTCGAGAGCACGCGCCTCCGTCTGACCTTCCTGAGCCTTCTGGTGGTCAGCCTGTTCGTGCTGCTCTTCGCGCGGCTGTGGTTCCTGCAGGTGATGGCGGGCGAACGCTACGCCGGGCTGGCGCAGGGCAACGCGGTGCGCTCGGTCAGCGTCACGGCACCCCGTGGCAACCTGCTGGACCGCAAGGGCCGCCCGATCGTGGAGAACCGCTACGCCATGGTGGTGTCGGTGCAGCCCGAGGAGATGGGCGACCGCGCCGACGCGGTGCTCCGTGACGTCGCCGACCTTCTCGGCGTGCCGCTGGCCGACGTCCGCGACAAGATCGCCGACTCGCGGGTCAGCCCGCTGCAGCCCAAGCCGATCGCGGTCGACGTGCCGCAGGACATCGTCCTGTACCTCCACGAGAACCGCTCGACGCGCTTCCCCGGCGTGTACGCCGAGTCGCTGCCGGTGCGCGACTACCCCCACGGCGACACCGCCGCCCACGTGGTCGGCTACCTCGGCGAGATCAGCGAGGCGGAGCTCGCCGACCCCGACTACGAGGACTACCGCCCCGGCGACACGATCGGCTGGGCCGGCCTGGAGCGCAGCTACGAGCACGTCCTGCGGGGCGCGCAGGGCCTGCGCCGCTATGAGGTGAACCGCCGCAACGAGGTCGTGGCCGAGCTCGCCGACGTCCTGCCCACCCCCGGGTCGGACGTGACCACGACGCTGGACCTCAAGGCCCAGAAGCTCGTGGAGTCCGCGCTGGAGCACGGCGTGCGCAAGGCCCGCTCGGTCCGCGACACCGGCACCGGCCCGGGCCGCGGTGGCACCTACAAGGCACCCGCCGGCGCGGCCGTCGTGCTCGACCCCTCCACCGGCGGCGTCGTCGCGATGGCCTCCTACCCGACGTTCCGGCCCGAGAAGTTCGTCGGCGGGGTGAGCTCGAAGTACTGGAACCGGCTGCAGAAGCCGGCCAACGACTTGCCCCTGATCAACCGCGCCGCCCAGTCCAGCTATCCCCCCGGCTCGGTGTTCAAAGTCGTCTCGGCGGCGGCGGCACTCGAGCACGGCTACATGACGCCCAAGACCGAGCTGCCCTGTCCCGGGGAGTGGTACTGGGCCTCCCAGCGGTTCCGCAACTGGACGACCGCCGACATGGGGCTCATGACCATCGACCAGGCGCTTGAGGACTCCTGCGACACCGTGTTCTACGAGCTCGCCCGGCGCATGTGGACCGACGAGGAGAACGGCGGCGGCAAGGTCGGTGAGCGCCTCGTCGAGCAGGCCAAGGCCTGGGGCCTGGGCGCGGTCACCGGCCTGGACCTGCCCAGCGAGCGCGCCGGCGTCATCCCGGGGCGCGAGTGGAAGAAGGAGTTCTGGCAGGACAACCGCAGGTCGTACTGCACCCAGGCGCAGCGCGCCCCCGAGGGCAGCTACGCCGGCGACCTGTTCGCCGACCTGTGCGCCAACGGCGGCAGCTGGCGCGGCGGTGACTCGGTGAACATGTCCATCGGTCAGGGCGACGTGCAGACCACGCCGCTGCAGGTCGCCAACGCCTTCGCGGCGATCGCCAACGGCGGCACCCTGTACCGGCCGCACCTCGGCGCGGCGATCACCAGGCCCGACGGCACCACCGAGCCGCTCGAGCCGGAGGTCCTGGGCAAGCTACCGGTCAGCCGGCGCCATCTGCGGGTCATCGCCGATGGCCTGGAGCGGGTGGCGTCGCAGGGCACCGCCGCGGCCACCTTCGGCGACTTCCCCGTCCCGGTCGCCGGCAAGACGGGCACCGCCGAGTTCAAGCCCAAGCAGCCGTTCGCGTGGTTCGCGTCCTACGCGCCCGCCGACGACCCGCAGTACGTCGTCGTCACGATGGTGGAGGAGGGCGGCGGCGGGAGCCTCAACGCGGCGCCGATCGCCCGGCGCATCCTCGAGGGGCTGCTCGGCCTGGAGACGACCGAGATCGAGCCGGGAGCCTCGACGGATTGAGCGCGGCGCCTGGCCTCCGCGCCCGCATGCCCGCTCCGGTGTCGCGATGACGCAGGTCACCTACAACGACGAGCGCTCCGGCCGCAGGGCCCGCGAGGCCGTGCAGCGGCAGTGGCGCGGCGCGTCCGCCCCCTCACGTCACCTCGACCCCCTGCTCGTCCTGTCCGCGCTCGCGCTGTCGGGCTTCGGGCTGCTCATGATCTTCTCGGCGACGTTCTTCCGCCTCGAGCAGCAGGGGCTGGACACGCTGTTCTACGTCAACCGCCAGCTCGTGTCGCTGGGCGTCGGCGTGGTCGGGATGGTCGCGATGACGCTGTTCGACTACCGGGCCTATCGCGCCTGGTCGCCGCTGCTGTACGTCGGCTCCCTGGCCCTGCTGGGGCTTGTCCTGCTGCAGGGCGAGGTGATCAACGGCTCGAAGGCGTGGCTGGTGATCGGCGGGTTCCAGTTCCAGCCGTCCGAGCTGGCCAAGGTCGCGCTCATCATCATGCTGGCGGCGTTGTTCCACGAGCGGCGCGAGGAGGCGCTCGGGCTGCGTGCCCTCGTCGAGGCCCTCGTCGTCGCGGCGCTGCCGATGGCGCTGATCCTGGCCCAGCCGGACTTCGGGACGTTCCTGGTGTTCGTCGCGATCGTGTTCGGGGTGCTCCTGCTGGCCCGCGTGCGCGTGGCCTTCATGATCGCCCTGGCGATCATCGGCCTGCTGTCGTTCGTCGCCGTGCTGCAGTCCAACAAGCTCGCCGACTACCAGGTCGCCAGGCTCACCTCGTTCATCAACCCGGAGGCGGCCGACCCCGACGACGTCTACACCGTCAACCAGGCGCAGATCGCGATCGGGTCGGGCCAGCTCGCCGGGCAGGGCCTGTTCGAGGGCACGCAGACCAAGCTCGCCTACGTCCCCGAGAACCAGACCGACTTCATCTTCACCGTGGTCGGCGAGGAGCTGGGCTTCCTCGGCTCGTCGCTGCTGCTCGGCGCCTTCGTGGTCCTGCTGTGGCGCGCCATCCGGATCGCGGCGCTGTCGCGCGACACGTTCGGCACCCTGCTGGCCGGCGGCGTCGTCGCCGTGTTCGGCTTCCAGGTCTTCATCAACGTGGGGATGGCCGTCGGCATCATGCCGGTCACGGGCCTGCCCCTGCCGTTCGTGTCCTACGGCGGCACCAGCCTCATCGGCTCGTTCCTCATGATCGGGCTGCTGCTCAACGTCCACATGCGCCGCTTCAGCTGACCTCGCCCGTGGAGCGCAGCGCGGTCGTCAGCGAGTGTGGGACCTACCGCTACCGGCTGGACCGCCGTTGGGCGGACGGCCCGGCGGTGGTGTGGGTCCTGCTCAACCCTTCCACCGCCGATGCCGCCGGCGACGACGCCACCGTCCGCCGGTGCCTCGCGCTGTCGGCCGGGTGGGGGATGGGGGCGCTGACGGTGGTCAACCTGTTCGCGCTGCGCGCCCGTGATCCCCGTCGCCTGCGCGGCCACCCCGACCCCGCCGGTCCTCGCAACGACGCGGCGTTGGCCGACGCCGTCGCGGCGACCGAGACGATCGTCGTGGCGTGGGGAGCCGCCGCCGTCGCCCACCAGCGCGGCCGGCAGGTCCTGCGCACGCTGGGAGCGCGCGCACGCTGCCTGGGGCTGACCGCTGACGGGCACCCCCGCCACCCGCTGTACGCGCGGCGGGACACCCCGGCTCGGCCGCTGCCGGCGTAAGCCGGCCGGCACGGCGTCGCCGGCCGCCGGCGGTGGGCCGTCCCGGGGCGACCGCTACACTCGCCGTGCCCGGAGTGGCCATCGCCCCGGGCGCCGCGCACTCGACCCGCTCACGATCCGACAGCTCGGCCGTCCCCCCCGATGAGCACGACGAGCCACCCTCAGCAGCCGCTCGACTCGGTCTGGCCCCGGCTGGAGCCCGTGCTGACGAGCGTGCGCAAGCCCGCCCGCTACGTCGGCGGCGAGGGGAACATCGTGGTCAAGGACCACACCGGCACCGACAGCTCCTGGCTGCTGGTGTACCCGGACGCCTACGAGGTCGGCCAGCCCAACCAGGGTGTGCAGATCCTCTACGAGGTGCTCAACGAGCGCCCCACCACCGTCGCCGAACGCGGTTACGCACCGTGGACGGACATGGAGGCGGTGATGCGCGAGCGGGGCATCCCGTTCTTCAGCCTCGAGAACCACCTGCCGATGCGGGCCTTCGACGTCGTCGCCTTCAGCCTCGCGGCGGAGGTCGGCTACACGAACCTGCTGTGCTGCCTGGACCTCGGCGGGGTGCCCCTGCACGCCGCGGACCGCCGCGACGACGACCCGCTCGTCGTCATCGGCGGGCACGCCGCGTTCAACCCCGAGCCGCTGGCTCCTTCGTCGACCTGGTCTGCGCGGGCGACGGCGAGGAGTTCGTGGGTGAGGTCGACGCCGTCATCAAGGCGTGGCGTCGGCGGGGCTGGGACCGGTCCCGGCTGTACACCGAGCTCGCCAAGGTGCCGGGGGCCTACGTCCCCGCGTGGTACGCCGCGGAGTACAACGCCGACCAGACGCTGGGGACCTTCCCGCGGCAGCCAGCGGCGCCCTACCGGGTGCCCAAGCGGACCGTCAGCGACCTGGACTCGTGGCCGTACCTGAAGCGGACGCTCGTGCCGCTCACCGAGACGGTGCACGAGCGGTACTCGGTGGAGATCTTCCGGGGCTGCACCCGTGGCTGCCGTTTCTGCCAGGCCGGGATGATCACCCGGCCGGTGCGGGAGCGCTCCGGGAGACGGTCAAGGAGATGGTCGCGCGGGGGTCGAGGCGACCGGGTTCGACGAGGTCGGGCTGCTGAGCCTGAGCTCAGCCGACCACTCCGACATCCTGGGGATGTGCGGAGACCTCGCCGACGCCTACGAAGGGACCGCGACGAGCCTGTCGCTGCCCTCGACCCGCGTCGATGCGTTCAACGTGACGCTCGCCGAGGAGCTGAGCCGCAACGGCCGCCGCACGGGACTGACGTTCGCCCCCGAGGCCGGCACCGAGCGGATGCGGCGCGTGATCAACAAGATGGTCAGCGAGGCGGACATGCTGCGCACCGCCGAGACTGCCTTCGCCAACGGATGGCGGCACCTCAAGCTCTACTTCATGATCGGGCTTCCCACCGAGACCGACGACGACGTGCTCGGCATCGCCGAGCTCGGCCTGAAGGTCTCGGCGTTGGGCAAGCAGTACGGCCGCAAGAACAAGGTCACGGTGTCGGTGGGCGGGTTCGTGCCAAGCCGCACACCCCGTTCCAGTGGGCGGCGCAGGACGCGCCCGAGGAGCTGCAGCGCAAGCTGGGGCTGCTCAAGCGGCGCATCGCCGGCGACCGCAACGTCAACCTGCGCTACCACGACCCCCTGCCCGGGGTCGTCGAGGGCCTGCTGGCCCGCGGCGACCGGTGGCGGCAGCGGTCGTGCGGCGGGCCTTCGAGCTCGGCGCGCGCTTCGACGGCTGGGACGAGTGCTTCGACTACGCGACCTGGATGCGCGCCGCCGACGAGGTCGGCGTCGACGTCGCCTGGTACACCCGCCGCGAGCGGGGCGAGGACGAGGTGTTCGGATGGGACCACCTCGACTCGGGTCTGGAGCGCGACTGGCTCTGGACCGACTGGCGCGACGCGGTCGACGCGGGCAGCGAGCTGGAGGACTGCCGCTGGACCCCCTGCTACGACTGCGGGGTGTGCCCCGGGCTGGATCTGCAGCACCAGACCGGGACCTACCGATCTTCAGTGCGGGTCCGCGTTAGGTACGCCAAGACCGGCAGGATCCGGTTCATCTCCGCGCTCGACGTCGGTCGGCTGTGGGAGCGCGCGCTGCGACGCGCCGACCTGCCCATCGCCTACAGCGAGGGCTTCTCGCCACATCCCAAGGTGAGCTTCCCCGACGCGCTGCCGCTGGGCTACGCCTCCACCGGCGAGTACGCCGAGCTGACGTTCGCCGGGCCCCATCGACGTCGCCGCGGCCTGCGCGGCGCTCAACGACGCGTTCCCGAGGGTGGGGTCCGGCACGCGGTCGCGGTCGCCGACGGCGAGCCGAAGCTGGCGTCGCTGCTGCGGGCCTCGTGCTGGGACGTCGCCTACCCGGCGGGCACCGTTCTCGACGCCGCGGTTGCGGCGGTCTCGGCGGCGGAGCGGCTGCCGGTCGCGCGGGCTCGCAAGGGTGACCCCGTCGAGGTCGACCTGCGCCCCGCCATCGCCCAGATCTCCTGCTGTGACGCGCGCGCCTGCGCGCTGACGCTGCACCACGCCGAGCACCTGCCCCGCGACGTGGCGGCGGTCGCCGTCCGCCCGACCGAGGTGGACCTGGCGCTCCGCCAGACCGATCCCGATCTTCCCGAGCCCGTCCTCGTGACCCGCGTCGCGCAGGGCAGGCCGGCTCCGCAGGGCCTGTACGAGGCCTTGTCCGGCGAGCTCATCGAGCCGCCGCAGCCCACCGTCCAAAGGCACCGTCCGTGACCGACACCGACCAGACTCCCGGCACCAACGATCCCGTCTCCCCGCCGACCCGGCAGCGGAGCCTCGGCGCAGCCGCACGCGGCTGCGCCGCAACCGCGCGGCAGGTGCGGACGTCGCTCCCGCCGCGGCGCACCAGGCCGCGGCGCATCTGCCCGAGCCGCGCGTGTCGGCGGCCGAGGCGGGTCCCGCCGCGCCGGCCGCGACCGAGGCGGACCCCGTCGCTCCGGCCGTGGCCCAGGCGGGCTCCGCCGCCGCGGCCGTGGCCGAGGCGGGCCCCGCGCCCACGGCGGCCGCGGCGGCCGGGGACGCCCCGCACGACGACACGGGCGCCGGCGGCGCCGGCGGCGGGCGGGCATGGCGCGCTCGGAGACGGCTCGGGGCGGCCGCACCGGCCACGACGGCGGCGGCGGGCCGGCGGTGGACCACGACGCCCGCGCCGACGCACCCGGCGCCGGCGCGCCGCCGAGCCGGCGTTCGATGAGGCCGCCGTCACCGGCGCACCGTCAGGGACTGTTCGTGGTTGTTCGCCCCCGACCAACACCGACGACGACGCCGTCGCGCAGGCCGACGTGGATGGGAACGGCGCGGAACAGGCCGACGAGGCGGTCGCGGACCCTGCCACCGCCGCGCAGGCCGTCGCAACGACCGACGGCGATGCCCTGCGACCGCCGAGGCCCAGGGCGAGGAGCGACCGGGTCGGTCGTCGCGCCGGTGGGGCCGCGGCCGTGGCCGCGGCCGTCGCGGCGGCCGCGGCCGGTCGCCAGTGGCAGCCGAAATTGACGCCGACGCCGACGCCAGCGCCGACGTCGACGTCGACGTCGACGTCGACGCGCCGGCCGAGGCGGGAACCGCCGAGTCCATCGACGCAGACGCCGAGACCGACCAGACGACGGAGGGGACCGCCGGCCCCACGCGACTGCAGGCCGGGGCCCGCGGTACCCGCGGGACGCGCAGCCCGCGCGCACGGGCGGCCGCGGCACCAGCGCGCGGCCGCCGGCCGCTCGGCGGGGTCAGCGAGGAGACCAGACGATCGGTCACCGAAGGGCCACCGCGGCGGATGTTCGTGACGGTCGGCGAGGAGCGGACCCAGATCGCGGTGCTGGAGGAGCGCCAGCTCGTCGAGCACTACGTCACCCGCCGTTCGGACGTCTCCTACGTCGGCAACATCTATCTGGGGCGCGTGCAGAACGTCCTGCCCGGCATGGAGGCCGCGTTCGTGGACATCGGCAAGGGCCGCAACGGCGTGCTCTACGCCGGCGAGGTGAACTACGACGAGGCCGACCTCGAGGGCGAGCTGCCCCGCATCGAGCAGACGCTCAAGCCGGGCCAGCCGGTGCTCGTGCAGGTCACCAAGGACCCGATGGGCACGAAGGGCGCCCGGCTGACCCAGCACCTGTCGGTCGCCGGCCGCTACTGCGTCCTGGCCCCGGCGACGGCATGCTCGGCATCAGCCGCAAGCTGACCGACGACGAGCGCGAGCGGCTGCGCAAGATCCTCAAGGGCATCCGCCCCGAGGGCTTCGGGCTCATCGTACGGACCGCCGCCGAGGGTGCGACCCGTGAGCAGCTGGAGGGCGACGTCGCGCGGCTCGTGCGCATCTGGGACAGCGTCACCCAGAAGGCCGAGCAGGCCAAGCCGCTGGAGCCGGTGTACTCCGAGCCCGACCTCGTGATCCGCGTGATCCGCGACGTGTTCGGGCCCGAGTACTCCGAGCTCATCGTGGACTCCGAGGAGCTGGCCGCCCAGGTCCGCGACTACCTCGGGGACGTCAGCCCCGAGTTCGTCGACAAGGTGGCGGTCCACAGCGGCGACGACCACATCTTCGACGCCTACGAGGTCACCAACCAGATCCGCCGGGCGCTGGAGCGCAAGGTGTGGCTGAAGTCCGGCGGCTATCTCATCGTCGAGAAGACCGAGGCGATGTGGGTCATCGACGTCAACACCGGCAAGTTCGTCGGTGAGCGCAACCTCGAGGAGACGGTCCTGCGCAACAACCTGGAGGCCGCGGACGAGATCGCCCGCCAGCTGCGCCTGCGTGACATGGGCGGGATCATCGTCATCGACTTCGTCGACATGCTCGTCGCCGCCAACCGCGACGAGGTGCTCAAGCGCTTCAAGCGCGAGCTCGCGCGCGACAAGACCAAGTCACGGGTCATGGAGATCTCCAAGCTCGGCCTGGTGCAGATGACGCGCAAGAACGTCAGCCAGGGGCTGCAGGAGAGCTTCACGACCAGATGCGACGTCTGCGAGGGTCGCGGCGCCCGGATCGTCGAGCGGATCGTCTAGGCGGCCAGGTCAGAACTCGAAGGGGTTCCAGGGGGGCGCGTCGACGGCGAACAGCGTGTCGGCGCGCCGCACGGCGCCGGGGGTTGACTCCGTGACCCGACCGGCTCTGGCGAGGCGCGAGAAGCGCTCGCCGCCGAGGTACGCCGCGCCGAGGTCGCGGACGTCCAGGGCGAGGTCGGCGTCGCCGTCGGTGCGGGTGCACCTGGCGCCGTCGGGCCCAGCCTCCAGGCGCCAGCGGCCGTCGTTGGCCGGGCACACCCCGTCCCGGACGTCGACCACGAGCGTCCCCGCGGCGTCGTAGCGCCGGGCCTCGAGCGCCTCGGGAAGGCGGACCAGCCGCAGGTAGAACGGCTCGCCGCCCTTGACCCGCAGGCGCATCGGCTCGGCGAGCAGCAGGCCCAGCAGCTCGTCGGCCGGCCGGAGCTCGGCCTCGATCGTCGTGACGAGGTCGACGTCGAAGACGAACTGCCACAGCGCCGCGTAGGCCTCGTCATCGGCGGCGACGAGCTCGCCGACCCGCAGCCGGCCGTCGGGGACGTTGTCGGTCCAGCCCGGCTTGACCCGGTAGACGACGTAGCCGCGGTCGCCGAGCACGGCGTGGTAGCGGCGGCTGTAGCCGTCCCGGGAGCCCTCGGGGTCGCGCCCCAACCAGAACGGCCACCACGCCGCGGGGCGCGCGAGCATCCCCGGCCGCCCGGGTTGCACCCGCTCGTACACCCTCCGCACGGCCGCCACGGCGTCGGCGGCGTCGAGCAGGCGGATCGGCTGGCGTGCGGGCGGCGTGGCGAAGCGCGCGGCGTGCCGGTCGATCGATGTCGCGACGGTCGGGATGGCGGCCCCGTAGCCGAAGCGCCCGTAGATGCCGCTCTCGGACGCGAGCAGGGCGGCCAGCGGCTCGCCGCGAGCGGCCAGGTCGTCCAGCTGGCGCCGCATCATCGCCGCGAGCAGGCCCTGTCGCCGGTGCGTGGTGCGCACCCCCACGGAGGTGACGCCGGCGCAGCGGAGCTGGGCGCCGCCGGGCACGGTCATCGTGAACGGCACCGAGTCCGTCGTGCCGACGATCTCGCTGCCATCGAAGACCGCGAGCGTGCGGTCGAGCTCGGTGATGGTGCGGTAGGCGGCGTGGTCCTCGGCGGTGACGGTGTCGGCGAACTGTCGCTCGACCGCGGCCGAGAACGCGGGGTACTCGTCGTCGGTGACCGGGCGCAGGTGCAGCCCCGCGGCCACGTCCGTGCCCGTCACGCAGCCTCCACCGCGAGCAGCAGGCGGGGACCGTCCCCGCCGGCGACGACGGCGGCGCGCACGAGATCCGCGGTCGTGACACTCGGGCCGGTCGCGATCGCCTCGGCGGCGGCGACCACGACGTCCACCCCCCGGTCCCAGCCGGGCGACCGCCGGCGCCGCGCGCCGAGGCCGGTGTCCGGGCCCCCGTCCTGGCCCCCGATCGCTGGGGCACGCCGCCTTCAGACGCCGGATGATCACGGTCGACCAGCCGGGCCAGGCGCAGCTCCAGCTCGACCGGGTCGCCCACGAGCGCCGCCCCGTCGGCCTCCGGACGCGGACGCGACCGCGAGCAGCAGGTCGGTCGCGGCCCCGTCCCGCGCGCGCGCCTGGGCGACGGCGCGCGCGGCGGACGGCGTCAGCCGGCTGCTGCCACCGGTCTGCAGACCGAACGTCTCCGCCTCGTCGGACCAGGCGCCGAACAGGTCGGCGTAGCCGTCGAGGTCGCGGTCGTAGCCGGCGGCTTCGAGCAGGTCGGCGACGTCCCCGCCACCTCCGGCGACGACGGCGTCGAGCAGGTCGGCGGTGGTGACGGCGCGCGAGCCGGCGGCGCGTCCGGCTGCTCGCACCGCGTCGTCCAGCGGTGGCGCGGGCGCCGTGACGGCGCGCTCGGCCACGGCGGCGGCGGCGGAGGCGCGCTCGCGCAGGCGCCGTCCGGCCCTGCCGTCGGGCTCGGCCGCAAGGCCGGCCAGAGGCAGGCGACGGTCGGCGCACGCCCGGCGGCCTCCGCCATGGCGCGCGCGAGCCGCAGCGCGACCAGCGCCTGGTCGGTCAGCCGCACGCGCACCTGCCCTCCGACAAGATTGACAGCAAGCGGGCGATCCTATACTGGCCGTGGTGCGCCTCGGCGCGCCTTCTTCTTGCCCGCCCGAACCGTCGGTCCGCCGCTGGGGACGCGACCGGGACCGGGCTCCGCCGATCGAGGAGACCACCGTGTACGCCGTGATCGCCACCGGCGGGAAGCAGTACCGCGTCAAGGTGGGAGACACCATCGATGTGGAGAAGCTCGCCCCCTCCGACGGCGGCCCGCTCGAGCTGCGGCCGCTGCTCGTCGTGGGCGACGACGGCGCGGTGACCTCCCGCCGCGACGCGCTGGCCAACGTCACCGTCCGAGCCAGCGTCGAGCAGGTCAAGGGACCCAAGCTCACGGTGTTCAAGTACAAGAACAAGACGGGATACCGCAACCGCAACGGCCACCGGCAGCGCCTGACCCGCATCCGGGTCGACGAGATCACCGCATAGGAGCAGACATGGCGCACAAGAAGGGCGGCGGCTCGTCGAACAACGGCCGCGACTCCAACCCGAAGATGCTCGGGGTCAAGCGCTACGGCGGTCAGCTCGTGACCGCCGGCACCATCATCGTCCGCCAGCGCGGCACGAAGATCCACCCCGGCGAGAACGTCGGCCGTGGCGGCGACGACACGCTGTTCGCCCTGACCGGCGGCACGGTGTCGTTCCGCACCTCGGGCAAGCGCAAGTTCGCCGAGATCGAGCCAGGCTGACGTCGCGCGTCCGGCGGACGACCCACCTTCGCGGCGGCCCCTCGGGGTCGCCGTCGGCGTTCCGGCGACCGGTACGCTCGTCCTCGGCCCCGCGCACGCGGCCCGACGCAGGAGACCAGGATGCAGGTCGTCGACTCGCTCATCGAGGTCGTGGGCAACACCCCGCTCGTGCGACTGGCCCGGTTCAGCGCCTCCGTGCCACCGACGCTGATCGCCAAGGTCGAGTACCTCAACCCCGGCGGCAGCGTGAAGGACCGCATCGCGCTGGGGATGGTCGAGGCCGCCGAGCAGGCCGGCCTGCTGCGGCCGGGCGGCACGATCGTGGAGCCGACGAGCGGCAACACCGGCGCAGGGCTGGCGATCGTCGCGGCACAGCGCGGCTACCGGTGCGTGTTCGTCATGCCCGACAAGATGAGCCGCGAGAAGATGGACCTGCTGCGTGCGTACGGCGCCGAGGTCGTCGTCTGCCCGACGTCGGTCGAGCCCGACGACCCCCGCAGCTACTACCGCACCGCCGACCGGCTCGTCGACGAGATCCCCGGGGCGTTCCAGCCCAACCAGTACTGGAACGCCGCCAACCCGGAGGCGCACTACCGCTCCACCGGCCCCGAGCTGTGGGAGCAGACCGGGGGTGAGGTCGACGTCTTCGTCGCGGGGGTGGGGACCGGTGGGACGATCAGCGGCGCCGGTCGCTACCTCAAGGAGCGCAACCCCGGCGTCGTCGTGGTCGGCGCGGACCCGGAGGGATCGCTGTACTCCGGCGACCAGGCCTACCCCTACCTCGTGGAGGGCGTCGGTGAGGACTTCATCCCCGGCACCTTCGACGCCGGGGTGGTGGACCGCTACGTACGCGTCAGCGACCGCGACTCGTTTCTGACCACCCGGCGGCTCGCCCGCGAGGAAGGCCTGCTCGTCGGCGGGTCCTGCGGCCTGGCGGCCTGGGCCGCGCTGCAGGTCGCCGCCGAGTACCCGCCGGACGCGACCATCGTCGTGCTGCTGCCCGATTCCGGCCGCGGGTACCTGTCGAAGATCTTCAACGACGAGTGGATGGCCTCCAACGGCTTTCTGGACCGCTCGGGCGCGTCGGCCCGCGTCGGCGAGGTCGTCGGCGTCAAGGGGGCCGCGCTGCCCAGCATCGTCCACGTCCACCCCGACGAGTCGGTGCGCGAGGCGATCGCGACGCTGCACACCTACGGGGTCAGCCAGATGCCGGTCGTCAAGCGCGACGCGCCGGAGTCCCGCGAGGACGTGCTCGGCAGCATCCGCGAACGTGGGCTGCTCGAACGGGTCTACCGGGACACGGCGATGCTCGAGCAGACCGTGGGCGAGGTGATGGACGACCCACTGCCGTTCGTCGACGTCCGCGACACCGTCGACAGTGCGATGGGATTGCTCACGGGCCAGTCGGCCGCGGTCCTGGTGTGCGAGGGCCCCCTGCCCGTCGGGGTCCTCACGCGCGCCGACATCCTGGACTTTTTGATGCGCAGGGACCGGTCGTGAGCGCCGACGAGCGCGGGTTCTCGACGCGCGCGATCCATGCCGGGCAGGACCCCGACCCGCAGACCGGGGCGGTGATCGTGCCCGTCTACCAGACCTCCACGTTCGCCCAGACCGCGGTAGGGACCCATCGCGGTTGGGACTACGCCCGCAGCGGCAACCCCACGCGGGACGCGCTGCAGGTGGCGCTGGCGTCGCTGGAGGGCGCCCGGCACGGGTTCGCGTTCGCGTCCGGGCTGGCCGGCTGCGACGCGGTGCTGCGCACGTTGGCGCCCGGCGACCATGTCGTGACGGCAGACGACGTCTACGGCGGCACCTACCGGCAGTTCGCGCGCGTGCACCAGCCGTGGGGCCTGGCGTTCACCCCGGTCGACCTCAGCGATCCCGCGGCGGTGGAGGAGGCGTGGAGACCGTCGACCCGGATGGTCTGGATCGAGACCCCCAGCAACCCGCTGCTGACCGTGTTCGACATCGCCGCGCTCGCCGAGCTCGCGCACGCCCGCGGCGCGATCGTCGTCGTCGACAACACCTTCGCCACGCCGTACCTGCAGCAACCCCTCGCCCTGGGCGCCGACGTCGTCGTGCACTCCACCACGAAATATCTCGGTGGGCACAGCGACGTCGTCGGCGGCGCCGTGCTGATCGACGACGACGCGCTCGCCGAGCGCGTCGGCTTCTTCCAGAACGCCATCGGTGGCGTGCCGGGCCCGTGGGACGTGTGGCTGACGCTGCGCGGGGTCAAGACCCTGGCCCTGCGCATACGGGCGCACTGCGACAACGCGCGCGCGGTCGCGGAGGTGTTGCACGCGTCGGCGTCGGTGCACGAGGTGCTCTATCCGGGGCTGGCGTCGCATCCCGGGCATGCCGTCGCTGCGCGGCAGATGCGTGACTTCGGGGGGATGGTCAGCTTCCGCATGGCCGACGAGGAGGCGGCGCTCAAGGCCTGCGCCCGCTTCCGGCTGTTCACCCTCGCCGAGTCCCTCGGCGGCGTCGAGTCCCTCGTCGAGCATCCGGGGCAGATGACGCACATGTCGGTCGCCGGGTCGCCGCTGGAGGTGCCCGGCGACCTGATCCGGCTGTCCGTGGGCGTCGAGGACGTCGACGACCTCGTCGCCGACGTCGAGCAGGCGCTGGCCTAGACATCCCGCGTGCGAGCCGGTGCACGGGCGTCTGAGTCAACCCAGGACGCCGACCACCAGCGTGGCCAGCGTCAGCATCGTGCCGATGACGGTCAGCACGATCATGCGGGTCTGCGCGGTCAGCGCCGTGAGCAGCTCGCCGCGGAAGACCGCCAGCAGCTCGTTGCGGAGATTGTCCAGGCGCTCGTCGAGCCGCAGCGCGGAGCGCTCCTCCATGCGGTC
>JAUJMQ010000022.1:17900-37408 GCA_030446775.1 Egibacteraceae bacterium
AACCGCGCATCCATCTGGTCGAAGCGCTCATCGAGCGCCGTGAAACGGACGTCGCGGGCGGCGAGGTCGTGCTTCGTGGCGACGTCGGCCCAGCCGACCGGCGGCAGGTGCTCCATGAGCGTCGTCGCGTCCTCCTGGCCCAGCACCTGCTCGAGGCGCAGGAACAACAGCGTGCCGGGAACGTTCGTCCACCGCCATGGTCAACCCTCGTGCCGGGACGCGCAACGCCGGTGATGCTGCCAGGAGCCGGCCGCCCCGGACCCTGCGCGCCTGTGCAGGCTGTGGACCGGGCTACGGTTGACCGCGTGTCCGACACATCTTCGCCACACCGACTCGCGCTGCTGCGCTGCCTCGCCGCCCAGGCAGGCCTGCTCGCCGTCGCGACCGTGTGGCGCCGCTTCAGCCTCGGCGCGTCGGAGACACGCGCCATGGCGCACCGCTACGCGGTCGCCTGGGACGAGGCCAACGGCGCCGCCGTCGACGGCGAGACGCCGCTGTGGGTGGCGCTCGGCGACTCCGCGGCGCAGGGGGTCGGCGCGTCGAGCCATGACCGCGGGTACGTCGGGCTCGTCGCCGAGCACCTGTCGGTCCGCGACGGCGTGACGTGGCGGGTCCTGAACCTGTCGCGCTCCGGCGCGCGGGCGGCCGACGTGCTCGCGACGCAGCTGCCGGCCCTGGAGGCGCTGGCCGCCCCACCGGACCTGGTGACCTGCGTCGTCGGGGGCAACGACCTGCTGCGCACCCCGCTGCCGCGGCTGCTGGCGACCTTTCGTACGCTCCTGGCGCGGCTGCCGGCCGGGTCGGTGATCGCCACGATGCCCCAGGGGCTGTCCCGCCGGCGCGCGAGCGCGGTGAACGCCCTGCTGCGCGCGGAGGCTCCGTCCGCCGGCCTGCGCGTCGCCGACGTGTGGGCGCGCACCGGACCACCGTGGCAGGGCAAGTACGCCTCGGACATGTTCCACCCCAACGACGTCGGCTATCGCGACTGGGCGGCCGCGATCGTCGACGCGCTGCCCGACCGGCCCGACACGACCGCCGCCCCGGACGCGACCGCCGCCCGGGACGTGACCGCCGCCCGGGACGTGACCGCCGCCCGGGACGTGACGACCGCCGCCCCGGACGTGACCGATGCGCCCGATGCGACCGCCGCGACGGGGCGGCAGAGCGGGCACTGAGTGTTCGTCGACGAGGTTCGGGTCCACGTCAAGGGCGGCCGCGGCGGCAACGGCGTCACGTCCTTCGCCCGCCAGCCGTTCGAGCCGCGTGGCCGCCCCGACGGTGGCGACGGCGGCCACGGCGGCAGCGTCGTCCTGCGCGCGTCGGGCGACGTCGCGACCCTCGTCGACTACCACCACCGCCCGCACCGCTCCGCCGGCTCCGGACGCCACGGCGAGGAGACCTGCGCCGGGGCGCGGACGGCGACGACACGGTCCTGCCCGTGCCGCCCGGGACGGTCGTCCGCGACACCGACGGCACGGTCCTGGCCGACCTCGTGTCGGTCGGCGACGAGGTCGTCGCGGCGGCCGGTGGACGCGGCGGCCGGGGCAACGCCGCGTTCCGTACCTCCAACCGGCGCGCGCCCCCGCTTCCACGAGCTCGGTGAGCCGCCGCACGAGCGCTGGCTGGTCCTGGAGCTCAAGCTCGTCGCCGACGTCGCGCTCGTCGGGTTCCCCAACGCCGGCAAGTCCTCGCTCATCGCGCGGCTGTCCGCGGCCAAGCCCAAGATCGCCGGCTACCCGTTCACGACCCTGGCGCCCAACCTTGGCGTGGTGCGCGACGACGACGTCGACTTCGTCGTCGCCGACGTCCCAGGGCTGCTCGAAGGCGCCAGCGACGGCAGGGGGCTGGGCCACACCTTCTTGCGCCACGTCGAGCGGGCCGCTGTGCTCGTCCACGTCCTGGACTGCGCCTCCTACGAGCAGCGCGACCCTCGCGAGGACCTGCGCGTCGTCGTCGACGAGCTCGCCGCGTACCAGGCCGGCCTCGATCGCCGGCCGGGCTGGGTGGACCTGTTGGAGCGGCCGGCGCTGGTCTTTCTCAACAAGACCGACGCCGACCCCGATACCGCCGAGATCGTCGCGCCCGCTCTGGAGGCCGACGGGTGGGAGGTGCTGTCGGGCAGCGCCGTCACCGGCGCGGGACTCGGCGCCCTGCGCCACCGGATGGCGGCGCTGGTCACGCTCGCGCGCGACCAGCGCACCACCACCGACGCCGAGCTCGACCTCGCCCGCCCGGTGCTGCGGCCCGGCAAGGGCGGTGACGACCTGCGGGTGGAGCGCAGCGGCGACGGCTGGCGCGTCAGCTCCGAGCGGGTGCACCGCTGGGTCGTGATGACCGACCTCGGCAACGAGGAGGCCGTGCGCTACCTGCAGGGCCGGATGGTGCGGGCCGGCGTCGAGCGCGCCCTCATCGAGGCCGGAGCGCGCCGCGGTGACCCCGTCGACATCGCGGGTGCGGTGTTCGACTTCGAGCCCGACGCCGCCGGCGAGGAGCTCGACGCCCACCTCGGCGGCCTCCGCGACGACCTCGATGCCGCCGCCGGCGACTTCGACGACGGGCCTGACCCCGGCGTCGGGTCGGCGGAGCGTCCCGGTCCGGGTCGCGCCACCCGCGGTGACCGCTGCGAGGAGCAGCAGGACCCGGCGCCGTGACCGAGCCGCGGTTTCCCCGGCCCGCACGATGCGTCGTCAAGGTCGGCTCGTCGAGTCTGCGCGCGCCCGACGGCAGCCTCGACACCGACGTCGTGGCCGACCTCGTCGAGCAGATCGCGGCGCTGCGGCAGCGCGGCACGGAGGTGGTGCTCGTCTCCAGCGGCGCGGTCGCGGCCGGCCTGCGCCCGCTGGGCCTGTCGGCGCGGCCACCGGACCTCCCGAGCCTCCAGGCGGCGGCGAGCGTCGGCCAGGGGGTGCTCGTGCACACCTATCAGGCCCGCTTCGCCGGTCACGGCCTGGCGTGCGGGCAGGTGCTGCTCACCCCCGCCGACATCGTCGACCGGACCCGTTACCTCAACGCGCGGCACACCTTCGACCGGCTCCTCGAGCTCGGGGCTGTGCCGCTGGTCAACGAGAACGACACCGTCGCCACCGACGAGCTGCGCTTCTCCGACAACGACCGACTCGCGGCGCTCGTGGCGAGCATGCTGGGCGCCGGCCTGCTGGTCCTGCTGTCCGACGTCGACGGGCTGCTGTCCGAGGCTCCCGGCAGCGGTTCGGCCGGCCCACCGCTGGACCGCGTCGACGACATCGGGACGCTGGACCTGAGCCGCTACGCCGCTGTCGGCTCCGACGTCGGCACCGGCGGCATGGCCGGCAAGCTGGAGGCGGCTCGGATCGCCACGTTCAGCGGCGCGTCGGCGGTCATCGCCAACGCCCGCCGCCCCGGTGTGCTCGCCGAGGTCGTCGACGGGGCCGGCGTGGGCACGTGGTTCTCCCCGTCGCGTCGCCGGCCGGAGAGCCGCAAGCTGTGGATCGCGTTCGCCTCGCGGCCCCGTGGCCGCATCGTCGTGGACGCCGGGGCCGTCGTGGCCCTGACCGAGCGTGGCTCCTCGCTGCTCGCCGCGGGCGTCCTGGACGCGCACGGCACCTTCGAGGTAGGCGACGCCGTCGAGGTCGCGGCCCCCGGAGGCCGCGTCGTCGGCCGGGGCCTGGTCGCCTACGGCAGCGCCGACGTGCTGTCGCTGCGTGGACGCTCCAGTGGCGACCTGGAGGGCCGCCACCGGCGCGCCATCATCCACCGCGACTCCCTCGTCGTCCTGGCGTAGCACCGCGGTGAACGGGCTGGTGTCCGCCGCGCCCGCCACCGTGGGAACGGTGCGGCGCGCCGCGGGCCCCCCTCGGCGTCGCGGCCGTCAGACCGCCTGCGGGAAGGCGGGCGGCTCGTCGGCTCCCCGCCCCTGGTCGGAGTCGGCGCCCTGCGGGACGAGCTCGGTGAGCAGCCGCGGCTCCACTTCGGGCTGGCGCCACAGCTCGATCGTGGACCCGTTGTCGCTGTTCCAGCGGACGAGGCCCGCGTCGTCGTCGGGGTCGAGCTTGGAGGCCAACGCGCTCGACGTCCAGGCCGCCCGCGACCGCGGGACCGCCGCCGCGGTCGTCGACCGGCTGGCACTGGACGCAGGCCGGGTCTCGGTGGCCGCCGACGGGTTGCGCGCGCTGGCTGTGCTGCCCGACCCCGTCGGGCAGGTCGTGCGCGGCTTCACCCTGCCCAACGGCCTGCAGGTGCGGCAGCTCCGCGTCCCCCTGGGCGTCGTGGCGATGATCTACGAGGGTCGTCCGAACGTCACCGTCGACGCCGCCGGCCTGGCGCTCAAGAGCGGCAACGCCTGCGTGCTGCGGGGCTCGTCGTCGGCGCTGCGGTCCAACGTCGCGATCGTCGAGGTGCTGCGCGCCGCGCTCGAGCGGGCCGGGCTGCCCGTCGACGCGATCACGCTCGTCGCCGACACCTCCCGCGACAGCGTCAAGGCGCTGACCCGGGCGCGGGGCCTGGTCGACCTGCTCATCCCGCGCGGGGGTGCCGGGCTCATCGAGACCGTCGTCGCCGACGCGCAGGTCCCGGTGATCGAGACCGGTGTGGGCAACTGCCACGTCTACGTCGACGCCGCCGCCGACCTGGACAGCGCGGTCGCGATCGTGGTCAACGCCAAGGCGCAGCGACCGAGCGTCTGCAACGCCGCCGAGACGCTGCTCGTGCACGCCGACGTCGCCGAGACGTTCCTGCCGCGCGCCGCGGCGGCGTTGCGCGACGCCGGCGTCGCTCTCGTCGGCGACGACACCGCGGTCCGCCTCATCGGCGCGGAGCCGGCGACCGCGGGGGACTGGGACACCGAGTACCTCGACCTGCGCCTCGCGGTGCGGGTCGTCGACGGGCTCGACACGGCGTTGGATCACATCGCCAGGCACGGGACGCTGCACACCGAGGCCATCGTCACCTCCGACCGGGAGGCCGCGCGGCGCTTCACCGCCGAGGTCGACGCCGCGGCGGTGATGGTCAACGCCTCCACCCGGTTCACCGACGGCGGCGAGTTCGGCTTCGGCGCCGAGATCGGCATCTCGACCCAGAAGCTGCACGCGCGCGGGCCCATGGGCCTGCAGGAGCTGACGACGACGAAGTACGTCGTGGAAGGCGACGGCCAGGTCCGCGGCTGAGGCGCTGACCCCTGCCGGGAGCGCGGTTGCCGCTGCCGGGGTCGCGGGGGCGCGAGCGGGTGCAGGTGCGGGCGTAGGCGCACGCAATCGCACCCGGACGGGGAAGATCGCCGCTGCCGCTGCCGCTGCCGCTGCCGCTGCCGGGGTCGCGGGGGCGCGAGCGGGTGCAGGTGCGGGCGTAGGCGCACGCAATCGCACCCGGACGGGGAAGGCAGCTGCGGTGCGGCCGAGGGTCCGGCCGCCCGGGGGCGGAGGTCATCGGGAGCTCGCGGGACGGCTCCTACACTCGGCTTCATGCCTGCCCCTCGCCGCATCGGGATCATGGGCGGCACGTTCGACCCGGTCCACCTGGGCCACCTGGTCACCGCCGAGCAGGCGCGCGCGGAGCTCGCGCTCGACGAGGTCGTGTTCGTCCCGGCGGGGTCGCCGTGGCAGAAGGTCCGTGATGTCACCCCGGCCGAGCACCGCTACCTGATGACGGTGCTCGCGACCGCGGCCAACCCGTGGTTCAGCGTGTCGCGGATCGAGATCGACGCTCGTGGCCCCAGCTACACGGTGACGACGCTGCGCGCGGTGCGCCGCGAGGTCGACGAGCGCAGCCGTGCGGCCGGCCGGCCCGACGACGAGCTGTTCTTCATCACGGGCGCGGACGCGATCCTGAACATCCTGACGTGGAAGGACGCCCACGAGTGCCTGGCCCTGGCCACGTTCGTTGCGGCCACGCGGCCGGGGCACGATCTGGCGAACCTGGAGCGAGAGGGGCTACGCGACCGCGTCGTGCAGCTTGATGTCCCGGCGCTGGCGATCAGCTCCACGGACGTGCGGCAGCGCTTCGCGGCAGGTGGTGCGGTTCGCTACCTCATCCCTCGGGAAGTCGAGGAGTACGTCCGCAAGCACGGGCTGTACGGGACCGCGGGCAGCGGCCTGGCTGCCGCAGCGCTCCCATGAGTGACGTCGAGCACCCGCCGGATCCCGACGACCAGGACGTGGACTCGGACGACATCGACGACCCCCCGGAGACGGAGCACCAAGAACCCGAGGAGCCGCCAGCCCTGGGTCCGCGTTCGGCGCGACGCGCGCGGCAGCGCCGCCGCCGCCGGCTCTTGGCTGTCGCACTCCTGGCCGCCGGCGGTCTGGTGGCGTTCGTCCTGACGTCCTTGCCGAACAACCGCCCCGCACCGCGTCCCGCGCCGGCAGTGAGTCCGGCGGTGACCACGCAGCCGTCTGCTCCGCTGGCGCGGCCGGAGCAGGACACACTGCTGCTGATCCGCTCGGGTCCCGACGCGGGTCCGGCGCAGGGCATCACGCTGCTGCGCTGGAGGCCGAGGGCCTGCGCGGCAAGGCTGGACGTCCCGGCGCTGCTCCACCGACGTCCGCGGCGCCTGGCCGGGGGACGCCCGGTGCGCTACCTCATCGGGAGGTCGAGGAGTACGTGCGCGCAAGCGGGCTGTACGGCACCGAGGGCCGCGGGCTGGCCGCGGGGGCTTTTCCGTGAGCCGCCCGGCGTGTGCGGCGCAGACGTGAGCCGCCACGCGGCCACCCGTGGCCGGCGCGCGTCCGGCGATGTCGGGGGCCGTGGGGGCCGGCGCGTCGCGTCCGCCAGGCCCGCCGCGCCCGGCAGCGCCGTCGGCGGCGGGCGCTCGCCGCCGTCGCGATCGCGCGCTGGTCCGTCGCGCTGGCCGGGGTGCTGCGCCCGCACGCCGAGCCCCCGCTGCCGGCCGATCGGGTGGCGCGCGAGCCGGTTCGGCCGGTTGCCGCCCGCGACGAGCAGGACACGCTCGTGCTCGTGCGTCATGCCGCCGAGGACGGGCCGGCGACCAGCGTCACGGTCCTGGCGGCCGGCCCGGGTGCCGGCGAGGCGTTCGTGCTGTTCGTACCGGTGGGAACGCTGCTGGACATCCCCGGCTTCGGCGTCGACCGGCTGGCCCAGGCGTTCTCCTACGGCGGTGCGCCCCTGGTGGAGGCGAGCGTCGAGAACCTCCTCGGCGTCGACCTGGACGCCGCGGCCGCCGTCTCCGACGCCGCGCTGGGGGCGTTCCTGCAGCGCAGCGGCGGCGTCGAGATGGACGTGCCGGAGCGGCTCGTCGCCCGCGACGGCGCCGGCGCGGCCGAGGTGCGCTTCGAGCCCGGCCGCCAGTTCCTCGACGGCCGGCGCCTCGCCGAGTACTGGGGCTTCCGCGGCGAGGGCGAGCCTGAGCTCGCGGCGCTCCCGCGCCAGCAGCAGGTGTGGGAGTCGGTGCTCACCGCCGCCGGCGACCGCGAGGTCCTGCGTGCGATGGTCGCCGACGGTGCTCCGCAGCTGGACACCACCGCCGGGCCGCCGTTCGTGCGGCGCGTGTTCCGCCTGGGCCGCGCCGCCTGGGCCGCGCAGCTGTTCGGCGACCGCTGCTGCCCGTGCAGCCGTTCGGCGACGAGGCCGGCGGGGCGACCTACCCGGCCCGACCGCCCGGAGGTGGCGGCCCTCGTCGCGCGGAGGCTGCAGGCCAGCGTCCCCAGCGGCGGGGGGCCCGAGGCGGTGCGCGTCGAGGTGCTCAACGGGGTCGGAACGCCCGGCATCGGCCAGGCGGTCGACCGGCGGCTGGAGGGTGCCGGCTTTCGCATCGTGGCCTCGGACAACGCGCGCAGCTTCGACTTCGTCGACACGCGGATCGTCGTCTACGACTCCGACGACCGCTGGATGGCGGCCGCACAGCGGGTGCGCGAGCGGCTGGGGGTCGGTAGCATCCAGCTGAGCCGCCAGCCGCAGAGCGTCGTGGACATCACGATCGTGGTGGGCGCCGACTTCCGCCCCGGCGACGCCGCCGAGGAGCAGCTTGGACAGGAGCAGGGCACCTGAGCACCGTCGACACCACCGAGTCCCGTGCACTGGCGCTGGCCGCCGCGTCCGCCGCAGCGGACAAGAAGGCCACCGACATCCGCATCCTCGACCTCGGTGAGCTGCTCGCGATCACCGACTTCTTCGTGCTGGTGTCGACGTCGAACGATCGGCAGCTCGGCACGGTCGTCGACGAGATCGGGCGGCACCTGGGCCAGGCCGGGCGCAAGCCGCGGCGGCGCGAAGGGACCAAGGACACCGGCTGGATGCTGCTGGACTACGGCGACGTGGTGGTGCACGCGTTCACCGAGGAGCAGCGCGCCTTCTACGGGCTCGAGCGGCTGTGGTCGGACGCGCCGGTCGTCCCGTTCGCCGCTCCGGCCGGGGTTCCGGCCGGCGGCGGCCTCTCCGCACGTCGGTGAGGCGGCGGTGCGCACGCGCGTCGTGCTCGTCCGCCACGGCGAATCGCAGTGGAACGCGGCGAAGCGGCTGCAGGGCTTCGCGGGCCCCGGGCTGACCGAGCGGGGGCGGGCGGAGGCGTGCGCCGTCGCGGCGCACCTGCGCCGGCTCGCACCGCGGGCCTCGCTGCTCGTCCGCAGCGACCTGCCACGGGTTGCCGAGACGGCGGCTCCCACCGCGGTGGCGCTGGACGTCGCCGTGGAGGTCGACGAACGGCTGCGCGAGATCGACGTGGGCACGTGGTCAGGACTGACCTGGGACCAGGTGGAGGCTCGCGACGGCGACACTCTGCGGGCGTGGCGCCGCGGGATCGACGTCCGCCGCGGCGGCGGTGAGACCTTCGGCGAGCTGCGCGCCCGGGTGTGGCGGGCGGTGCGCGACCTGGCGGGGCGGGGCGGGGGCGGCCCGGTGCTCGTGTTCACCCACGGCGGTCCCATCCGGGTCGCGGTCGCGGCGCTGCTCGGCCTGCCGCCGCTGGGCGAGAACCGCCTCGCACCGGTGGGCAACGCCTCGATGACCGAGCTGGAGCTCGACGACGACGCGGGGATGCTGCGGTCATACGACCGGCGCGGGCACCTGGACGCTCCCGACGACGCAGCGTGGCCGTAAGCCGCCCGGCGACCGAGGTGCGTGCGTGAGCCGCCCGGCGACGAGGTGCAGTACATGAGAGTCGTCCTCGTCGACGACCACGACGGTCTGCGGGGAGCGCTGCGCGAGCTCCTCTCGGGCGACGTCCGGCTGGACGTCGTCGCCGAGGGACGCAACGGCGCGGAGGCGTGTGCCCTGGCCCGCCAGCACCGTCCCGACCTCATGCTGATGGACATCAGCATGCCGGGCATGGATGGGATCGCGGCGACCGCCACGATCCTGGCGGAGCAGCCGGCGGTGCGCATCGTCGCGCTGAGCTCGTTTCGCGACGCGTCCAGCGTCTCCGCGATGATCGCGGCCGGCGCAAGGGGCTACCTGCTCAAGACGGCGCCTCCAGAGGACATCCTCGCGGCGCTGGACGCGGTGCTGATCGGCCGGCCCGTGCTGGCACCGGAGGTGCTCCAGGGGGTGCTCGACGACCTCGGGGCGCTGTATCGCGACGAGCGCGCCCGCGCCGAGGGGCTGGCGGAGATCGACCGGATGAAGCGCTCGTTCATCGCGCTGGTCAGCGACGAGCTGCGGACGCCGCTGACTGCCATCACCGGGTACGCGGGAACCCTGCGGCACGGCTGGGACCGCCTGGACGACCCGACCCGCCGCGAGTTCCTCGACGGCATCCGCGCCCAGACCGAGCGGCTGGGCCGGCGCGTGGAGCAGATGCTCACCGTCGCGGGGCTGGCCGGCGACGCGCCGGAGGCCGGTCGTCAGTTCTACGCGCTCGAAGGCGTGGCCCGGGAGGCGTGCGACCGCCTCGCCGAGCACCTCGGGAGGCGGCACGTCGTGCTCGACCTGCCTGCGGTGACCGCGGTGGGAGATCGGTCGGTCGCACTGACCGCGGCGGTGACGCTGATCGAGAACGCCGTCGACCACGCGGTCGGGACGATCACCGTGCGGGTCGCCGCGGCGGGACCCGAGGCGGTTCTCACGGTCTCCGACGACGGGCCGGGACTTGCCGACGACGTCCGTGCACGACTCGCGTGGGAGCCGTTCGCCCAGGGTCACGCCTCCGACACCCGGCCTGTCACCGGCCTCGGCCTGTCGCTGTACATCGCCCGCCGGGCGCTGGAGACGGACGGCGGGCGCCTGGAGATCGACAGCGCCGCCGGGCGGGGCTCCACAGTCCGCGCGATCCTGCCCCGCGCCGGCGCCGACGGCCCGTCTCCAGCCGCCGGTCACCCGAGCAGGTAGTCCGCCGCCCACCGCAGCCCGCGCATCTGCCCGTTACGCGCGGGCCGCAGCCGCAGGGTGCCGCCTCGCACCGACACCGCATCGACCGGCACGAGGTAGACCTCTCGGCGCTCGCGGCAGTACACCCCGAAGAAGTCGACGTCGTTGCGATAGTCCTTCGGGACGTTTCGGGTCTGGCTACAAGTCTTGAAGGTGACGACGTCACCCCGCAAGGCTCCGGCCTTGCACTGGACACGGTGGAATCCGGTGTCGTCCTCGAAGACCAGGTCGCAGCGACCCGAGGCGTGGAAGGGCAGCCACACGAGCTTGCCCGCATCCACGAGAGCGGCGAGCACTGCGGCCTCGGCACGCTCACCGATCTCGGAAGGAGTCACAAGGGCAGCGTACGAACCGAGCGGCCAGCCACGGCTGCGAGCGTGGAGACAGTTGTGGAGCATAGCGGAATCGAACCGCTGGCCTCTTCGATGCCATCGAAGCGCTCTACCAACTGAGCTAATGCCCCCAGGTGCACGACAGGATAGCCCAACCCCCCGGCGACCCCAACCGCCACCCGGCCTGAAAGCGAGGCCCGCTGGCTAGACTTCGCGCCCCGCCCCCGACCGCAGGAGCCGCCACGTGGCAGCCGGCTACGACCCGCACGAGATCGAACCGCGCTGGCAGCGCGCGTGGGCCGAGGCCGACCTGTTCACCGCCCGCGACGACTCCGACAAGCCCCGCTTCTACGCCCTGCACATGTTCCCCTACCCGTCCGGGGACCTGCACATGGGCCACGTCGAGGCGTTCTCGCTCGCCGACGCCGTCGCGCGCTACACGCGGCTGCGGGGCTTCGAGGTCATGAACCCGATCGGCTGGGACTCCTTCGGGTTGCCCGCCGAGAACGCCGCCATCCAGCGCGGCGTGGACCCCAGAGCCTGGACCTACGCCAACATCGAGACCCACGCGGAGACGATGCGCCGGCTCGGCTTCGCCTGGGACTGGTCACGGCGCCTGCACACCTCCGATCCCGAGTACTACAAGTGGACGCAGTGGCTGTTCCTGCAGCTGTTCGAGGCCGGGTGGGCCTACCGCAAGGACGCCCTCGTCAACTGGTGCCCCACCGACCAGACTGTCCTGGCCAACGAGCAGGTGATCGACGGGCGCTGCGAGCGTTGCGACAGCGAGGTCACGAAGAAGTCGCTGACGCAGTGGTTCCTGGCCATCACCGAGTTCGCCGATCGCCTGCTCGACGACATGTCGCAGCTGGAGTCGACCTGGCCGGACCGGGTGCTGACGCTGCAGCGCAACTGGATCGGTCGCAGTGAGGGTGCCGAGGTCACCTTCACCGTCGACGAGGGGGGCGACGAAGTCGCCGTCTATACCACTCGGCCTGACACGCTGTTCGGCGCGACCTTCTTCATCGTCGCCCCCGAGCACCCGCGGGCCAGGGCCTGGGCCGAGCGCGGGGGTCGCGCCGACGAGTTCGACGAGTTCCTGCGGCGCGTGCAACGCAAGACCGACGTCGAGCGGCAGGCCGCCGAGCAGGACAAGGAGGGCCTGTTCCTCGGCGTCCACGCGGTCAACCCGGTCAACGGCGAGCGGCTGCCCGTCTACGCCGCCGACTACGTCCTGATGGGCTACGGCACCGGCGCCATCATGTGTGTCCCGGCCCACGACCAGCGTGACCTGGATTTCGCACGCCAGCACGACCTGCCGGTCCGCATCGTCGTGCAGCCTGAGCGGGGACCGAGCGGCTCGCCGGAGCTCGACCCGGCCACGCTGGCCGAGGCCGTCAGCGGCGACGGTGTCCTCGTCAACTCGCCGGGTTACGACGGCCTTCCATGGCAGGACGCCAAGCGCCGCATCACCGCTGATCTGCAGACCAGGGGACTTGGCGGCGCCGCGGTCAACTACCGCCTGCGTGACTGGCTGGTGTCGCGCCAGCGGGCCTGGGGTCCGCCGATCCCCATCATCTACTGCGACGGCTGCGGTGTGGTCCCCGTGCCGGTCGAGGACCTGCCCGTCCGCTTGCCTGACGACATGGACTTCACCGAGGGCAGCGGATCGGCGCTGGCGCGCCACCCCAGCTTCGCCAAGGTCGAATGCCCGCGCTGCGGTGGCCAGGCGCGGCGGGAGACCGACACCACCGACACCTTCGTCGACTCCTCGTGGTACTTCCTGCGCTACTGCTCGCCGCACCGCGACGACGTGGCGTTCGATCGTGAGGCGGTGGGGCGCTGGATGCCGGTGGATCAGTACACCGGCGGCGTCGAACACGCGATCCTGCACCTGCTGTACGCCCGCTTCGTCACGAAGGCGCTGCACGACCTCGGCCACCTGGGCTTCACCGAGCCGTTCCTGCGCCTCAAGTCCCAGGGCATGGTCGTGTCCGGCGGCGCGAAGATGAGCAAGTCGCGCGGCAACGTCATCGAGCCCCGCGACGTCATGGCGCAGTTCGGCGCGGACACGCTGCGCGGGACGATGCTGTTCGCCGGTCCGATCGAGGAGGACATCGACTGGGCCGAGGTGTCACCCGCCGGCGTGGCGAAGTGGCTGGCGCGGCTGTGCCGCCTCGTGGACGACCATCTGGCGCAGCCGGGTGAGTCCGACGACGCCACGGCGGCCGGCCTGCGCCGGGCCACCCACCGGACGATCGCCGACGTCACCGCGGACTTCGAGGCGTTCAAGTACAACACCGCCATCGCCAAGCTCATGACGCTGGCCAACGACGTCGGCGACGCGGTCCGCAACTCCGGTGTGCGGGGACGGGCGGTGCGCGAGGCGCTCGAAGCGCTGCTCGTGATGGTGTCACCGATCACACCCCACGTCGCCGAGGAGCTGTGGCACCGGCTCGGCCATGACGGCTTCGTGTCGACGGCCACCTGGCCCGAGCACGACCCGGCGCTGCTCGTCGAGCAGACCCGTCGCATCCCGGTCCAGATCGACGGCAAGGTCCGCGACGCCATGGTCGTCGCCGTGGGCGCCGACCGCGAGGACGCTCAGCTCCAGGCGCGGCAGCTGCCCGGCGTGACGCGCCACCTCGACGGGCGGGAGGTCGTCAAGGTCGTCTGGGTCCCGGACCGGCTGCTGAACTTCGTGACCCGCTCCTGACGGGCTCTCCGCCATGTCGCCCCCGGCCGGGGCGCGGTCGGCGGGGAGGGCATGCGGCAGAAGGCGCGGAGATCGTCGCGGCACCTTCCGACCGGGTGCAGGGCATGCGGCAGAAGGCGCGGAGATCGTCGCGGCACCTTCCGACCGGGTGCAGCTACGGGCGTATGTGCACGCCGGTGCACCCGCTGAGGATCGGCCATCGGCCCGCATGGGCCTGAGGGCGGCGGCGGTGTGACGGGCGGCTGCCCACGGGTCGCGGCGAGAGTTGGCCGCTCGCGCCGTGGTGCGGCGGCCGTCCACAGCGCCTCGGCGCGCTGCCCACCGGTCGGGGGGAGAGCTGGCCGCTCGCGCCGTGGTGCGGCGGCCGTCCACAGCGCCTCGGCGCTTCGCGGCTCGGCACGCCACGCAGGTCCGTACCGTCCCGGCGATGGGCGTCGGCGACCTGCTTCCTGCGCGGCTCGCGGCGGCCGTGCGCCGCCTGGCCTGCACGCCCGCCGAGGGTGCCGCGCTCGCCATGCTGGCGGTGGGCGCCATGCTCCTGCTGGGGCTGCTGTGGCGCGTCACCGCAGCGAGCCCCGCGGCCCCGACGCCCACGCCCGGCGTGGTGCTGGCGTCCGACCCGGCGCTCGCTTCGCCCGGCGGCCGGCCGCTCCCTGAGGCGTTCGGGGAGCCCGGCGCGGCGGCGTCGCCGGCGTCGACGGCCCCGGCGTCGCTTGTCGTCCACGTCGCCGGACTCGTGGCTCGACCGGGGGTCTACACGTTGCCCGCGGGGGCCCGCGTCGGCGACGCCGTCACCGCCGCCGGCGGTGCGCTGCCGGGGGCGGCGCTCGACGGGCTGAACCTCGCCCGGCCGCTCGGCGATGGCGAGCAGCTGCTCGTCCCCGACGGGGCGGCCCCGCCACCACCGTCAGGCCCGACCGCTACCCCCGGAGCGGCCGCCCCCGGACCGGCCACGCCGGGAGCGGCCACGCCGGGAACGGCCGCGCCCGGAGCGGCCCTGCCAGGAGCGGTCGCGTCGGAGGCCACCCCACCGCTGAACCTCAACCAGGCCACCGCCGCCGAGCTCGAGCAGCTCCCGGAGATCGGGCCTGTGCTCGCCGAGAGGATCGTCGCCTACCGGGACGAGATCGGCGGGTTCCCCGACGTCGGTGCGCTGCGCGACGTGCCCGGCATCGGTGAGAAGACGTTCCAGGCGCTGGCGCCCCTGGTGACGGTGTGACGGGCGGCGCAGCGCCGGCCGCCGCGTGCCCAGCTGACGTGTCCGCCCCACGGGACCATCCGCAGCGTCGGTGCGCGCGCCCCGCGGTGGCCCCTCGGTGAGCACCGGCGCTGTGTGGGCGGTCCTCGCCGGGCTGTGGGTCGGATGCCTCCTTCCCGGGCCGGCTGCGATGGCCGCGATCGGTTCGCTCCTCGTCGTCGCGGCGGCAGCCCGGCGTGGCCAGGGCGGGCGCTTCGGCGGCGACGCCCGAGCGGAGCCGACGCAGTCCGTCAAAGGATCAGAGCATCCCCCGGCCGAGGGCGCACCTGGGCCGCAGGGGCTCCGACCGCAGGTGCCGGTCGCCGAGGCGAGGAGCCGGTGGCGGCTCGCGGTGCTCGTCGTGGGGTTCGTGCTGCTTGGCAGCGGCACCGCGGGCGCGCGCTTCACGCTCCTCGAGCGGGGACCGCTGCACGCGCTGGCCGAGCAGGGCGGCGTCGCCGCGGTCCGGGGGCGCGTCGTCAGCGAGGCGCGGGAGACACGCTTCGGTGCCTGGCTGCTCGTGCGGGTCAGTGCCGTCGACGGCCGTCCCGCCGCAAGCCGTGCGCTGCTGCGTGTCGATCCCGAGTCGGCACCACCGCTCGGGGCGGTCGTGGCAGCGCACGTCACCGCCCGACCCCTGGATCGCGATGGCTTCGACGCCTACCTGCGGCGGCTGTCGGCGGGGACGGCGATGACGGCCACCGGGCCGGTGCGGGTGGTCGGCGCCCCGCCGGCAGCGCTGCTGGGCACGACGGCCGTTCGGGAGCGGACCCGCACGGCCTTCCGTCGCCGGCTGCCGATCGAGCACGCGGCTCTGCTCACCGGGCTGGTGACCGGCGACGTCCGCGGGCTGCCCGAGGAGGTGGCCGAGCGGCTGACCGCCGCCGGGCTGTCCCACCTCGTCGCCGTGTCGGGGTCCAACGTCGCGCTCGTGCTGGCGGGCGCCGTCGCAATGGCCGCGCTGTGCCGCCTCGGGGCGCGCGGGCGCCGGCGGGTCTGCGCCGGCGCGGTGCTGTGGTTCGTCGTCCTCGTCCGCGCCGAGCCGTCGGTGCTGCGCGCCGCCCTGATGGCCGCCGTCGTGCTGGCGGCGCAGGCCACCGGCCGTGGAGCCGACGTCCGGCACACCCTCGGCGTCGTGGCCGTCCTCCTGCTGCTCGTCGACCCGCTGCTGGCGGGACACCTCGGTTTCGCCCTCTCGGTGCTCGCCACCGCCGGCGTGTTGGTCGTCACCCCGGCGGTGGCCGCCCGCGTGCCGGGCCCGCGGCCGCTGGGGCTGCTCGTCGGCGCGAGCGTCGGCGCGCAGGTCGGCGTCGCGCCGGTGCTGTTCGCCGTCGAGGGGGCGGTGCCGCTCGCGGCGCTTCCCGCCAACCTCGTCGCCGTCCCGGCGGCTGCCGTCGCGTCCGCGGTGGGGGTCGCCGCCGCGCTGGTGGCGCAGCTCTCCGAGCCGGCGGGAGCGCTGCTCGCCCGGCTGGCGACCCCCGCGCTCGCCGTCATCCTCGGCGCCGGCCGGCAGTTCGCGGACGGCCCGCGGCTGCACCCGGGGGACCTCGCCCGCACGGGCGCCGTGCTGCTCGCCGTCGCCGTCCTCGGCGTCCTGGGCCGGCGGGGGAGCGCTCGGACGGGCGCCGCTGTCCCCGGCGGAAGGCGGAGCCGGCGCGTGGCCGCCGGCGCCCTGGCAGCCGTGGTCGTGGTGGCGCTCGTGCCGCGCTGGCGCGGCCTGCCGCCGGTGGCCGTGCTCACGCTCACCGCACTCGACGTCGGGCAGGGCGACGCGTTGCTCGTCGAGGCGCCCGGCCCCGACCCGTCGAATCCGGCCCGGATGCTCGTTGACGGCGGCCCCGGCCCAGCGCTGGCGCTGCGACTGCTGCGGGACCGCGGGCTGAGGCGGCTCGACGCCGTCGTCATCTCCCACCCCCATGCCGATCACACCGAAGGCCTGCCCGCAGTGCTCGACGGCCTGCGGGTGGGAGCCCTGGTCGTCCCACCCCTGGTCGCAGAGGCGGCGCCCGATCTCACGCCGTCGGCGTTGACGACGCTCGCGGTCGCCCGCCGTCATGGCGTCCCGGTGGTCGCCGCGGCGGCCGGTTCCGCCTTCGCGCTGGGACGGGCGCAGGTGCAGGTTCTCAGCCCTCCTCCCCACGGCTCGCTCGGCGACGAGCCGAACGACAACTCGCTCGTCCTGCGGGTCAGCGACCGAGGCGGATCGCTGCTGCTGGCCGGCGACGCCGAAGCCGCCGCTCAACGCCGGCTGCTGCGCCGCCCCGACCTGCTGCGCGCAACGGTGCTCAAGGTGCCCCACCACGGTGGGGACACCAACGAGCCCGGGTTCCTGGACGCGGTGGGCGCCGGCGTCGCGGTGATGTCGCTGGGCCGTGGCAACGACTACGGCCACCCGCATCCGGCGGTGCTCGCGGACATCGCACCGGTGCCGCTGCGCCGGACCGACCGTGACGGCACCGTGCGCGTCCCGGCCGGGGCGCCGGCCGCTGACTACACTGCGCGCGATGCCCGCCCCGCCCTGCCCGGTCCGCCTGCTGGTGGGGCCCGAGGAGCTGCTTCTGCGCCGCGCAGCCGACCTCGTCCTCGACGAGCTGCGGGCGGGTGGGACGCTCGACGTCGCCGACCTCCGCGCAGGAGACCTCACCGACAGCGGCCTTCCCGACCTGCGCACCGGGTCGCTGTTCGCAGAGCCGCGCGCGGTCCTCCTGCGTGAGGCGCAGGATCTTCCCGCCGACGTGGCCGAGGCGCTGCTCGCAGTGCTCGAAGGCCCGCCGCCGGAGACGACCGTCATCCTGCTCGCCAGCGGCACCGGCCGGATCGCCAGGCTTGCCAAGCGGGTCACCGAGCTCGGCGGGCGCACCGACGTCGCTCCGCCGAGGGAGTGGGAGGAGCAGCGCTGGCTCGCGCTCGTCGCCGACGAGTTCCGTCGCCACGGCCGTCGCGCGGACCGCGCCGCCGCCGCCGCGGTGCTCGGGCACGCCGGGCTCGACGTGTCGACCGTCGCCGAGAAGGTGGCCCAGGTCGCCGCCGCCGCGCCGCCCGGGCCGGTGGCGGCCGCGCACGTCGACGCCGTCGTGGTCGGTCACGGCAGCCGCGGCTCGTTCGCGGTCGCCGACGCGATGTGCGAGCGCAACCCCGCCCAGGCCCTCGAGCTGCTGCGCGGGGTGCTCGAGGCGGGCGACGACCCGGTCATGGTGCTCGGAGCGCTCGCCTACCGGCTGCGGTCCCTCGTCGCGGTCGCCGGCGGCATCGAGGGCAAGACCGTCGGGCTGAACATCAGTCCCGGCCAGGCCCGGCGGCTGCAGGGGATCCGGCGCGGCTTCGGGCCGGGGGAGCTCACGGCCGCCTACGCCGAGCTCGCCCGCGCCGACCGCGAGATCAAAGGCGGGGAGCTGCCGGCGGTCCTCGTGCTCGAGCGGGCCGTCGTCACCGTCGCGACCAAGGGCTGACCAGCCGCCGAGACCGGTCAGCGGAAGGCGTCAGCAGCCGTCCGCCGGGTCGGCGTCCAGGCGCTTCGTGCGCAGCGTGACGGGCATGGTGGCGCCGTAGCCGAGGCGTTCCCAGAACGCCTGCGCGTCGGCGTTGTCGCTGACGACGAGGACGTTGGCCTGGGGGATCCCGCGGGCGGCCATGCGTCGCTCGACCTCCTCGGTCAGCGCGCGGCCGATGCCACGGCCGCGCAGCCTGGCCTCGACGGCGGCGCGCATGATCCAGCCGCGGCGCCCGTCGACGGTGCCGAGGAGCACGCCGACGACCTCGCCGTCGCGCTCGGCCACGAGGAACAGGCTCGGGTCGTGGACGAGGATCGCCGCGATGTCGCGCTGCGGCTCACGCGTGTAGGACAGCATGCCGGCGCCGTCCCACAGCGCCAGGACCGCGGTGGTGTCCGCGGCGGTGGCAGGGCGCAGGAGCGGTTCGCGCACCGCGCCGGCCGCCGGCGTGACCGCCGGCTCAGGCGCCAGCAGACCGGTGACGCTGTCGAGTACCCACGTCGGCGGCGGCGAGAGCCCCTCGACGTCACCCGAGCCCGTGACGCCCGACAGCACCAGCGCGGTGTCCCAGCCGAGCGCGGCGGCGCCGGCGATGTCGGTGTCGTGGCGGTCGCCCACCATGAGGACCGGGCCGTCGTGCAGGCCGGCGCGGGCGAGGAACTCCTCTACCCGCCGTGTCCAGCCGGCAATGGCGCGTTGCAGCGTGCCCCGCAGCCCGCCCGGCCCGGCCGCCGGCCGGGCCAGATTGGTCAGCCCCTCGTAGAGGAGCCCCACTCCGGCACCGAAAACGAGCGACAACACGAAGGGGATCACGTCGCCATCCTAGTCATCGATCCTTACCCCAGGCTTACACGTGCCTTACACCGATGGATTCATCTCTCCGTGCGGGATCACGCCAGGGGACTTCGCCCGGCGATCAGGCACTGCGGTCACCCGGGGACGGCGGGAGGACGTAGGGGACGGCGCGAGCGTCCATCTTGGCCAGGCAGCGGGGCTGGATGCCGCGCCACACCAGCCGGTCGCCGGCCGGGTCGACCGCCCACAGCTCGTTGCCGGTGACGACCCCGCTTTCCAAGCCGGTGACCTCGAAGATGCTGACCACCCGCCGCCGTCCGGTGCGGGGCTCGAAGCGCAGCTGTACCACCAGCTCGACCGTCCGGGCGACCAGCTTGGTGAGAGACTCCCCGGTGAGGCGCTCCTGGCCAGTATGGCCGAGGAGCGCCAGCCGGTCGAGGGCATCCCGCGGGGAGTTGGCGTGCAAGGTGGATAGGGAGCCCTCATGCCCGGTATTCATCGCCAGGAGCATGTCCAGCGCTTCACCCCCCCGCACCTCTCCGATCACGATCCGCGTCGGGCGCATCCGCAGGGCGTTGCGCACCAGATCGCGGATGCGGATCTCTCCGGTCCCCTCCACGTTGCCCGCCCGAGCCTGTAGGGCGACG
>JAUJMQ010000023.1:0-1476 GCA_030446775.1 Egibacteraceae bacterium
GTCGTCGAGTTCGGCGACGTGGAGACGATCTTCCACGAGCCCCGACACCCCTACACCCTGGGGTTGATGGCGAGCCTGCCGCGGCTGGACGTGGACCTCAGGCACCTCGAGCCGATCCCGGGCTCCCCGCCGAGCCTGCTCGACCTGCCGTCCGGGTGCGCCTTCCACCCGCGCTGCCGGCTGTCCCACGGCCGGGAGCGCTGCCGCACCGAGTCCCCGCCGCTGCGCCAGATCGGCGGGGCGGAGCACCGCAGCGCCTGCCACTTCGCCGAGGAGATGATCGGCGAGGTGGAGAAGGTGTCCGCCGAGATCGGTACGGACCTGACGGGAGGGACGACCCCGTGAGCATCGCAGCGGCACAGCGCGGGACCGGTGACAACGCCGACCTCCACGCCCGCAGCCCCAAGGGCGAGGTCATCCTGTCCGTCGAGGGCCTGTTCAAGCACTTCCCGATCCGCGCCGGCCTCGGCAAGCGCGTCGTCGGCCAGGTGCACGCGGTCGACGGGATCAACTTCGACCTGCGGGCCGGCGAGACGCTCGGCCTGGTCGGCGAGTCGGGGTGCGGCAAGTCCACGACCGGCCGGACGATCGTGCGGCTGCTCGACCCCACCGACGGGACGATCTCGTTCAAGGGCACCGACATCGCCTCGGTGACCCGGCGCCAGATGCGCGAGGTCCGACGCGAGCTGCAGATCGTCTTCCAGGACCCCTACGCGTCGCTGAACCCCCGCATGACGGTCCGCGACATCGTCTCCGAGCCGCTCCGCATCCACGGTCGCTACAGGGGCAAGGGCGGCAAGGAGCGTGTCGCGGAGCTCCTCACCCTCGTGGGGCTGAGCCCCGAGCACGCCAACCGCTTCCCCCACGAGTTCTCCGGTGGCCAGCGCCAGCGCATCGGCATCGCGAGGGCGCTCGCGCTCGATCCCCAGGTCATCATCCTCGACGAGCCGGTGTCCGCGCTCGACGTGTCGATCCAGGCGCAGGTCATCAACCTGCTCCGGGAGCTGCAGGATGAGCTCGGGCTCGCCTACGTCTTCATCGCCCACGACCTGTCGGTCGTGCGTCACATCTCCGACCGGGTCGCGGTCATGTACCTCGGCAAGATCATGGAGATCGGCGAGCGCCGCGAGATCTACCAGAACCCGACGCACCCCTACACCCAGGCTCTGCTGTCGGCGGTTCCCATCGCCGACCCGGCCCTGCGGGGCAAGCGCGAGCGCATCGTGCTGGAGGGCGACATCCCCTCGCCGGCCAACCCGCCGTCGGGCTGCGTGTTCCGGACCCGCTGCTGGAAGGCCGAGGAGATCTGCGCCGAGGAGGTCCCCGAGCTGATCGACCGTTTCGGGCACGGCCATCCCAGCGCCTGCCACTTCGCCGAGCCCCGCAACATCCTGCGCCGCGCCTGAGCCGCCCGCACCAGGCTCAGGGGGTCGTGGGCTCGGTGGGGACGGCGAGCGACACCGCGGTCAGGTCGGC
>JAUJMQ010000023.1:1576-41024 GCA_030446775.1 Egibacteraceae bacterium
CTCAGGGGGTCGTGGGCTCGGTGGGGACGGCGAGCGACACCGCGGTCAGGTCGGCGGTCCCCATCGGCCCCACGACGAGCTCGTCGACCCGCGGGTTGACCGCCAGCCGCTGGCGATAGGTCACGAGCGGCACGACCGCCTGGTCCCGTCCCACCACGAGGTCCTCGACCCGCCGGTACAGCCCCACGCGCTTGTGGGCGTCGGCGGTCGCCCGCGCCCGGTCGAGCAGCGCGTCGACGCGCCGGTCGGCGTAGCCGCCGTAGTTGGCGCCGCCGGCCTGCGGCCTCCGCGAGGAGTGGAACAGCGGATACAGGGCGTTGTCCATCGTGGGGTAGTCCAGCGTCCACCCGAAGCGGTAGATGCCGCGCGGCCCCCGGCGCAGCGCGGCGAGGTAGCGGTCGCCTGGCAGCCCGCGCACGTCGACCGCCACCCCGGCGGCGGCCAGGTCGGTCCGCACCCGCTCCACGACCGGTTCGTGGCCTGCGCCCCGGTTGAACGTCAGCGCCACCCGGTCGACGCCGGCGGCCGCGAAGGCAAGACGCGCCCGGCGCGGCACGAACGCGCATGCCAGGCACGTCCGCTGGCGTCCACCGGGGACCAGCGACGGGACGACGGTCCGGGCCGGCCGCGCGTTGCCGGCGAAGGCGTCGTCGACGAGCTGCCGGCGTTGCACCGCCTGGCTGACGCCGCGTCGCACCGCGACGTCGTCGAACGGCGGTCGCGTGACGTCGAAGCCCAGCAGGTAGACCGACGGCAGGTCACCGCGCAGCAGCCCCGGGCCCCGGTAGCCGCCGGGTGAGGCGGGCAGCCGCTCGCCGGCGACGTCGAGCGCGTCGGGCGGCAGCGGTGCCACGTCGACGCGGCCCTGCTGGAAGGCGACCGCGGCGGTCGTCGGGTCCAGCGCGACGAAGTCGACGCGTTCCAGGGGCTCGCTGCCCGGGACCGCCGGCGGCCGGGCGGTGACCGGCTCGACGCGGACCGATCCACCGGGTTCCCACGGCTCGGTCAGGGCGAACGGGCCGTTGCCGACGGGGCGCCGGCGGTAGGCGACGGGGTCTGCCTGCCAGGCCTCCCCCTGCACCGGTCCCAGGGCCGGGTGTGCCACGACCGCCGGGAAGTCCGCCCAGGGATGGGTCAGCCGCACCCGGAGGGTACGGGCACCCAGCGCCCGTACCCCGGCCAGCGACCGGGTCCGGCCGGCGCGCAGCGCCGAGTAGCCGGCGACGTCGCGCAGGTGGTGCGCCGCCGCCCCGTCGCGGGCGGTCGCCGTCCAGGCGGTGACGAAGTCCATCGCGGTCACGGGTGCGCCGTCGGAGAACGTGGCATCGGCGCGCAACGTGAACGTCCAGATGCGCAGCCGCCGGTCGGCCGTCCACCGGGCCGCGGCGGCCGGCCGGACCGACAGGTCGTCGTCCCAGGCGGTCAGCGAGTCGAAGACCGCATCGACGACGAGCAGCTCGTCGGCGGTGACGGCGTCGGCGGGCACGATCGGCGCGCCCGGCGCCGCGACCGCCCAGCGCAATCCGGTCGGCGCCGGGTGACGCCGTCTCGGTCGGGGTGCCGCCGACCCTGGCAGCGCCGCCGGCTGGGTGCCCGCCGGGCGGCCAGACAGCCGGGCGAGCGTCGCGAGGGCGACGGCGGCCGGTAGGAGCGCGCGGTGGCGTGGGGCCGGGCAGCGGCGGCTCAGGTGAGGCGCAGCGACAGGACGACGGTGGTGATCGCGAACACGACGCCGGTGATGACGGTGAGGCGGTCGAGGTTCTTCTCGACCACCGTCGACCCCGACATGCTGCTCATCGCCCCGCCCCCGAACATGTCCGACAGTCCCCCACCGCGGCCCGACTTGAGCAGGATGAACAGGATGAGCATCAAGGACACCGATGACGTGGACGACGACGATGACGCCGGTGAGCACGGCGACCTCCACTTTCACGACGCGCGTGGGACGCCAACGTAGCAGCCGTCGGATCGTGCTCTACGACGCACCGTCGCGCGCGACCACGAACACGCCCACCGCCGGCCCCGACTCCCGCAGCCTCCACAGGGGCCGGGCGCGGCGGGAGTCGTCGGGGCCGACCTCCCACGACGCCCGTCCCGAGCGGCTCCACGACATCGCGGCCTCGTCGGTGTCGGGCGTCCGCCGCGGCGCCCGCTGCCAGCCGCCTGCGTCTCGATGCACGGGCAGGCGCCAGCGGTCTGACCGGCGCGACGACCCACGCTCGCAGCGCTCGCCGCATGCGCGGGGGGCGCCGGGCGCACCGGCGACAGCTCACGGAACGTCGCGAAGGCCGGAGACTCCTGGGGCACCGCGGGGGCGGGACGTAGCCGAACGACAGCGCCTCGGCGTCCAGGTCGGCCGCGATCCACCCCGGGACGACGGCGGCGACACTGACCGCGACGGTGAGCAGCGCCACGGCCAGGCCCACCCGGCCCGCCGCCTCGCCGCGGTGGCCGGTGCAGGGGTCGGCTCGAGCAGCCGCTCCACGCGCGCCGTCACCATCCGCATCTGGTCGAGCAGCGGCGGCGCCGGTGTGTGCCCCTCGTCGCGCAGCCACTGCAGGGCCACCACGCCGACGCCCGCCAGCCGGGTCGCCACGGCGGCGGCGCACGCCCCGGCGGGCTGGCGCACCCCGCCGCCGCGCTCCCACACCTTCAGGATCCCGACGCGAGGGCCGCCGGCCGCCGCGTCGCGGTGGAGGCGAGCTCGTCGGCGCTTTCCTCCTGCTCGCGTCGCAGCCGGCGGGCCGCGAGCGAGACGGTCGGCAGGAAGAAGGTCAGGTCGGCGAAGACCCCGACGAGCACCTCGACGAGCGGGTCGCGGCGCGCGACGTGGGCGAGCTCGTGGGCGACGAGCCCTTCGAGCTCGCGTCCGTCCAGCGAGCTCGTCAGTGCGGGGTCGACGACGACGACCGGATGACGCGAACCCGTCGTGAACGCGCCGCCGGGGCAGCCGTCGAGGAGCAGGATCCGCACCCGCCGCAGCCCCAGGTCCCCGGCGAGGTCGGCGGCGACCCGGGCGAGCGGGTGGTCGGAGGCGACCGGCTCGGCCATCCGCACCAGCCGCCGCGCGGTGACCAGACCGGCGGCCCGCCGGGTCAGCAGGACGCCGGCGACCAGGCCCCACGCCACGACGAGCAGGTCGCCGCCCCGAGCCGGCGACACGACGCGCCACTCCCCGAGCAGCTGCAGGACCTGGCCGGCGGACGGCGCGCCGGCCGAGGTGAGCCACAGCTCGGGCAGGTACGCCTCGGCGTCCCACAGCGACCAGACCGCGGCCGCCGCGGCGGTCGTGACCGGCGCGAGGACCACGAGCCGTCGCGCGGCGCGGGTGCGGACCAGCGACGTGCGCACCACGAGCGCGGCCAGCCCCGCGGCCACGAGGGACCCCAGCAGGGCGCGCACCGCGAAGGACTCGGTGAGCAGTGACAGGAGGAAGCCGCCGGTGGGCGGCCCGGGCGCGGCGCCGACCACTAGCCCTCCTGCGCGCGCAGTCGCTCGATCTTGGTCCGGAGCGCGTCGAGCACCACCGGGTCGTCGCCGTCGTTGACGACGTCGACGAAGTAGCTGATCGCGGGCTCCGGGAAGCTGTGCACGAGCCAGTCGACCACCGAGTGCACGGTCGAGCGGGCGTACTCCTCGCGCGTCAGCGCCGCCCGGTAGCGGTGCGCGAGGCCGCGCGTGTCACGGACGAGCAGGCCCTTGCCGGCGAGCCGGCCCATCGTGGTCATGACGGTGGTGTAGGCGAGGTCGCGGTGGCGGGCGAGAGCGGCGTGGACGTCGCGCACCGTCGTGTCGCCGAGGGTCCAGACCGCCTCCATGACCTCGGTCTCCAGCGGGCCCAGGAGGCCGTCGAGCTGCCTGCGGCTCTTTGCCATGGAGACTCCGGGCGCCGGTTGACGGTGCGACAGGGTCATCCTAGCGGCCGGGGGGCCGGTCAGGCACCGGTCAGCGGCGCGCGGCCTTGCAGATCACGGCGAAGTCCTCGGCGTCCAGGCTGGCGCCACCGACGAGCGCTCCGTCGACCTGCGGCCTGCCGAGCAGGTCTGCGGCGTTGCCGGGCTTCACGCTGCCGCCGTACTGGACGCGCACCCGCTCGGCCACTCCGCCGTCGTAGAGCTCGCCCACGACGCCGCGGACGCTGCCGCACATGGCGTCGGCGTCGTCGGACGTGGCCGTCTTGCCGGTGCCGATCGCCCACACCGGCTCGTAGGCCACGACGAGCGTCGCCGCCCGCGCCGCGTCGACGCCCGACAGCCCCGCGCGGACCTGTGTGGTGACCACCGCCTCGGCGTCTCCGGCCTCGCGCTGCTCGTCGGTCTCGCCGACGCACAGGATCGGCGTCATGCCGGCGGCGAGCACCGCGCGGACCTTGCGGTTGACGACCTCGTCGGTGTCGCCGAACAGCGCCCGCCGCTCGGAGTGCCCGCACAGCACGTAGGAGACCCGCAGCTTGACGAGCATCGGCGGGCTGATCGCCCCCGTGTAGGCGCCCGCCGACTCCCAGTGGCAGTCCTGCGCGCCCAGGCCGAGCGGCAGCCGGTCGCCCTCGATGAGGGTGGACACGCTGCGCAGCGCGGTGAACGGCGGCACCACGACGATGTCGGCCGCGTCGGTGTCGGCGGGCTCCAGCGAGTAGGCGAGCCGCTGCACCAGCGCGATCGCCTCCAGGTGGTCCAGGTGCATCTTCCAGTTGCCGGCGATCAGGGGGGTGCGGCTCATCGGCTCTCCTGACGTCTCGTCACGCGCCACGGCGCAAGGCGGCGACGCCCGGCAGGTCGCGCCCCTCGAGGAATTCCAGCGACGCCCCGCCGCCGGTGGACACGTGCGAGACCTGGTCGGCGAGGCCCAACGACCGGATCGCGGCGGCGCTGTCCCCGCCGCCGACGACGGTGAAGCCCGAACACGCCGCCACGGCCCGGGCCACCCCTTCGGTGCCGGTGGCGAACGGCGCCCACTCGAACACTCCCATCGGGCCGTTCCACAGCACCGAGCCGGCGTCGCTCACCGCCGCCGCGAACCGGTCGACGGTCTCCGGGCCGACGTCGAGGCCCATGAGCCCCTCGGGGATCCGGCCGGCGGGCACCGTCCGGTGCTCCGCGCCGGCCTCGAACGCCTCCGCGGCGACGACGTCGGTGGGCAGCAGCAGCTCGACACCTTCATCCTCGGCGCGCCGCAGCAGGCCGGTCACCGTGTCGAGCTGGTCGGCCTCGACACGGCTCGCGCCGACCTCGCCGCCGCGCGCCCGCAGGAACGTGAAGCACATCGCGCCGCCGACGAGGAGGCGGTCCACACGGCCGAGGATGTTGTCGATCACCCCGAGTTTGTCGGAGACCTTGGCTCCCCCGAGGACCGCGACGAACGGCCGTGGAGGGTCGGTGAGCAGCCGCGACAGCATCGCGAGCTCCTCGGCGAGCAGCAGCCCGCCGACCGCGTCATCGAGGTGGCGGGGAACGCCGACGACGCTGGCGTGGGCACGGTGGGCCGCCCCGAACGCGTCGTCGACGTAGGCGTCCCCCAGCGCGGCGAGCGCCGCGGCGAAGTCGTCGTCGTCGGCCTCCTCGCCCGCCTCGAAGCGCAGGTTCTCCAGCAGCGCGACGTCGGACTCGGCGAGCCGCCCGACGGTCGCGCGGGCGTCGTCGCCCACGACATCGGCGGCGGCGGCGACCGGCGCGCCCAGCAGCTGCGAGAGCCGCTCGGCGACCGGGGCCAGGCGCAGCCCCTCGACGACCTTGCCCCCGGGTCGCCCGAGGTGGCTCATCAGGACGACCTTGGCGCCGGCGTCGCGCAGGTGCCGGATCGTCGGCAGCGACTCCTCGATCCGCAGGTCGTCGGTGACCCGCGGCGGGGAGTCGTCCGACAGCGGGACGTTGAGGTCGACGCGCACCAGGACGGTGCGCCCGGACGCCTCGAGGTCGTCCAGCCCGGGGATGTCGGCGGTCACCGCTGACGCCGATGCGCGGCGGCGCCCGCTACAGCCGCTCGCCGACGTAGGTCGTGAGGTCGACCAGGCGGCTGGAGTACCCCCACTCGTTGTCGTACCAGCCGAGGACCTTCACCATCGTGCCGCTGGCCATCGTCGACAGGCCGTCGAGGATGCAGCTGTGCGGGTTGCCGACGATGTCGTGGGACACGATCGGGTGCTCGGTGTACTCGACGATGCCCTTCATCGGTCCCTCGGCGGCGGCCCGGAACGCGGCGTTGACCTCCTCGGCGGTGGTCTCGCGGCCCACGGTGACGACGAGGTCGGTGATGGACCCGTCGGGCACCGGCACGCGCAGGGCGAGGCCGTCGAGACGACCTTCCAGCTGCGGCAGCGCCAGCGACGCGGCCTTGGCGGCGCCCGTCGTGGTCGGGATGATCGACACGGCCGCGGCGCGGGCGCGGCGCAGGTCTTTGTGCGGCTGGTCGTGGGTGCCCTGGTCGTTGGTGTAGGCGTGCACGGTCGTCATGAAGCCCTGGACGATGCCGTCGAAGCTCTCGTCGAGGATCTTGGCCATCGGCACGACGCTGTTGGTGGTGCAGCTGGCGTTGGAGATGACGTCGTGGTTTGCCGGGTCGTAGGAGTCCTCGTTGACGCCCATGACGAGGGTGACGTCCTCGTTCTTGGCCGGCGCGGAGATGATGACCTTGCGGGCGCCCGCGTCCAGGTGGGCGGCGGCCTTGTCACGCGCGGTGAAGATGCCCGTGGACTCGATGACGACGTCAGCGCCGAGGTCCTTCCACGGCAGGTCCGCGGGGTTGCGCTCGGAGGTGATGACGATCTCCCGGCCGTCGACGTCGAGCCCCCGCTCGGTCTCGGTGACGGTGCCGCCGAAGCGCCCGTGGACGCTGTCGTAGCGCAGCAGGTGCGCGAGCGTGGCGTTGTCGGTGAGGTCGTTGATGCCGACGACCTCGATGTCGGCGCCCTGCTGGCGGGCCGCGCGCAAGAAGTTGCGACCGATGCGTCCGAAGCCGTTGATGCCTACGCGGGTGGCCATGGTGGGCGTGCCTCCGGGGGGTCGGGGGGGTCGGGGGGTCGGGGGGTCGGGATGGCGGACAGGGGGTCGGCGCTGGCGTGCGCCGACACTCTACCCAGGCGGCAGCGCTCCTCCCCCGGCGCCGCCAGGCCGCTGCGGCGGGTCCCCCAGCGCCGCCAGGCGGGCGAGGCGCCGGTGAACCGTCGCCTTGCTCACCGCCGGATCGTGGAGATCGGCGAGCTCGGCCAGGCTCGCCTCGGGGTTCGCCAGGCGCGCGAGGGCGCTGGAACGCAGGTCGTCGCCGAGGGCGTCCCAGCCCAGCCTGGCGACGGCCGCCTCGATGGCGGTCACCTGCCGCGCAGCGGCGTCGGCCGCGCGGCCGAGGTTCGCGCGGTCGGCGTTCGCGGCGCGGTTCGCCTCGCCGCGCAGCTCGCGGCGCAGCCGTTCGTCGTCCCAGGCGAGGAAGGCGCCGTGGGCGCCGACCCGTGCCAGGACCGCGCCGATCGCCGCGCCGGACTTGCACGAGACGCGCCAGCCCTCCGGACGGCGCGCGACCGACGCGCCCGCTCCTCCGCACCGCCGCACGACCGCGAGCAGCGCCACCGCGGCCGGCTGGCCGGGAACCCGCAGCTCCAGGTGCGGCGGCCGGCGCGGGTCGCTGACGCTGCCGGCGGCCATCAGCGCGCCGCGCAGGTACGCGGCCGCGTCACCTTCCGCCAGGGTCAGCGCGGCGGGAGGCGCCGGCAGGGGGCGGCCGTCGGCGCCGAGGATTCCGAGGGTCCGGAGCACCGGCTCCACCGGGCGTGCGAGATGGAGGCGGTAGCTGGTGGCACGCAGCCCCGTCGGCCGGTGCACCTCGACCTCCGGGCGGGCGCCGAACACCTCGACGAGCGCCGCGTGGAGCCGGCGGGCGACGGCGTTGGTGGCCAGCGTGACGACCCAGCCGGCCCCGTCGGCGGCGGCGCCGGAGCGGTGCAGGGCTCCGCCGAGCCGGACGACCGCCGACGTCTCGGCCAGCCGGTTGCGGTCCGAGCCGAGCGGTGCGTGCGCGAGCTCTGAGCGGACCCGCTCGGTGAAGCGCGGCACCAGCGGGGTGGCTCCAGGACGCTCAGACGGCCGGCGGCTTTCGTCCAACGGCTCCCTCCGAACGACGAGCTCCTAGGAGGTGGAGGCGGCCGTTGCGGGCAGCAGCGGGGCGAGCGCGGCGGCGAGCCGCTCGGGGTCGTGGGCCCAGGTGACCGCGCCACCGCCGTTGCGGGCGGCGAGATCGGCGCCGACCACCCGCCCTGCGCCAGCCCTGCGCAGCGTCGGGCCCAGGCGCCGGCCGCCGGTGTCGGGCACCGGCCCGTCGTGGACGACCACGACGTCCAGCCGCAGCCCGGGCACGTGCCGGCGCAGCGTCTCCAGGTGCGCGTCGAGGTCGAGCTCGGCGGTCTCGCCCGGCTGGCTGCCGAGGTTGGCGACGCACACGATCCGGGCGCCGCTGCCGGCGACCGCGGCGCCGAAGTCGGGCACGAGCAGGTTGGCCAGGACGCTGGTGAACAGGCTGCCGGGACCGAGCACCACGAGCTCCGCGGCGCCGACCGCGGCGACGGCCTCGGCGCAGGCCGCGGGGGCGGGCGGGTCGAGCCACATCCGCTCGATCGGGCGGTCGGCGGTGGCGACCGCGACCTGCCCGCCGACGTCGCGTCCTGCGACGCGGGCGCGCAGGTGGACCGGCTCGGTCGTCGACGGCAACACCCGGCCGGCGCAGTCCAGCAGCCGGCCGGCGGCGTCCAGCGCCGCGACGAAGTCGCCGCCCGACCGCTCCGCGAGCGCGACGAGCAGGAGGTTGCCCAGTGGGTGGCCTGCAAGCTCGCCGCGTGAGAAGCGGTGGGCGCACGCGTCGGCGAGCTCGACGTTGCGGGCGAGCGCGAGCAGGGCCATGCGCAGGTCGCCGGGCGCGAGGATGCCGAGGTCGCGGCGCAGGCGCCCGCTGGAGCCGCCGTCGTCGGCGACGGTGACGACCGCCGTGGGCGCGACGTCGAGCAGCCGCAGGGCCGCGAGCGCCCGCGCCAGCCCGTGCCCGCCGCCGACGGCGACGACCGGCCGCGCCCGTCCGGCCGGTCGGGCCGGGGTCATTCCTTGCCCCGGTCCCGGTGGTCGACCCGCACCCCCACCCCGAGGGTGCGCAGATGGTCGGCGAGGACCTCACCGAGGACCACGGAGCGGTGCTTGCCGCCGGTGCAGCCGATCCCGATCGTCAGGTAGTGCTTGCCTTCCCGCTCGAAGGCGGGCACGAGAAAGTCGAACAGCGACCGCACCCGTGTGAGGAACTCTCCGGTGTCGGGCTGGCCCAGGACGTAGTCGCGCACGGGCGCCTCCAGGCCCGTCAGGGGCCGCAGCTCGTCGACCCAGTGCGGGTTGGGCAGGAAGCGGACGTCGAGCTGCAGGTCCAGGTCGCGGGGGGTCCCGTTCTTGTGCCCGAAAGTGACGATGTTGACGACCATGCCGTTGCCGCCCTCGACCCCGAAGGCGTCTTCGATGCGGTCGCGCAGGTCGTGCACGGTGAGGTCGGTCGTGTCGATGACGAGGTCGGCGTCGGAGCGCAGGTCTCCCAACAGGAGACGCTCGCGGGCGATGCCGTCGGTGACCCGCTCCGTGCCTGCCAGCGGGTGCACGCGCCGAGCGGCCTCGAAGCGCGCGACGAGGGTCTCGTCGGAGGCCTCGAGGAAGACGACGCGGACGTCGACGTCGCGCTTGCGGACCCCGTCCAGCGCGCGCCGCAGGGCCGTGTCCGCAGCTCCGGCGTCGCTGCCCGCCTGCGCCTTGCGACTGCGGGCGTTGGCGACGAGGGCAACATGCTCGATCGCCGATCCCTGCGCGGTGGCGAGCTCGACCACCCGCTCGATGAGGGCGGTCGGCAGGTTGTCGATCACGAAGTAGCCGAGGTCCTCCAGGACCTTGGCCGCCGTGGTGCAGCCGGCTCCCGACAGCCCGGTGATCAGCGCGAGGCGCGGGCCGCCACGCCCGTGCGGGAGTGTCATCGCGTTCCTTGCTCGCCGTCGGGACTGCCGCCGCCGGCCGTGGTCCGGGTCACCGTCGAACCTACCGCCATCGCCGGCTCCCGCCCGGCAGGAGCCGCCGGGCGGGTGAGCGCCTCGTGGACCGTGGTGGCGAGCCGCTCGGAGAACCCCCCGACCGCGGCGATCTCCTCGACGCTCGCCGCCCGCAGCCGCTTGAGGGAACCGAACTGCTCGAGCAGCGCCTTGCGCCGCGCGGGCCCGACCCCCGGGATCGCGTCGAACGCGGAGGCCGTCATCGCCTTGCCGCGCAGGCTGCGGTGATAGGTGATCGCGAACCGGTGCGCCTCGTCGCGGATGCGCTGGATCAGGTACTGCGCCTCCGACGACCGCGGCAGCAGGACCGGCTCCTCGCGGTCGGGCAGGAACACCTCCTCCAGGCGCTTGGCGAGCGAGCACAGCTCCACGCCGCCGATGCCGAGCTCGTCGAGCGCCCGGCGGGCGGCGTTGAGCTGGCCCTTGCCGCCGTCGATGATGACGAGCTGCGGCGGGTAGGCGAAGCGCCGAGCCGCGCCAACCCGTGCGCCGCCGGCCCGCTCGGCCACCGCGACCGACGCCTCCTCCAGGTAGCGACGGAACCGGCGGGTGATGACCTCGTGCATCATCGCGAAGTCGTCCTGGCCCTCGACCCCGCGGATCTTGAACCGCCGGTACTCCGAGGGGCGCGGGAGCCCGTCCTCCATCACCACCATCGAGGCCACCGAGTTCGTGCCCTGGAGCGTGGAGATGTCGTAGCACTCGATCCGCAGGGGCGCCTCGGCCAGGCCGAGCGACTGCTGCAGCTCCGACAGCGCCTGGCTGCGGGCGTTGAAGTCCTTCGCCCGCTTGAGCCGGTGCTGGTGGAACGCCTCGGCGGCGTTGTCGCGGACCGTGTCGAGGAAGGCCCGCTTGTCGCCGCGCTGCGGCACCCGGATCGCGACCCGGCCGGGCCGCCCGCGGACCTCGCTGAGCAGCTCCGATAGCGTCTCGGCGTCGGCCGGCGCGACGGGGACGAGGATCTCGCGGGAGATGTCGGTGCCCCGGTCCATCGCGAGCTCGAGGAGGAACGACGCGAGCAGCTGCGGCGTGTCGAGGTCCTCCACCTTGTCCACGGTCCAGCCCTTGCGCCCGACGACGCGGCCCTTGCGCACGAAGAAGGCCTGGAACACGGCCTCGAGCTCGTCGTCGTGGAACTGGACCGCGTCGAAGTCCTCGGCGCGGCCGCTGACCATCTGCTGCTTCTCCAGCGCGCGCCGGACCGCGGTGAGCTGGTCGCGGATGCGGGCCGCCGCCTCGAAGTTCAGCTTGGCGGCTTCGGCGGTCATGCGCGTCTGCAGCGAGTCCAGCGTCTCGTCGGTGTCACCCTCGAGGAACGCGATGAGGTCGGCGACGATGTCGCGGTGCTCGTCGGTGCTCACCTTGCCGACGCAGGGGGCCGCGCAGCGTCCGATGTGGTGGAGCAGGCACGGCCGGCCCAGGCGGTGGCAACGGTCGAACACCCCCTGCGAGCAGGTCCGGACCGGAAACACCCGCAGCAGCAGGTCGAGGGTCTCGCGGATCGCGTAGGCGTGGGCGTACGGCCCGAAGTAGCGGGTGCCGTCCTTGCGCGGGTTGCGGCGCACCATCGCGCGCGGCACGTCGTCCTGGACGGTGACCGCGAGGTAGGGGTAGCTCTTGTCGTCGGTGTAGCGGATGTTGTAGCGGGGGCGGTGGCGCTTGATGAGGTTGTACTCCAGGTGCAGCGCCTCGACCTCGTTGTCGCAGACGATCCACTCGACGGAGTCGGCGGCCTCCAGCATCGCCCGGGTGCGCTGCGGGATGCCCGACCACGCCTGGAAGTAGCTCGACAGGCGGGCGCGCAGGCTCTTGGCCTTGCCGACGTAGACGACCCGCTCGGCGCGGTCACGCCACAGGTAGCAGCCCGGCTCGGTCGGTATCGTGCCGGGGTCGGGGCGGAAGCGCAGGGCGGGGTTCGCACGCACGGTCCCATGGTCGCACGCGCCCCGCGCCCGTCGGCGTGATCCACTACGGCCTGGGCGCGGCCGAGCGACGGCGCCCCGGAAGGAGGAAGGCCGGTGGAGCTGCCCGACGTGCTGCTCGCGGTCTCGGTGCTGCTGGCCGTGGCCGTGGTGTTGGGCCTGTTCGCCGAGCGGGTACGCGTCCCCGTCACCGTCGTGCTCGTCGTCGTCGGCTTCCTGGCGTCGGCCGGGGGTTGATGCCGGGGCTGGAGGGCCTGCGCGGCGAGGCCTTCGAGGAGGTGCTCGTCTTCGGGTTCCTGCCGATCCTGGTGTTCCAGGCCGTGCTCGACCTGTCGATCCGCGACTTCTTCCGCAACCTCGGGCCGATCCTCGCGCTGGCGACCGTCGCGCTGGCGATCTCGGCGGCGCTCGTCGGCGCCGCCCTCAACGTCGTCCTCGGGGTCCCGCTCGTCGCGGCGCTGTTGTTCGGGACGCTGATCTCGGCGACCGACCCGGTGGCGGTCGTCGCGGTCTTCACCGAGCTCGGCGTGCCCAAGCGCCTGCTGACCCTCGTCGAGGGCGAGTCGCTGCTCAACGACGGCGTCGCGATCGTCGGGTTCAACATCCTGCTCGTCGCGGCGCTCGGTGGTGCGGTGAGCCCGCTGGAGGGCGTCGTCGACTTCGTCGTCGTGTTCGGCGGGGGCACCGTCATCGGGGTGGGGATCGGGCTGGTCGCCGCGGCGGTCCTGCCGTGGCTGGACCGGCTGGGCGCGGCCGCGCTGTCGCTGGCGGTCGCCTACGGCGGGTTCGTCCTGGCCGACCACGTGCTGGGCTTCTCGGGTGTGATGGCGACCGTCGCGGCGGGGCTCGTGCTGGGCGGGCTCGCGCCGAGCCGGGCCTCCCAGGAGGTCCGCGACATGTGGCGCGAGCTGTGGGAGGCGCTGGACCATATCGCCAACGCCGTGCTGTTCCTGCTCATCGGGCTCGTCTGGACCCCGCGCTGCTCGGTCGCAATGTGGGGGCCGTCGTGCTGGCGGCCGCGGCGGTGCTCGTCGCCCGCGCGCTCGCCGTCGTGCCGCTCGCTGCGGTGCTCGAGCGGTTCGCCGGCGTGCCGCGCTTCGGGCGCCGCAACGAGGCGGTCCTCGTGTGGGGCGGGCTGCGCGGCGGCGTGGCGCTCGCCCTGGCCCTGGCCCTGCCCGAGCAGCTCCCCCAGCGGGAGCTGTTCGTCGCGATGACCGGCGGGGTGGTGCTGACGACGCTGCTGCTGAACGCGACGACGATCACCGCGCTGGTGCACCGCCTCGGCCTGGACCGCCCCAGCCGCAGCGACCGGTTCCTCGCCGCGAGTGCCCGGCTGTCCGGGCTGCAGGCGGCCCGCGAGCGCCTCGGCGACCTGGGGCTGGACGACGCGGCGGTGGACGCGCACCTCGACGCCGCCGAACGCGAGACCCGCGACGAGCTCACGCGCGTGGAGCTCAGCGCCGACGAGGAGCTGCAGGTCGTCGTCGGGCGCGGCCTGGTGATCGAGCGGCGGACCTACCAGCACCTGTCGGACGCGGGGCTGCTGCCCGCGCCCGCGACGCGGACGCTGCTCCACGAGGTGGACGACCACATCGAGGAGCTGAGCCTCGGCTCCCTGCCGCCGGAGCGGGTCCGCCACCGCGACCGGCCGCGCCTGGACGACCTCGTCCGGCGCGTCGTCGGGTGGCTGCCCCAGCCCGCCGGCGAGGAACCCCGCCACCTCGCGTTCGCCGAGGCCTTCGCCCGGCGGCTCGCCGCCCGCCGCACCTCCGAGGCGCTGGTCCTGTTCGACCGGCTGCCCAACGTCGACGCGTCGACGGTCGCGAGCGCGCGGGAGACGTTCGAGCGGTGGGAGCGCGAGGCGACCGAGGCGCTCGACGAGCTCGACTCGGCCGCCGACGACGAGAACCGGCAGCTGCACGAGCAGCAGGCCGAGGCCCTGAGCCGCAGCGCCGCCGCCGACGCCCTGGAGGAGCTCGCCGGGGTCGGGCGGCTGCCGCCGGCGCTGGCTCGGCGCGCCGCCGAGTCCCGTGCCGACGCGCCGGACCCTGCCGCCGGGCGCTGAGCCGCGTCAGCACTCCGACCGGTACAGCGCCTCCTGAGCCTCGGGCGACTCCAGGTTGTCCTGCGTCACGGTGAAGAAGTCGGTCGAGATCTCCTCGGTGACCTCCTCGCCGTTGAGCGCGGCGACCGCCTGCTCGATGCCCTGGCGCCCGATCTCGGCCGGCCGCTGCGCGATGAGCGCCTGCACCAGCCCCTCTTCGAGCTGCTCGACCTGGGCGGGGCCGGCGTCGAAGCCGACGACGTCGATCTCTGCCCCGGCCCGGCGCGCACCGATCGCGGCGCCCTGCGCGGAGAACAGGTTGGTGCCGAACACGCCGGCGAGGTCGGGCTCGGCCGCCAGCGTGGCGTTGACGATCTCGGCTGCGCGGGCGGGCTCGTTGTTGCTGAACTCCGTGCCGAGGTACTCGATGTCGGGGTACTCGGCGATCCCCTCCTCGAAACCCTTCTGGCGGGCGTCGGTTGTGGAGATGCCCGGGTTGACGTTGACGACGAGCACCGGTCCCTGTTCGCCGACGAGCTCGGCGAGCGCGTCCGCCGCCTGCCGGCCGCCCTCGAGGTTGTCCGACGCGATCCGCGACACCGCGACGGACGGGTCCTCCAGGGTGGTGTCGACCAGGACGATCTCGATGCCCTGCGCGGCGGCCTGCTCGATCGGGCCCTGCAGCGCCTGCACATCGGTGGGGGCGATGAGGATCGCGTCAGGCTGCTGTGCCACGACCGCCTGCAGGATCGGGATCTGCGCGGGCGGTGCGAACTCGTCGGCGCCCTGGACGTCGAGCGTCACCCCGAGCTCGGAGGCCGCCTCCCGCGCCCCGCACTCCATCGTCACGTAGAACTCGTCGCCGATGACGCCGGGGATGAGCGTGATCTGGTAGTCGCCGCCGCCCTCGGTGGCGCCCCCGCCCTCGGTGGCGCCCCCGGCCTCGGAGGTGCCGCCGGCCGCCTGGCCGCCGTCGGCGCCCGCGCCGCCGTCGCCCCCGCCGCCGCACGCGGCGGCCAGCAGGCTGAGCGCCGCGAGGGCCGCCATGATGACGCTTCGGTGTCGCATCCTGTGCTCCTTGGCCAGTTCGGTGTGCACGCTACAGGCGTTCCCGTGCCGCGCGCTTCAACTGGTCCACGTACACCGCGGCGATCAGGACGATGCCGACGGCCACGGTCTGCCAGAACGGGTCGACGCGCATGATCACGAAGCCGTACTGCAGGATCACGGGGATGAACACGCCCACGACCGTGCCGAGGATCGTGCCGATGCCGCCGAACAGGCTGGTGCCGCCGATGACCACCGCCGCGATCGCCTGGAGGTTGTCGGTGGTGTGGCCGGCGATGGTCGTGGTGGTGAAGCGGGCCAGGCTCATCACACCGGCCAGGCCCGACAGCGTCCCGGCGATGGCGTAGACCTTCAGCAGGTGACGGTCGACGTTGATGCCGACCCGCCGGGCCGCCTCCGGGTTCGAGCCGATCGCCAGCGTGTAGCGGCCGAACCGCGTGAGGCGCAACGCCACCACGGCGACCGCCGTCACGGTCAGCGCGACGATCACCAGCCACGGGACCCCGAACAGCCCCCCCAGCCCGACCGACACGACGAGCTCACGGGGCACGCCACGCAGGTCGATCCCGCCCGTGATGAGCTGCGCGAACCCCAGCGCGGCACCGAGCGTCCCCAGCGTCACGATGAGCGGGGGGATCTTCGCCTTGGCGATGAGGAAGCCGTTGATCAGCCCCCACAGCAGACCCGCCAGCAGCGCCGCCACGACGCCGGCGGCCACGGAGGCCCAGCCCTGCGCGCCGCCGACCTGCTCCATCGCCTTGACGGCGACGACGCTGGAGAACACGAGCACCGACCCGACCGACAGGTCGATCCCGGCGGTGATGATGACGAACGTCATCCCGACGGCGATCACGAGGAGCGTGGCGGAGGCGATCGCGATGTTCGTCGCCGTCGCCACGGTCGCGAACGCCTGGGGTCGCAGCGCGGAGAAGACCGCCACGAGAACGAGCAGGACGACGAAGATCAGCGCCGTCGTCTCGGTCAGCAGGCGCAGCAGCGGGTGCCCGGCTCCCGGCTCGGGGATGTCGGGCGGGGGTGCGTCGGTCTGCGGGGCCGACTGCGACGGTGCGCTCACGACGCCTCCTCCTGGACGAAGGCCCCGGTCATCGCGGCGACGACCTCCTCCATCGACGTCTCGTCGGGCCGGAAGCGGGCGGCGCGCCGACCGAGCCGCATCACCTCGATGCGGTCGGCGACCTCGAAGACGTGGGGCATGTTGTGGCTGATGAACACGACGCCGATGCCGGTGTCACGGACCCGGCGGACGAGCTCGAGCACCTTCTTGGACTGCACGACCCCGAGCGCGGCGGTCGGTTCGTCCATGAACACGAGCCTGCTGGCCCAGGCCGCCGCCCGCCCGACCGCGATGCTCTGGCGCTGCCCGCCGGACAGGTAGCCGACGGGTGCGCTGTAGGACTGCACGCCCGCGCCGAGCTCGGCGAACGCCTGGCGCGTCCGCTGCGACATCGCCGCCTTGTCCAGGAACCCCAGCCGGCCCAGGAGTCCCGGCCTGAGCGCCTCACGACCGAGGAACAGGTTCGCCGACGGATCGAGGTCCGGGGCCAGCGCGAGGTCCTGGTAGACGGTCTCGATCCCCATCGCCCGGACGGTCGTCGGGTCGTCGAGGCCGACCGGCTCGCCGTCGAACAGGATCTCGCCGCCGTCGGGTTGCGTGACCCCCGCCAGGACCTTCACGAGGGTGCTCTTGCCGGCGCCGTTGTCGCCGATCAACGCCACGACCTCGCCGCGGTCGACGCAGAAGTCCGCGCCGCGGAGCGCCTCGACGTGACCGTAGCGCTTGCGGATCCCGATCGCCTCCAGCAGTGGTGCCGCAGTCATGGTCCCTCCTGTTCCGCCCGGCCCGGCGGGCGGGGCAACTCCTTCACGTCGCCGTACTCGCCGGCGGCCACCGCGGCCAGCAGCGCGGCGCCGCGCACCCCCGGCTCGTCGACCCGCGGGTGCACGAACGGCCCCAGCCGCGCGGCCTTCGCCGCACGCAGAGCGCGGCTGCGCGCCCACCCGCCACCGACGACCAGCCGGCGGGTAGGCCCCGCGACGGCTTCCACGGCGCCGAGCAGGTCCGCCGCACCCTCGGCGCTCCGGTCGAGTGCGGCGCGCCACAGCGCGCCGGGGCTGGGGTCGCGGCCGATGCCGGTCAGCGTCGCGTGCTCGTCTTCGAGTCCCTCCCAGCGCAGCCGGCCCGGATCGGCGTCCAGGGCGGCGGCGTCCAGCGTCTCGCGTCCGGCGGAGTCGACGCCCAGGAGGTCCAAGACGCGCTGCAGCGCGAGCCCGGCGCGCTGCGCGCCCAGCAGCGCCTGCCGCTCAGGGACGACGTGCCACCCGACGGTCACGCCAGAGGCGACGGACCGTTCGACGGCGGCGGGGTCCAGGGGCGGCGGGACGGAGGCGACGAACGCCTCGGCGGTGCCGCAGCTGTCGAACACGTCGTCGTCGCCGGTCGCGCCGACGCCGACGGCGCCGCACAGGTGGTCGTGGCCGCACACCGCCAGCGTCGCGCCGTGCAGACGCTGTGGGCCCCGGCCGACCCTTCCGGCGGGAGCCGCGGCGGGGCGCAGCTCGGCGAGCAGGCCGTTCGGGACGCCGCACGCATCGAGCGCCTCCGGCCACCAGCGGCGACCGGCGAGGTCCAGCCACCCGGTCCGCGAGGCCAGCGACAGCTCCGCGCCCGGGTCGCCGCCCAGGCCGGAGACGATCCACTCCGCCACGCTGAACCAGCGACGGGCGTGCACGGTGCCGGGGACGTTCGCGCGCAGCCAGGCGTACTTCGCGGCGGTGCACAGCGGCCGCAGCTCGAGACCCGTCCGCCGGGTGAACTCGGCCGGGCCGAGCGCGCTCGCCAGGCAGCGCATCTCGTCACCACCGCGGGCGTCGTGCCACGCGATCGCGGGCGCGACCGGGTCTCCCGCGGCGTCGGCGAGGACGCCCGTCTCGGCCATGCTCGTGACACCGACGCCGAGGACCTGGCCGTCGGGGCTCCGTGAGAGCGCCTCGCGGGCCGCGGCGAAGGCCGCGTCGATCAGCGCCGCGGGCTCGATCTCCGCCCCCGTGGGGACGTGGCGCCATGGCATCACGGCCCGACCGTGCGCCAGCTCCCGCCCGTCGACGCCGACGACCGCGGCCTTCACCGAGGTCGTCCCGACGTCGATCCCGACCAGCAGCGCGGGGGTCACGCGTCGTCGTCCTCCGGCCCGGGCGGGCGGCAGCGGACGGCGGTGAGCCCGCCGCTCACGGCGACGCCACCGGCCGCGTACGGGAGCACGACGGTGTCGCCGCGGCGCAGCGCGAACCCGTCGTCGAGGGCGCCCTCGCCGTCGATCACGACGAGGATCGAGAAGCCCGGCTCGAGCGTGGTGCCACCGGCGACGCGCTCGGCCCGGAAGAACGGGTCCGCCGCGGCCGGCAGCAGCCCCCCGCCGTCACCGGCGCGCAGATCCTCGAGCGCCTCGGGCGCCCGACCGGACCGGTCGACACACTCCAGGGCGACATCGAAGCCGAGCCCGAGGTGGCCGTCGGCGCGCCCGTCGACCTCGAAGCCGTCCCACTCGAGCAGCACGGACAGGTCCGTGGGCTCCTGCAGCTCGACGACCAGGACCCCTTCGCCGATGGCGTGCGGCAGGCCGGCGGGGACGAGCACCCCGTCGCCGGGCCGCACGGGCAGCGAGTGCATCGTCGCGAGCATCGCGTCACTGTCCTGGCGATCGACCCAGCCGGCGAGCTCATGGGCCTCGACGTCACGCGTGAAGCCCAGCCAGACGACGGCGTCGCCGCGGGTCTCCACGATCACCCACGCCTCGGTCTTGCCGTAGCGGCAGTCGAGGTGGCGGCGGGCGAAGTCCCGGTCGGGATGGCAGTGCACCGGCAGGCGCTGACCCGCGTCGAGCAGTTTGACCAGCAGTGCCGGGTCGGCGCCGAACCGCTGGCAGTGCTCAGGTCCCAGCCACGCCTGCGGCTCCGCGGTGATCGCGTCGCGCAGCAGGGTGCCGTCGGGCAGCGACGACAACCCCAGCCGCTCGTGCCCGAACAGCGTCGTCGTCGACCCGACCCAGTCCTCGGGGGCGTGGTCGTCGGTCGACGGGATCCCGCGCAGTGCCGCGATCGCGGGCCCGCCGGCGTAGAAGCGGTGCAGCTGGTGGGGATCGAGGCGGATCGGCTTCATCGTCACACCCAGTCGCTCCTGGTCATCGTCGCACGCAGGTCGCCCGCGGGTGGTCGCCCTGCTGGTCGTGATCACCGAGCGGCAACGACGCCAGCACCGCGGCGGTCTGGCGCTGCAGCGACGATGTCGCGTCGACGGCGACGTGCGCGACCACCGGGGGCAGCAGGCCGGGACCGGACAGGAACGCCTGCGGGTCGGCGAGCGTCGCCCTGTCGCGGGCGGCGGCGCGGGCGCGCATCCGCCGCAGCACCTCGGGACCGGGACAGCGCAACCAGATCAGGTGCGGCGCCCCTCCGGCCGCGGCGAGGACGTCGCGCAACTCGGCCCACGCCCCAGGGTCCGACCGCTCGCGAGTGAACGGCGCCACGAGCACCACGCTCACCCCGAGCCGGAGGTTGCAGACAGCGACGTCGGCAAGGGTGTCGTAGCGCGCCTGGCGGGCCGACCTCGCGACGCGCGCATCGGCGAGGTCGCCGCCGGCGCCCAGCAGCCTGGCCACCACGGCGGTCAGGGGGCCGGTCACGACGTCCTGATCGAGCAGCGCCGCGGGCAGAACGCGGGCGACAGCCGCGCCCAGCACGCTCTTGCCGCTCGCCGGGGCGCCCGACACGACAACGGCCGCGGGCCGGGGACCGGCGGACAGGCTGTTGAGCGCGGAGGCGTCGCGCGGGGGCTCCGGCTGCACCACTGCGTCCCCTGTCGTGAGATGCCGTCGACTCGCACGCTACACATCGGTCCACGCGGCTGCACGGACGCAACCGAGCGTCCGGCGGCGCGGGCGCCCGGCGGCGGGGGCGGGCGGCGCGGGCGGCGGCCGGCGCGGCGGACGGCCGCTCAGGCGACGCGGGGCGTCAGAGCGGCCGCGCGCACCGGGTCGACCGCTCCCGCAAGCGCCTGCTCGACGCTGGCGCTGGCAGCGCCGATCGCCGCGGCGATCGCGTGGCGCGGCCCGGCGCCGCTCAAGACCGCGGCGGCGTAGCCGCCCACGAACGCGTCGCCCGCACCGATCGGGTTCACCGCCACGACGCGCGGCGCCGGCAGCCACCACGCCCCCGTGGCCCCGTCGACGGCGACGCCGGCGCTGCCGGCGGTGACGACGGCGGTGCGCGCGCCGGCGACCCGCAGGCGGGCGGCCGCGTCCCCCGCGCGCTCGCGGGCGTCGGTGGGGTCGACTTCCACGCCCTCGTCGGCGCGTCCGAGCAGCAGCGCCTCGGCCTCGGCGAGGTTCGGGGTGACGACATCGGGTTGCGCCGGCAGGGCACCGGCGAGCAGGGGGCCGCTCGCGTCGACGATCGCCGGCAGGCCGTGTCGCCGCCCGAGCGCGACCAGCCGGCCGTAGGCGTCGGCGGGACCGCCGGGCGGGATGCTGCCGGAGCAGGCGAGCAGCCCGGCACCGGCTGCGCAGTCGACCAGCGCCGCCTCCAGTGCCCGCCAGTCCGCGGGCGTGACCGCCGGGCCGGGCTCGTTGAGCACCGTCGTGCGGCCGCCGTCCTCCAGCAGCACCGCGGTCGAGCGGATCTCCCCCGCCACCGGGACCGCCCGCAGCTCGACCCCCTCGTCGGCGAGCATCGCGGCGGCGGCCGCACCGATCCGCCCCGGCACGAACCCGACGAGCACCGCGACGGCGCCGAGCGCCTGCGCGGAGCGCACGACGTTCACGCCCTTGCCGCCGGCGGTGACCGCCACGTCGCGGGCGCGCAGGACCTCCCCCGGGCGCAGCTCGGCCAGCGTGGCGGTCCGGTCGATGGTCAGGTTCGGCCCGGCGACGAGCAGGCTGCGGCGGCTCACGACCCCGACGCCGGCCGTGCCGTGATGCGCAGGCGTGTGGTGCGCGGCTCGCCGGGCTCCAGGTACGGCAGCGTCCCCGCCGCGCGGTCCGCGCCGCGTCCCAGCACCGAGCAGTTCGCCGGCTCCAGCCCCAGCACCCCGTGCGCCGGGTGCAGCCACTGGTGGAACCGTGGGAGCGTGGCAGCGTCCCAGGCGACCTCGAGCACGAGCGCCTCGGTCGAGACGGTCGCCGTCGCCCACCCGTCGGGGCCGGGCCTGACGCGATGCTCGAGGACCTGCTCGGGTGCGGTGGCGTCAGGCTCGGGCGGCCGGCGGTGACGGTCGAGCCCGGCGGCAGCGTCGGCGTCGCGAGACACCGTGTTCACGGCGTCGAGGTCGAGCGCCGCGCCGGGCGCCCACAGCGGCGCGCCGAGGTTGACGTGGTACAGCAGCGGCGCCGCCACCGGTTCGCCACCGACGTTCTGGGCGACATCGGTCAGCTCGACGACGCCCGCGCCGGTGCGGCTCGTGACGGTTCGCGACACCCGCAGGTGCGGGCCGAGGGCCGCGACCTCCTCGACAGTCGCCGCGGCGCGCAGCGTCACCTCGCCGTCGCTGCGCACCTCCCGCTCCAGCGACACCCGGCCCGCACGCAGGTGCGACCAGCGGCCGTGCAGCCCATGGCCCTCCGAGGGGACGCCGACGTTGCGCAGGCCGCACGTGGTGACCAGACCGCCGCCGAAGCGCTCGATCCACTCCTCGCCCTGCGGGGAGGCCAGCGGCGCCGCCTCACCCACCGCGGAGAGCCAGGCCAGCGGCGTGCCGCCGGACCAGGCGGCGCCCAGGTCCCGCCCGCGGTCGGGCAGCAGGCGCACGTCGATCCCGCCGGCGACGCGCAGGTCGACGGCCCGGCAGCCGGCGGCGGGGCCATCGGCGACCACCGAGGCGGTGGCGCACGCGAGCTGGTCGAGGTTGACCAGCCGGCGCGCCGCGAGGAGCCGGGCCGGCGTCGTTGCCGCAACAGGAGGCATCGCACTAGCCTCGGCGGCCCCGCAGCCGAGCGTCAAGGCCGGTGCCCCGTCCGGGGCCCCGCGCAGGCTGCCGGCGCTCGGGCAGGAGCTCACCCATGGAGTCCTACCGTCTCAACCGGCTGTTCGACGCGGCGTCGGGGCGGTGCCTGGACGTCGCGGTCGACCACGGCCTGTTCGGGGAGCCGGCCTTCCTGCGCGGGATCGAGGACATGCCGGCCGTCGTGGACACCCTCGCCGCGGCGGGACCGGACGCGATCCAGCTCACGGTCGGGCAGGCTCCGCTGCTGCAGTCGCGACCGGGGCGCGACAAGCCGGCGCTCGTCCTGCGCGCCGACATCGCCAACGTCTACGGCACCGAGCTGCCCGACGAGCTGTTCAGCCTGATGCTCGCCGAGCCGGTCGAGCAGGCCGTGCGGCTGGACGCGGTGTGCGTCGTCGTCAACCTGTTCGACATCCCCGGCCGGCCGGCGGTGCGCCGCGCCTGCGTCGACAACATCCTCGCGCTGAAGCCGGCGTGCGAGCGGGCCGGGATGCCGCTGATGGTGGAGCCGCTCGTGATGCGGCCCGACGACCGCGCGGGCGGCTACGCGGTCGACGGCGACGCGGACCGGATCGTCACGCTCGTGCGGCAGGCCGCCGAGCTCGGCGCCGACGTGATCAAGGCCGACCCCACCGACGACCTCGGCCAGTACGGACGGGTCGTGCAGGCCGCCCGGGTGCCGGTGCTGGTCCGCGGCGGCGGGCGTGTCGGCGACCGGGAGCTGCTCGAGCGGACCGCCGCGGTGCTCGGGCAGGGGGCGCGCGGCATCGTCTACGGGCGCAACATCATCCAGCACGAATCGCCGGCGGCGATCACCTCCGCGCTCCTGGCGGTCGTGCACCGAGGTGTCGCGCCGTCGGAGGCGATGGCGCTGCTCGACGGGGAGCGCTGACGTGCCCGCGCAGGAGCGGGTCGGGATCGGCGTCGTCGGCGGCGGGCTCATGGGCCGTGAGCTCGCCGCGGCAATCGGGCGCTGGGCGGCGCTCAGCGACCATCCCGTGCGGCCGGTCCTGACCGCGGTGTGCGACCTCGATCCCGAGGTGCTCGCGTGGTTCGACCGCGTCGAGACCGTGCGGCTGCGCACCGCCGACCACCGGGAGCTGCTCGCCGACGACGGCGTCGACGTCGTCTACCTCGCGGTCCCCCACCACCTGCACGAGCGGCTGTACCTCGACACGGTCGCCGCCGGCAAGGACTTCCTCGGCGAGAAGCCGTTCGGCATCGACCTGCCCGCGGCCCGGCGCATCGTCGCGGCGGTCGAGGCGTCGACGGTGTTCGCCCGCTGCTCCAGCGAGATGCCGTTCTTCCCCGGCGCGCAGCAGGTGGTCGCGGCCCTGGGCGACGGTGCCGTCGGGCGGGTCATCGAAGCGGACGCGTCGTTCCTGCACTCCAGCGACCTCGACGTCGGCAAGCCGATCAACTGGAAGCGGCAGGCCGCCACCTGCGGCCGGATCGGGGTGATGGGCGACCTGGGCATGCACGTGGCGCACGTGCCCCTGCGCCTGGGGTGGCGCCCCGAGCGCGTCTACGCCGTGCTGCAGGACCTCGTGGTGCAGCGGCCGGACGGTCGCGGCGGGACGGCCCCGTGCGACACCTGGGACAACGCGACGCTGCACACCTGGGTCTCCGACGGTCGCGGGCCGTTCCCGCTCACCCTGCAGACGAAGCGGATCGCGCCCGGCGAGATGAACACCTGGCGGCTGCGCGTGCTCGGCATGGACGGCGGCCTGGAGTTCTCGACCGCGGCGCCGAAGACGGTCCGCCGCTTCGCGGTCCGCGACGGCCGGCAGGTCTGGGAGCACGCACAGACCGGGAGCCAGTCGGTGTTCCCGACGATCACCGGCGGCATCTTCGAGTTCGGCTTCGCCGACGCGATCCTGCAGATGTGGGCGGCGTACCTCGCCGAGCGGGCGGGGGCCTTGGGCGACCGCTTCGGCTGCGCGACGCCGCGCGAGGCGCTCGCCAGCCACGAGCTGTTCGACGCCGCCCTGCGCTCGGCCGCGTCCGGGCGCGCCGAGCCGCTGTGACGACGCCGGGCCCTACAGCAGGGCGGTGAGGAACTTGCCGGTGTAGCTCTGCCCGATCTTCGCCACGTCCTCGGGGGTGCCCTCGGCGACGATGGTGCCACCGCCGGAGCCGCCCTCGGGGCCGAGGTCGATCACCCAGTCGGCGGTCTTGACGACATCGAGGTCGTGCTCGATGACGATGACGGTGTTGCCCTTGTCGACGAGGCGGTGGAGCACTCCCAGGAGCTTGGACACGTCCTCGAAGTGCAGGCCCGTCGTGGGCTCGTCGAGGATGTAGACGGTCTGGCCGGTCCCGCGCTTGCGGAGCTCGCTCGCCAGCTTCACCCGCTGCGCCTCGCCACCGGACAGGGTCGTCGCGGGCTGCCCCAGCCGCACGTAGCCCAGGCCGACGTCGTTGAGGGTCTCCATGTGCCGGGCGATCGCCGGGATGTTGGCGAAGAACGCCAGCGCCTGTTCGACCGACAGGTCGAGCACCTCGCTGATCGTCTTGCCCTTGTAGTGGACCTCCAGCGTCTCGCGGTTGTAGCGCCGGCCCTTGCACACCTCGCAGGGCACGTAGATGTCGGGCAGGAACTGCATGTCGATCTTGATCGTCCCGTCGCCGGCGCAGGCCTCGCAGCGGCCGCCCTTGACGTTGAAGCTGAACCGCCCCGGAAGGTAGCCGCGGACCCGGGCCTCCTGCGTCGTCGCGAACAGCTTGCGGATGTGGTCGAACACCCCCGTGTACGTCGCCGGGTTCGAGCGGGGGGTACGTCCGATCGGCGACTGGTCGATGCCGACCATCTTGTCGACGAGGTGCAGCCCGTCGACGCCACGGTGCCGGCCCGGGACGACCCGGGAGCGGTAGACGTGGCGCAGCAGGCTGGCGTGGAGGATGTCGTTGACCAGCGTCGACTTGCCGGAGCCCGACACGCCCGTCACCGCGGTGAACGTCCCCAGCGGGAACCGCACGGTGACGTTGCGCAGGTTGTGCTCGCGGGCGCCGCGGACGACGAGCTCGCGGCCCGGCCGGCGTGGACGCCGCACCGGCGGCACCGCGATCTCCCGACGACCCGACAGGTAGGCCCCGGTGTGGGAGCGCGGGTTGCGCTTGAGCCCCTTCAGGTCGCCGTTGTGGACGATCTCGCCGCCGTGCTCGCCGGCGCCGGGACCGATGTCGACGAGGTGGTCGGCGGCCTCGATCGTCGCCCGGTCGTGCTCGACGACGATGACGGTGTTGCCGAGGTCGCGCAGGCGGATGAGCGTCTCGATGAGCCGCTCGTTGTCGCGCTGGTGCAACCCGATCGACGGCTCGTCGAGCACGTACAGGCAGCCGACGAGACCCGAGCCGATCTGCGTGGCGAGCCGGATGCGCTGGGCCTCGCCGCCGGCCAGGGTCCCCGCCGCCCGGTCGAGCGTGAGGTACTCCAGGCCCACGTCGAGCAGGAAGTGCAGGCGCGAGCGGATCTCCTTGAGAATCCGCTCGGCGATCATCTCCTCCCGCTCGCTGAGGTCGAGGGCGTCGAAGAACGGCACCGCGTCGGCGATCGCCTGCGCGCAGGCCTGCGCGATGTTCTTGCCGCCGACGGTGACCCCCAGGGGCAGCGGCCGCAGGCGCGCCCCGCCGCAGGCGCTGCACGGCACCTCGCGCATGTACTCCTCGACCTTCTCGCGGACGTACTCCGAGTCGGTCTCGGCGTGGCGGCGCAGCAGCTGGGTGATCACCCCCTCGTAGGCCGCGGAGTAGGAGCGCCTGCGTCCGTAGCGGTTCGTGTAGGAGACGGTGACCCGGGTGTCGGCGGGCAGCCCGTAGAGCAGCACCCGCCGCTGCACCGGGGGGATGTCGCGCCAGCGGGCGTCCACGCCGAACCCGAGGTGGTCGGCGACCGCGCGCAGCAGCTGCTCGTAGTAGGCGCTCTGCCCGCCGCTGCCCCACGGCAGCAGCACGCCCTGGCCGAGGGTGAGGTCCGGGTCACCGACGACGAGCTCCGGGTCGACCTCCAGCCGCGTGCCCAGCCCCGAGCACGTCTCACAGGCGCCGTACGGGGTGTTGAACGAGAAGTTGCGGGGAGCGAGCTGGTCGAAGCTCAGGCCGCAGCTCGTGCACGCCAGATGCTCGGAGAACGTCAGCATCTCGGCGTCGCCCTCGCCGGGGCGGGGGACGACCTCGACGGCGGCGATCCCTTCGGCGAGCTGCAGCGCCGTCTCGATGGAGTCGGCCAGGCGCCGGCGCAGCCCCGCCTTGGCCACGAGGCGGTCGACGATCACCTCGATCGTGTGCTGCTCGTAGCGCGCGAGCTTGCGCTCGTCGGCCAGCCACTCGCTGAGGTCGACGACCTCGGCCGGGTTGGTCCCCGAGGTGACCCGCGCCCGGGCGTAGCCGCGCGACGACAGGTCGGCGAGGAGCTTGGAGTACTCACCTTTGCGCCCGCGGACGACGGGCGCGAGGACCTGGAAGCGGGTGCCCTCGGGGAGCTGCTCGACCTGGTCGATGATCTGCTCGGCGGTCTGCCGCGCGATCGGCGCGCCGCAGTTGGGGCAGTGCGGGCGCCCGATCCGCGCGTAGAGCAGGCGCAGGTAGTCGTAGACCTCGGTGATCGTGCCGACCGTCGAGCGGGGGTTGCGGCTGGTCGACTTCTGGTCGATCGAGATCGCCGGCGACAGCCCCTCGATGAAGTCGACGTCGGGCTTGTCCATCTGCCCGAGGAACTGGCGGGCGTAGGCCGACAGCGACTCGACGTAGCGGCGCTGGCCCTCGGCGTAGATGGTGTCGAAGGCGAGGCTGGACTTGCCGGAGCCGGACAGGCCGGTGAAGACCACCAGCGCGTCGCGGGGATCTCCAGGTCGATGTTCTTGAGGTTGTGCTCACGCGCCCCCGCACGACGAGGGTGTCGCGGGACGAGGGCTTGGCTGACGGCACGGCACTCGGCTCCGAGGACGGAAACGGCGGCGTCGCGCGGGGAAGGACCACCCGGTGGCCCGCACACAAGAGTCTACGTCCGTCCTGTGACGGCACCCCGGTGGTGGGCGGGTGGCCGCTCGCGCACGTCATGCGCCTGCCGTGCTCGTGGAGCCGGCCGCCCGTCGCGCCCAGCGCGGGCCCTGGGAGCCGCGGACGCCGCGGGCGTGCGAGGCTGCGCGGCATGGACGGGCCCTACGACCAGCACCGCGCCCGGAACCGGGCGTACGAGCCGGCGCCGTGACGGTGGCCGCCAGCGGCAGGCGTGCGGTCGTCACGGGGGCCGCGGGCTTCATCGGGTCTCACCTGTGTGAGCGTCTCGTCGCGGACGGCTGGAGGGTCCTTGGGGTGGACAGCTTCACCGACTCCTACGCGCGCCACGACAAGGAGGACAACCTGCTGCCGGTCGCCGGGGAGCCCCGCTTCGCGCTGCTCGAGGCCGACCTCGTCGGCGACTCGTGGCGGTCGGCCCTGCGGCCTGGGGACGTTGTGTTCCACCTCGCGGCCCAGCCCGGTGTCCGCGGCAGCTTCGGCGCGAGCTTCGCCCGCTACGCGCGTGACAACGTCGTGGCCACCCAGCGGGTGTTCGAGGCGGCGCACGAGGCCGGCTGCCGCAGGGTGGTGTGGGCGTCGTCGTCCTCGGTGTACGGCGAGGCGCCCGAGTACCCGTGCCGGGAGTCGGCGCCGACCCGCCCCCGCTCACCGTACGGGGTGACGAAGCGTGCCTGCGAGGACCTCGCCCGCGTCTACGGCGGCAAAGGGGTGACCCTCGTCGGCCTGCGCTACTTCACCGTGTACGGCCCTCGGCAGCGTCCGGACATGGCCCTGCGCCGGCTCTGCGAGGCGGTGCTCACCCGGGCGACCTTCGCCGTCTACGGCGACGGGTTCCAGTCGCGCGACTTCACCTTCGTCACCGACGCCTGCGACGCGACGGTGCGCGCGGGGCTCGTGAGTGACCCGGAGCCGGTCTACAACGTCGGCGGAGGTGCCGAGGCGACGCTCGCCCAGACCGTCGAGATCGTCGAGCGGCTGGCCGGCGCCCGCCTCGACGTCGCCCGGACGGCCCCCGTGCACGGCGACGTGCGGCGGACCGCGGCCGACACGTCGGCGGCGCGCCGCTCCCTGGGCTGGCGCCCGGCGGTCGACCTGGAGACGGGGCTCGCCGCCGAGCTGGCCTGGGTGCGGGAGTCGACGGCGTCCCGGCGGGTTGCCTGAGCGCCCGCGTCGCGGTGGTGACGAGCGGGTTCCCGTGGGTGTCGGAGGCCTTGCCGCGCAGGGGCCCGGACCTGAGCGGGCTGCGGCGACGGGGACGGCTGCCGGAGCGTCACGCGGCAGCGCCGTCTACCCTGTCGCCGCATGGACGACTACTCGGGTTCCGTCCGTGCGGGAGGACCGGCGGCGGTGCGGAGGGTCGCCGTCGCCGGCGTGCGCGTCGAGGTCCGCAAGCTGTCGGTCGGGCGGATGGACAACAACGCCTACGTCCTGCGCGACGTCGGCAGCGACGCGGCGCTGCTGATCGACGCCGCGGACGACGCGCCCCGGTTGCTCGCCGAGATCGAGGGGCTGCGCCTGGCAGGCATCTTCACCACCCACGGCCACCGCGACCACTGGCAGGCGCTCGACGCGGTGGCCGACGCGACCGGCGCGCCGACCTGGCTGCATCCCGCCGACGCCGCCATGGTGCCGCGCCGCGCGGACCGGCCGGCCGCCGACGGCGCTGAGATCGCGTTCGGGGCGGCGCGCGTGACGATGATCGCCACGCCCGGCCACACGCCGGGCAGCACCTGCCTCCTTCTGGGCGGGCGTCACCTGTTCAGCGGCGACACGCTGTTCCCCGGCGGCCCGGGGAGCACGCGCGGAGACCGGCGGGCGTTCGAGACGATCATGGCGTCGCTGCGCGAGCGGCTGTTCGTCCTCGACGACGCGACGTGGGTCTATCCGGGCCACGGGGACGACTCGACGATCGGGGCCGAGCGCCCATCGCTCGACGAGTGGCAGCGCCGAGGCTGGTGAAACGCGCGAGGGCCCGGCCGGGGGGGACGGCCGGACCCTCTGCGGGGGGGCGGGGTCAGAACGCGTCGACGTTGAGCAGGAACTCCTTCGTCGTGTCCGTGTCGTCGACGTTGTTCCAGTTCAGGTTCCCGGCGCCCTGCAGGGCGGTCTTGACCTGCGCCGGCGTGGCGCCCGGGTTGTTCGCCTTGTACAGGGCGGCGGCACCGGCCACGTGCGGTGACGCCATCGACGTGCCGCTGATCGTGTTGTAGCCGCCGTCGTTCCAGGTCGACAGGATGCACACGCCCGGGGCGATGAGGTCGACGTCGCTGCCGTAGTTGGAGAAGTCGGCGAACGTGTCGTCGACGTCGCTGCGGCAGGTCGCCGCACCACCGCCGCCGGGTTCGCCGTTGAAGTCGGCCAGCGCCGAGACCGTGATGACCTCCTCATACGTCGCGGGCCGGTAGCTGTTGGCGTCCGCGGACGAGTTGCCCGCGGCGACCGCGTACGTGACGCCCGCGCCCACCGAGTTGCAGATGGCGTTGTGGTAGCTGTCGCTGCCGCCGCAGACGCTGTCGCCGCCCGAGCCGCCCAGGCTCATGTTGGCGACCTCGATCTCTGTGGCGTTCGCCGTGACGTAGTCGATGCCGCAGATGACCGACGAGGTGGTGCCGCTGCCGCGGTTGTCCAGCACGCGCACGGCCCACAGCCGCGCGCCCGGTGCGACGCCCACGACGCCGGCGCCGTCGTCCTTGGCCGCGACGGTGCCCGCGACGTGCGTGCCGTGGCCGTGGCCGTCGTTGTAGGTGTTGGGCCCGCGCACGCAGTTCCTGCCCCCGACCACGTTCAGGTCCGGATGGTCGACGTCGATGCCGGTGTCGATGATCGCGACGTCGACGTTCACCGTGCCGGTGCCGTCACCCGCCACCGCACTGCTCAGCTCGCCGTCGACGCGGTCGATGCCGGTCGGAAGGCTCTGCACCTGGGTGGTGACGACGCGGTCCTGCTCCACGCCCGCCACCCGGGGGTCGGCCGCGACGGCGCGGGCCTGCGCCGCCGACATCCGCGCCGCGTAGCCGCGCACGGCGTGCCGGTACACGTGATCGACGACGGCCCCGTTGCGGGCCGCATGGTCGGCGGCGACCGCGCCGGGCCGGGCTCCCGCGGTGAGCGTGACGATGTAGGAGCCGGGTACGACGTCGCCCTGCCGCGGCTGCGCCTCGGCCGCGGCGGGCAGGAGCGATGCGAGCAGCACGAGCAGCACGACGGACCGACGCATGGAAACTCCCGTCTCGAGCGGACCGCGGACCGGTCCGCTTCCCGAGACTAGTCACATTGCACTAGGCCGGACAAGAGTGAATTATCCTTCCCCTGCCCGGGGGTTAGACGATCCCCCGCACCGCTTGGGGGCGTCGGGCGGCGACGCCGGCGGCCGGCTCAGCGCAGCGCTTCGGTCATGCCCCGGAGCTCGCGCTTGAGGTCGCTGATCTCGTCACGCAACCGTGCGGCGTACTCGAAGCGCAGCTCCGCGGCGGCCTCGTTCATCTCGTCGCTGAGCGTCTGGATGAGCTTGGCGAGGTCCTCGGTCGGCAGGTCGCTGACCGTCGGGACCCCGTCCGCCCCGTCGCGCTGCCCGCCGCGGCCGCGACGGCTGCGCAGCTTGGGCGTGGCGGCGGTGTAGGGCGTGCCTGCCTCCGCGGCGCGGGCCATCTGGATGATGTCGCCGACCTTCTTGCGGATCGTCTGCGGGTCGATCCCGTGCTCGACGTTGTACTGCAAGCAGCTTGCGCCGGCGGTTCGTCTCGCTGATCGCGTTGCGCATCGAGTCGGTCAACGCGTCGGCGTACATGACGACCTGGCCGTTGAGGTTGCGGGCAGCGCGGCCGATCGTCTGCACCAGCGACGTCTCCGAGCGCAGGAACCCCTCCTTGTCGGCGTCGAGGATCGCGACGAGCGACACCTCCGGCAGGTCGAGCCCCTCCCGCAGGAGGTTGATGCCGATGAGCGCGTCGTACTCGCCCAGCCGCAGCTCGCGCAGGATCTCGATGCGCTGGACCGTGTCGATCTCGGAGTGCAGGTAGCGCACCCGCAGGCGGACTCCAGCAGGTAGTCGGTGAGGTCCTCGGACATCTTCTTCGTGAGCGTCGTCACGAGGACCCGCTGGTCGGCGTCCGCGCGGCCACGGATCTCGGCGATGAGGTCGTCGATCTGTCCCTTGGTGGGCCGCACGACGACCTCGGGGTCCACCAGCCCGGTCGGGCGGATGACCTGCTCCACGACGGTGCTCGCGACCCGCTTCTCGAACGGGCCGGGCGTGGCCGAGACGTGGAGGGTCTGCGTGGTGCGGGCCCGGAACTCCTCGAACGTCAGGGGCCGGTTGTCCAGCGCGCTGGGCAGGCGGAAGCCGTGCTCGACGAGGGTGAGCTTGCGCGACCGGTCGCCCTCGTACATCCCGCCGATCTGGGGGACGGCCACGTGGGACTCGTCCACTCCACGATGAGCAAAAAGTCGTCGGGGAAGTAGTCCAGCAGCGTTGGGCGTGTCGCCGGGGCCGCGCCCGTCGATGTGCCGGGAGTAGTTCTCGATGCCCGAGCAGAAGCCGATCTCGCGCATCATCTCCAGGTCGTAGGTGGTGCGCATCCGCAGCCGCTGCGCCTCGAGCAGCTTGCCGGCCGCCTCGAGCTCCGCGAGACGCTCGCCCAGCTCCGCCTCGATCGTCGCGACGGCCCGCTGCATCCGCTCGGGGCTGGCGACGTAGTGGGAGTTGGGAAGATGCCGGCCGAGGAGGTCGGCCACGATCTCGCCGGTGAGTGGGTCCAGCCGGGTGATCCGGTCGACGGTGTCGCCGAAGAACTCGACGCGGTAGGCGAGCTCGCTGTCGGCCGGGAACACCTCGAGCGTGTCGCCGCGGAGGCGGAACTTGCCGCGTGAAGTTCCAGGTCGTTGCGCTCGTACTGAAGGTCCACGAGCCGTCGCAAGGTGGCGTCGAGCCCGCCTCGGAACCCACGGCGAGCATGAGCACGTGCTTGCGGTACTCCTCGGGGGAGCCCAGGCCGAAGATGCACGACACGCTCGCGACGATGAGCACGTCGCGGCGGGTGAGCAGCGCCATCGTCGCCCGGTGCCGCAGCCGCTCGACCTCCTCGTTGATCGAGGAGTCCTTCTCGATGTAGGTGTCGCTCGACGGGACGTACGCCTCGGGCTGGTAGTAGTCGTAGTAGCTGACGAAGTACTCGACCGCGTTGCCGGGGAAGAACTCGCGGAACTCGTTGGCGAGCTGGGCGGCGAGCGTCTTGTTCGGCGCGATGACGAGCGTCGGCCGCTGCACCGCCTCGACGATCTTCGAGGCGGTGTAGGTCTTCTTCGAGCCGGTGACCCCGAGCAGGACGATGTCGGACTCGCCGCGCTGCACCGCCTCGGCCACGCCGGTGATCGCACGCGGCTGGTCACCGGACGGCTCGAAGTCGCTGACGACCTTGAAGCTGCCCATGCCGCCAGCGTAGTGCGAGGGTGCGACAGGACGGGCTGCCGCCTGCTCAGTGCTGCGGGTCCGGCACGACGACGGCGACCTCGCGTTACTCCGTCCGCCGCGCCCGCCGGCGGCGGCGAGCCCAGCACCAGCAGCAGGAAGGCCACGGCGGCCGCGACAGGCGCGAGCCGCTTGGCGACGGCGCCGCCGGCGACCTCCAGCAGGTCGATGGCGTCGTCGTCGCGCCGCGCGGCGGGCGCGCGCCGCGGCAGGCGGCGGTCCGGTGGGCGTCGGCTCGGCAGTCCGGCGGGCGTCGGCTCGCCGGGCGGCGCCGCGGCAGGCGGCGGCCCCGGCGCGTCGGGGCGCGGCGTGACCCCGGCCGGGTGTGGCGGCTCGTCCCCGGCGTCCTCGCCGGTCCGCCCGGTGGCGCCCAGCTCCTCGGCCAGACACGACGCGAAGCGGTCGAGCAGCTTGTTGCCGACGTCGACCATGACCCCCCGGCCGAACTGCGCGGGCTTGCCGGTGATCGTGAGGTCGGTGGTGACGGTGACGTCGGTGCTGTCGCCTGCCTCGGTCAACGCCGCCGCGATCGTCGCCCGGGCCGTGCCGGTGCCGCGGGTCTCTCCTTGGCGTTCGCCTCGATCGTCGCCGCGCGGGCGTCCTCGTCGACCGAGGCGAAGCGCGCCGTCCCGCGGTAGGTGACCTGCATCGGGCCGACCTTGACCTTCACGCTGCCGGTGAACTCGTCGCCGTCCACCGACTCGAGGGCCGCACCGGGCATGCACGGCGCGATCCGCTCGATGTCGCGCAGGACGACCCAGGCCTCGCCGGCAGGGACGGGGACAGTGAACAGTGGGTCAGCTCCATGGCACCATCTCCTGCGTGTCGAGGCCGGGCTGTGCGACGTCCTTCCCGGTCATCACGCGCGCGACGCGGTCGAGGTCGGCGGTGTCGATGTCGTCGGGTGAGCCCGCACCGTCGCAGGGCACGCGCGTGACGAGCTGCGGATGCCGGCGCAGGAAGCGGCGCGCCCCGACGTCGCCGACGGCCTCCGAGCGGACCCGTGCCAACAAGACCGCGTCGAGCAGGACCGGGGTGCCGGGGCGGCCGTGCCACTGGGCGACGGCTGCCACGGCGCCCCGCGCCACGCGTCCACCAACCGGCCGACTGCCGCCGGGCGCACGAGCGGCTGGTCGGCGAGCGCGACGACGACGGCCTGGCAGCCGGCGGGCAGCGCGTCGATGCCGATCCGCAGCGACGACCCTCATGCCGGTCGCCCACTCGGGGTTGACCACGACATGCGCCCGCGCGAGGTCGGCCCGTTCGACGACCTCGTCGGCGGCCGCTCCGACGACGACCACGATCGGGTCGCAGCCGCCATCGTGCAACAGCCGCGCGCCCTGCTCGATCAGGAGCTGCCCGCCGATCTCGACGAGCGCCTTCGGTCCGCCGAGGCGCGTCCCGGCCCCGGCGGCCAGCAGCAGGCCCGCCACGGTCACGGCCGGCGACCGACCGCGTCGTGGGAGTGGATCGCGCCGGACGTCTGCCGAGGGGACGCCCGGTGCCGCCCCACCGCAGCGCGATGATCTCCGCCGCGATCGACACGGCCGTCTCCTCGGGTGTCCGTGCGCCGATCGAGCCCGACCGGCGAGCGCAGCCGGCCCAGCTCGGCGTCGGTCAGGCCCCGCTCGCGCAGTAGCCGTGCGAGCCGGTCGGCGTGCGTGCGACGGCTCCCCATCGCGCCGATGTAGGCGGCGGGCGTCCGCAGCGCCACCTCGAGCAGCGGGACGTCGAACTTGGGTCGTGGGTCAGCACGCAGATGACCGTGCGGGCGTCGACGGCGGTGTCGGACAGGAAGCGGTGCGGCCAGGCGACGACGACCTCGTCGGCGTCGGGGAAACGGGCCTGTGTGGCGAAGGTGGCCCGCGCGTCGCAGACCGTCACGCCGTAACCGAGGAAGGCGCGATCCGGGCGACCGCCGCTGCGAAGTCGATCGCGCCGAACACGAGCATCCGCGGTCGCGGTGCGAAGGACTCGACGAAGACGGCGACGTCGTCGACCGCGCGCGCCGCTGCCTCGGAACGACCGGGTAGCCGCTGCCCGGTCCGGCCCTGCTCCAGCAGCCCGCGCGCGTCGTCGGTGACCGCCACGTCGAGGCCTCGCTGCCCAGCCCGCCGAGCGTCCGGTCGGGCCAGACGGCGAGCTTCGCGCCGACGCGCACGCCACCGGCCCCGGCCGGTCCGGCGCCCGCGGCTGGCGACCCGTCTGCTCGGCCTCCTCGCCCAGGGCGACGACGGTCGCGACGGCCACCCGGCTCCTGCGCCGCGATCGACGCGGCGACCGCCTCCACCAGGGTGGCGCGTTCGCCCGCCACCGGCTCGACGAGCACGTCGATGATCCCGCCGCAGGTCAGCCCGACCGCGAACGCCTCGTCGTCGCTGATCCCGTAGGTGACGACGCGCGCCGGCGCACCGGCCATCACCTCCCGGGCGACCTCGTAGACGGCGCCCTCCACGCAGCCGCCCGAGACGCTGCCGGCCACGGTCCCGTCGGCGCTGACCGCCATCGCGGGCACCGGGTCGCGGGTGCGCTGTCGCGCACCCCGACGACCGTCGCCAGCCCGACCGGCGTGCCCGCCGCCAGCCAGCCACGCAAGGTGGGCAGGATGTCACGCACGCGACGGCTCCCGGCGCGCCCCGCCCGCGACCACCCCGGCGAGCCGCTCCAGCGCGGCGAGGCTGTGACCTCGACGAAGTCGTCGACGTGCGGCAGGGCGGCGGCCATCCCCGCCGCCAGCGGGGCGTACCTGGCCGGGCCTTGCGCGGGTTGGCCCACACCACCCGGTGCGCCAGCCGCGCGAGCCGGGCCATCTGCTCACCCAGCGGCGCCGGGTCGCCCCGTTCCCAGCCGTCGGACATGATCACGACCACGCGCGCCGCGGGCCATCCCGCGTTGGCCCCAGCGGTCGAGGAACTCGCGGAGCAGGTCGCCGAGCCGGGTGCCGCCGCTCCAGTCCGGGCGCCGCCGCGAGCGCCGCCAGAGCCGTCGGCGTCCCGCGACGTCATCTCCCGCGTCACCCGCGTGAGCCGGGTGCCGACGGTGAACACCTCCGTGTGGGCCGAGCCGCGGCGGGCCGCGGCGTGGACGAAGCGCAGCAGCGCGTCGGCGTAGGCGCTCATGGAGCCGCTGACGTCCACCAGGAGCAGGACCCGGCGGGGCCGGTGCCGCGGCCGGCGGTGCCGCAGGACCCGCCAGCTCGCCGCGCGGCGCAGCAGCTCGCGAACTGTCCGCGCCGTGTCAGGGCGTGCTCGGCGCGCGCCGGCCGCTGGCGGCGCGAACGCCGCGTTTCGCCGGGTACGTCGAACGCGGTGAGCAGCCGGCGCAGCTCCTGGCGCTCGGCGGCGGTGAGGCTCGCGAAGTCGCGCCGGCGCAGGACCTCGGTCCTCGACGCGCTGGCGGTGACCGTTGCGACCTCGTCGCCGGCCTCGCCGTCGTGCGCGACGTCGGCGCCGAGCGGCGCGAGCGACGCGGCGCGCCGGCGGGACCGCGCGGCGGCGGCGGGCCGCGTCGCCGGAGAAGTAGGCGTCAACAGACCCGGTTTCTGAAGGCCTGACGTCGTCGGCAGTCCAGTATAGGCCGCCGGCCGGCCCAGTACACGTCGAGCGTGCCGGCGCGGGTCGAGGATGTGGACAGGCGGCCACGGCTGCTCGACCTTGTCGTGGCCGCCAGCAATGCCGGCCCGCGCAGCGTCCGCGCCAGGTCGACGATCGCGGTGCGGTCGTCGCAGGTTGGCCGAGCTTGTCCCGTCACGCCTGGCCGGCGCTGTCCTCGCCACGGTCACGCCCTCGACGCACGACCAGCCAGGAGGCGGTCGATGTCCATCCCCGCGCCCGTTCCAGGGTCCTTGTACTTCAGGACCAGTTCTGCGGGTCGCACGTAGCCAGCATCGAGCTGCTCGTAGCCCCAGCGACGAGCGCCCGTCCAGTCCAGTTCAGCGGATCCCGGCGGTCGAACAGGTCTCGACCGCGCAGCCGCCGGTGCCGCGGTGATCGCGCGGCGAGCGCGGTGACGCCGTTGTCGGGATCAGCCGGACGATCGCGACCTCCCGCGCGAAGTCCGGGTGGTCCAGCCAGTGGTAGTAGCAGCGCCGCTTCAGCGCGTCGTGCACCTCGCGGGCGTTGACGTGACGACCACGACCGCGCGCGGGGCGCGCAGACGGTGCCCAGCTCGGGCACTGTCACGGTGAAGTCCAGGACAGATCTCCAGCAGGAACGCCTCGAACTCGTCGTCGGCGCGGTCGACCTCGTCGACGAGCAGCACGCTCGGGGTCGTCTCCAGCGCCTGCAGCAGCGGGCGGGCGAGCAGGAAGCGCCGGTCGTACAGCTCGTGCTCGAGGCGCTCGGGGTCGCCGGCCTGGGGCGCGCCGGCGGTCTCGACCGCGCGCAGGTGCAGCAGCTGGCGGGGGAAGTCCCAGTCGTACAGGGCCTGGGACGCGTCGAGGCCCTCGTAGCACTGCAGCCGGATGAGCGGCGCCGGGAGCAGCGTCGCGAGCGTCTTGGCGACCTCGGTCTTGCCGACGCCCGCCTCGCCCTCCAGAAACAGGGGCCGGTGCAGGCGCAGCGCGAGGTAGCACGCCGTCGCGAGCCCGATGTCGGCGAGGTAGCCGTGGTCGCCGAGCAGGCCCTGCAGCGCCGCCGGGCTGGTGGCGCCGGCGGGCAGCAGGCCCAGGGGTGCGCCGGTCGCGGTCACTGCCCTCCGGCGGCGTGCTCCACGGCGCGCCGGGTCAGGACCCGGGCGAGATGGCGCCGGTAGTCGGGCTGGGCGTTGAGGTCAGCCGAGGGGCTCGTGCCCTCGTCGGCCGACTCGGCCGCCGCCGCGACGGCATCCGGCGCAGCGCCGGCGAGCGCCTGTTCGGTGGCGGTCGCCCGGTAGGGCACCGGCCCCATGTTCGTGAGCGCCACACGGGCCTCGGCGATCGCACCGTCGTCCCGGCGGACGAGCGCGCACGCCCCGACGATCGCCCATGCCTGCGCGACGCGGTTGAACTTCTCGTAGCGGTAGCCCCAGCCGCTCAGCTTGGGCACCCGCACCTCGGTCAGGACCTCGTCGTCGGCGAGCGCGGTCTCGAGGTAGTCGACGAAGAACTCATCGGCCGGGATGGCCCGGTTGCCGCCCGGGCCGGTCGCGACGAGCTGCGCGTCCAGCGCGAGCGCCACGGCGGGCAGGTCCCCCGCCGAGTCGCCGTGCGACAGCGCGCCGCCGAGCGTGCCGCGGTGGCGGACCTGCGGGTCGCCGACCTGGGCGGTCGCCTGCGACAGGACCGGGCAGTGCTGCCGCACGAGCGGGTCGGCGACGACCTGGGCGTGAGTCGTCATCGCCCCGATCGCGAGCATGTCGCCGTCGTCGCGGACGCCGCGCAGCGCGGGGATCCGCCCGATGTCCACAACGACCGCGGGGTAGGCCAGCCGCAGCCGCATCAGGGGCAGCAGGCTTTGCCCGCCGGCGAGGACCTTGGCGTCGTCGCCGTGCTCGGCGAGCGCGGTGACCGCCTCGTCGACCGAGCCCGCCGCGACGTAGTCGAACGGGGCCGGGATCACTGCAGCCCCCCCTGGGGGATGTCTCCGCCGGTGGCGGACTGCGGCACGGTGGGGGCGACTTCGCGGAGGCGGGTCTTCCCCTCGGCTTCGCCGTCGCCGGAGGCCTCTGCCAGCGCCCGCCACACCCGCTCGGGCGAGCAGGGCATCGGGATGTCGGCGACCCCGAGGTGGCGGACCGCGTCGAGGACGGCGTTGACGACCGCCGGGGTCGACGCGATCGCGCCGGCCTCCCCGACGCCCTTGACCCCCAGCGGGTTGGACGTCGCCGGCGTCTCGGTCCGGTCGGTCGTGAAGAACGGCAGGTCGGGAGCCCCCGGCACGAGGTAGTCCACGAGGGTTCCGGTGACGAGGTTGCCGTCGACGTCGTAGACGGCCTCTTCGTACAGCGCCTGGGCGATCCCCTGGGCGAGTCCCCCGTGGACCTGCCCCTCGACGATCATCGGGTTGACGACCTTGCCGACGTCGTCGACGGCGACGTACGTGCGGATCGCGACCTTGCCGGTCTCCGTGTCGACCTCCGCCGCACACAGGTGCGTCCCGTGCGGGAACGAGAAGTTGTCGGGCTCGAAGACGCTGTCGCTGTTCAACGTCGGCTCGACCCCCTCGGGGTAGTCGTGCCACGCGAACGTGGCCAGCGCCACCTCCTGGATCGTCTTGGCGGCCTCGGGCGAGCCCCGCACGCTGAACGAGCCGTCGTTGAACTCGATGTCGCCCTCGTCGGCCTCAAGCATGTGCGCCGCGATGCGCCGGGCCTTCTCGACGACCTTGTCGGCGGCCTTGGCCACCGCGACCCCGCCGACGGCGAGTGAGCGCGAGCCGTAGGTGTCCAACCCCATCGGCGCGATCGCGGTGTCGCCGTGGAGGACCTCGATGTCCTCGAACGGCACGCCCAGCGCGTCGGCGGCGATCTGGCTCCACGAGGTCACGTGACCCTGGCCGTGCGGCGAGGTGCCGGTGACGACCTCGACCTTGCCGCTGGGCAGCATCCGCACCGACGCGGCCTCCCAGCCGCCGGCGGCGTACCGCAGGCTGCCGAGCACCCGCGACGGCGCGAGGCCGCACATCTCGGTGTAGGTCGAGATGCCGATGCCCAGCTGCATCCGGTCGCCGGACTCCCGGCGGCGGCGTTGCTCGTCGCGCAGCGCGTCGTAGCCGAACAGCGCCAGCGCCCTGTCGGTCGCCGCCTCGTAGTTGCCGGAGTCGTAGGTCATGCCCGCGATGGTGTCGAACGGGAACTCCTCGTGGCGGATCCAGTTGCGGCGGCGCAGCTCCAGCGGGTCGATGTCGAGCTCGGTGGCGAGCTCGTCCATGATCCGCTCGAT
>JAUJMQ010000070.1 GCA_030446775.1 Egibacteraceae bacterium
GGGTCGCTGTCGCCGTGGGCGTGGGGGTCGCTGTCGCCGTGGGCGTGGGGGTCGCCGTCGGCGTCGGTGTCGGCGTCGGCGTTGCGGTCGGCGGCCGCTCCGGGTCGATGCGCGCCACGAAGGCGTCCGAGCAGGAGTCGAAGCCGAGGGAGGGCCGCATGAAGTCACAATTGCCGCCGGACCACCCCGGCTGCGGCGCCCCCGCGGTCGTCGCCAGGTCGGGGGAGTGGGTGAGGCCGGCGATGTAGGCGTCGTCCCCGGCCACAGTGACCCCTGCCGCCACATCGTGCGACTTGCCCCCGTGCAGCGTGGCGTACTCAACGCGGGACTTGGCGGCATCGAGCCGTGCGGCGAAGGCGTCCGAGCAGTCCGAGCGCGCCGCGCACCAACCGTGCGTATGGCGGAAGGTGGTCTGGAACGCGTCGACGAGCGGGAAGTCGCCCGACGAGGTGGAACCCGCGACGTAGGCGCGACCGGTCCCGTCGAGGTCGATCGACGTCCCCTCCTCATAGCCGTTGCCGCCGAGGAACGTCGAGGCGAGCAGGCTGGAACCGTCGGCAGACAGCTCGAGAACGAAGGCATCAGGCTGGTTCGTGCACCCGGACGTCGTGTCCTCGGAGTTGCAGATGCGGTCGAACGCGCCGGCCGTGGTCGGGAAGTCCCGCGACTCGGTGGTCCCCGACAGGTGCACGTCGCCGGCGCCGTCGAGCGCGAGCCCGTAGGCGGTGTCCCAGTCCTCGCCGCCGAAGGCGGTCGCCCACTGGATCCCCGACCCGTCCGCGGCCAAGCGGGCTACGAAGACCTCGGAGAAGTCGAGGGCCGGATCGGTGTCGTAGGCGCCGGGCGTCGCGGGGAAGTCCTTCGACCACCATGCGGCGGTCTCCCCGGCGATCACCGGACGGCCCGCGCCGTCGAGCGCGAGGCCGAACGGGTACTCGTCGGAGCTGTCGCCGCCGAAGAGGGTCGACCACTCGAGCGCGCCCGCCGCGCCGAGGCGCGCGTCGACCGCGTCGCGACAGAACTCGTCGGGTGGCGCGCACGTCCGGTCCCCGGCCCCTGCCGTCGTCGGGAAGTCGAAGGCGTCGGTGTGGCCCGCCACCACCGCGCTGCCCTGGGGATCGACGGCGATCGCGTTGCCCGCGTCGCCGAGGCTGCCGCAGCCACCGAGGTAGGTCGAGTACTCGAGGGCGCTGCCGTCAGGGCTCAGCTTCGCCACGAAGGCGTCGCCGTAGAAGGAGCCGCAGCGCCAGCCGGGCTGGTGGGCCGCCCTCGTCGGGAAGTTCGGCGACCGGCTGTATCCCGTCAGGTAGGCGCGGCCATCTCCGTCGGCGGCGACCGCCTTCGCGCGCTCGTTGTCCTGTCCCGAGAGATAGGTCAGGTGCACGAGCGCCCCGGCCGGCGAGTACTTGGCGACGAACGCGTCGCCGCATGCGTCGAGCTGGCTGCAGATCGCGTTGCGCTCGTCCCACCCGTCGAGGCCCCCGATGGCCGCCAGGTCGCGCGAGGTCGTCCGCCCGGCGACGTAGACGTTGCCCGCCGCATCCGAGGTGACCGCCGTCGCCTCGTCGTCCAGCCCGCCGCCCAGGTAGGTCGACCACTCGAGGATCGGGTCGATGACCAGCGTGCGGCTGCGGTCGTAGGCACCCACCACGAAGCCGACGGCTCCGTCGCGGGTGAGCCTGAAGCGCGCCGGCACGCGGACGCGGCGGCCGCCCACCCGCTGGTAGGCGACCGGCGGCGGCTGGCGCAGGGTTCCGGCGGGGGTGTCGAGGACGAGCCGGCCGCTGCGGTCGATCGACGGGCGACGGGCGCCGCCGAACTCGAGGAGGATCGTGCGCGGATCGGCTCCCGCGCCGACGATCACGTCGTACTCGAACCGCCGGCCGGTCCCCTCGCGCAGCACCAGATCGACCCCCGGCCGGACGTCCTCGAGGCGGACTCGCCCGTAGCGGCGCAGCCCGGTCCGCCAGCGCCGGGGATCGCGCCCGGCGTACTCGTTGACGACGCCGGGCAGCCGACGGGCCGCGCGAACCGCCCGGGCAGGGCGCCCGTCGCGCACCCGCAGCTCGACCGAGGCCGGCATCCCGAACGGACCACCGCCCGCCGCTCCGGGCAGCGTGAGCGTCGCGCCCGTACGGCGGACGAGCAGCGCATGGTCGGCCGACCGGGCAGCGAACGCCACCGACTCCGGCAGCTGGCCGCGGTTGGCCACGTAGCCGCTCGGTCGCGCCGCGCCTACCTGCACGGGATCCTCCGCCGGAGCGGAGGACGCCGAGGTGACTGTGCCGCCCTCCGTCGACTCGCCGTCGATGGGATCGTGGTAGCCGGGGATCGTCGTCGCGTGGAAGTCACAGCCCGGGGTCCCGCCCGGCTCGAGCGCCACCAGCTCGCCGCCGACGGGCAGCAGCATGATCCCCTCGCCGATCGCCATCGCGTGCGCGGCGTCGCCGGGGTTGCTCGTCCGGGTCGGCCCGCACCACAGGGGCCTGCCCGACACCTTGTCGAGCGCGTAGAGGATGCCGCCCTCGCCCATGACGTACGTGACGCCGCCCGAGACGAGCGGGAAGCTGGTCACGCCGCGCCACGCCCCGAACTCCCAGGCAGTCGCCCCCGAGGTGGTGCTGGCAGCCTCGAGCACCACGCCGCTCGCGTAGGAGAAGCTCGACAGCACGTAGGCACGCTCGGCGTCGACCGCGGGCTGGCCCGACATCCAGAACCGCGGGCGCAGCACCGCGCCGGTGGCGGCGTCGCCGACCGGGCGGCCGCGCGCGCGGGTGCGCGCGCG
>JAUJMQ010000071.1 GCA_030446775.1 Egibacteraceae bacterium
ACTCCCGGGTCGGGAGATGACTAAGCGGCAGAGTCCCTAACTCGGCGGGGTGGCTCCGCGCTCCGAAGCATCAACGTTCGCGGACGCCGACTCAACGCGCGGCCGCAGCCATCGGTCCGGGTGAGCACCGCCTCGAAGATTGCGACCGGCGCGCCGAGAAAGCGCCGACGCCAAGCACCCGAAGCCCTGTGAAGTCCGCCAAACGCTGCCGTCGATCTGCAATCCGCCAGCAAAATTGGTACCCAATTGGTACGCGCGGAGCCCTTGAGGTGCTCCGCCCTTAATCAAGAAAGGCCCGCTTTGCGGGCCTTTCTCTTATAGCGGGGGCCCGCTTCGTCCCTCAGAGCGACGCGCGCGTCGCACTACATACGCGCTGATGCCTCACCGTGGCGCCTGCCCCTTACCCGGAGGCAGCGACGCGGTCCCCGCCTTGTAAGCGACCGGCGCCCTCGCCGGGAAGTCGGCGCCCGCCGCCTTGCGCTACCCGCCCGCTGCGGCGACCGTCGTGTCGCCGCTCTGGCGGGTCGGGAGGACCAGCTTCGGGTCCGTGAAGTTGAACGTGTTGGGCGTGTTGTTGAAGCGGAAGGTGGGCGTGTCGGCCTCCTGCAGGTCCAGCCGGAGCCGATGGCCGGGCTTGAGCGGCCAGTGGTTGCCGTAGAGCGGGAGGCGGATCGTCCCGGCCAGGCTGTCGTACGCCGGCGCGTCGATGCGGTAGACGCCGCGCGTCACGAGCAGGGTGGTCCCGTCCGGGCCGACGTCCCAGACCCGGGCGGCGACCGTTCCTGCTGTGCCCGTGAACGTGTAGGGCAGCTCGACGTGTCCCAGGCCCACGTAGGTGCGCGCGGCCGGCAGCGGCTCGGAGAACGCGGTGAACCGGGTGGCCGACGGAGCGTTGGTCGACGCCCGGCACGGGCCGCCGCCGCCGGTGAGGGCCGAGTCGATGCCGCCGGTGATCGGGTCGGTGCGGACGTTGTCGCGATCGTCGGCACCGCTCGCGTTCGTGAGCGTCTTGCCGCCCTCCACCGCGACCGTCAGCGTGCCGTTGGCCAGCTCCTCAGGCGTTCGCGCGGTGAGCATCTCCGCCGCCGTGTCATTGCGGTCGGCCTCACCATCGTTGGCGCACAGCGTCGGCTGCGAGGACACCGTCGTCTCCTGCTCGTGGCTGCCGTTGATGTGCGACTGCATCCACTGCCACGCCTGGCGGTTGAGGCGCTGCCACTGCTCGGGCTTGTTCTGCGCGCGGCTGTGGCCGATGTCGGCGACGGCCACCTCGACCGGCCAGCGCGGGTCGAGGCGCTTGAGGTACTTGAACATCCGGAAGGACTCGACGGCCTCGAAGAGATCGTCGGTCCAGCCCTGGATCGAGAAGACGGCTACCTTGCGGCCGGTGCGCTGGGCCGCCCAGCCCTCGTCCTGGTAGTAGGCCGAGCGGTACTCGGTCAGCCCGCGGCGCGCCTGCTTGACGATCGCGTCCTCCGGCGTGTACGGGTCGCCTCCGCCGACAAGGCGGGTATTCCACGACGGGATATTGACCGGGCCCTCGCTTCCGGTCGTCCTGGACTGTCCCTCCTCGAAGGTGCCGCGCAGGTTGCCGACGGCGAACAGGCCGGAGATGTAACTGGCCTTCGTCACGCCGATCGGATTGCCGTCGCCCGTCGGGCTGTCCGGCCTGCCCGTGGACGACTCGTAGAGGTCCTCGCCCAACGGACCGCCGGGATGGCCGTTGGGCGCGAGCCCATAGGCCAGGTCCGTCCAGGGGTACTTCGGAACGGACACCTGCAGTTGCAGCACCGGGAGGCTCGAGTCGTGCTCGTTGGGGAACGTCCACGTCGACTGGCTGGCCTGCACCCAGGACTCGCCGCCTCCGTATGAGCCGCCGGTCACCGCGACCTGATTCGGGTCGACGTCGGGGAAGGCGTCGGCGACCAGCGCCGCGAGGTACTGCGTGTCCTTGACCTCGATCTCACGGCTCTTGACGCGGATGGTGCCGTCCGGCAGCGCCTCGGACGTGCCGCCTGGGGTGTTCGGCTGATAGGGCGCCGACGGCGAGCCGGTCTCGAAACCTCGGGCGGTGTAGTTGATGACGTAGTAGCCGTGATCGGCGAACCACTTGTTGTTCCAGTGGTACTTGTCGGCGTCGTCGCCCTCGGCGGTACGGGACTCCCACTCGCGCTTGTTGTTGCCGAAGCCGTGGAGCATCACGATGAGCGGATGCTTGTCGCCGCCCGTCGTTGGCAGCGTCACGTCCACGTCGAGTGGCGAGCCGTCGAAGCTCGGGACCTGCCCGGTGCAAATGCGTAGGTCCTTTGAGCCCGAGTCGCTGGCGTACGCCGGGCAGGCGTTTAGGTGCTCGGTGATCGGCGTCGCCGCCGCCGCCGGCGCCGCCGCGATCAGACAGCTGAGCATCGTGATGACGACGCAACCTCGAAAACCCACGACAGAACCGCCTCGCTAGTGACCCTCGCGCCTCTCAGCGCGCCCGGGGACCTATTACCCGAACGTGAACGTACGAACGCGCGACCCCCGGCAACGACGAAAGCGTCCCGCGTGAGGCGCACCGACCCGGTCGTGCTTGCCGGGTCGCCGCGCCTCCCGCCTGCGCGTCTCGAGCAGCGCTCGAGACGCGGCAAGCGCCGCAAACGTTGCGTGTAGCGGGTCGGTCGAATAGGCGGCCCGCTTCGTCTCTGGGAGCGACGCTCCGAGGATCGGCCGCTCCCATGCCTCGCGGAGCCCCGGAGCGCCTCACG
>JAUJMQ010000024.1 GCA_030446775.1 Egibacteraceae bacterium
CGACCGGCGGTCGGCGGAGCGAGTGCGGGCAGGGTCGCGTCAGCCGCGGAGGCGGTCCACGATCGGGGTGCCGGAGGACAGGACCAGGCGCACGTCGCGGAGCGCGTCCACGTCGCCCCCGACCAGGCTCGCGGGGACGGCGATGAGGTCGGCCGCCTGACCGGGAGCGATGCGGCCGACGTCGGGCAGGCCGAGGTGGTCGGCGGCGGCGGCGGTGGCGGCGTCCAGCACGTCGGTCAGGGTCATGCCGGCGCCGACCAGGGCGCGGACCTCGGCGGTCTCGATGCCGGGGACGATGCCGCCGTTGCCGAGGTCGGTGCCGTACACGACCCGGCCGCCGGCCTCACGGAAGGCCTGCACCGCATGCTGCGCGTCGCGGTCGGGCCCGCGGATCGCCAGTGTCGCGACGAGCACCACGCCCGCCTCGGCGGCGCTGACCATCTCGGCCGGGCTCACGTCGTACAGCGGGAGGTGGGCGAGCTCGTCCACGCCGGCGTCCAGGGCCAGGGCCAGCTCGCGGGCTCCACCGACGTGGGCAGTGACGCACCGGTGACCAGCATGGGCGGCGTCAACGATGCGGCGCAGGACGTCCGCGCCGAAGACCGGGCCCGCGGCAGGCTCGAGCGCCACCTTCACGACGGCCGCCCCGGCGTCGACCTGCTCGGCGACCGCGGCGGCGGCGTCGTCGGCGTCGCGCACCTGTCGTGCGGTGCCGTCGGTGCCCCACGACCGTGACGGGTAGCCACCGACCGGGGTGAGGATCCGTCCCGCGGCCAAGACCCGCAGCGGGGAGCGGCCCGCCAGCTCCAGGCCGGCGGACGGGGGCCCACCGAGGTCACGGACGGTCGTGACGCCGCCGCCGAGGATCGCGGCGGCGGTCGAGAACTGCACGTGGACGTGGCAGTCGACGAAGCCGGGCAGCACCACCAGCCCGCCGCAGTCCAGCTGCCGGGCGCCGCCGGGGCTCCCGGCGTCGCGCCCGGCGGCGACGACGCGACCGGCGTCGACGACGACGGTGGCGGGGTCGAAGCGCCCGTCGGCGTAGACCAGGGCGCCCGTCAGCGCCAGCGGGTCCGGTGAGGCCGTCACCTGGAGATCGGTGGTCACCGGGGCCCTCAACAGACCGCAGCCGGCGGCGAGCAGCAGCCCGCCAGCGCTACGCAGCCAGGTCCTTCGCGACGTCCGCGGCGGCGGCGACGGTGGCATCGAGGTCCGAGTCGGTGTGGGCGAGGCTTACAAACACCGCTTCGTAGCCGGACGGCGGCAGGTAGTGCCCGCGGGCGAGCATGCCGTTGAACCAGCGGGCGTAGCGGCCGTGGTCGGTGGCCCTGGCACCGGCGTAGTCGCGCACGGGCGCGTCGGCGAAGAACACGCTGAACATGCTCGCCACCCGGGGCAGCCGGGCCGCCACACCGGCGTCGGCGAAGGCCTTCTCGAGTCCCGCGAGGAGCCGGTCGGCCCGCCGGCCCAGCCCGGCGTACGCGGAATCGTCGAGCAGCCGCAGCTGCGCCAGCCCCGCCGCGACGGCCACAGGGTTCCCCGACAGGGTGCCCGCCTGGTAGACGGGCCCGTCGGGGGCGAGGTGGCGCATCACGGCCGCCGAGCCGCCGAAGGCGGCGAGCGGGAAGCCGCCGCCGACGACCTTGCCGAGCGCGACGAGGTCCGGGACGACGCCGTAGTGGGCGCCGGCACCGCCGCGCGCGACGCGGAAGCCGGTCATGACCTCGTCGAACAGCAGCAGCGCGCCGCGGCGAGCGGTGATCTCGCGCAGGAACTCCAAAAAGCCTGGGTCGGGTGGGACCAGCCCCATGTTCGCCGCGACCGGCTCGCATGCGACGAGGGCGACGTCGTCGCCGGCTGCGGCGAACGCGGCCTCCACGCCGGCGCGGTCGTTCCAGCCCACGACGATCGTGTCGGCGGCGGCGCCGCGGGTCACCCCCGGGCTGTCGGGCAGCCCCAGCGTCGCGACCCCGCTGCCCGCCGAGGCCAGCAGCGCGTCGGAGTGGCCGTGGTAGTGCCCCGCGAACTTGACGACCTTGTCGCGGCCGGTCGCACCACGGGCGAGGCGGATCGCGCTCATGGCGGCCTCGGTGCCAGAGGACACGCAGCGGACCATCTCGACGGCGGGGACGGCCGCGGCGACGGTCTCGGCGAACTCGACCTCCGCCAGCGTCGGCGCGCCGTAGGACGACCCGCGCTCCAGCGCCGCGCGGGCGGCCGCCACGACCTCGGGGTGCGCGTGACCGAGGATCAGCGGACCCCAGCTGCACACGTAGTCGACGTAGCGGTTGCCGTCCGCGTCGACGAGGTGCGCCCCCTCCCCCGCCGCCATGAACCGGGGGGTGCCTCCCACGGAGCCAAACGCCCGCACCGGGGAGTTGACCCCCCCGGGGATCACGGCCCGCGCCCGTTCGAACAGCTCGGCGGAGGCGCGCGACGACCGGACCGGTGCGGTCATCAGGCGTTGACCTTGGTGGTCCGATCCCCCTCGGGGACGACGCCGAAGTTGCGCTCGTAGAGCTCGGCGACCCGGGCGAGCTGCTCGACGGAAAGATCCGGCAGGTCGGGAGCGGCGGCGAACTCACGCAGCTGCTCGGCGCCGTAGATGTTCGGCAGCGTCGTCGCCACGCCCGGGTCGGCGAGGACCCACTTCAGCGCCGCCTGCCCGAGGGTCATGGCCGGCGTGGACAAGAAGTCGAGGGTCGCGACCTTCTGGACCCCCTCGACGAGCCAGCTGCGGGGGCGGTGGCGGCGGTGGTCGTCGGCCGGGAACACCGTGTCCGCGGTGAGGTCGCCTTCCAGCATCCCGGAGGAGTGCGGGACGCGCACGATCATGGCGGTGCCCGTCTCCCGCGCGCCGGCCAGCAGGTCGCGGCCCGGATCCTGCTCGAGCAGGTTGTAGATCATCTGGACGGCGGCCAGGTCGCGGACGCGCATGCCGTGGATGCCCTCGTCGCGCCATCCGATCTTGGGGCCGAGGGCGATGCCGTAGGCGCGGATCTTGCCGGCGGTGCGGGCGTCGTCGAGGAACGCGAAGAGGTCGTCGTCGTCCAGGTGACCCATCCGCGGGTTGTGCAGCTGGTACAGGTCGATGACGTCGGTGCCCAGCCGCCGCAGGCTCGCGTCGAGGTCGGCGCGGACCGAGTCGACGTCGGTCTTGTGCGGCCGCTCCTGCTGGCCGCGGCGGCTGCCGGTCGCGTCGAGGTCGTAGCCGAACTTCGTCGCGATGACGACGCGGTCGCGGACGTCGCGCAGCGCCTCGCCGAGAACCTGTTCGGCGTAGCCCTCCGCGTAGGCGTTGGAGGTGTCGAAGAACGTCACGCCGGCGTCGAAGGCGGCGCGGTGCAGGGCGGCCGCCTGGGCGCGGCTGTAGGTCCCCCACCATCCGGTCGTGACCGTCCAGTTGCCGAAGCCGACCGCGCTGACCTCGAGGCCGGAGGTGAGCTGGCGGTAGCGCATGGCGCGGAGAGCTCCTGTGCGGGGACGGGAGGCGATGCTACCGCCGTGCCCCGGGCCGCCTGTCGCCGGCGCCGGCGGTCCCTCCTGAGCCGCCCGGCCGCCGGCGCCCCCCCGGAGCCGCCCGGCGACCGAGGCCCCCCCAGCCCGCGGGACGGGTCGGTCGGACGACGGGCGGGGGCTGCCGGACCGTACGCTTGCGCGATGACCTACCCGGACCCCGACCGCGCCTTGCCGCCGGGTCAGGTCCTCGGCCTGGCCGCGCTCACCTTCGGCTTGCTGCTGCTGGCGGCGCCGGAACGCTTCGAGATCGCGGTGCTGTGGGTGGTCAAGCGTGGGCACGGGCTGTCGGTCCTGGACCTGCTCGCCGCCGTGCCCATCCTCGCCGGCGGTTGGGTCGTCGCGGCCGCGCTGTGGGCCAGCCGCGCACGGCTGCACACGCGCGGTGTCGGGGCGGGCGCGCTGGCGGTGCTGGGCGCCGCCGGTGTCGTCTACGGCCTGAAGGACACCGCCGACTGGGCGCTGGTGCCGTCCGTGGTCGTGCTGTCCGGCGCGCTGCTGCGCGGCCTGTACCTCGCCCGCCGCGACGCGGTGCCCTACAGGTCCGGTGACCCCTCCCGGTAGACCTTGACGCGCACGAGCGCCCCGTCCCGCACGGTGTAGAAGCCGGCCAGCGCGAAGTCGTGGCTGACGCCCGCGAACGTCACCCGCTCGGCCAGCTCGCACGCGGTCGTGTCGCCTGCCGCGACCCAGCGCAGCAGGGTCAGCTCGGCGCGCATGTCGCGGAACGCGTCGGCGAACAGCGCGTTGATCCCGCGCCTGCCGACGACGAGGTGGTCTCCGGTCGCGAAGACCGCGTCGTCGGCGAAGGTGGACAGCAGGCCGTCGAGGTCGCGCGCGTTGAACGCGTCGAGGTGGCGACGGACCACAGGCGACAGGTCGGAGCCGTCGTTGCTCCGCCCGCCCTTGACCGGCCGTGCCCAGCCCTGCGCGCGCGAGCCGGTGCCGGCCGGGCCGTGGTCCGGTGCGCTCACCGGTCCGACAGCCGGCGCGCCATCTCCCCCGCGGCGTAGGTGATGACGAGGTCTGCACCGGCGCGGCGGATGCCGAGCAGCGTCTCGGCGAGGATCCGGTCCCCGTCGACCCAGCCACGCTCGGCGGCGGCGGCGACCATCGCGTACTCGCCCGACACGTGGTACGCCGCGAGCGGCAGGCCGGTCGCCTGCTTGACCCTCCAGACCACGTCGAGGTAGGGGACGGCGGGTTTGACGAGCAGCACGTCAGCGCCTTCCGCGGCGTCGGCCAGCGCCTCGCGAACGCCCTCCTCGGCATTGCCGGGGTCCATCTGGTAGCCGCTGCGGTCGCCGAACCGCGGCGCACACTCGGCGGCGTCGCGGAACGGGCCGTAGAAGGCCGACGCGTACTTCGTGCAGTACGCCATGATCCCGACGCGCTCGGCGTGGCCGGCCGCGTCGAGCGCTTCCCGGATCGCCGTGACCTGGCCGTCCATCATCCCCGACGGCGCGACGAGGTCGGCGCCGGCGTCGGCCTGCGCGACGGCGGCGCGGGCGTAGCCGGCCACGGCGGCGTCGTTGTCCACGGTGCCGTCGGCCCTGACGGGGCCGCAGTGGCCGTGGTGGGTGAACTCGTCCAGGCACGTGTCGGTCACGACGACGAGGTCGTCGCCGGCCGCGTCCTTCAGGGCCCGCACCGCACGCTGAACGATCCCGTCGGCCGCCTCGGCCTGGGAGCCGACCGCATCCTTGAGCGCGGGGATGCCGAACAGCAGGACGCTGCGGATCCCGGCCGCCTGCAGGTCCTTGACCTCGGCGAGGAGGCTGTCGACGGTGTGCTGGTGCACCCCCGGCAGCGACGCCACCGGCTGCGGCGCGTCGATGCCCTCCTTGACGAACAGCGGCGCGACCAGCGACGACGGCGTCAGCGTCGTCTCGCGCACGAGCTCACGCAGCGCCGGGGTGCGCCGCAGCCGCCGGGGGCGCGCGGCGGGGAACGGGGCGGGGGTCAGGGGGCTCATGGCGGTCCCAGGGTACGGCGCCTGGCCGAGCGGCGCGCCGGGGCCGCGACCGCCGGATTCTGACCGCGCGGCTTCCAGCTCACAGGAGCGGGTGCATCCGCGGGCGCATACGCCCGCAACTGCACCCGGACGCCGGCGCAGGCCGGGCGCGGCCGCGGCCGGGGGGGAGGGGCGGCCAGACGAGCGGGTGCATCCGCGGGCGCATACGCCCGCAACTGCACCCGGACGGGTCAGGGGGACGATCGGTTCGCTGCCGCTCAGGGCGCTGGAGCCGGGGCCGCCCGGTGTGCGGCGATCACGGCGTCGACCAGGCCGTCGATGTCGCCGGCCGCGGCCTCGGCGTCGACGCGGACCCCCAGCTCGGCGCAGGTCTGTGACGTCACGGGGCCGATCGAGGCCACCCGCACCGACGGGTCCGGCGGGCCTCCCAGCAGGGCGACGAGGTTGCGGACCGTCGACGACGACGCGAACGCCACGACGTCGATGTCTCCGCCTTCCAGGCGCCGGCGCACGTCGGGGTCGAGGCGGTCGACGGGCACGGTGCGGTAGGCCTCTACCTCGTCGACGGTCCAGCCGCCCGTGCGCAGGGCGGCGGTAAGGGCGGGTGTCGCGATGTCGGCGCGGGGCAGCAGCGCCCGGGCGGGGCCGCCGGCACGTTCCAGCAGCGCCGCCGTCAAGCCCGCGGTGGTGTGCGGCTCGGCGACCAGGTCCGCGCGCAGCCCCCTGCCGGCGAGCGCCGCGGCCGTCGCCGGCCCGACGACGGCCAGCCGTGTGCGAGCGAGCAGCCGGGCGTCGCCTCCGAGCGCGTCGACCTGGGCGAACAGCCCCTCCACACCATTGGCGGAGGTGAAGGCGACCCAGTCGTAGGCGCCGTCGGCGACAGCGGTGACGGCATCCCGCAGACGCTCGGCCTCACCCGTGGGTGCGATCGCGATCGTGGGAGCCTCCACCGCTTCGGCACCGAGGCTCGCCAGCCGCACCGACAGCTCACCCGCCTGGTGACGGGTGCGCGGCACGAGAACCGACACGCCGTGCAGTGGCCGCCGGGCGGCGACGGCCGGACGGCCCGGGTGCTCGAACCAGGCGATCTCGTCGCGCAGGGCGACGACGTCGCCGACGACGATCATCGCGGGGTTGGTGACGCCGTCGGCGGCCTGCCGCGCGGCGATGTCGGCGAGCGTCCCGACGACGGTGCGCTGGCGTGGTGTGGTCCCCCATTCCACCAGCGCGACCGGCTCGGCGGCCGGGCGCCCGGCGTCGACGAGGGCGGCGGCGATCTCGCGGAGACGGCCGATCCCCATGTAGAGCAGCAGCGTGCCGGGGAAGCGGCCGAGGGCGCCGTAGTCGACCTGCGTGGCGCCCTTCGTGGGGTCCTCGTGGCCCGTCACGACGGCGAAGGCTGGCGCGACCCCGCGATGGGTCACCGGGATGCCGGCGTAGGCGGGCGCCGCGATCCCCGCGGTCACGCCCGGCACGACCGCGAACGGGACGCCGGCCGACGCACAGGCCTGGGCCTCCTCCGACCCCCGCCCCAGCACGAACGGGTCGCCGCCCTTCAGGCGCACGACCGCATGCCCCTGGCGCGCCGCGGTGACGAGGAGCGAGTTGATCTCCTCCTGGCTCAGCGCGTGCCGGTCGGGCAGCTTGCCGACGTAGACCCGTTCGCATGCGGGCGGGCACACGGTGAGCAGCGTCGGTGGCGACAGGCGGTCGTAGGCGACCAGCGTCGCGGTTGCGAGCAGCCGGGCGGCGCGCAGGCCGACGAGTCCCGGATCGCCCGGCCCCCGCCGACGAGCGCGACGGTCCCGGGCCGGGCCGCCGGGCCGCCGAACAGCTCGACGGGGTCTTGCCCGGACCGTCGCGCCGGTGGCGCGTCGCCCGACCAGCCCCCGACGGCGCGTCGCCCGACCCGCCCACCGGGGGCGCGGTGATCTTGCCGGCAGGCCCGCGCCCCGACCGGTCCTGCGAGGTCACGCGCCGTGCTCGAGCGCGGCGCGGAGCTCGGTCGCCGAGCTGCTCGCCGAGCTCGACCGGACGGTCGTAGCGACCACGCCACGACCGCCGCACAAGCCGCCGGCGACCCGGGTCGCCGCCGAGGCCGAGCAGCTCCAGCCCGCCGTCGCCGGTCACGGTGCACAACGCCCCGACCGCCGCCAGGCAACCGCCGCCGAAGCGCGCGAGCATCGCCCGCTCCGCGGTCACGGTGCGACGGGTGGGCAGGTCGTCGATGGCCTTGCAGGCGGCCCAGGCGCCGTCGTCGTCGTCGCGGCACTCCACCGCCAGGGCGCCCTGCGCGGCCGCCGGCAGGCACTCGCCGGCCTCCAACGGGGCGGCCTTCAGGGGCAGGCCCAGCGCCCCGACGCCGCCGGCCTCCTGTGGGACGTACAACCGCCGCAGCCCCGCCAACGCGACGACGACCGCGTCGAGCTCGCCGCCGGCGACCTTGCGCAGCCGCGTGTCGAGGTTGCCGCGCACCGGCAGGACCTGCAGGCCGGGCTTCGCACGAAGCAGCTGCAGGCGCCGTCGCTCCGACGACGTGCCGACGGTCGCGAGCGCCGGCAGCGTCGACAGGGCGTACCCCTCGCGCGTGACGAGCACGTCACGCGGGTCCTCACGGCGTGGTACCGCGGCGATGCTCAAGCCCGGCGCGGGCTCGGTGGGCAGGTCCTTGTAGGAGTGCACCGCGAGGTCGCAGTCACCGTCGAGCACCGCGCGGCGGATCGTGTCGACGAACATCCCCTTGACGTCGACCTGACCGACGGGGACGTCCGCCTGCAGGTCGCCGCTCGTGGCCATCGCCACGACGACGACGTCCTCGCCGCCGCGGCGGCGCAGCAGCAGCCCGGTCTGGAAGGCCTGAGCCCGGGCCAGGGCCGAGCGCCTCGTCGCGATGCGCAGCATGCAGGGAGGTTCCTCCGGCGGCGCCCAGCGGCGTCGTGCGCCCGGACGCCGCTAGGTGCCGGCGTCGCCGGCGGGGCGGTCGGGGAGGTCGAACAGCTCGCGCAGGACCGCCGCGTGCAGGTCCCCGCCGCGCGCGTCGGCCAGCGCCTTGAGGCGCACCGACGGGTCGTGGAGCAGGGTGTTGACGATCCCGCTCGTCAACGCGTCGACGGCTGCCCGCTGGCGCTCGTCGAGGTCCGCCAGCCGTCCCGACAGCCGCGCGGCCTCGGCGGCGCGGATCGCCTCGGCCCGCACCCGCAACGCGGCGATCGTCGGCTCGACGCGCACGGCCCGGTTCCGGCCGGCGAAACGGCAGGCCTCGGCCTCGACGAGCTCGCGGGCCCGGGCGACCTCGGCGCCGGTGGCACCGGTGTCGGTGAGGGCGCGCACCGCGTCGATGTCCAGCACGGTCACCCCGGGCACGAACGAGCAGCCGGGATCGACGTCGCGGGGGACGGCGAGATCCAGCAGCGCGAGCGGCCGGGCGGGTCGCGCGATCATCGCCTCGGCGACGACGTCTGCGTCGACCAGCGGTGCCGGCGAGCCGGTCGAGCACAGCACGAGGTCGGCGTCACGCAGCCCGGCGCCGACCTCGGCGAAGTCGATCACGTCGCCGTCGACGCGCAGCGCCAGCCGCTCGGACTTCTCGGCGGTGCGGTTGGCCACGATGATGCGCGACGCCTCGCCGGCGACGCGGGCGGCGGCCATGCCGCCCATCTTCCCGGCGCCGACGACCAGGACGGTGCGGCCGCGCAGGGTGCCCAGCACGCGGGTGGCGGCATCCAGGCCGACGTCGACCATGGAGGCGGCGCCGTCGGAGATGCCGGTCTCGTTGCGGGCGCGCTTGCCGACCGACAGCGCCTGGCGGAACAGCGACTGCAGGACGCGGCCGCAGGACTGCTCGGCCTGGGCGGACAGGAACGCCTGCTTGACCTGCAGGTGGATCTGCCGCTCCCCGACGACCATCGAGTCCAACCCGCTCGCGACGGCGAACAGGTGCGCCGCGGCGCTCTGGTCGTAGTAGTCGTAGGCGAGGTCGGCGAAGTCCTCGGGTGGCAGGCCACTCCACTCGGCGAAGAAGTTCCGCAGGTCGGCCATGCCGCCGTGGTAGCGGGTGACGGAGGCGTAGACCTCGACGCGGTTGCACGTCGACAGCACGACCGCCTCGGCGACGTCGTCGCCCGAGGTCAGGGACGCTACCGGCGTCGGCAGGTGCTCGGACGGGACGGCGCCACGCGAGAGCAGTCCCACGGGGGCCGACGGGTAGCTCAGGCCGCGGAGGAGGGCCGACACGGGGCGGCCACGTCTATCGCGGATTGGACTGAGCGCGTGCGGCTCAGTCTCAGGATATCGGCGAGGGGGAGGGCACGCCATGCGGCCCGCCGCCCCGCCTCGTCCAGCGTCGCCAGCGCGGCGCGGACGGCGGGGTCACGCCGCAGCTCGCCGAGCAGCGCCGCCAGGTCGGCGTACTCCGGCCCGTAGCGGTCGGCGAGCTCGACCCGCAGGTGGCGCGCGAGGGTCGGCGCCTCGCCGCCCGTCGACACCGCGATCGTGACCGGACCGCGCCGCAGCGTTGCCGGGAACGTCGCGCCACCCGTGCGCTCGGGGTCCGGGCCGCTGCGCACGCACAGGGTCGCGGCGGCGGCGGCGGCCGCGGCGACGAGCGCGTCGACCGAAGGGTTCCCCGTCGCGGCGACGACGAGCACGGCTCCGCGCAGGTCCTCCGCGCCGGCGTAGTCCCGCTGGTGCCACAGCAGGCGACCGGTCGCGGCCGCCGCGGCCAGGTCGTCGGCCGCGCAGGGCGCGATGACGGTCAGTGCCGCGCCGGCGTCCAGGAGCGGCAGCAGCTTGCCCGCCGCCACCGGACCGGCGCCCACGCCGACGACGCGACGCCCGGCCAGCCGCACCATGAGCGCGACGTCGTGCACGCCACCCCCCGGGCTCAGGCCCGCGGCTCGGGTCCGCCCGCTCGGCGGCCGTGCCCCACCTGATCGAGGCGGCGGCGCGCGGTGCCGCGGCGCACCGACTCCTCGGCGACCTTGCGCTGCTCGTAGAACGACAGGATCTGCAGCTCGATCGACAGGTCGACCTTGCGCAGGCTCACGCCTGCGGGGACCGACAGGACCGCCGGTGCGAAGTTCAGGATCGACGTGATGCCCGCGGCGACGAGACGGTCGGCGACCTCCTGGGCGGCCGTCCCCGGCACCGCGAGGATCGCGATGGAGATCTCGTCCTCCTTGACGACCCGCTCGACGTCGTCGAAGTGGGCGACCTCCAGGCCGGCGAGCACGGTGCCGACCTTGTCCTCGTCGGTGTCGAGCAGGGCGGCGATGCGAAAGCCCCGCTCGGCGAACCCGCCGTACTTGGCCAGCGCCTGGCCCAGATTGCCCGTGCCGACGATGCACGTCGCCCAGTCCTGGGTCAGGCCCAGCTCCCGGCTGATCTGGTGGATCAGGTACTCGACGTCGTAGCCGACCCCCCGCGTGCCGTACGAGCCCAGGTAGGACAGGTCCTTGCGGATCTTGGCGGAGTTGACGCCGGCCGCGGCCGCGAGCGCCTGCGAGGACACGGTGTGGGTCCCGTGCTCGGCCATGTCGACGAGCGCCCGCAGGTATACGGGCAGCCGGGCGACGCTCGCCTCGGGGATCTGGCGGTCCGTCACCGGGGGACGTCTCCTTGCTCCAACTGGGGCGCTGCCGGGTCTCAATCGTACGTTGCGCCGGAGCTAGCGACCGGCGAGCGCCGCCTCGACGACGGCCCGGGGGATCTCGTACTCGGCGACCTCACGGCCGTCGACGGCGAGGACGGGGACCCGCACGGTGTAGCGCTCGACGAGCACGGGGTCGGCGTCGATGTCGACGAGGCGCACGTCGGCGCGACCGCCGGCGACGTCGTGGACGACCCGCTCGGCCTGCTCGCACAGGTGGCAGCCTCGCCGCGTGTACAGCGTCACCTGAGAACGGGTCACGCGGGGACCGCGGCGTCGCCGCGCCGGGGCGCGGACGACGCGGCGAGGAACCCTGCGTACATCGTCGTGACCCCGACGGCGAGCAGGACCGAGAACACGACGTCGCGTCCCGAGCCGACCGCCGACGAGCCACCGGCGGCAATGGTCACCCCCAGGGCGATGAGCAGGACCGCCCAGCGGCGGGTGCGCACGGCCGACCAGATCGACCCGCCGACGACGATGAGGAACGTGGCGTTGAACGGCCCGACCAGCCGGTAGGCCGTCGTGCCCCCGATCACGTCACGTCCCAGCGGGATGGTCGACGCGCTGCTGGCAGCCGCCAGCGCCGCGGCGTCGAATCCGGCCAGCAGCGTGAACAGCACCGACCAGGCGGCGAACACGCCGGCGAGGGTCCAGTACAGGACGCGCCGGCGGGGGTCGAGCAGCAGCAGCTGGCCGACGGCGAGCAGCGGCACGTTCAGCAGCGCTCCGGCGACCCAGTACAGGCCGAACACGGGGGGCGACCAGCCGACGGTGACCCCCACGGTCACGGCGGCGGACGCGGTTCCGAACAGCCCGAGCGCCAGCGCCCAGGCCAGCGCCGAGTCGCGCCGCCGGGCGGCCCACTGCCGGCCGAGACGAGCGGCGAAGACCCAGGCGACCGCGGCCGCGAGGGCGGAGAGAACGGCGACGGCGATCACCCGGTCAGCGTAGCCCGCAGCCCACCGCGGCTAGGGCCGTCTCCGAAGCGAGTCGTTGGACAACAAGCCGCCCGGCGTTTGAGGTGCGTGCTAGGGCCTGTCTCCCGAAGGGAGTCGTTGGACGTAAGCCGCCCGGCGTTTGAGGTGCGTCCTAGCGCAGGTGGCGCCGCACGACCTTCCCACTCGCGTTGTGCGGCAGCGACGCGACGAACTCGACGACCTCCGGGCACTTGAACCGTGCGAGGAAGCGGCCGCAGAAGTCGGCGAGCTCCTCGCCGGTCGCCTCCGCCCCGGCGGCCAGGACGACGACGGCCTTGACCGTCTCGCCCGTGTAGGGATGGGCGACGCCCACCACGGCCGCCTCGGCGACCTTGGGGTGCCGGACGAGGACGTCCTCGACCTCCCGGGGATAGACGTTGAAGCCGCTGACGATGATGAGGTCCGCGCGGCGATCGACGAGGACGAGGTCGGGACCGTCCAGGACGCCGACGTCCCCGGTGGACAGCCAGCCGTCGGCATCCAGCGCCGCGGCCGTGGCCTCGGGGTCGTTGTAGTAGCCGCGGAACACGTTCGGCCCGCGGACCAGCACCTCACCGGGGTCGCCGGGCCGGACGTCACGCCGCCGTTCGTCGACCAGACGCAGCTCGACGCCGGGTACCGGCCGCCCGACACTGCCGGCGCGGGGGCCGTCGCCCATCGCGGTCGTGGTCAGCACCGGCGCCGTCTCGGTCAGGCCGTAGCCCTCGTCCACCTCCAGGCCCAGGTCGGAGCGGCAGCGCTGCAGCACCGCGGGGGGCAGCGGCGCAGCGCCGGAGACGGCGACACGGATCGCGGACAGGTCCCGCCGGCCGGCGTCGGGCAGGTTCACCCAGGCGACATAGATCGGCGGGGCGCCGACGACGGCGGTGACGCCGCCGTCCGCGACGAGGTCGAGCGTCGAGGCGGGGTCGAACCGCTCCACGAGCCGGACGGTTGCGCCCTGCCCCAGCGGAAACGCCAACGCGACGTTCAGCGCGTAGAGGTGGAACAGCGGCAGAACGCACAAGACGATGTCGTCACAGGTGACCCGCAGGCGCGTCGCGGCCATCTGGTCGTGGTTGGCCAGCAGGTTGGCGTGGCTGAGCATGGCGCCGCGCGGCCGACCGGTCGTCCCGGAGGTGTAGGCGAGCAGCGCCAGGTCATCGCCACCCGTGCCGACGGGCTGCGGCGGCTCGCTGCCCTCGGTGAACTGGTCCCACGTCCGCGTGCCCATCGCCGGCGCCGAGGTGGCGGTGACGACGACGCGCTCCAACGCGGGCAGCGTCTCGCGCACGCCGTCGAGGATGCCCAGCCGCGCCGCGCCGGCGACGACCGTCCTTGCTCCGGAATGGGCGAGGATGTGGGCCGCCTCTGAGGCCGTCGATCCGGGGTTGAGCGGGACGACGGCGAGCCCCGCCCGCAGCGCGCCGTAGAGCGCCGTGACGAACCGGGGCACGTTGCCGAGCAGCAGCGCCACCCGGTCGCCCGGCTCGTGGCCCGCGCGCTGGAACGCCGCGGCCGCCCGGTCGACGCGCGCGTCGAGCTCCCCGTAGCCGATGTGGCGCCGGCCCGCGAGCAGCGCCGGCGCCTCGGGCTGCCGGCGGGCAACGGCACGCAGCTGGTCGGCGAGGTTCACCGCGTCGTCGCCTTCCCGTCGTGCCGGCCGGCGCGAGCCTAGAGGGTCGGCGGCGCGGGGTTCGCCGGTCGGCATCGTCGGCCGGCGACCGGGCCCGGTGCGTACGCTGGGAACGGTGAGCGATTCCCCTCCCCGGCTCCTGGTGTCCACCGGTCCGCTGCTGCTCAGTCCCCTGGACTGGGTCCTGGACGCCGTCGCCGATGCCGGCTACCGCGGTGCGGAGCTGCTCGTCTCGCACAACCCCGAGACCCGGGATCCCGACCGCATCCTGGCGCGCGCGGCGGAGGCCGGTCTGCAGATCCCAGTGCTCCACGGTCCGTACATGGTGCTGCTGCGCAACGTCTTAGGGTCTCGCTACGTGGACAAGACCCGCCGCAGCCTCGAGCTCGCCGCGGCCGTCGGCGCCGAGACGATGGTCGCCCACGCGCCCTTCCGCTGGGAGGGCTCCGCGCGGAGCTGGCTGGCCGAGGACGTCGACGCCGAGGCGGAGGCCGCCGGAAGCCGCTTCGCGATGGAGAACCTGTTCCCGGTCGCGGGCGCCTCCTTCTCGTCGGTGGTGACTCCAGCCGAGCTCGCGGCGTTCCGCCACGTCGTGTTCGACACGAGCCACTTCGCGGTCGCGGGTGTCGACGTGTTCGACGCGTGGGACGCGCTCGCCGACCGGGTGGTGCATCTGCACGTGTCGGACAACTTCGGCAACGGCAAGGACAGCCACGCCCCGATCGGCACGGGCGTCCTGCCGCTGGAGGCCTTCCTGGCCCACGTCGGAGCGTCCGAGTACGCCGGGACGATCACCCTCGAGCTCGACTGCCGCTCCTACCTGGACTCCCGCGCCGCGCTGGTTGCCTTCCTGGACTCCGAGCGGCGCAAGGCCGACCCGCGCCGCGCTGGTTGCCTTCCTGGACTCCGAGCGGCGCAAGGCCGAGCGGCTGCTGGCCGGGGACGTCGAGAGCGGCTGGGCCGCGCCGGCCGCCCCCGGCGGGAGCGCGACCTGGGGCCCGTCTCCCGGAGGGAGTCGTTGGACATGAGCCGCCCGGCGTCTGAGGTGCGTGCGAGCCGCCCGGCGTCTGAGGTGCCTGCTGGCCGCCCGGCGTCTGAGGTGCGGGCTAGGGCTCGTCGACGCGGACCAGCCCCAGGTCGCGCAGGTCGGCGACGAAGGTCGCGATCTCGGCGGCCAGCGTCGGCGGCGCCTCCACGACCTGACCCGACACCCGCTCCACGAGGGCCGACAGCGTGGGGGCGCCCTCCAGCAGCTGCCAGATCAGGGCGCCGGTCTCGTTGACCGCAGACGTCGCGGCGGTGTCAAGGTGCAGCAGGACACCGCCCTCGCCCTCGGCCAGCCTGCGGTAGACCGCACGCTCGTCGCGGCTGATCGTCGCCTCCCGGTCCACGCGCGGAAGGCTGCCAGGCCCGGCGGCGCGGCACAATGCGGGTGGTTGGCCGCGGCTACGGTGGCCGCGGCTACGGCGACCGCTGAACCCACCGACCTTCTGCCGAAGGAGCGCGGCATGCGACCTGGCACGACGATCGCGCTGGCGCTGTTGCTCGTGGCGATCGTCGGCGCCCTCGTCGTGCAGCTGCTGACGGCCGCGGGCCGCTGACGGCGTGAAGCTCGTCACCTGGAACGTCAACAGCCTCAAGGCCCGGCTGCCACGGCTGCTCGAGCTGCTCGCCGAGCATCGCCCCGACATCGTCTGCCTCCAGGAGACCAAGACCGGCGCGGAGGCGTTCCCCCACGACGCGCTGGCCGACGCGGGCTACGTCGCCGCCGACCACTCCGGCGGGCGCTGGGCGGGCGTGGCGGTTCTGGGCCGGGCCGAGGCGCCGCCGACCGACGTCGCCGCCGGACTGGACGGCGAGGCGGCGCCCGACGAGTGCCGCTGGGTCGAGGCCACGGTGGCGGGCGTCCGCGTCGCGAGCGTGTACGTGCCCAACGGGCGCGCCGTCGGCTCGCCGGCGTTCGCCGCGAAGCTCGCGTTCCTCGACGCGGTCGCCGCCCGCGTCGCGGCCCTCGCCGGCGGGCCGCTGCTGGTCGCCGGCGACGTCAACGTCGCCCCCGACGACCGCGACGTCTACGACCCCGCGGCGTTCGCCGGGTCGACCCACGTCACCCGCGACGAGCGCGAGCGCCTCGCCGCGGTGCTCGACGCGGGCCTCGTCGACGCCTACCGGCGGCTGCACCCCGACGAGGTGGCGTTCACGTGGTGGGACTACCGGGCCGGGATGTTCCACAAGAACCTGGGCCTGCGCATCGACGTGATCCTGCTCAGCACCGAGCTGACCGGGCGGCTGGAGTCGTGTGGCATCGACCGGGGCTACCGCAAGGGCAGCAAACCGTCGGATCACGCGCCGCTGCTGGCGACGCTGACGTGACAACGGCGGGCGCGGCGGCCCGGCCTTGGCCCTGCCTCCCGAAGGGAGTCGTTGGACCCGAGCCGCCCGGCGTCTGAGGTGCGGCCTAGGGCTGGGTCAGCACCCAGCCCGTGTGCGGAGGCAGCGGGACCGTCGAGCGGACGGTTCCGTCCAGGTCCCGCAGCGGCGAGGGCAGGTCGACGCGCATCGCGCGGTCGGTCGGGTTGACGAACACCCGCCCGCGCGCGAACGACCGCTGGTACAGACCGTTGACCTCGCTGTAGCGGCCCTGCGGCCGGCCGAGGTCCACGCTCCACCAGCGGTGGGAGTCGGTCGTGTCCTCGTTGCGCTCGCCGCTGAACGTGAAGCGGTGATCGCCGTCGTCGCCCAGCAGGAACGACGCGTAGGCGTACTGGTGCCATTCCTTCTCCTGCGCCGCGGTGGCGTTCACCCACACCTTCGTGACGGTGAAGACGCGGTCACCGCGGCTGGCAGCGTCGACGAGCATGTCGACGTCGGCCTTCCACTGCTGCTCACTGCGGTAGGAGTTGACGCCCTGCGTCGACGTGCGCATGAACGTCTCGGCGATGCCCCCGTCGGACACTTCGAGCAGCGGCCTGGTCGGCGCGCTGTTGCTGAAGTAGGTGTAACCGTTCATGAGGCCGTTGATCGTCAGCGTGTCCGGCGCGACGCGGTTGCGCATCTGGCGGGCGAGGTTCACCGTGTCACGGATCCACTGGGCGTCGGTGTAGGGCTGGCCGGTGGCCTTGTTGATCGGGTGGGCCCCCTGCCCCAACGTCCCGTGGCCCAGGTTGTCGACCGAGCAGCCGTCGTAGCCGTTGCTGGCGATGCGCTCCTCGCACTGCTGCACACGGTTGGCGATCCAGCCCGGGTTGCTCGGATCCATCATCCACAGGTTGTAGTTGTTCAGGATCTTGCGGCCGCCCCGGTCGTACAGGTACCACGAGGCCGGGTACTTGTCGCGCTCGTTGTTCTGGGCGTAGACGCCGTTGACGTAGTTCAGCAGCAACAGGTCCGGGTTGGCCTGCCGCATCATGCCGACCTGTCCGCGGTAGCTGTCGGGCAGCGCGACGATGAGGTCGACAGCCTTGGCATCGGCGATGGCCTGTGCGTCGCTCCAGTTGTGGGTGTTCGCCTCGTTCTCGATCGTCCAGCCCCGCGGGTGGGCGCTGTACGGGCGGGCGGGACCGGGGCCCGGGTTGGGATCCGGTCGCGGCGGCTCCTCCTCCTCGCCCGACCCGTTCCCGATGTCGGCGCCGAGGGTGTAGCTGGCCGCGCCTGAGCGCGCCTTCACACCGAGGGTCCACACGCCCCTCCAACGGGCGTTGTAGGTCAGTGTCTCCGACGTGCCTTGGTGGCCGACCGCCGAGGCGACGATGCGGCCTGCAGGGTTGCGCAGGTGCAGGTTGAGGTTGGCGTCCCCCCGTGACCAGTCCAGCACGGCCGAGATCTCACCGGGTGAGTCGAGGCGGAACTTGTGGGCCACCCAGTCCGTTCCCTGAGCGGCGGCGTAACCCGACCAGTTGAGGTCGGCCGCGTGGGCGATGGCGAACTGCGAAGGGAGGGCCACCGCGACGAGGAAAAGGACCGTCGCAGCGCGGGCAAACAGATGCCGGTTCATATTCATCCTGGCGTCGACTGCAGTTGAAAGCCCGCGGGGCAGGGGATGTCTCCCGCCAATTCGGCGGCCGCGCGACAGCAGAACTTCCAGGGCAATGCCGTCGCCGACCGTGCTCCGAAGAGGACGGGCCCCGCACACCCGCGGACGGACATGCGCCGAAAGGAGTAGCAGACGCAGCAGGGCAGGCCCAATCTGCCCATCTGTTCGCGCCCACAGGTGGAACGACGGCAGCGTCACGCGCCGTATTCGTTGTGCACGCGCTCACGCGATTCGCTACCCGACCGGGGGGCGCCGGGATCACCCCCAGTGAAACGAATCGGGGGGGCGCTCACGCGCGCTCGGCGCACAGGCCGGCCGCGTCCGGGCCCCTGTGACGGGGCGGCCTTGCGTTTGCCCGCCGCGCGGCCATTGTCGCCTACGCCGCGGGCGGCTCCGGGGAGCCGCCGACCTGCTGCAGGTAACGCGCCCGGGCGTCTTCGTCGCCGCCAGGCGCGAACACGGCCGGCGTGCCCGCCGTCGTGTCACCGCCGGCCAGACCCGCCACGCGCCTGGCCAGGCGGGAGGTGACGTCACCGGTCGTCAGCCGCGCGGACACCGCCGCGAGGCAGGCGGCGGCCGAGTCGCGCAAGCTGGGCAGGACCACTGGCGTCAGGGCGGGAAGGCGCGGCGGAACCTCCAGCGACCAGGAGGCGGCGGCGCGTCGCACGGCCTCGCGGCGTAGCCGGGACGGCGCGAGGGCCGTGACGACCTCCGGCGGCAGCGACGCTCCCAGCGTGCGCTGGACGCGCAGTAGCATCGCCGCGACCGGGAGGGCGACGCGCCACCGGTGAGCTGTCGCGACGACGTCGTCCCAGTCCGGAGCGTCCGTGGCAAGCGCACGCTCGATATCCTTCAGCCACAGCAGCCTCCTGCCGCCCGGCAGGGCGGCGTGCAGGCACAGGTGCAGCAGCGTGTCCACCGGGTGCAGCGTGGACACCGTGCGCCCTCCCAGCCTGACCCGCCGGCTGCGGCCGAACAGGGCGTCGCCTGGGACGGCGACCGTGCGTCGCACCGCGGCGCGGTTGACCAGATGCCAGTGGACGTCGGCCGGCGTGCCCAGGCGCAGCCCGATGTGCACCTGGCCCCGCTCCTCGCGTGCCAGCAGGTTCCAGTTGGTGTCGAGCACGCGCAGGCCGCTGCGCTCCAGCGCCACCACCACGTCCGCGAACGCGCGGCGCGGCACGAGCACGTCGAGGTCACCGTAGCCACGCAGATCCGGGCGGGTGTAGAGCAGCTCGCTGAGGACCGGGCCCTTGAAGACCAGCCACGGCACTCCTGGGGGGAGCGCGTCGCCGAGGGCGTCGAGGTCGGCCAGTGCGCGGACGTGACCCATGGCGGCCGAGCGGTAGGCCTCGCCGAGGTCGTCCATGACGGCGGCGTCGACGTCGGGCAGGCCGCGCAGGGTGAGATAGGACAGGCTGTCGACGCCGTGGGCAGCGGCGGCGGCGCGCAGCCCGGACAGGTCGCGTCCCGCGACGAGCGGCCCCAGGGGCGCGAGCGGAGCCGACCAGTCGTGCTCGGCGGTCGACGCCTTGAGGACGGTGGCGATCTCGCCCGACGTCAGCGTCGCCCGGTGGCGGCCCCGCCGCACCGTTCCCGCGGTCGGCGCGGGGTTGCCCATCGTGGCCGTCCAGTCGTCGAGGTGTCGTCGGGGCGCCGCGCCGCCGTCCGGCTCCCGGACGCGCAACGGCCCGGGCCGCATCGTACGGGCCCGGGCCGCCTGGCCCCCCGGACGGCGGCCGAGGCCGCCGTCCGGGAGGGTGTCGCCTAGCTCGTGGTCAGGACTCGGCCGGTGCCGGCGGGCAGCGTGACCGAGGTGCGCGCGACGCCACCGAGGTCGACGTACACGCCACCGAGGTCGACGGTGACCGAGGTGCCGGTCGGGTTGACCAGGACCTTGCCCTTGGCGAAGGCGCGCTGGTAGACGCCGCCCACCTTGGCGTAGCCGCCCAGCGGCGCACCGAGGTCGATGTCCCACCACGCGTGGCCCTCCGTCGGGTTCTCCGACCTGCCGCCGCTGAAGGTGAAGTGGTGGGTGCCGTTGTCACCGAGCAGGAAGGTGGCCAACGCGTACTGGTGCGCCTGGTCCTTCTGCGCCTGGGTCGCGTCGGTCCGCCACACCTTCGTCATGGCCATGACCTGCTTGCCGCGGTTGCCGGCCTCGACGAGCATGTCGACGTCCTGCTTCCACGCGCTCTCGGGGCGGGGAACCGACGTCATGGTCTGCATCGCCGTGCGGACGAACGTCTCCGACAGCCCCATGTCCAGGGGCGTGAGCAGCTGCGCCGTCGAGGCGCTCGCGTCGAAGTACGCGCGGCCGTTCATCAGGCCGTTGGCGTTGACCGGCTTCGGCGCGACGTGCCTGGCGACGGCACCGGCCAGCGCCGAGGTCGCGCGGATCCACTCGGCGTTGGTGAACGCCTTGCCGGTGGCCGGGTTGATCGGCTGGCCCGACACGGACGCGGGGCTGAGGGTCCCCCAGCCGAGGTTGTCCAGCGAGCAGCCGTCGTAGCCGTTGGCGTTGGTGAACTCGGCGCAGGTCTGCGAGCGGTTGGCGATCCAGCTGGGGTTGGTGGGCTGCATCATCGTCAGCCCCCAGTCGTTGACGATCTTGCGGCCGTAGGCGTCGCGGGCGTACCAGGACTCGGGGTAGGTCTCGCCCTTCATCGCGTAGACGCCGTTGAGGTAGTTCAGGATCACGAGGCTGGGGTTGGCGGCGCGCATCTTGGGCACCTGGCCGCGGTAGCTGTTCTTCAGCGCGACGATGACGTCGTGCTCGCGAGCGGCGTGGATCGCCTGCGCGTCGGTGTAGACGTGGACCGGCGACTCGTTCTCGATGGCGAAGCCGCGCTCGGTGTCACCGCTGGGGGCGACCGGGCCGGGGGTCGGGGTCGGCTCCGGCGTCGGCTGCGGTGCCGGCGTGGGGTCGGGCGTCGGGGTCGGCTCAGGCGTGGGGATGGGGTCGGGCGTCGGGGTGGGGTCCGGCGTCGGGGGGGTCCGGCGTCGGCGCCGGGGTCGGGGCCGGGGTGGGGGCGGGGGCGGGGCGGGGCGGGGGGCGGGGCGGGGGCCGGGGTGGAGGAGGTCGTCTGCTCCACGGTCAGGACGTAGCCGGAGCCACCCTGGCGCGCCCAGACCCGCAAGGACCATGTTCCGGTCGTCGGCACGTTGGTGGTGATCCGCTCGGGGCGCAGGGTGGTGGAGGAGGCGACCGCCGTTCCGGCCGGGTTGCGCAGGGTCAGGTCGAGGTTGCCCAAGGGGGCGTCCCAGCGCAGCGTCGCCTTCACGGTCGTGCCGGCGGCGAGGCTGATCTGGTGGACCTTCGAGCGCACGCCCTTGACCCTGACGTTGCCGGTGAAGCGGGTGACGGTGGTCGACGAGGTGGCGGAGGTCGCGGCACTGGCGGGCAGCGCCGCGGGGACCATGGCCGCCGCGGCGATGGCCGCGGCGACCAGCGGAGAGGCGAGCGAGAACAGCTTCTTGCGGATACTCACGCGAAATCACATCCTTGGCCGCGCTCTCCGCAGTGGGAGGCGCGGCTCGTCGCAGTGGGCGCGCGGTGCCGACGTCGAGCGTCGGACCGCCAGGTCCTGGACGGGCCCGCCGCGTCCCGGCAGGGACGCGGCAAGGGAAAGGAATCGAGAAGACCCCCTTCGGCAGCCCGGCTGCCATGGCCCTCTGACGAGGGCGACAGGCCCTGGGCTTTGCGACCCCGGCCTTTCGACCGGGTGTGCCCTTTCGATGGAGCTTCCGTCGCGCACTTGTGGAATCGGCGCGCCGGAGGCCTCCTTGAGCAACGGCGGGCCGACTCGTGCGCACAGCGGACGTGGGTGAGACGGCGCTCCCCCCCGACCGGGAGGCCGGTGCCAGGGCGTTCTCGGCCGTCCCCTGCGGCCCGCCGCTGCGGTGGCACCCGGCCCGTCGCAGCCCGCGGACGGCGACTGCCCAGGAGGACGCCTACACGCGCGACGGCCCCGCGGCGCACGCCGCGGGGCCGTCGAACCGGCCCCGTCGGGGGCGGCCGGTGGTCGAGCGGGTCAGCCCTGCGTGAGGATGCGTGCGCGGTGGGGCGCAGCACCACACGCCTGACCGCCTCACCGGACAGCGAGCGATACGTCGAAGGCAGCGTCACCCGCCGGCGCGAGGTGCCCGGGTTGACGAGCACCAGCCCACGCGCGAACGAGCGGCGGTAGACCCCACCCACCTTGGCGTAGCGCCCCAGCGGACCCCCGAGGTCCACGGCCGCCCAGCGGTGGTTGCGCGTCGGGTCGGCGCCCTGGCCGTAGCTGAACGTGAAGCGGTTGCCGCCGTCGTCGCCGAGCAGGAACGACGCGAGGGCGAACTCGTGCAGGCGGCGCTTGCGCGCCGACGAGCCGGCCGCCCACGCCTTGGTCATGACCAGCGCGCGCTGTCCGCGCCGCTCAGCGTCGGCCAGCAGGTCGACGTCCTGGCGCCACGCCGACTCTGGGCGGTGGGAGTCGATCGGCTGCCACGCGCTGCGCATCCACGTCTCGGCCATGGCGAAGTCGACCGAGCGCAGCAGCGCCGACGTGGGCGCGACCGTGTCGAAGTAGCGGTCGCCGTTGACCAGGCCGTTGACGGCCAGCGGCGCCGACGCGACCCGGCGGCGCACCGTGGACGCCAGCCGGGTCGTCGCGCGCAGCCAGGCGCGCTCCGTCCACCGCCTGCCGCTGCGCGGGTCGATCGGCGCGCCCGACAGCGAGCCGCGCCACAGCGTCCCCGAGCCCAGGTTGTCCAGCGAGCAGCCGTCGTAGCCGCTGGCGCGCAGGAACTCCTTGCACGTCCGGACCCGGTCACGCACCCACTTGCGATTCGCGGGGTTCATCATCCACAGACCCCAGTCGTTGCGGACCTTGTCGCCGTGCCGGTCCCGCAGGTACCACGACGATGGGTAGGTTGACCGCTCGGTGCGCTGAGCGAAGGCGCCGTTGAGGTACACCATGAGCCGCAGGTCCGGGTTCGCGCGGCGCATCGCGTCGACGTGGCCCCGGTAGCTGTTGCGCAGCGCCACCACGTAGTCGTGGCGGCGCGCCGTGCGGACCTCGGCGCGGGTGTGGACGTGGTCTGGCGCCTCGTTCTCGACCGCCCAGCTGCGGCCCGCGGCGACGCCCAGGCCCCGGCGGGTCGCCAGCGACGGGCGCGCCCCGCGCTCGACGTCGGCGGGGCGGGCGGTCGCGTCAGATGAGCCGGCGCGGGTGGTGGCGGCGGCGGGGCCGGCGACGACAACGGCGACCGCGCTTGCGGCGAGCAGCAGCGCGATGGGGCGGCGGGGGACGGACATCGTCGGACTCCATACGGATCGGCGGGACGAACTGGTCCCGACGACCCGGTGGAGAGCGGACGGCGACGACCGGACCGCGCTGCCGCCTCGGGGCGCGCCCGGCGGCTCGGCCTGGGCGCGGCGCCGACGGTGGGCGTCAGGCCCTCTTCGTCTCGGAACCGCGCCGGGGCACCTTGAGCCGGCGGTGCCCGGCGCGCGCGGTCAGCGTCCTTCGCGCGCGGCGACGCCGGGCCCCGGGGGGACCGGCGCCGGCCGGTCCGCCCGCCCGTGGTCAGCGGTTGATCGTGTAGGCGTACACCCGCTGGTTGAAGTCGCTGACGTAGAGCCTGCCGTCGCGGGGTCCGAAGGCCAGGGCGCGGGGCTGGCCGAGCCGGGCGAACCCGTCGCGGGTGTCGCCGCCGCGGGTGACGAGCTGGGCCCGTGCGGTCGGGTAGCCGCCCCGGTCGAGCTTGACGCGGACGACCCGCCGGTTGCCCGAGTCGCTGATGTAGAGCCACTTGCGGGCACGGTCGAGCACGAGGCCCCGCGGCCGGTTCAGCCCGCGGCCGGCCACGACGACGTTGAACGAGCGCATCCGCTCGGCCGCCATCCTCCACACGTGGACGCGGTTGCGCCCGGGGGCACCGTCGGCGACGTACGCCAGGTCCTTGCGCCGGTCGACGTCGATCTGTTGGGGAAGCCCCATCTCGCCGCGCGACAGCGGGTGCCGCACGTCCCCATCGCCGCCCGCGGCCTGCCGCCGTAGCCGGTCACCTGGATGCGGCAGTTGCCGGTGTCGGTCGTGTACACCCGGCCCCGCCTGCGGCTTCCGATGACGCGGATTCCGGTGGGGCCGCCCTTGAACTGGCCCGGCCGGGCGCCGAACTTGCCGAACCGTGACACGAAGCGGCCGTTGCGGTCATAGCGCACCACCGACTGGCCGCCGTCGACCCATACCCAGCCGCCGCCCACGGTCAGCGCGCGCGGGTACGCGATCCCCGGGGAGCCGGGGACGTTGGGCCTGCGGCTGCCGAACTGCCCCGCCAGGCCGGGCAGCGTCTGGCCGACCGGCACCTCGACGCTCTTCCGGCCGAGGTGTGCGTTGCGAACCACTGCACCCGCTGCTCGAAGTAGTCGGCGGCGAACAGCTTCTGCGACGACCGTCCCGACCCGGGGTGCAGGCCGATGCCCGACACCTGGTTGAACCCGCCGTCGGGGGGCGGGAGGCGACGTTGTGCCCAGTCCAGGCGCCTCCCGCGCGGTGACAGCTTGTAGACGGTGTACTTCCAGGTGTCGCCGACGTAGACGTTGCCGCTGCCGTCGACGGCGACGTAGCGGATCGCGTCGAACGCCGCGCGCGCGCGAGGAGGTGCCGGCCCGCGACCAGCGCCTCCGGTAGCTGCCGTCCCCGTCGAAGACATGGACCTCGTTGTGGAACGCGCCGACGACGTAGACGCGTCCACGCGTTCTCCGGTTGCGGCTGCGGTCCACCGCGATCCCGCGGGGTCGTTCATGCGGGCGACGCGCGTGGCGACGACCGGCACACCGCCGTCGGGCCGGAACTTCATGAGCGTGCGGCTCTTGTGCTCCACGACCCACACGTTGCCGGCCGCGTCCACGTCGATGCCCCGCACCGTCGGCTTGTTCAGCCCCAGCCGGCGAAGATCGAACGAGACGCCCGGCAGGTAGTTGAAGTTCGCGTCATACGCGCTGATCGTCCCGCAGAAACCGTCCGACACATACAACCGCCCGTTGCCCCGATGCAACGCCACATTCGTCGGCCAGAACACCTTCCCGCCACCGCAACCCTGCCCGTACTTGCCGCCCCGCCCCAAGCTTTTGACCCACGTCCCGTTCGCCCGGTACTGATCCACCCGCGAATACGCCTCATTGGCGACGTACACGTCACCGTTGCGCGGGTCGGCCTCCACGTCAAACGGCTCCACCCGGTTGTTGGGCAACCCGAACCCCTGCCCCGTGAACGTCGCCCCACCCGCCGGCGCCCCACCCGTCGTGAACGGCTTCACCCGATGGTTCCAGATGTCAGCCACCAAGATCGTGTTGTTGTGCTCGTTGTACTCCATCCCATACGGATACAACCCCGCGTGACCCCGAAACCCGTACGCCGTCGAGAACGACGCCACCGGCGCCGCCGCCCCCGCCACCGGCGCGCCGGCCAGCGACCCGGCGCACAGGGCCGCCGCGAGCACCACCGCAAACCACCCGCGGAGGCTTCGGCCAGGCCAGGTCGTCACGATCGTCCCTTCACCGAGCATCAGCGAATCCGGAAGACCTCGATGCGGTCGTTGAAGGTGTCGGCGACGTAGAGCAGGTCGCCGGCTCGGGTCCGGCGGATCTGCAGGTTCGTCGGCTCCCAGAACTTGCCGTGCGCCGAGCCGCGGCCGCCGAAGACGCGCTTGCGCGTTCCGGTCGGGCCGAACTCGACGAGCACGTTGAAGCCGGTGTCGGCCACCCAGACGTCGCCGTCGGAGGCGACGGCGACCCCCTCGACGCGGCGCAGGACCGTGCCGCCGAAGGTGTGCAGCCGGCGGCCGTCGGACAGCCGCAGCTTGACGATGCGCCCGTTGAGGGCGTCGGCGACGTACACCGTGGAGCTCCGCCGGTGGACCTTGACGTCCTTGGGGAAGTTGAAGCCGGTGGCGGTCCACAGGGTGCCGGTGTCGGGATCCCAGCGCACGATGCGGTGGTTGTAGGTGTCGGCGATCACGACGCCGTTGCCCACCGGGGCCACCGCTCCGGGCCAGTGCAGGCCGCCGTCACCCGAGCCCAGCTCGCCGTAGCTCACGCCGGTCGGCCTGCCGGCGAGGGTGAACTCGGTGACGCGCCAGTTCTTCGTGTCGGCCACCCACAGGACGTTGCGGGCGGCGTCCACGGCGACGCCGCGGGGCCAGTTCAATCCGTCCAGCCGAGGCGCCCAGCCGCGGTCGCCGAAGGACAGCTCGAACGCCCCGCTCCGCCCGAAGCGCTGGACGCGATGGTGGACGGTGTCGGCCACGTAGACCTTCCCGCGGTGCAGGGCCAGCCCGTGCGGCTTGTTGAACCGGCCGGCCCGCGGCCGCTTTCCGGCGAAGGTCCGCCGGTGCACGCCACGTTGGCTCCACTGCTCGACCTTGTAGCCCCACAGGTCCACGCCGAACACGGCAGGCCTGGCGCCCCCGCCGACGGCGACGTTGCGCAGCTGACGGAACCTGCCCGGACGGCTCCCGACCGAGCCCCAGGCACGGACGAAGCGCCCGGACCTCCTCAGCTTCTGGATCCGCTGGTTGTTGGCGTCGGCGACGTAGACCCCGTTGGCGTCGTCGATCTCGATGCCGTAGGGGCCGCGGAACTGGCCGCGGCGGCCACCCAAGGAGCCGAAGGCGCGCGACCACCGTCCGAACCGGTCGAACACCGCCACCCGGTGGTTGCGGAAGTCGGCGACGTACAGGTTGCCTGCGCTGTCGAACGCGCCGTCGCGCGGCTCGTTGAGCTGCCCGTCTCCGCTGCCGAACGACCCAACGTACCTGCGCACGGTGTCGCGGGGCGAGTGGATCGACATCCGGCTTGTCTTGCCGTCGGCGACGATGATCTTCGGTGCGCCGGTGTGGTCGGTGCCCGCCGTCACGCCCATCACCGCGCCGAAGAACGTCGGCCAGGTGCGCAGGTGCTCGCCGGTCGCCGCACTGAGGACCTGGACCCGGTTGTTGCCGGTGTCGGCGACGTACACGCGGCCCCTGAGGTAGGCGACGTCGCGGGGCTCGGAGAAGTGTCCGTCGCGGTGACCCCGCGACCCCGACCGCCACAGCAGCGCGCCGTCGCGGGCGTACGCGGCCACGCGGTCGTTGCCCGTGTCGGCGATGAAGACCCGGCCGGCCTGGGCGCGGTTCGCGCCACGCGAGCGCCTCGCGACGTCCACACCCGAGGGGTACATCTGGGCGCGGCCGGGCCCGCCGATCTGCTTCACCCACGACACCCCGGACGACGAAGCCGCTCGTGGCGCCAGCGCGCCGGCGGCGCGCGTGGCGCCGGACGAGTCGGCGGAGACGCCCTCGGCGCCGGCTGCGGCGCTCGGCGCCGCAGCCCTGCCTGGCCCCGCGACGGCGACCAACACCGCGGCTGCGAGCGCCGCGCACCGCGCGCTACGCCGATCTGTCGCTCTGGTCACCGGACCCCCGAACCTCCGGGCATGGCACGCACCCGGAAGGCTGCTGCGGACCCGCAGGCTACCGCCCTGGACAGGGTGACGGGAAGGGCCGGGCGTGCACCCCGCGACGCCCGGTCCCCCCGGACCGGGCGTCGGCGGCGGGGCGCGGCGGGCTCGGTCAGCGGTTGATCGTGTAGGCGTACACGCGCTGGTTGAAGTCGCCGATGTACAGCTTGCCGTCCCGCGGACCGAACTCCAGGGCCCGCGGCTGGCCCAGCTGCAGGAACCCGTCGCCGGTGTCCCCGCCCCTGGTGACGAGCTCGGCCGTGGTGGTCGGGTAGCCGTCGGCGCCGAGCTTGATGCGCACGACGCGCCGGTTGCTCGAGTCACTGACGTACAGCCACTGCCTGGCCGGGTCCAGGACCACGCCGCGGGGCCGGTTCAACCCCACGCCGTCGACGGTGGCGCCGAACGACTTCATCGTCTTGGTCGAAAGGTTCCACACGTGGATCTTGTGGCGGCCCGCCGCGCCGTCGGCGACGTAGGCCAGGTTGCGGGACTCGTCCACGTCGATCTGCTGCGGCAGGCCCATCTGGCCCTGCGACGAGTCGGTGCCGCAGCTGCCCATGTGGGCGACGTGGGTGTAGACAGACGTCGCGTTCGTGTCACCCGTGTAGTCGGTGATCTGGATGCGGCAGTTGCCGGTGTCGGTCGTGTAGATCCTGCCGCTGGTGGCGGTACCGATGACGCGGACGCCCGTCGGGCCGCCCTTGAACTCGTTGGGCCCGTTGCCCCACTTGCCGTAACGCGAGATCCAGTTGCCGTTGGTGTCGTAGCGCACAAGCGACTGGCCGCCGTCGACCCAGGCCGAGCCGCCGGCAACGGTCATCGACCGCGGGTAGGCGATGCCCGCCGAGTTGGGGATGTTCGGTGTGCGGCTGCCGAACTCGCCCAGCCACGAGTCGCAGTTGGACGCCGAGCAGGACCGCGTGGTCGTTGCGCTGTGGGTGTCGAACCACTGCACCCGCTGCTCGAAGTAGTCCGCGGCGAACAGCTTCTGGGAGTCCAGCCCCGAGCCGGCGTCAAGACCGATGCCGGACATCTGGTTGAACCCGCCGTTGGGTGGCGGCAGCGGAGCCTGCGACCAGGACATCGCGGAGCCCTTGCAGTTCACGGTCAGGCCGCAGCCGGCGAGCTTGAACACCCGGTACTCCCACGTGTCGCCGACGTAGACGTCGCCGCTGCCGTCGACGGCGACGTAGCGGATCGCGTCGAAGGCGGGGTCAGAGGCGGCGGTGCCGGACTTCTCCCACTTGCCGAGGTAGCTGCCGTCGGGAGCGAAGCGGTACACCTCATTCCAGAAGCCCCCGACGACGTAGACCATCCCGTGGCCAGCCCCGCCGCTGCGGTCGACCGCGATGCCGCGCGGGTCGAACATGCGCTCGATCCGCGGCGTCGCCATCAGCGGCTTGCCCCCGTCGGGGGCGAACTTCATCAGCGTCCGGCTCTTGTGCTCCGCCAGCCAGACGTTGCCCGCGGCGTCGACGTCGATCCCTCGCACAGTCGGCTTCCCGTAGGACGACAGGTGGCTCAGGTCAAACGAGATGGACGACAGGTAGGTCCCGTCGAGGCTGTACGCCGACACGGTGCCGCAGTACCCGTCGGAGATGTACAGGCGGTTCGTGGCGGTGTGCAGCGCGACGTTGGTCGGCCAGTAGACCTTCCCGCCGCCGCAGCCCTGCCCGTAGCTGCCGGACGCCTTGCCGATGGCCGTGATCCGGGTCCCGTCCGCGCGGAAGCGGTCGACGCGGGAGTAGGCCTCGTTGGCGACCCAGACGTCGCCGTTGCGCGGGTCGGCCTCGACGTCGAACGGCTCGACGCGGTCGGTCAGCGTGCCGCTGCCGACGAAGGTGGTCCCGCCGGTCGGCGAGCCGCCTGTGGTGAACGGCTTGACGGCGTGGTTCCAGATGTCGGCGACCAGGATGGTGTTGTTGTGCTCGTTCCACTCCATCCCGTACGGGTAGATGCCGGCGTGGCCCCGGAACCCGAACGCCGTGGAGAAGGTCGCGACGGTGTCCGACGCCGCCTGGCCGAAGGTGGCCGTCGCCGTGTAGTTCGTCCGCCCGCCGCTCTTGGCGACGACCGCCAGCCGGTAGGTGTTGGCGGGGTCGACCGACGCGCTGAACGACTCAGGCTTCGCCGTCGTCGACGAGGTCCACTTGACGCCGACCCACTTGCCGTCCTGGAACTTCTGGAGACCCAGGTCGAGGTTCGCGTCGGTGTCCCAGTCGAGGCTGACCGTCAGCGTCGACACCTCCGACACCGGCAGGTCGTGCGTCCGGAACTTCGTCCCCGCGCTGTAGTCGACCCAGCCCGTGAACGTGCCGTCGCCGCTCGGCGCGGGCTCGGTCGTCGTGCCGGTCTCGGCCGTGAGGCCGTACTCGGTGGTCCCGCCGCTCTTGGCCGCCACCGCCAGCCGGTAAGTCTGCGTCCCGTCGATGTCGGCGGTCAGGACCTCGGGGTTGGCGGTGGACGACGTCACCCACTTCACGCCGACCCACGTGGTGCCGTCGAGGCGCTGTAGCCCGAGGTCGAGGTTAGCCGGCGTCGCCCAGCTCAGCGTCGCGGTTAGCGTGCCCGACTCGCCAACGGGCAGGGTGTGGGTCTGCCACTTCTTGCCGGCGTCGAAGTCAACGACGCCGCTGTAGGTCGTGATCGCGGCGGCGACCGGCGCGATCCCCAGGACGGTCACGGCGAGCGCCGCGGCGAGCGACACCGCCGCCATCCGGGTCCGCAGCGAGCGGCGGGTCTTCGTCATCGGGAATGCCTTCGTCGTCGGGACGGACAGGTGCATCAGCGGACCTCGAACACTTCCACGCGGTCGTTGTAGGTGTCGGCGACGTACAGCAGGTCGCCGTTGGTGCCGTTGGGCCGCAGGTGCAGGTTGGTCGGCTCCCAGAACCTGCCGTGGTCGCTGCCCTTGCCGCCGTACGCCTGCTTGAAGGTTCCGGACGCGTCGAACTCGACCAGCCGGTTGTAGCTGGTGTCGGTGGCCCAGATGTCACCGTCGGAGGCGATCGCGACGCCCTCGACGCGGTGGAGCACCGTGCCGCCGAACGAGCCCAGCAGTGCGCCGTCGGACAGGCGCAGCGTGACGATCCGCTTGTTCAAAGCATCGGCGACGTAGACCGTCCCCGTCTTGGCGTCGACCTTCACGTCCTTGGGATAGTTGAACCCCGTCGCCGTCCACAGCGTGCCCGCGGCAGGATCCCAGCGGACCACGCGGTGGTTGTAGGTGTCGGCGATGACCACGCCCGCGCCCACCGGAGCCACTGCGCCCGGCCAGTTCAGGCCCCCGTCACCGGAGCCGAGCTTTCCGTAGGTGACCCCGGTCGGCACGCCCCCGGTCGTGAACTCCGTCACGCGCCAGTTCTTGGTGTCGGCGACCCAAACCACATCCCGCGCCGGGTCGTAGGCGACGCCGCGCGGCCAGTTCAGGCCGTTGAGATTCGGCGCCCAGCCGCGGTCGCCCCAGTTCATCTGGTAGCCGCCGGCGAGGTCGAAGCGCTGGATGCGGTGGTGGACGGTGTCGGCGACGTAGACGTTGCCGCCCCCGACGCTCAGGCCCCACGGCTTGTTGAACAGGCCGGTCGGCGGCGGGTCGCCGGCGAAGGTCCGCTTGTGCACGCCGCCCTGCCCCCACTGCTCGACCTTATAGCCCCACAGGTCGACGGCGAAGACGTCCGGGCTGGTGCCGGCCCCGACGGCGACGTTGCGCAGCTGGCGCAGCTCGCCGGTCCCGCTGCCGATCGTGCCCCACGAGCTGACGTACGCGCCGGCCGTGGTGAACTTCTGGATGCGCTGGTTGTTGGCGTCGGCGACGTACACGCCGTCGGCGTCGTCAACCTCGATACCGTACGGCCCCCGGAACTGGCCAGGCTCACCGCCGAGGCTCCCCCAGCTGCCGGCCCACGTGTACGCGCCGGTGAACTTCGCGACGCGGTGGTTGCGGAAGTCCGCGACGTAGACGTTGCCGGCCCGGTCGAAGGCGCCGTCACGCGGTTCGTTGAGCTGCCCGTCGCCCTTGCCGAACGTGCCGAAGTAGACGCGCGCGCTGTCGTCGGGGGTGTGCACCGACATCCGGCTGTTCTTGCCGTCGGCGACGACGACCTTCCACTGTCCCGCGGTGTCCTTGCCGGTCGTGACGCCCATCACGGCGCCGAAGAAGGTCGGCCAGGTCGCCTTCCACGCCCCCGTGGCGGCGTCGAGCACCTGTACGCGGTTGTTGCCGGTGTCGGCGACGTACACCTCACCGTTGAGATAGGCGACGTCACGGGGCTCCGAGAACCGGCCGTCGCCGCGCCCGCGGAAGCCGGACTGCCACAGCAGCGTCGCGTCCGCACCGTACGCCGCGACACGGTCGTTGCCGGTGTCGGCGATGAACACCCACCCCGCCTGGCTGCCGGGCGCGCCACGCGACGGCCGCGCGACGTCGACCCCCGACGGGTACATCTCTGCTCGTCCCGAGCCGCCGACGGTCTGCACGTATGCTGGCGCCGCCGTCGACGAGCCGGGATAGGTGACGGTGGCGGTGTACGCCGCCGAGCCGCTCTTGATCTGCACGCCGATCTTCCACGTGCCGGCGGTGCCGTCGGGGTAGCTGATCCGCTCCGGCTTGGTAGAGGTCGACGAAGCCCACTTCACCCACGTGCCGCTGGGGTTCTGCAGGCCGACGTTGAGGTTGGCCGCGGCGTCGTCCCAGTCCAGCACGACGTCGATCGTGCCGCTGCCCCCGACGGCGAAGGCGTGCGTCCGCCAGGTCGTGCCGGACGTGCTCAGCGAGCCGGTGAACGTGCTGGTCGACGTGTCCGTCGTGACCGGGTCGGTTCCGCTGGCGCCGTGCGTAACCGACGCGGTGTAGCTCGCGGATCCGCTGCGGGCCTTCACGCCGATCTTCCACGTTCCCGTGACGGCGTCCGGCCAGCTGATCGTCTCGGGGCGCGTGCTCGTCGACGACGCCCACTTCACCCAGGTTCCGCTGGGGTCCTGGAGCCCGAGGTTGAAGTCGGCTCCGGCGTCGTTCCAGTCCAAGCTGACCGAGATCGTGCTGACCTCGGTCACCTTGAAGGCGTGGGTCTGCCAGTTGGTGCCCGAGCTGCTCAGCGAGCCCGTGAACGTCAGCGTCTCCTCAGCCGCCGCCACGGGCGTCGGCCCGAAGCCAAGACTCGCGAGAGTGATCGCAAGCGAACACACAGTCACCGTCACGAGCCCGAAACGACGCCCCACCCGAACTTGCGCCACGTGTTCCCCCGGTTGTGCACTCGGCCGTCACCCAAGCGGGGGACGCGCTGGAAGCTTCAGATTACTCCCTGTCCCCCTCCAGGGGAAGGGGAGCCTTGCATCCTTGTATGGACCGTTCGGACAAGGCGGGGCGCCCGGATGGGACGAAGGGCCCACTCCCCCGACTCGGGCCCCGGGAATCCGGCACGGCGCGGGGGCCCCCCACCCCGCCCCCCGGCGGCCCACACCACCCCCGGGGCGACAACCCTGTACCGGTTGGCGGAAAACCCCCGGTTGATATACGGGAATTAAAACAAGACCTACCCCCCCCCCCCAAACCCCGCCCCCCCC
>JAUJMQ010000072.1 GCA_030446775.1 Egibacteraceae bacterium
GCGTTGGTGGCCACCACGAGCTGGCCGTTGCGCACGGTCGTCCAGTTGGCCGGGATGCCGGGCAGGTTGCCCGAGATGTCTGAGAACGTCTCACCCGCGTCGGTCGACTTGAAGACGCTGCCGGGCCTGAGGTCCGCGTCCTCGCCCAGCACTCCCACCGGCAGCCAGCGGCGGGCGTACCCCGCCACGGTCACGTAGACGGTCTTCGGGTCGGCCGGGTCGACCTGGACCGACGTGAGGTAGCGGTCGGGAAGGCCATCCGCCTTGGCGATGTGCCAGTTGTCCGGCGCGAGCTTCTTGCCGACCTTGCCGTCGCTCGACACGTTCGTGGCGATGCCGGTCTGCACCGGCCGCGCGTTGGGCAGCAGCGCATCGCAGAAGCCGCAGTACGCGACGTACGCGGCGGACTCCGGGCCGGCCGGGTCGCTGCCGGCCGAGCGGACGTCGATCGCCGAGATCCGGTTGATCGTGTCGTCGGCCCCGCTGGGGGAGGCGCCGGTGCCCGGTGCCTTTCGCGTGCCGAGGTCGAAGACCGTCTTGAACGAGGCTCCGCCGTCGTTGGTCTCATGCACCGCGTTGCCCGCCGTGATCAGGTGCTTGGCCGACTGCGGGTTCATGGTGAACGGGTTGATGAACTGGTAGCCGGAGTCACTCGGCTCGGCGACGTCCCTGAACGTCTTGCCACCGTCCGTGGTCTTCTCCATGTCGTTGAAGATGAACGCCTCGTAGGCGACGTCGGAGTTGTCGGGATCGACCGCGCTGAACGCCCCGTCGCCGCCGAAGACCATGAACTGCCGCCCGTCGGGCTCGATCTTCATCTCGCCGTTGTCCTGGAGGCCGGAGTAGATCGTCCCGTCCTTGGCGATCTGGGCGTCGTAGGGCAGCAGCGTGTCGAAGCCCTGGTTGGCCCCGCGGCCCCAGGCGTTGTTGGAGAGGCTCGCCTGGTCCTTCGTGCGGTCCTGGACGTTGACTCCGCCGTCGTGGCCGACGATCGCCCGGACGCCGCCGTTCGGGCGCGGCAGGAAGATCCCCGCGTGCTGGTCGGGGTGGGTGGTCAGGCCCCCCGGCTCGCGGCGCTCGCGGTCGGTCGGGCAGGTGCTGCCCGCCGGGTTGAAGAGCGCCAGGCACACGTCACCGCCGAAGTAGCGGCCGACCACCCTGAACGTCGCGGTGTCGTCCTGCACGCCGCGCGGGTTCTCCGTGTCGTTCTGCCAGACCTCCTCGAGGCCGAACAGGAGCCGGGTCGGGATGCCGCTCGCGTCCTGGCGAGTCGGGTCCGGCGCGATCCACATGTTGTACCAGGACTGGATCCCGGGGGCGAAGCCGAACGCCTGGAAGGTGCCGACCAGCGCCGAGCCGGAGGTGGGCGACTGCAGCTCCGACGCGTCGGCGAGCCGCGACCAGGTGCGGCCGAAGTCCTTGGAGGCGTAGAGGCCGTCGAGCACGGTGACGACGCCGGGCACCGCCCCCGGCGCGTCGATGCCGGGCGGTTCGCCGTTGAAGCGCGCCGCGTCCTCGATGATCGCGTAGACGACGTTGTGGTCCTGATCGGGACCCGTCGCCGCGCCCAGCTCGACGCGCCCGATCTTCGAGCCCGGGCGGCCGATCCCGGACGCCGGGAGCTTGGTGAAGGACCCCGGAGCACCGGTGTCGGAGGCGTAGAAGCCGTTGTTGGGCGACTCGTCGAAGCCGTTGGGGAACGCCCTGGACCTCGTGCGCCGGTCCGCCGCCCGCCAGCCGACGGTGGCCAGGACGCGACCCCCCTTGGCCGCCGGCTTGCCGCCCGGGGCCTGGACCACGACGTCGGTCACCATGTTGGCCAGGTAGCAGCCCTCCTTGGTCGCCGGCGCGCCGGTGCAGGTGGGCTCGCTCGCCGGGACGCCGTTGCCCGTGGGCAGGGCGACGTTCTCGAACGTGGCACCGGCGTCGGTCGAGCGGAACAGGCCGGCGCCCGTGGCCGCGTAGACGATGCTCGGGTTGGTCGGGTCGACGCGGACCTTGAAAGAGATGACGTTGTCCGGCACGCCGGCCGAGCGCTGCCAGGTGGCGCCGCCGTCGCTGGTGCGGAAGACGCCGAGGCCCGCGAACGTGCCGCCGCCGCCGAAGACGCTGTCGCCCGTCGAGACGATCACCGTGCCGCCGTTGGCCGGAGTGAAGTCGAGGCTGCCGATCGCCTGCGTGGGCAGCGTGTCGCCGATCGAGCGCCAGGTCTGGCCGGCGTCGTCGGACTGCCACACGCCGCCCTCGCCGACCGCCGCGTAGACGCGCTCGCCGCCGCCCAGCGCGAAGTCCGAGATCCGGCCCGCGAGGTCCGCCAGCCCCAGGCGGTTGACCTCGGTGAAGCGCTTGTCGTCGGCGATCAGCGGGCCCCGCCCCGCCGGCCGCCACTCGCCTGCCGAGCCGGGCAGCGTCTGGCCGCGCGCCGCGATGCGGCGCTGCTGCGCGACCGCGGCGCGGTAGGCGCCCGGCTTGACCCGGTCGCCCAGGCCGCCCGTGCTGCGCCGGGTGTCGTACTGCTGGAGGGCCAGCAGCTCCCCGATGGGCTCGGGGCGCTTGCGGGTGACGCACGGCGGGCCGCGGGCGATGACCTGCAGCGGCCCGTCGGCGCCGACGTCGCCGCTGAGCCGCTCCTCGCCGGGCGCCTCCACCGCCTTGGGGGCCGCCGCCTCGGCGGCCA
>JAUJMQ010000025.1:0-31748 GCA_030446775.1 Egibacteraceae bacterium
CATCATCGTCGCCGGCTGGTCCTTGGCTCCGATGCTGACGAACTACGGTATCGAGGTCGGCGGCCAGTTCTATCTCATCCTCGGTGCCGCCCTGGTGGTCGCCGCGCTCGCCGGCGACCGCGGAATCGCGGTCAGCCGCATGAGCATGGCACTGCCGGTCGTCGGGATCGGTGTCGTCATGTTCATCGCCCCGTTCGTGGGCACCTGGCTCACGACCGTGCTCGCCGTGTCGATGGTCGTATGGGGCGCGTGGGAGCTGCGTCCCCAGCAGATCGCGGAGCCGGTCGGCACCCGCTGAGCGGGAGACCGCTACCAGCCTCGAGGATGCAGGCAAGCGGAGCGCGACGCTCGGGAGATCATTGCATACAGGTCCAGACTGTGGCCCGACTAATTGTTCGCCCGCGACATCGTGTCGCCAGGCACGGGATCCACAAGACTAAGCAGTTGTCGGGCGAGCCATACGGCGCCGCGCATCTCGGCGTCCTCGAGGCGGATGCCATGGACCGCGCGGTTGCGAGCGTCCATCACGGCTCGGAGCTCGTCGTTGAAGAGACTTCGCCAACGACGCAGCTCGAGCTTTGGTGTATCGCCGGCCACCAGCGCAACGTCAAGGGCCCCCGCTTCCACTGGACCGAGCCGTTCGGGATCGCCCGCGAGTATGAAGCATTGCTCGATTGTTGTGCCGAGCTGAAGGAGGTCTGAAAGCGTCAACGCCCGGTCGCCATCCGAGTGAAACGGCTGTTGGAAATCGGGCGCCTCAGCCATTGCGATCCGCCTTGTGGAGGAAGCTACGCACAGCTGTTTGGATCTGGCGCTGACCCTCTCCCTGCAGTAGCCGGAGAGTCGGGCGACCGGACGCCGGGCTGTACGGTTCAGTCAGGCCACTGGCATCAGGCGGTGGGACGAATGCGATACACCTGCCCTTGTCCAGGCGCGCTGGTATGGGCGGCCTCCCGTACCCTGCCGCTCCGGAGATGACTGCGACCAGGCCTTCGGGGCTGGTAGTCACGACCGCCCTGCAGAATGCGGTAAGTACCACCTCGACCCGCGCAGAGTTGCGACCGCCATCACTGTAGGAGACGGGGGCGTAGAAGCCAGCCAGATCTGCTCCGAGCCAATCCACGTCAGCCGAGATGACGACCCAATCGCCATCGTTTCGAACGGTTACCGCTGTGGCGCGACCTTGTCTCGCTTCCGCGACCAGCAGTGCTATGGCTTCATTGACATCGAACGATCCCGCTCGAAAGAACCACTCTGGGTGCCGGCGGACGGTAGCTAGTGGGTCCAACACGCGCAATGGACCTGGATGGCTGCCTCGCTGCTGGTCCCGCTCATGCTGCTCGGACACTGACGTCCCCTTCAGTCAGAAGCGCGTTGAAGGTTGAGAACAAGCTCGGGGGGATGTACAGCTCCTGACCGGCGAATCTAGGGGTACGCGGGCCCTGCGCGACAGGCGCGGTTGCAGCGCCGCTTGCGAGAAGCGCCTCGAGCGCGTGGTCTGCAATGTCGTAAGTGAGGACGCTGCCCTGTCCGTGGCGCGTGGCGAAGAACTCAGCGTCGCCTTCGTCGAATGCGAGATAGAACCCTGGTTCACCGTTGGTGTGAAGAGCTGCGGCCGCATCCTCATCGAGCGGCGCACCCCTGAGAAGATTGAGGGCCGACTGAGCGTCAGTGCCGTGGTAGAAGCGCACATGAGACTCGATGACCTCCCATCACTCCATGGTATGTGATCTCTCCGCGTCGCGGGAGCAGCCGGACCTTCACCCTCAACGTGGCATCCGCATGGGTGATTGTTGTCGCGGTCACGCGGGCGCCGGCTCGGTCGGGGGGCGGCGGACGGCCCAGACCCGGCGCAGCCCCCAGCCGACCCGCTGGCCGACGGTCGCCGCCGGTGGGCCGGTCGCGCGGACGTCGACGTCGCCGGCCGGGGTGTCGAGACGGTAGTCGGTGTGCGGTCCGCGGTACCACAGCTGGGAGACGATGCCGTTCAGGTCGCCGCCCAACGCGGTCCAGTCGGGCCGCACCAGCAGGTCCGGTCGGGCGCCGGCGTCGGCCGTCCGCCCTCCAGCGACGCGAACGGTCCGACCTGACAGCGTGACGACGACACAGGCGCCGTCGGCGTGGTGCACCTCGCCCTCAAGGACCGACGCCGGGCCGGTGAGCCGCGCGGCCCACACGTCGACCGGCTGCTCGTAGACCTGCACCGGTGGTCCGGTCTGCACCACACGGCCGTCCCGCAGCAGCGCCACCCGGTCGGCGACGGCCAGCGCCTCGCCGGCGTCGTGGGTGGCGTAGACGGCCGCCGCGCCGAGCATCCGCCGGCGTTCGGCGAGCTCGTGCTGCAGCTGTGCCCGCAGCGCGGTGTCGAGGTGGGCCGTCGGCTCGTCGAACAGGTACAGCGACGCGTCGGCGGCCAGTGCCCGGGCGACACCGACGCGCTGCTGCTCGCCTCCGGACATCTCGGCCGGACGGCGCTCGGACAGGTGACCGATGCTCATCCGTTCGAGCAGCTCGATCGCCCGCCGGTTCGCCTCGGCAACGCCGACCCCGCGCCGGCGCAGCGGGTACGCGACCGTCTCGACCGCGGCCAGATGCGGCCACAACGCGTAGTTCTGGAAGACCAGCCCGACGTTGCGCAACTCCGGCGGGATGCGGGTGTGCGCCGACGCCACGACACGACCGTCGATCGCGATCTCACCGCTGCGCGGGTGGATGAAGCCCGCGACGGTGTACAGCAGCGTGCTCTTGCCCGAGCCCGACGGGCCCAACAGCGCCAGGACCTCGTGGCGCTCCACGCGCAGGTCCAGCGCCGCCAGCACCGGGTCGCGCCCGTAGGCCACCTCCAGGCCCCGGCACTCCAGCGCGGCGGCGACGCCGTGCCCGTCGCCGGAACCGGTCACCGCTTGCCTGTCAGGACCACCAGCAGCGGCGTCGCGAGGGCCACCAGCAGCGCGGTGAGCATCACCGCCAGCGCCGAGGTCACCGTCGGGTCGCCGAGCTGGGCGAGGTTGAGGATGACCACCGCGAGCGTCCTGCTGCCAGGGCCGTACAGCAGGCTCGACATCGTCAGCTCGTGCAGGCCGAACAGGAACACCGCCAGCCACGCCGCCCCGAGCGCAGGGCGCAGCAGCGGCACCACGACCGTACGGACCGCGGTGAGAGAGTCGGCGCCGCTCATCCGAGCGGCCCGCGGCAGGTCGGCGGGCAGGCCGTCGGCCGCTGCGGCGACCGTCCGGTGACCCAGCGCCCAGAACTTGGCCACGTAGGCCACTGCGATGAGCGCGACGGTGTCGCGCAACCACGGCCCGTACGCCAGCAGCATGGCGACCGCGAGCGCCGTGCCGGGGACGGCGAACGACAGGATGGCCGCGGTGCTCAAGGCCCGCCCGACGCGCCGGTGCCGCAGGGCCGTCAGCAGCCCGCCCAGGGCCACCACCGCCGTCGCCGCCACGGCCGCCAGTCCGAGGCTGCGACCGAGAGCCGCGACGGTACGTCCGTCGAGCGCCTCTGTGAAGTGCGCGAGGGTCCAGTTCGCCGGCGTCGGTGCGACCCCCACCGCGCGGGTCAGCGCCATCAGCACGAGCGCGAGCAGCGGCAGGGCCGTGGCGGCTGCGACGTAGGCCCAACCGACGACACCGGGCCAGCGCGCGCCCGTGCCGGTGAACCCGCCCCCCGCCGGGACCGCCGTGCGCACCGCACCCCGACCAAGGCCTGCCGCGTCGGCGGGTCCGACCACGGCCAGGGTCAACACGACCAGCGCCGCGCTCAACGTCACGGCGCGCGAGAACGCGGCGGGACTCGCCGCGAACGCCAGGTCGGAGTAGATGCGCGTGGTCACCGTCGGGAACCGCGCCGGCAGCCCGAGGATGGCCGGCGCCCCGAAGGCGTTGACGGTGGTCACGAAGACCAGGGCAGCCGCGCCTGCCAGAGCCGGCCGCAGCAGCGGCAGCGTCACCGTCACGAAGACCTGACCGGCGGTCGCGCCGCTGGCCCGCGCGGCGCGCTCGAGGTCCGGCTCGGCCCGCGACGCCAGCCCCGACGCGACGGCGAGGTAGGCCAGTGGCAGCGCCTCGATGACCAGCACGGCGACGACCCCGAACGGCCCGAACACACCCGGCACGGCCAGCCCCAGCACATCGTCGAGCAACCCGGCGGGGCCATACGCCTGCGCCCAGCTGAGCGCCGCGACGAACGACGGGATGATCAGGGGCAGCAGCAGGCCCAGCCGCAGCCATCGCCGACCCGGCGCCGCGCTGCGTTCGGTTGTCATCGCGGCCGCAGTGCCGCCGGCCACTGCGACCGCGGTCACCACGGCACCGGTCCACAACGTGTTGACCACCGGCGTGGCCGCCCCCGACCCGACGAGCGATCGGGCCGCGTTGGTCCAGCCCTCGGCAGCGGCGGCCGAGAACAGCTCGAGCAGCGGGAATCCCACCAGCAGCGTGACAGCGGCGGCTGCCGTTGCCGCCCCGGCCCAGCGCCAGGCCGCGGCGGGATCCCGTGGCTCAGCCACCGAAGATGGCGCGGTACTCCTCGAGCAGCTGCTCTTGCTGGTCGTAGGTCGCCGGCCAGTCGGGGGCCACCTGCTCAAGGTCGTGGGGCCAGTCGACGTCGTCGCGGATCGGCTCCCAGCCGGTCGCACCGATGGCCTCCTGCGCCGTCTCGCTGAGCACGAAGTCGGCGAAGGATGCCGCCGCGTCGGGGTCGGCGGCGCTGTCGAGGACGGCGATGGGGCTGTAGATCGCGATGGCGCCAGGCTCTGGTGCGATCACCTCGATCGGAGACCCGTTCTCCATCGCCGTCCGCGCCGGGTTGTCCAGGGTCATGCCGGCGGCGTAGCGCCCTTCCGCGACGCCGGTGACGACGTCGTCGGGTGCTAAGACCTGCACCGCACCGTTGTCGGCCAGTCGCCGGTAGTAGTCGAGCCCGAAGTCGTCGTCCTGCGCGAAGTACCCGAGCGCCCCGAACGCCGATCCGGCGAAGGCGGGGTCGGGTACGCGACCCCGTCGGCGAGCCGGGGATCGGCGAGGTCCGACCAGCTCGCCGGAGCCGGATCGAGATCGTCACGGGCCACGATCACCATGTTGAGGATGCGGGTGCCGACGAAGGTGTCGGTGCGGTACTCCGGCGGCACCACGTCCGCGGCCGCCGGGGGGATGGCGGCGAGCAGCCCGTCGGCGGCGTACCGCTGCATCGACAGGGGGTCGGTCAGCCACAGCACGTCGGCGCGGACGCCGCCCTCACGCTGCTCGGCCGCGATGCGGGCGGTCAGCTCACCCGTCGGCGCGCGGAAGACCTCCACGTCGGTGCCGGGGTGGGCCTGCTGGTAGCCGGCGACGACCGCATCGACGGTGTCCTCGGTGACGCTGGTGTACAGCCGCAGCGTGGCCGCCGGACCGGGCGGTGCCGTCGTGCCGGCCTGCGAGGACTGGTCGCGTGCCGGCTCGGCCCCGCAGGCCACCAGCAGCGCGAGGAGGAGCACGGCCGCAAGCGGCGCCCGCATGGGGCCGAGCCTCACGCCATCGCCATTCCAGGGCCCGAGTGGCTGACGCGGTAGTTGGTGATGTCCAGCTGCAGCGTGGTGTACCGGCGCAGGCTGCGCAGCCGCCGGGGCGAGAGGCGGTCACAGACCCAGTCCCAGTGCAACGCGACCCAGTCACCGGGTACGAGGTCGGCGACGAACCCCACCCCGCCGATCGCCCGCCGTGCGGTCTCGGGTTGCGCGTCGCCGATGCCCAGGCGCACACCGTCCCACGTCAGCGGCTGCGACGTGACGGTGACCTCGTCGCCGGCGACGGTCAGCACACGGCCCCAGCGGATCCGGCAGCGGTCCAGGATGTGCAGCGGCTCGCCCCCGCGCTCGGGTCCCAGCAGCCCGACCCAGGGGTAGACCCCGAGGACGTGGAAGCTGTGATGGGCGACGGCGCCCGCGGGATGGCCTCGGCCAGATGGCTCCACGACGGGCCGGCAACCTTGCGGAACCGGTCGAGCATCCCGTTGCCGAACGCGCGTCATGTCGACGCGGTCGAGCAGCTCGTTGCCGATCCAGTACGCCTCGACCACCCGCGCGTCGAACGGGTCGGCGATCCCGGCGGTGCCGGCGATGAGCGTGAGGTAGGGCCACGGCCCGGTGAAGGAGCCGGCGAGCTGGACCAGGCCGCGGTCGCTGACCTGCTGTGAGCCGTACTCCAGCATGGCGCGGTGGTCGGGCGGCCCGCAGAAGCCCCGCTCGTTGGGGGCGTACGCATACCGGGCGAACAGCACTGGCCCCGCCACACCATCGGAACCTGACAGCGATCGTTCCGTAGCGACGATGAAACACCCCTGGGGTTCCGACCGGTCGACGCGGCGACGCTACTGCATTCCACGTCGACCGTGTAAAGGCCGAGGACCGACCCCGTCGTCGCCGCGGAAGCGCCGGCCGCCGGCTCCCTGTCGCGCCTCGGCGACCTAGTCGGTCTGACTCGCTCCTCCAACGGTGTCGGCCGATGTGACAGGGCGACGATGCCCGCCGCCCGGCATCATTCCCGCATGGCGACGACCGATCGGCATCTGTCCTGGGACGGCTGCTTCAACGCCCGTGATCTCGGCGGCATCTCCGCCGCCGGCGGCACGACCCGCTGGGGCGCCGTCGTCCGCGCCGACAGCCTTGACCGCCTCACCGCGGCGGGCTGGGCGCGGCTTGCGGCCCACGGTGTGCGGACCGTCGTCGACCTGCGCAACGACGAGGAGGTCCCGGCCGACGCCGGGCCCAGACGGGCGGGGCTGCGGACCGTGCGCGTGCCGATCGACGACGTGGCGGACACCGGGTTCTGGACGTGGTGCCGGGACGAGGGCCTCGACGGCAGCCCGCTGTACTACCGGCCGTTTCTCGACCGCAAGCCCGAGCGGTGCGCCGCCGCCGTGGCCGCGGTGGCTCAGGCGCCGCCGGGCGGCGTGGTCATCCACTGCGGGATCGGTCGCGACCGCACCGGGCTCGTCACGATGCTGCTGCTCGCGCTCGCCGGCGTGGCCGCCGAGGACATCGCCGCCGACTACGAGCTGAGCAACCCGCGCCTGGCGCCGCTGTGGGCTCTGCTGGGCGTGGAGGACCAGGTGCCCAGGATCGAGGGGTACCTGGCACGCCGGAACACCACCGCCCGCGCCACGCTGCTCGAGATCCTGTCGGGTCTCGACGTGGAGGCATACCTGCGTTCGGCCGGCACGACCCCGGAGGACCTGGCGGCGGTCCGCAGGCGACTGGTCGCCCCGGCCGACGGCGGCACCTGAGCGCCGCCGAACCGTGGTGGCATGATGCTCGCGCGCGGCGGCGTCGCGGGACCCCGTGAGGCGCCGGCACGCGGCAGCGGCGGGCGCGACGGCCCGGCCACCGAGGGGAGCGGGGACATGGACATCGACAGGGAGCAGGCCCGCAACGTGCTGGCGGGGGTCGCCTCGGTCTTCGGCGTCGTGGGCTGGGTTGCGCCCGGAGCGCTGGCGCGGTTGTACGGCCTGCAGACCGAGCGCGATGCGACCCTTCCGTTCCTGCTCCGGCTGTTCGCCGCCCGGCAGCTGCTTCTCGCGGCCGGGGTGATGCGGGCCCGCCCGGACGACCTCGACCGCATCTTCGACGCCATGGCCCTGATGGGTGCCGCCGACGCCGCCGCGGCCGTCGTCGCGGGCGCGCGCGGCCAGGTCCCGAGGCGGTCGGCGGCCATGGCGACGGCCACGTCGGTCCTCATCGGCGCGTACGCCAAGGCCTCCAGCGCAGATTGATGGGAGCAGGCACGCCGGCGACCGCGGACGTCCCCCGGCGGCACCTCGCCGAGCTGGTCGGTGCCGGCTGGTCCCAGCAGCTGGCGCCCGTCGCGGACCGGATCGCCGCGCTCGGGGACTTCCTGCGCGCCGAGCAGGCGGCGGGGCGGCGGTTCCTGCCCGCCGGCGCCGACGTGCTGGCCGCGTTCCGCCAGCCCTTCGACGATGTCCGCGTCCTGCTCGTCGGCCAGGACCCCTACCCCACGCCCGGGCACCCGATCGGGCTGTGCTTCAGCGTGGCGCCGGGCGTGCGGCCGCTGCCCAAGAGCCTGCAGAACATCTTCCGCGAGTACGCCGACGACCTCGGGCACCCGCCGCCGGCGTGCGGGGACCTGCGGCCGTGGACCGAGCGCGGCGTCATGCTGCTCAACCGCGTGCTCACCGTCGGCGCCGGCAGCCCCGGTTCCCACCGGGGCAAGGGCTGGGAGGAGGTCACCGAGCACGCGATACGGGCGCTGGTGGCGCGAGACCGGCCCCTCGTGGCGGTGCTGTGGGGCCGCGACGCACGCAACCTCGCGCCCCTGCTCGGCCGCATCCCCCGCGTGGAGAGCGCCCATCCCAGCCCCCTGTCGGCGCACGCCGGCTTCTTCGGCTCCCGGCCGTTCAGCCGCACCAACGCGCTCCTGCAGCGCCTCGGCGCGGCGCCCGTCGACTGGCGCCTGCCGTAGCCATCCCGGCGCCCCGGCTCTCGCGGGCCTGGCGCGCGCCGCGCCCCGGGACGTCACCAACGCGCAGGACTGGCGTGCGTGCGAGTCGGCGCAGCGGGCCGCGGCCAGCCGCTACGCCCCCCGACCGGCGCAGCGCAGGATCGCCGCGACGGAGCGGTCCACGTCGCCTGCGGTCGTCGACCAGTTCGACACCGACACGCGCATGAGCGCCTCGCCGTGCCAGGTCGTCCCGCTCAACCAGCACGTGCCCTCCTGCTGGACGCGGCGGATCACGTCGCGGGTGTGACCGTCGCCGTCGCCGTCGGTCGACGAGAAGCGGACGAGCACCTGGTTGAGCACGACCTCGTTGCGGACCTCCACACCGTCGGCGGCCGCCAGGCCGTCGGCGAAGCGCCGCGCCAGCGCGCAGCAGCGGTCGACCAGATCGGCGACGCCCGAGCGGCCCAGCGACCGCAGGGCCGCGTAGATCGGAAACCCCCGCGCCCGCCGCGAGAACTCGGGGTTGAAGTCCATCGCGTCGCGCTGCGAGCGCTCGCCGGCGATGAGGTACTCGGCGGACGTGCCGAGCGCTCGCCGGTGCGCCTCGGGATGCCGTGTGAACACCAGGCCGCTGTCGTAGGGGACGTTGAGCCACTTGTGCGCGTCGGTCGCCCACGAGTCGGCGCGCTCGGCGCCGGCCACGAGGTGGCGCAGCGCGGGGCTCGCCGCGGCCCACAGCCCGAACGCCCCGTCGACGTGGACCCAGGCGCCGCGCTCGTGGGCGAGGTCGGCGATCTCGCCGACCGGGTCCAAGGCGCCGGTGTTGACGTTGCCGAGTTGTGTGCACACGACCGCCGGGCCGTCGACGCGGGCCAGAGCCTCGCCGAGCGCGTCGATGCGCATCCGACCCTGCCCGTCGGCGGGCACGGGCGTCACCGACGCGCGACCGAGGCCTAGGAACCGCAGCGCCCGGTCGATGGTGGCGTGGCGCTCCTGGCCGGCGACGACGGTCACGGCCGGCGCGCCGGCCAACCCGCGGTCCTCGACGTCCCAGCCCGCGGCGGCGAGCACCGCATGCCGGGCGACCGCGAGCCCCGTGGTGTTGGCCATCTGACCGCCGGTGACAAAGCCGGCCGAGACGCCCGCGGGCAGCCCGAGCAGGTCGGCGAGCCAGGCGGCGCACACGTCCTCGACGACCATCGCCGCGGGAGCGGCGGCATACAGCCCCGCGTTCTGGTCCCACACCGTCGTCAGCCAGTCGGCGGCGACCGCGGCCGGCAACGCGCCGCCGATGACGAAGCCGAAGAAGCGCGACGCCGGGGTCCCCATCAGGCCCGGTTCCACCGCGGATGCGAGCGCGGCGACGACCTCCTCGGGGGCTGGGGACCGTCGGGCAGAGGCCCGCCGAGCGCATCGCGCAGGTCCTCCGACGTCGCGGTAGGCCCCACCGGCCGCTCCGGCAGCCGTGCGAAAAAGTCGAGCGCCGCGTCGGTGGTGGCGTCCAGCAGCGGCTTCCAACTCGTCGCGTCCATGCTCGCGCCTTCCGTCCTACACGCCGGCGGAGCGCCGCTCGGCGATCCAGTCCGAGACGATCCGGTCGAGCACCGCCAGCGGCACCGAGCCGGACCCGAGCACCACGTCGTGGAACCCCGCCAAGTCGAAGCTGCGGCCGAGGGACTGCTCGGCCTGCGCCCGCAGCCGGAAGATCTCGCGCTGCCCGACCTTGTACCCCAGGGCCTGCCCGGGCCAGGAGATGTAGCGGTCGACCTCGTTGTCGATGTTGTTGCGCGCCGACGGTGAGTTGTCGCGCAGGTAGTCCACGGCGCGCTGACGGCTCCACCCGAACGCGTGCAGCCCCGTGTCGACGACCAGCCGGCAGGCCCGCCACGAGTCGAACGCCAGCATCCCGAGCCGTTCGACGTCGCCGGAGTACAGCCCCATCTCGTCGCACAGCCGCTCGGTGTACAGCGCCCAGCCCTCCACGTAGGCGTTGACGTGCGTGAGCCGGCGGAACGCCGGCAGTCCCGGCAGCTCCGCGGCGAGCGCGATCTGGGTGTGGTGGCCGGGAACCGCTCGTGGAAGGCCAGCGCCTCGGACTCGAAGCGCGTCCGCGTCGTCGGCGCCCAGGTGTTGACCAGGTAGGTGCCCGGGCGTGTGCCGTCGCCCGCGGGCGGCAGGTAGTACGCGATGGTGCCGTCACGGACCTCGTGGGAGGGCATGTCCCGCACGACGCACGGCGTCGACGGCAGCCGCCCGAAGGCGCCGGGCACGGCGTCCTCGGCGCGTCGCAGCGCGGACTCCGCCGCGTCGCGGACCTCCTGGGAGGTGTTGAAGCGCAGCGCGGGGTCGTCGCGCAGACGCGCGAAGATCTCGGCGAGCTCGGTTGTGCCCAGCGCCTGCCCCGCGATCTCGCGGTACTCGTGCGCGAGGTCGGCGACCGCCTCCCGGCCGATCTCGTGGAGGTCGGCGGGGTCCGCGGCGATGGAGGTCCCGCGCTCCACGGCGACCCGGTACACCCGCTCGCCGTCGGGCAGCCACGACACCCCGCTGCGGTCCTGGGCCGGGCGGCCCCGGCGACCTCGTAGGCGAGGCAGTCGCGGTAGGCCTGCAACGCGGGCCGCACGACGTCGACCAGCGCCGCCCGAACCGCGTCGCGCCAGCGGTCGACCCGGGGCGCGTCCCACGCCTTGGGCGGCTCGGGACCCAGCAGCGGGTCGCCGTCGACCGGTGCAGCGAGGTAGTCGTCGATCTGGCGCACGACCTGCGCCACCGCCCTGGCCACCGGCGTGCGCCCGCGCCCGACGCCCGCGCGGAGGCGCTCGGCCGCCTGGCCGAGGTAGGCGTCCACACGGCGGTAACGCGTCACGAGCGCCTCGGCGTGCTCGGGCTCGGGCAGCGTCAGGTTCGCGCACGCCTCCAGCAGCACCGCCTGCGGCCCGACGATCGTCGGCGCGACGGTGAACTCGGGCAGCGCCGACTCGATGACCCCCAGCGCCGTCGTCAGCTCGTGGCGCAGCATCTCGGCGGTGATCCGCTGCTGGGCCGGCGCCGCGGTGACGTCGACGGCGTCGAGCTCGGAGGCCATACCCCGCAGGCTGGCCGCCCGCCGCGCCTCACCGTCCGCCGACAGGTCGGGCAGGGCGTCGTCGAAGCGGTGATCGCCCAGCAGGCTGGCCGTCAGCGGGTCGGCCGCCAGCGTCAGGTCCCAGTAGCGGTCGGCGAGCGCGTCGATGGCGGTGGTCATGGCGCGCTTCCTACCACGCGTCCCGCGGCGTCACGCGGGTCCGGTGGACGGGCGGCAGCGAGACGCCGGCGGCGCCCGTAGAGTCTTGTCCCCATGGACTCCCGCCTGCGTGCCGTGTGCGACCTGTTGGTGCCCGAGACCCGTGAGTACGCGGGTCTGCACGTCTACGACGGCAAGGTGCAGGACCTGTCGCCGTCGGGCGTCCGCGACGGCCTGGCACGGCTGGGCGGCCCGCCGCGCGACGACGCCCACGACGAGGCTCACCTGGGTGCGTTCGAGGAGCTGCTCCGGGTCTGGTTCGGCGAGCTGGAGGACCATCGCCGCAACCCCCTGCCGCACCTGGCGAACCTCGAGCTGTCCTGCTACGACCGGGACTACGCGCCGGCGGAGGAGCGGGACGCTGCGCGGGCCGAGCACCTCGCCGCCTGGCCCGACGCGATCGCCGCGTCGCTGAGGTCGCTGGACGCCGTCCCCGCCCCGGTCGCTGAAGGCCTGCTGGTTGCGGCCCGGGGGCTCGTGGCCGACCTGGACGGTGAGCGCGGTGATGTGGAGTCCGCGGCGCTCGCCGCGCACGCCGAGCTGCTCGCCTTGCTCGAGCGTGCCGCCGTCGACGGGAACCCCGACCCGGCGCTGGGTGCCGCGGGGCTGGCCCGGCTCATGGGGGCCGGCGAGGTCCTCGACGTCGACCTGGGGGCCCTGTCGGTGCGCTGTGACGCCGAGCGCGACCGCCTGCGCGCGATGCTCGACGACGCCTGCGCCCGCCTGCATCCCGACCTCGACACCCCCGCGGCGGTCGCCGAGCTCGTCGCCGACCATCCCGACGCCGACGGGGTCATGGAGGAGGCCCGGGCGCTGACCGACGAGGTTATGGCGTTCACGCGCGCCCACGACCTCGTCCCGGGCGCTGACGGGACCTGCCTCGTCGGGCCGGCGCCGCCGTCGCGCCGCTGGGCGATGGCGATGCTGTCGCCCGCCGCGCCGGGCGAGCGTGACACGCCGTCGTGGTACCACGTCACGCCGCCCGACCCGGCGTGGCCCGCAGACGAGCGGGAGCAGTGGCTGCAGGTGTTCAGCCGCACGACGCTGCCGGCGATCACCGCTCACGAGGTGTCGCCCGGGCACTTCGCGCATTTCCGCCTGCTGCGGACGGCGCCGTCGGACGTCCGCCGCACGCTGTTCTCGATGGCGTTCGTCGAAGGCTGGGCGCACTACGCCGAGGAGGTCTGCGTCGAGGAGGGTCTGCGGGCCGACGACCCCCGCTTCGTCGCCGGGGTCGCGATCGAGGCGCTGATCCGCGTCACCCGCCTGGCGGTCGCCGTCGGCCTGCACACCAGGTCGATGTCGATGGACGAGGCCGTGCACCGGTTCACCGCGGACGCGTTCCTGCAGGGCCCCGCGGCGAAGAGCGAGGCGCTGCGGGGGACCTTCGACCCCACCTACGGCCGCTACACCTGGGGCAAGCTCGCGATCACCGACCTGCGCGAGCAGGCCAGGCAGTCGTGGGGCGCGCAGTTCTCGCTGCCCCGCTTCCACTCGGCGATGCTGGCGTTGGGATCTCCGCCGCTCGGCCTGCTGCCGACCGCGCTGCAGCGCGGTTGAGGCGCACCTCCGGCGGTGGCTGACTAGTTCGGCCGGCCCTCAAAGATGGCCCGATCTCGTCGTGCGCGCCGCGCCGGAAATGCAGAAACTGCAACCTAGGTGGATCCGTGATCCCGATCCCCGACGTTGACTGCCAACCGGCTGCGATCGACAAGGGAGCGGTGTGACGGAACCCGTCGAGCGGGTGTCGGGCGCGCTCCCGCGCGGCCGGTCGCTGGACGACCGTGCCTGGTCCCGTCGTCATCGGCTCCTGCTGGGACTGCTCGCCCTGCACCTGCCGTTCCTGGTGGTCGTCGGGCTCGCGAACGGCTTCGCGACGTCGCACCTGCTCGGGGAGGTGTCGCCGCTGGTCGCCGCGCTGGCCCTCGGTCTGATGCCCGGCAGGCGGGGCATCCGCTCGGCGGCCGTGACGGTGGGGTTGATGTTCTCCGTGTCGTTGCTCGTGCACGTCACGGGCGGGCTCGTCGAGGCGCACTTCTACTATTTCGTGCTGCTCGGGTTCGTCGTGCTCTACCAGGACTGGCGGCCGTACCTGCTGGCAGCCGGCTACGTCGTCGTCGGGCAGGGCCTGCTGGGTGTGCTCGCGCCCGGAGTGGTCTACGCCCACGCCGCCACCCCGCCCGACCCGTGGCGCTGGGCGCTGGTGGACATCGGCTTCGTCCTCGCGGCGTGCGTCACGCACGTCATCTTCTGGAGGGTCGCCGAACGACAGCAGGACCAGGCCCGCCGGTACTACCGCCAGCTGTACGAGGGCGAGCGGGCGATGAGCGAGCAGCTGCGCCAGGCCCAGACGCTCAAAGACGAGCTGTTCGCCGTCGTCGGGCACGAGTTCCGCACCCCCCTGACCGCCATCCAGGGCTATGCCCGCCTGCTGGACGCGCGCCTCGACGCGATGGACCGCGCCGGCGCGCGCCGCAGCGCCGAGGCGATCGAGCGCGAGGCCAAGCGGCTCGGCCGCGTCATCGCCAACCTGCTCGCGGCCGCCGAGGCGCCGGCTCCTCAGCCGGGCGCCTGGACCGACCTCGCCGAGCTGTCCGTCGACGTCGTCTCCGACGTCCTGGAGCTCGCTCCGAGCGCCGGTCGCGACCTGCGGGTGCACCTGCCGGTCGGCCATCGCGTCGCGATGGGTCACGGCCCGGCCTACCAGCTGCTGTTCAACCTGCTCGACAACGCCGTCAAGTTCGCCGACCCCGAGACCGGCATCCGCCTGGCGAGCCGTCGCGAGGGCGACGAGATCGTCGTCGAGGTCACCAACGTCGGCCCGGCCATCGCCGCCGACGACCGTGAGCGGATCTTCCAGGCGTTCGTGCAGTGCGACTCGTCGGACACGCGGCGGTTCGGCGGCATCGGCGTCGGGTTGCACATCGTGCGCAAGGTCGTCGCCGCGCACGGCGGGCGGATCGAGGCCACCTGCGAGGGACCCGTGGTGGTGATGCGCGCCTGCCTGCCGGCCGCACGAGCACCGCGCGTGGTCGCCCTGCCGGAGCTCACCGAGGCGGTCTGACCCTCCGGGGGAAGGGCGCCGGGTGACGCGCCGCCGTGCGGCAGCCGACCACCCGCGGCTAGCCTTGCTGCGTGAATCCCAAGACCCGGCGACTGACGGAGTTCAGCCACGGCGCGGGGTGAGCGTGCAAGCTCGCCCCCGGCGAGCTGGCGCAGGTCCTGCGCCACCTGACCCCCGCCCCGCACCCGGACCTCCTCGTCGGCGCAGACGCCGGCGACGACGCCGCGGTGTGGCGCATCGGCGACGGCCGCGCCCTGGTGGCGACGGTCGACTTCATCACGCCCCTGGTCGACGACGCCCGGACCTGGGGGGCGATCGCCGCGACGAACGCCGCGTCGGACGTGTGGGCGATGGGCGGGCGGCCGCTGTTCGCCCTCAACGTCGTCGGCTGGAACACCGCCGAGCTGCCCGTCGCCCTGCTCTCGCAGGTCCTGGCCGGTGCCGCGGAGGCGGCCGCGGCGGGCGGCTGGGTGACCGTCGGCGGCCACACCGTGGACGACCCGCAGCCCAAGTTCGGCCAGGCCGTCATCGGGGAGGTCGATCCGGCCCGGCTGCTGACCAACCGCGGCCTGCGTGCCGGAGATGCGCTCGTGCTGACCAAGCCCCTGGGTATCGGGGTCGTCACCACCGCGCTCAAGCGCGGGCGGGCGCCCGACGCTGTCGTCGCCGCCGCCACCGACAGCATGCTGCGGCCCAACGCCGAGGCCGCCGCCGCGGCGCTGGAGGCCGGCGCGACCGGCGCGACCGACGTCACCGGGTTCGGGCTGCTCGGCCACCTGCACGAGCTGGCCGAGGCCTCGGGCGTCGACGCGGTCGTGGAGGTCGCCGCGGTGCCGATCCTGGACGGGGTGGGGAACCTGGCGGTCGCCGGGCTCGTGCCGGGCGGGACGGAGCGCAACCTCGCGTGGGTCCGCGAGCGGCTCGACGTCGCCGGTCCTGTCCGGCCCGACGATGTGACGGTCACGCTGCTCGCGGACGCCCAGACCTCGGGCGGGCTGCTGTTCGGCGCCGACCCCGACGCCGCCTCCCGGGCCGTCGACCGGTTGCGGGCCAGCGGCCACGACGCGGCGGTCGTGGGGCGGGTCGAGCCCGGCAACGGCCGGATCCGGCTCCGGTAGGGCTGCGGCGGACCGGCGCACTGTTTGCCACCGGCGGTCGCGCCGTGCCCCCGCGCTAGCGTGGCGCCGATGCCGACGCCAACCTCCGCGATGACGCGCGCCCGCAGCGAGGGCCGCTTCGATGTCGACCGCACCACCTACGAGGCCCTCGTCGCGCACGCCCGCAGCGACTTCCCGTACGAGGTCTGCGGCCTGCTGGCCGTCCGCGACGGACAGGTCGTGCGCCACTACGAGGTGCCCAACGCCGCCCGGTCGATGACCTTCTACACGATGGAGGGCAAGGCGCTGCTGCGGGCGATGCGCGAGATCGACGACGAAGGCTGGGAACTGGGGGCGATCTACCACAGCCACACCCACACCGAGGCGTTTCCCTCCGCCACCGACGTGGAGCTCGCCTTCTACCCGGAGGCGGCGTACCTGATCGTCTCGCTGCAGCACGACGAGCCGGTGGTGCGGGCGTTCTCCATCGCCGGCGGGTCGGTCAGCGAGCGGACGCTGTTCATCGACGGGGAAGAGGCTTCGGCCGGCACGCGTTGGACCTGACGACCACCCCCTGGCGAGGAGCCGCCCCCATGCCGATCGAGGTCCGCGTCCCGACCGTCCTGCGCAAGCACACCGCCGGCGAGAAGACCCTGTCGGGATCGGGGAGCACCGTGCGCGAGCTCGTCGAGGACCTCGAGGGCCGCAACCCGGGGCTGCGCCAGTCCCTGGTCGGCGACGACGGCCAGCTGCACCGGTTCGTCAACGTCTACGTCAACGACGAGGACGTCCGTTACCTCGGTGGCATCGAGACACCCCTGTCGGACGGCGACAGCGTCTCGATCCTGCCTGCCGTCGCCGGAGGCTGACGTGCTCGCCCGCGACCTGCGTGCAGCGGTCGGCGACACGCCGCTCGTGGGCCTGCCGGCGCTGTCCCCGCCGGGCTACGAGCTCTACGTCAAGCTCGAGGGGCACAACCCGACGGGGTCGGTCAAGGACCGGGTTGCGAAGTACCTGCTGGAGGACGCGGAGCGGGCCGGGCTGTTGCACCCCGGCAGCCGGATCCTGGAGCCCACGTCGGGCAACACCGGCATCGCGCTGGCGGCGCTGTGCGCGCCGCGCGGCTACAAGCTGAGCTGCGTGATGCCCGAGAACACCTCGGTGGAGCGCCGCCGGCTGCTGGAGCTGTACTCCGTCGACATCATCCCGAGCCCGGCCGCCGAGGGGTCCAACGGCGCGGTGCGGATGGCCCGAGAGATCGCCGACGCCGACCCGGACGTCTACCTGCCGTTCCAGTACGGCAACGCCGCCAATCCCCGTGCCCACTACGAGACCACCGGCCCGGAGATCCTGCGTGACCTCCCCGACGTCGCCGCCGTCGTCGCGGGGCTGGGCACCGGCGGCACGTTGACAGGAGTCGGGCGGCGCCTGAAGGAGCACGACCCGGCGGCCAAGGTGTTCGCCGCCGAGCCGGAGTACGGCGAGCTCGTCTACGGGCTGCGCAACCTCGACGAGGGCTTCGTGCCCCCGGTGCTCGACACCAGCGTCCTGGACGGTCGCATCAAGGTGGACTCGCTGGCCGCGCTGACCGAGACCCGGCGCCTGGCCACCGAGGAGGGGATCTTCGCGGGGATATCGACGGGTGCCGCGCTGGCCGTCGCGCTGCGGGTGTGCAACCCCCGGCGGCTGGCCGAGGGCTCCAAGGTCGTCGTCGTGTCACCCGATGGCGGCTGGAAGTACCTGTCGACCGGCGCGTACGCCGCCGGCAACCTCGAGCAGATCGCCGCGTCGCTGGCCGAGACGGTCTGGGCCTGACAGGTTCCCCACCCCGGCACGCCCGCCCGGACGTGTCACCGCCACGGCCACCGCGCCGGGCGCCCCTACACTGCCGCGGATGCCGATCTCGCCGCCCCGGGACCCAGCCTCGTCGGATCCCCGCCCGATCGGCGTGTTCGACTCGGGCGTCGGCGGGCTGACGGTCGCACGGGCGCTCATGGACCTGCTGCCCGACGAGCGGATCGTCTACTACGGCGACACCGCGCGCGGTCCCTACGGTCCGCGGGCTCTCGACGCCGTCCGGGGGTTCACCGCCGAGATCGTCGGCTGGCTGGGCGCGCAGGGCACGAAGCTCGTCGTGGCCGCCTGCAACACCGCGACGGCCGCCGCGCTCGAGCCGGCACCGGACACCGACCCCGCACACCCGGGACCGCTGGTCGTGCCGCTGCCGGTCGTCGGCGTGATCGCCCCGGCGGTCGACGCGGCGGTGCGGTCGAGCCGCTCGGGGCGCATCGGGGTCATCGGGACGCAGGGCACGATCGCCTCCGGCGCCTACGACCGGGCGGTGGCCGCTGCCGCGCCGGACGCCAAGCTGTTCTCCCAGGCGTGCCCCCGCTTCGTGGAGCTCGTCGAGGGCGGGCGCACGACCGACGCCGAGGTGCTCGATGTCGCCGCCGCCTACCTCGCGCCGCTGGTCGCCGCGCAGGTCGACACGTTGATCCTGGGCTGCACCCACTACCCGCTGCTGACGGGGGTCGTGTCCTACGTCATGGGCCGCGGGGTCGTCCTGGTGTCGTCGGCAGACGAGACCGCCCGGCGGGTCTTCGCAACGCTCGTCGACGGGGGGATGCTCGCGGGTGCCCCCCACGGCGGGCACCGGTTCGTCTCCAGCGGCGACCGCGCGGCCTTCGCCGCGCTGGCGACGCGGTTTCTCGGGCCCCGCCTGTCCGTCCTCGACGTCGAAGGGTCGCTTGTGGCGTCGAGCGCGACGGCTCCGGGCGGCGCATGACGGCTCGGTTGACCGTGCTGGGCTGCGCCGGCACCTATCCGGGCGCCGAGCGGGCATGCTCGTCCTACCTCGTCGAGGCCGACGGCTGGCGGCTGCTGCTGGACTGCGGCAACGGGTCGCTGAGCAACCTGCAGCGCCGCTGCGACGTCGCCGAGGTCGACGCGGTGGTGATCAGCCACCTCCACCCCGACCACTTCGTCGACCTGTTCGGGCTGTACTACGCGCTGCGCTTCCATCCCGACGGCCCGCGCTCGGTGCCGGTGCACGCCCCCCGCGGCGCCTTCGAGCACCTCGGTCTGATGCTCGACGACCTCGAGACCTTCGGCAGGCACTGCCGCTTCTCGGTCGCCGCCGCCGGGGACGTGCTCGAACTCGGGCCGTTCACGCTCCGCCTGTCCGCCGCGGCGCACCCGGTGGAGACGCTCGCGTCCCGCGTGGAGGTCGACGGGCGGGTGCTGGCCTACAGCGCGGACAGCGGGCCCACCCCCGGGCTCGCGGACACCGCCCGCGACGCCGACCTGTTCATCGCCGACGCGACCTGGCTGGAGCGCCAGGGCCCGCTGCCCGAGGCGCTGCACATGACCGGGAGGCAGGCCGGCCGGCAGGCCGCCGCCGCGGGGGCGTCCCGGTTGCTGCTCAGCCACCTGTTCCCCGCCACCGATCCCGCCGAGGTCGCCGCGGAGGCGACCGAGGTCTTCGACGGCGAGGTGCTCGTCGCGACCGACCTTCTCGAGCTCGCCCTGTGAGCCGCCCGGCGCTTGCGGTGCGCACATGAGCCGCCCCGACGACCCGGGTGCCGGCGGCAGCGGCTCGCGGGTGGACGGCCGCGCCGCCGACCAGCTGCGGCCGGTGACCATCGAGACCGGCGTGCAGGAGTACGCCGAGGGTTCGGCGCTCGTGTCGTTCGGCAAGACGCGCGTGCTGTGCGCCGCCAGCGTCGACCCCGTCGTGCCCCGCTGGCGGCAGGGCGCCGGGTCGGGATGGGTCAGTGCCGAGTACGCGATGCTGCCGCGGGCCACCAACGAGCGGACGCCGCGGGAGTCGTCCCGGGGCCGCGTGGGTGGGCGCACCCACGAGATCCAGCGCCTCATCGGCCGCTCGCTGCGCGCCGCGGTGGACCTGCGCGACCTGGGGGAGCTGACCGTGCAGGTCGACTGCGACGTCCTGCAGGCCGACGGCGGCACCCGCACCGCCGCGATCACCGGGGCGTGGGTGGCGTTGTCGCTGGCACTGGACGCGGTGGCCGCTCGCGGGCTGCGCCCCGCCCGGCCGCGGCTGGACCCGCTGGCTGCCGTCAGCGTCGGCATCGTCGACGGCGAGCCGCTGCTTGACCTGTGCTACGCCGAGGACTCCCGGGCCGACGTCGACATGAACGTCGTGATGGCCGGCGACGGGCGCTTCGTGGAGCTGCAGGGCACCGCCGAGCACGACCCCTTCTCCCGGGAGCAGGCCGACGCGCTGCTCGACCTGGCCGAGCGCGGCTGCCGGGAGCTGTTCGCGATCCAGGCCGCGGCGGGACGAGCCGGATGACGCTGGAGGTCGTCCTCGCGACCCGCAACGAGGGCAAGGTCAGCGAGCTGCGGCGGATGCTCGCCGCCTGCCCGGCGCTGGCCGGTGTCGTCGTCCGGTCCGCGGTCGACGTGGGGCTGCCCGAGGTTCCCGAGACCGGCGCGACCTTCGCGGAGAACGCCCTGCTCAAGGCCCGCGCCGGCGTGGCCGCCTGCGGGCTGGCGTGCCTGGCCGACGACAGCGGCCTCGTCGTGGACGCGCTCGGCGGCGAGCCGGGCGTCACGTCGGCGCGCTACGCCGGCTCCCACGGCGACGACGCCGCGAACCTGCGGCTCGTGCTGGAGCGCATGGCCGGCGTGCTGACCGCAGCGCGCGCTTCGTGTGCGTCGTCGCGCTGGTCGCGCCCGACGGGCGCGAGGAGACCGCGCAGGGGGTGCTCGAAGGGCTGCTGACCGAGGCGCCCCGAGGGACCGGCGGCTTCGGCTACGACCCGGTGCTGCAGCCGCTCGGCTCGTCGCTGACGACCGCCGAGCTGGCCGCCGCCGACAAGGACGCGATCTCGCATCGCGGCAAGGCGCTGCGCGCCATCCTGCCGGCGCTCGTCGAGCTCGCTCAGTCCTCGTCAGGATCGGCCAGCACGAGATCCCAGCGGTCGAGGCAGTCCTCGCAGCGGTAGGCGACGACGTCGCCGGCGTCGAACTCTGTTTCAGGCGGGGGCGAGCCGAGCAGATGACAGCGCCCGCCGCAGTCCACGCACACGATGGTGGTCTGGAGCCGCATCGCGCCAGCCTAGGAGGAATGAGTCGGGTGATCTGTCTGCAGGGCGGCGGTGAGTTCGCCGAGCCGTGCCGCGCCATGGACGGCGACCTCGTGCGGCGAGCCGGCGGGGGCCCGGTGGTCGTGCTGCCGGTCGCCGCGGCGTCCGGTCGCGAGTACCAGGCCGCCGGCGCCAACGGCGCCCGCCACTACCGGTCGGTCGGCGGCGGCGCCGTGGAGGTCGCGCCCGACCCGGCGCAGGACCCGGCGGCGGCGGTGGCCGCCGTCGGACGCGCGCGGCTGCTCGTGCTGCCCGGAGGCTCGCCCGGACGGATCCGTCGCGCGCTCGTCGGCACCGACCTCGGCGCCGCCGTCACCGCGGGGCACGCCGGCGGAGCCGTCGTCATCGGCGCGAGCGCCGGGGCGATGGTCCTGTGCGAGCACATGGTCATGCCCGACGGCCCCCGCACGGAGGTGGTGACCGGGCTCGGGCTCGTCCCCGCCGCCATGGTCCTGCCCCACTGGCGCGGCGACGACCGCTGGGCCGACCTGGTGCCCCCGGGGTCGTCGTGCTCGGGCTGCCGGAGTGCGCGGGGTGCTCATCGACGGCGACGAGGTCGTCGCGATGGGCGCCGCTCCGTCCGCGCGCCGCCGGGACGGCCGCTGGGAGCTGCTCGAACCCGACCACCGCTGACCGTCCCCCCGGGTTTGTTCTGATCCGTGCCCAGGAGGAAACGGATCGGAACACACTCCGGGCCGGGCGGCCGGACGCGCGGTTGCTACCGTGCCGGCCCGTGCGCGTCCTCGTCTTCCACGGCTACCTGCTGCGCGGCACCGGCAGCAACATCTACACGGCGAACCTCGTGCGGGCGCTGGCCGGACTGGGCCACGAGGTCGACCTGCTGTGCCAGGACCGCGCGGCCGGGAGCTGCCGTTCGTCGACGCGGTGGGGACGTGGGAGGACGGCGTGGCGACGGTCCGGGTCGTGCGCGAGCCGGTCGCGGTCACCGCCTGGCTGCCCGACATCGGCGGCGTGCTTCCGACCTACGTCGCCGACGCCTACGAGGGCTTCGACGCGCGGCCCTTCCCCGGCCTGTCCGACACCGAGATCGGCCGCTACCTCGCCGCGAACGTCGCCGCTGTCCGCGACGTCGTGCGGCGCGCGCGTCCCGACGCCGCGCTGGCCAACCACGCCGTCGCCGGCCCGGCGATCCTGGCCCGTGCCCTCGGCGGTGCGGTGCCCTACGCGGTCAAGATCCACGGCAGTGCGCTGGAGTACACGGTCAAGCCGCATCCGGCCCGGTTCCTGCCGCTGGCGCGCGAGGGCCTGGCGCCGGCGCGGGCGGTGCTCGTCGGGTCCCGCCACACCGCCGAGAGCCTGTGGGCGCTCCTCGGTGACCCGGAGCTGCCGGCGCGCACCCGCCTGGGCCCGCCCGGCGTCGACGTCGACGCGTTCCGGCCCGGGCGCGCGCTGACGTGGCGGCGGCGCTGCCGGCGCTCGCCGACCGGGTGGCCGCCGCGCCGAGCGGCTGGGGGGGTCGCGACGCCGACGCGGCGGCGGTCCTGCGCGCCCTCGATCCGCTCGGCCAGCGGCTCGTCGCCTACGTCGGCAAGCTGATCGTCTCCAAGGGCGTCGACCTGCTCGTCGCGGCCTGGCCGCTCGTCGCCGCACGCGTGCCCGACGCGACCCTCGTGGTCGTCGGCTTCGGTGCCTACCGGGCCGGGCTGGACGCGATGGTCGCGGCGCTGCGCGACGGTGACCTCGACGCCGTGCGCGACGTCGCGCGGCGGGGCCGTGAGCTTGAGGGCGGGCCGCCGGGCGAGCTGCGCTACCTCGCCGCCTTCCTCGACGGGCTCACCGGCCCGCGACGCGACACCTACCTCGCCGCCGCCGCGACCGCGGCGTCACAGATCCGCTTCACCGGACGCCTGGACCACGCGGAGCTGCCGCTGTTGCTCCCCGGCTGCGAGGCGCAGGTGGTCTGCTCGACGTTCCCCGAGGCCTTCGGGATGGTGGCGGCGGAGGCCGCGGCCTGCGGTGTGCTGCCGCTGTCGGCCGACCACAGCGGGCTCGCCGAGGTGACGGCGACGCTGTCGACGGCGCTCGACCCGTCGCTGCGGCCGCTGCTGTCGTTCGCCCGCGGCCCCGGTGCCGTCGAGGAGATCGCCGGCAAGCTCGTCGCCTGGCTCACCCTCGCCCCGCAGCGCCGGCGGGCGGCCTCCTCGGCGCTGGCCGAGCTGGCGCGGGACCGCTACGGCTGGCAGGGCGTCGCGCGCGGCGTGCTCGCGGCCGCCGCCGGCGACCTCGGGGCGCTGTCCCCGCCCTGATCGGCCGTTGCCAGCACGCGGCCGGTCGTAACGTCCCCCTCCCAAGGCCCGCGCCGCGTCGGTGGCCGCGATGCGCGATGCTGGAGGGTGATGGAGGGCATGCGCAGCGTCGCGGCACCAGGCCGGTGTGTGCGAACGGCGCGCGCCTGCCCGCCTCGCGGGGTCGCCGAGGCGTGCCGGGGCGGCGTGCCGGTCGAGGGCCCGAAGCGCGGCGCGCCCGGCGACCGGGGCCGCGGCGAGGTGGGACGGTGCCGCCCGTGGTGACGCAGCTGCCCTCCGGTGGATCGCCCGCCGTGGGTGCGCCCACCGTGGACGCCGGGGCGCCGGGCGGCCCCGCGCCGCCCGACGCCGGCCGGTCGGCGCCCCGCTCGTCCACGGTGGTGCGCACCGCCCGCCACGAGCGCACCATGTCGCGGATCCGCTGGGCGGCCGTCGTCTTCGGGGTCGTCCAGATCCAGACCTACTACGCCGCCTATCCGCCGGGGGTTCGCCCGCTCGCCTACGGCCTCGTCGCGCTGCTCGCCGCCGGCAACATCGGGCTGTGGTGGCTGACGGGGCGCGTCGCCACCGACGCGCAGGCGCGGTGGCTGGCGCTCGCGTCGCTGCTGCTCGACGGCGCCGTCGTCATGGGCTTCGTGTGGGTGTACACCTTCGACCGGGACACGGCGATCTGGGCGCTCATGTACATCCTCCCACTCGAGGGAGCGGTGCGGTTCCAGCTCCGCGGTGCGCTGCTGACCATGACCGCGATGCTGGTGCTGTACGTGCTGCGGGAGATGTTCGGCGAGGCGGCCTACGGCACCGAGCTGCTGGTCACGTCGATCTCGTTTCGCATGGGCATCGGCTACATCATCGCGATGGTGGCCGGGACCATGGCGGCCAGCCTCGTGCGCGAGCGCGACGAGCTGCAGCGGGCGAAGGTCGCGCTGGAGTCCTACGCCGCGGACCTCGCCGCGGCGAACGGCGAGCTGCAGGCGGCCAACCTCGTCAAGGACGATTTCTTGTCGATGACGAACCACGAGCTGCGGACGCCGTTGACGACGATCCTGGGGTACGCCTCGATGCTGGAGAAGCGCTGGGATGTGCTGCCCGAGGAGCGCAAGCGCCAGTCCGTGCGCTGGATCGACAGCCAGGGGCGGCGCCTGCTCGCACTCGTCGAGGACCTGCTGACCGTCTCCTCCGCCCAGGCGGGCGCGCTGCACCTGGTGCTGGGACCGGTCGACGTCGCGGTGGCCGCAGACGAGGCGATCGAGCAGAACGGGCAGGCCGCCGTGGGCGTGATCAACGCCTGTCCGCCGGGACTGGTCGTGAGGGCCGATCCCGACCGGCTCGTGCAGATCCTCATCAACTACGTGTCCAACGCGCTGAAGTACGGCCGGCCGCCGGTGGTGATCGCGGCCACGGCCGTGGCGGGCAACGCGGAGATCCGGGTCTGCGACGAGGGCGACGGCGTCGCCGCCGAGTTCGTGCCGCGGCTGTTCGACCGCTTCACGCAGGCCAGCCAGGGCCTGCTGCGCACCTCCGAGGGCACGGGGTTGGGCCTGGCGATCGTCGAGCAGCTCGCGCGAGCCCAGGGTGGGAAGGCGTGGTACGAGCGCAACGAGCCGTCGGGGTCGCGCTTCTGCGTGCGGCTCCCCCTCGCCGGCGCCACGCCGGAGGCCGCCGAAGGAGCATGACTGACGTCACCGTCGCCGGCGCGTCGACGCCGGGACGTCAGCGCGACCTCCGCCGGCTCGCCGCGCCGGCCGCCAGGGCGAGCGCGGCCACCGCGCCGAGCTGCGGCTTGTGGGTCGTGGCCCACACCTGCGGGCTGCGGCTGTGCGCCCTGTCGTCGAAGCGTCCGTGCGCCCCGTGGTCGGTGTGGTCGTCGGCGGGCTGCTCGAGGTTGTCGACCCTGCGTTGCGGATCGATCGGCTCGGAGGTCTGCTGTCCCTTGAACGCGGTGGCGCCGAGGTAGCGGTCCAGCAGCCCTGGGACGACCTTGTTGCCCCAGCGGGTCAGCACCGTGGTGGTGCCGACGTTGAGCTCGCGCGGTCCGTGCTCGGCGGCCCACACGACCGCCGCGGCGGCGACCTCCGGTTGGTAGATCGGTGCGACGGGTTGGGGGTGGTTGGGCAGGCGGGTGCGCACCCAGTCGAACTGCGGCGTGTTCAGCGCCGGCATCTGCACCATCGAGACGCGGACGTTGCTGCCGTCGTGCAACAGCTCGGCCCGCAGCGAGTCCTGGAAACCCTGGATCGCGTGCTTGGAGGCGCAGTACGCCGCCTGCAGCGGGATCCCGCGGTAGGCCAGCGCCGAGCCGACCTGCACGATCGTCCCGGCGTCACGCGGTCGCATGCGTCTCAACGCCGCGAGGGTGCCGTAGACGTAGCCCAGGTAGTTGACCTCGGTGACCCGGCGGAACTCGTCGGCGGTGACCTCGTGGACCGGCGCGAACACCGACGTCATGGCGTCGTTGACCCACACGTCGATGGGGCCCAGCTCGGACTCCGCCCGCTGTGCGGCCGCCTCGACCGCGCCGGCGTCCGCGACGTCGGTGGGGATCGCGATGACCTGGGGCGAACCCAGGCGCCGGGCCTCGTCGCGCGCGGCGTCGAGTCCGGCGCGACCGCGAGCCAGCAGCGCCAGCCGCGCTCCACGCCTGGCGAACGCCGCAGTCACGGCGCGGCCGACGCCGGCGCTGGCCCCGGTGACGACCACGACCGGTTCGGGCGGCAGCCTGCTCATGAGTCCTCCAGGGTGCGTGCGGTCGGGGACTGTCGGGCGTGCGAGCGGACGGTCAGCGTCGCAGCAGGCGGTCGAGCACGCCGCCGAACACGACGTGCGCCAGCGCCATCGACGTCGGCCGTCCGGGCCGGTCGTCGCTGATGGGCGGCATGATCCGCAGCGCGGGAACCCAGCCCGCGTAGCTGATGAGCCACACGCCAAGGCCGAAGGCGGCTCCCGTCACCGGCCTCGGCGCGCGAGCCGGCATCCTCGTCACCGCGACTCCGTAGACCGCCCCCGCGACGGCACCGAAGGCCAGGTGGACGCCGCTCGCGAGCGCGTTCTGCGTGGACTCCGAGCGCTCGGCGCCGAGGCGGTCCAACGCCTCTGCGGTGATCCGCTCGGGGGGTTGCTCTCCCATCAGGCCGAGCCTTTGCGCCACGAGCATGAGCGCGCTCATCACGACGGTCGCCAGCGTCCCGGCGACCGCACCGCGGCCGGCGGCCGCCGGCATCTGGGAGGTCATGCCCGACGACCTAGCCGCTGCCCGACGCCGGCAAACACCGCAGGCCGCGACACTCGGGCGGGCAAGCGGGATTGGCGGCGGCGCCGGACGGGAATCCCGGGCGCAGGCCGGACCGGATCGCACAAGGTGGAGACGATGGACAACGACAACACCGTCGCACGGGCACTGCACGACGTCGGGCTGGCGACGTGGTTCGGCGGCTCGCTCATGGGCGCCGTCGGCGTCAACGGGGCCAGCGCCGAGGTCGCCGATCCCGCTGATCGCGCCCGTGTCGCCAACGCCGGGTGGGGGCGCTGGACGCCGGTCAACCTCGCCGCGATCGTCGCCCACCTCGTCGGTGGCGTGCAGCTGACCCGGGCGAACAAGGGCCGCCTGGCGTTGCAGCGGGGTGCCGGCACCGTCAACGTGGCCAAGGCCGCCCTCACGACCGCCGCGCTCGGTGCGACGGCGTACTCGCGGATCCTGGGCCAGCGGCTCATGGACGCCGAGGCGACCCGTGCCCTCACGCCGGTGGGACCCGACGGCGTGCCGGTGACCGACGCGACGACGCCCAGCACCTCGACTCCGGCGGCTGCCGCCGGCGCGCAGCGCCAGCTCAAGGTCCTGCAGTGGACGATACCGGCGCTGACCGGCACGGTGCTCGTGCTCAACGCCAAGGCCGGGGAGCAGCAGCGACCGGCCCAGGTCGCCTCCGGCCTCCTGTCCCGCGCGGGCTCGGCGGCAGCGACCTGGCCGGTCGCCGGCGGCCTCGCGGCCCTCGGCGCCGCAGCGCTCGCGCTGCGCTCGCCGTTCGCGACCAGGTTCCACACCGACCGCGCGTCAGATCATGACCGGCGGTGCGGAGTGCGCGAAGGCGGAAGAGACGCTCGTGGACGCGGCTCGCACGATGGCGCGCCTGAACGTCGGCGCCCTGCCCATCTGCGGCGCCGACAACCGCCTCAAGGGCATGCTCACCGACCGCGACATCGTCGTGAAGGTCGTCGCCGAGGGCCGCGACCCGCAGACGGTCACGGTCGCCGAGCTGGCGCAGGGCAAGCCCGTGACGATCGGCGCCGACGACCCGGTCGACGAGGCTCTGCGCACGATGGCCGACCATCGGGTCCGGCGGTTGCCGGTCATCGACGGGCACGAGCTCATCGGCGTGCTGAGCCAGGCCGACATCGCCATCAACCTCGACGCCGACCGTGCCGGGAGCTGGTCCGCACGATCTCGCTCGGCGACTGACCGCGTCGCCGCACCGCTGACCCGCCAAGACGAGCAGCGCCCCGTGCTCGACGGGGCGCGGGTGGGTCGCCAGGGACTCGAACCCTGAACCGTCCGGTTAAGAGCCGGATGCTCTGGCCAGTTGAGCTAGCGACCCGCGAAGGAGTGTATCGACCGCCCGGGGCGGCGCGAGCGCCCGGCAGCAGGGTGACCGACGGGTTTCGAACCCGCGACCTCCGCGACCACAACGCGGCGCTCTACCTGACTGAGCTACGGTCACCATGCGCGCGCACCGGAGCCGGCGCATCGCGGCAGCCAAGCGTACACGCGCGCCCGGGAGGATTCGAACCCCCGACCTGGCGGATAGAAGCCGCTCGCTCTGTCCCCTGAGCTACGGGCGCTCGTCGAGCGTCAGCCGTCGTGCCTGCCCCTGCCGCTCGGGTCGAGGTACCGCCCACGGCTCGCTCTCGAGTCCCGGCGTCGCGCGGTCGGCCCTCGAACGCCCCGGCCGGCGCCGTCGGGCCGGGGAGGGCGTCAGGCGGGCGGGTCGGGCCGGGCCGGCCGCGAGCCCCTGCCGGCGTAGTCGCCGAACAGCCGCACCGCGGCGATGCGCGTCCCCAGCGAGTACGTCGGGTAGGCGTGGATCGTCTGGGCGAGCCGTGCGGCGAGCATCCCGGTGCGCATCGCCAGGGCCGCCTCGGCGACGAGCTCACCACCGGGCGGGGCGACCGCGGTCATGCCACCGACCTTGAGCAGGTAGCGGCTCGACACGACCCTGCGGGGCACGCCGACGAGCTTGATGAATCCCGCCGGCGCCCCGGCGGTGCGGGGGCGGTCGAGCTCGGACAGCGCGACCTCGGCGACCCGCGCCGCCGACCCGTGCGCCGCGTAGGCCTCGGCTTCGGTCATGCCGACATGGCCCACCTCGGGATCGGTGAACGTCACCCATGGGACGACCGATGGGTCCCAGGCGCGCAGGCCGCCCGCGAGCGCCGGCAGCCGCCCGCCGAGTGCCGAGGAGGCGAACGCGTTGCCCGCCGCGATGCGCCCCTGCTCGTCGCCGACGTGGGTGAACTGCAGCGGCGTGGTGCAGTCACCCGCGGCGAAGACGTGCTCGGCGGTCGTGCGCAGGTGGTCGTCGGTGACGATCTCGGCTTTGTCGCCGACACGCACCCCGGGGACGTGCAGGTCCATGCCGGCGGTGGCCGGCTTGCGGCCGACCGCCACCAGGAGGTGGCTGCCGCTGACGGTCGTGCCGTCGGACAGGTGCAGCGTCGGGCCCGCCGACACCCGCTGCACCGAGACACCGGTGCGGATCTCGACGCCGTCGCCTCGCAGCACCGACGCCAGCACGGCGCCGGCGCCGGGCTCGTCCTTGGACAGGATCCGCGGGAGCGCCTCGACGACGGTGACGCGTGACCCCAGCCGGCGGAACGCCTGCGCGAGCTCGACGCCGATGTTGCCGCCGCCCATGACGAGCAGGTGCTCGGGCAGCTCGCCCAGGTCGAACACGGTCCGGTTGTCCAGCGACTCGGCGCCGGCCAGCCCGTCGATGCCCGGCAGGACCGCCGCGGCACCGGTGGCCAGCACGAAGCGCCCGCCGGTCACGGCGCGCCCCTCGACGTCCACGGTGTGAGGACCGACGAAGCGCGCCCACCCGCGGATCAGGTCGATCCCCTCGCGCGCGAGCAGTTCGGGTGACTCGTCGCGCTCGATCTCGCCGATCACCGCCTTGACGCGAGCCATGACGGCGGCGAAGTCGACCTCCACGTCCGCGGTGAAGCCGTACCCGGCGCCGCTGCGGGCGGTCGCGACCCGCTTGGCGGTCTCCAGCAGCGCCTTGCTCGGCACGCACCCGTAGTGGGTGCAGTCCCCCCCGGGTCGCGCCGCCTCGACCAGGGCGACGCGCCGGTTGCCGCGCCGGGCCGCCCTCGCCGCAGCGAGCCCGGTCGCACCGGCGCCGATGACGACGAGGTCGTAGTGCTGCATCCGGCTGCTCCTGGCTGCCTAGGTGCGGGGCGCGGTGCCGAGCTCGGCGAGGCGGCTTTCGAGCTTGCGCCGGAACTGCCCGGCGAGCTCGGGGTTGGCGGCGAGCAGGTCGGTGAAGGACTCCTTCGCGACGACCATGAGCTCGCTGTCCTCGACGGCGTAGGCGCTCTTGGAGTGGATCGTGTGGAGCAGCAGCGCGTGCTCACCGAAGTAGTCGCCGGCCTCGATGTCGGCGATCTGCTGGTCGTCGTCCCCGACGATCCGCACCCGCCCCGACAGCACGACGTAGAGGGCCTGGGCCTGGTTGCCGCGCTCGAAGACGGTGCTGCCCGCCGACCACAGCAGGTTCGCCGACGCGCCCGCCATCGCGAGCAGCACCTTGTCGTCGAACGAGGTGAGGTCGGGGACGTTGCGCAGCGCCTTGACGAGGCTGTGCGTCAGCTGCTCGGTCACCGCGGTCACCCCCTGTTGCCCGGAGCCTATCTCCGGCAGGCTGTCGGGAGACAAAGGAGGCTCCGCCATGGCGATCTCACGCATCCCGCTGCGCGTCGCCCAGGTCAGCGACATCCACTGCGGCGAGGTGACGTTCGACGCGGCGCTGATGACCTCCGTGGTCGAGCGCGTCAACGCGCTCGAACCCGACGTCGTCGTCGTGGCCGGCGACCTCACCGCGGCCGGCTACGAGTGGGAGTTCCAGGAGGCAGCGGGTTGGATCGGGCAGTTCTCGGCGCCCACCGTCGTCGTGCCCGGAAACCACGACGGGCGCAACGTCGGCTACATCCACTTCCAGCGGCTGTTCGGCGAGCGCTTCACCCGCCTGCGCCAGCCGTTTGACACGGTGCGAGCCGAGCGGCGCGGCGCGACAGGGCTGACGATCGTCGGCGTCGACTCCTCCCAGCCCGACCTCAACGAGGGCCACGTCGGGCGGGAGCGCTACGACTGGATCCGCGCCCAGTTCGACGAGCCCGACGACATCAAGGTCTTCGTCATCCACCACCACCTCGTGCCGATCCCGGGCACCGGGCGGGAACGCAACATCATCACCGACGCCGGCGACCTGTTGGAGGTCCTGACCGACCTCGACCTCGACGTCGTGCTGTCGGGCCACAAGCACGTGCCGTTCTTCTGGGGTCTGAACGGCACGCTGATCTGCAACTCGTCGACCGCGTGCACGCGGCGGGTGCGGGGGCTGACGCCGCCGTCGTGGAACGAGGTCCAGATCGACGCCACGACGGTCAAGGTGTACCTGCACTACGAGGACCGCCGGCGCGAGCTCGCGACGATCCACAGCCGCAAGACCCGTTCGCTGATCCGTGAGGCGTTCTACGTCACCGAGGACTTCAAGGCTGTGAACCGCATCATGGCGTGAGCGCCGGACCGGATGCGCGCCCGCGGCGCGGTTACCCGCGACCGGCTCGGGGGACGACCAGCCCCGGGCTGGGCAAGACGACGGCGAGCCGGGTGAGGCGACAAGGGGTGTACGTGGACGCGTTGGAGCTGCTGAAGTCCGATCACGACACGGTGCGGGGGTTGTTCCAGCAGTTCTCAGACGCCAAGGAGGCAGACGACACCGAGCGGATGCGCACCCTGCAGCAGCGGATCTTTCGCGAGCTGGAGGTGCACACCTCCATCGAGGAGGAGGTGTTCTACCCGGAGGCGGAGAAGGTCGGGGGCGAGGCCGAGGATCTGGTCAAGGAAGGCGAGCAGGAGCACCACGTCGTCGACGTGCTGATGAAGGAGATCGCCGCACTGCAACCCGACGACGAGGAGTTCGTCCCCAAGATGACGGTCCTCATCGAGAACGTCGAGCACCACGCCGAGGAGGAGGAGAGCGAGCTGTTTCCCAAGCTGCGCGAAGCCTTCGGCGACGAGCGGCTGCAGCGGATCGGCGGCGAGCTGGCGGAGGCCAAGCAGCGCCACGAGTCACGGCTGTCTTCCGAAGGCGACGAGCGCGACCGCGACGAGCTCTACGCGGTCGACGACCAGGACTGACCCATAGCCATAAGAGCGATAAGGAGGAGCGATGGCGGACCGACGCAGCGGCACCCAGGACCGGCACCC
>JAUJMQ010000025.1:31848-33493 GCA_030446775.1 Egibacteraceae bacterium
AGCGATAAGGAGGAGCGATGGCGGACCGACGCAGCGGCACCCAGGACCGGCACCCCGGCGCGGCAGCCGACAAGCCGTCGGACATTCCGTCCGGTGGCTGGAAGGAGATCGCCAAGCGAACGGCCGCCGAGGTCAAGGACGATCATCTGACGCTGCTGGCAGCCGGCGTGGCCTTCAAGGGCCTGCTCGCGATCTTCCCGGCGATCGTGGCCGCGATGTCACTGTGGTCGCTGGTCGCCCAGCCGCAGCAGATGGTGCAGCAAACGCAATCCGTGACACAGGCACTGCCGAGCGCGGCAGCTGAGCTCATCCAGAGGCAGGTGACGAACGTGGCCCAAGGCGGCCAGTCGACGCTGTCGATCGCGCTCGCCATCTCCGTCGCCCTGGCCCTGTGGGGTGCCTCTGGCGGGATGTCCGGCCTGATGGAGGGAACCACCGTCGCCTACGACGAGGACGAGACCCGCAAGTTCCCGATCAAGCGGGGCATCGCCATCCTGCTGACGCTGGGTGCCATCCTGTTCCTGCTGGTCGCGATCGGCCTCATCGCGGTGCTCCCGGCCATGCTGAGCACCCTGGGCCTCGGCCAGGCCGCCCAGATCGCCGTGCAGGTCGCGCGATGGGTGCTGCTGACCGCGATGATGGTCGGTGCCCTGGCGGTCGTCTACAAGTACGGACCCAACCGGGACAAGGCCTCGTTCAGATGGATCTCCCCGGGCGCGATCGTGGCGACTGTCCTGTGGCTGATCGGGTCGGCGCTGTTCACCCTGTACGTCAACAACTTCGGCAAGTTCGGTGAGACCTACGGGTCGCTCGCGGGGATCGTCGTGCTGATGTTGTGGCTCCTGCTCACCGCGTTCATCGTCCTGCTCGGAGCCGAGATCAACGCCGAGATGGAACGCCAGACGCGCACGGACACGACCGTCGGCAAGCCGCGGCCGATGGGGCAGCGCGGCGCGAACCCGGCAGACACCACCCCGTCCGACACCTGACCGCGCGGCCCGAGCCGGTTGGACCTCTACGCCGCCGCACGAGGTGCCATGTTTTCGGTCGCAACCCACCTCACGCAGCCCAAGGGTCGGGTCCGATCGCGCGTGAGCCAGCTCGACCAACGGGGCTTGACGCGGTTGGCCGACACGGATCACGGACCCCTGCGGCCGGTGCTGAAGACACTTGCCCGGGCGATCGAGCTGCTGGTGCCGTGGGTCGCCGCCTCGGCGCGGTTGTTGGCTGACGGGACGCCGGAAGCGCGTGCCGCCGCCGCCCGGGGATGGGTTGGTATGGCGATAGCGACCGTAGTCGAGGATGGGCTGGTGAAGCCCGCCACCGATCGCGGGCGTCCCGATGCCCAGCGCCTCCCTGCAGGCGAGCGTCGCCGCAGCGAGCCGTCGACGTCCGCCTTCCCGTCGGGTCACACCGGCGCCGCCACCGCGTTCGCCGTCGCGTCTACGGCCGACGCTCCGAGTCTCTTGCCGTTCCTGGGCGCGACGGCGGTCGTGGTGGCTTACGTACAGGTGTACACCGGGCGCCATTACCCGTCCGACGCGCTCGTCGGGTTGGGCGTCGGTGCGGCTGCGGGTGCGCTTGCCCGCCGCCTGCCGGTCGGCCGGGGCACCAAGCGGCTGGCGTCGCCGTTCCTCCATGACCT
>JAUJMQ010000025.1:33593-34989 GCA_030446775.1 Egibacteraceae bacterium
TGGACGGTGACCGTAGACGAACCTGACGAAGTGGCCGTCGAGGTCGAGGACGGGCCGGGCTGGGGTGATGGCGGCTTTCCGGCGCTGGTGTTCGTGCCGGTCGGCGACCCCAAGGCGGGAAAGAACCGCATCCACCTCGACCTGGCCTCCTCCAGCACCGAGCAGCAACGGGACACGGTGGCGCGGTGCGTAGACCGCGGCGCCGAGCACATCGACATCGGGCAAGGCGGCGTCCCATGGGTGGTGCTGCGCGACCCCGAAGGCAACGAGTTCTGTGTGCTCGAACCCCGCCACGAGTACCGCGACGCCCCGACCGTCGCGGCGGTCGCCGTCGACAGCGCGGACCCCGGTGCACTCGCCGCCTTCTGGAGCGACGCGACGGGCTGGCCCGTGGTCAGACGGCGACCCGGGCTGGTCGGGCTGCGCCACCCGGCGGCCCGGGCGACCTGGCTGGAGCTGCTCGCGGTCGACGAGCCCAAGCGCGGCAAGAACCGACTGCACCTTGACATCGCCCCCTACCCAGCAGACGACCACGCCGGCGAGGTTGCTCGTCTCGAGCGCGCTGGCGCACGTCGCATCGACATAGGCCAAGGCGTGCCCACGTCGCGCCGCCCTGGGCGGGCACGGCGCCGACCCTGCCGCTGACGACGATGGTCAGGCCGTCATGGGTCGCCGTCGTCACGGCGCGACGCCGGCGTCGTCGAGCAGTCGCCCGAGCACGACGTCGGAGGCGAAGTAGGTCTCGGCCAGCGCGCGGGCGGCGCGGCTGTGCCGGTCATAGTCGCGGGTGATCCCCTCGGCGCCGGCCACGGCCTCCTCGAGCGTCGTGAAGGCGACGAGCCCCTCGCCGACCGGCAGGTTGCGGGCGAAGCCGGTGTCCTGCACCAGCGCCGGCTTGCCCGACGCGAGGTAGCGGACGGTGCGGTCGCTGAACCAGCCGCTGGCGGTGTCGACGTAGATGCCCTGGGCGGCCGAGAACTCCGCGCCGGAGGTCTGCACGTAGGCGCGGAAGGCGTCGGGGTCGGCGGCGACCTGCCTCGGGTCGACCAGCCGCCAGCCATGGTCTTCGAGCAGCCGCCGGTCGGGCCCGTCGGCCGGGTGGATGTGGAGCGCGATCTCGAAGATGCCGGGGGCGCGCTGGGGGAGCGCGACCACCTTGCGGAACTCGTGGACCTTCACCCCGTAGGTCCGGCCGCCGTGGGTGACAGGCCCGAACGCGCCACGCCAGCTCGCGACGGTGGTGAACCGGTCGGGCCGGCCCTCGCGGCTGGCCGGCCAGTCGTCGAGCACGACCGGCTGGCGGACCGGTCGCCACTCGATCCCCCCGGTGGGGATCGTGCAGCCGGGCCGGCCGATGTTCTCCCCGACGGTGAGGTAGACGTCGTGGTGGGCTAGG
>JAUJMQ010000026.1 GCA_030446775.1 Egibacteraceae bacterium
CGACGTACACCCCATCGGCGTCATCGACCTCGATGCCGTACGGACCGCGGAACTGCCCCGGGTCGCCCCCCAGCGACCCGAAGCTGCCCCGCCACGCCCACCCGCCGTCGGCCGTCGCGTCGAACACCGCCACCCGGTGGTTGCGGAAGTCAGCGGTGTACAGGTTGCCCCTGCTGTCGAACGCGCCGTCGCGGACCTCGTTGAGCTGCCCGTCACCCTTGCCGAACGACCCCACGTACACCCGCGTCGTGTCCGCCGGGTCGTGGATCGAGATCCGGCTGTTCTTGCCGTCCGCGACGATGACCTTCCACGCGCCGGTGCGGTCCTTGCCCGGGGTCACGCCCATGATCGCGCCGAAGAACGTCGGCCACTTCGCGACGAAGCCGCCGGTCGCGGCGTTCATGACCTGGACGCGGTTGTTGCCGGTGTCGGCGACGTACAGGCGGCCGCCGAGGTAGGCGATGTCGCGCGGCTCGGAGAACTGCCCGTCGCCCCGCCCGCGGATGCCCGACTGCCACAGCAGCTTGCCGTCGGCCGTGTAGGCCGCGATGCGGTCGTTGCCGGTGTCGGCGATGAACACCCAGCCGGCCTGACCGGCGAGCGAACCGGTTGCGCCCCGCGACGGGCGCGCGACGTCGACACCGGAGGGATACATCTGTGCGCGGCCCGACGCGCCGATCTGGCGGACCCACTGCGGCTGGACGACGGCACCCGACGGCGAGGCCGAGTCGCCGCCCGGGGTCGTGACCGTCGCGGTGTAGCTTGCGGCGCCGCTGACGGCTTTGACGCCGATCGCCCAGTCCCCGGCCGTCGCGTCCGGGAACGTGAGCCGCTCCGGCTTGTTCTTCGTCGACGCCCACTTCACGAACGTGCCCGCGGGGTTGCGCAGCCCGACGTTGAGGTCGGCCGCGGTGTTGTCCCAGTCCAAGACCACGTCGATGGTCCCCGGCCCGCTGACGGTGAACTTGTGCACCCGCCAGCTCACACCGGCGCGGTCCACCGAGCCGCGGAACGTCAGGTTCTCCCCCGCCGCCGCGACCGGCACCGCCCCCGGCCCCAGGCCCGCGAGCAACAGCGCCACCGCCAACAGCAGCGCTCCCCCCACGATGCGCAGTCGACGAAACAACCCGCTTCCCGCCACGGTGCTCCCCCGGTCGCCCCTGGGCCATCACCCGTCCGGGGGACGCCCGCGGTGTGCTGTGCCGATGGCGGGTGGCGGTCGTTGGGGGCTGGGGGGGGGGCGAGGGTCCCCGGCCCCCGGTCGGGCGGGCCTGGGGGGGGGGCGGAGCCGGGCGCCCATGGGCGCCCGCGACGCCCGCTCCCGCGACCGTCCCTGAGGGTCGCCGACGCGCCGGGCCAGATCGACCGCGCCCGGCAGGGGGCTGGGGTTGACCAGGACCCGCCCGCGGGTGAAGTCGCGCTGGTAGACCCCGTCGCGCCGCGTGTACACGCCGCGGGGCGCGCCCAGGTCGAGGTCGGTCGGGTGGGTGACCCCGGTAGGAGGCGAGGCAGGGTCGAAGCTGAAGGCGAAGTGGGCGTCCTCGCCGGCACCGAGCAGGAACGACGCCAGCGTGAAGTCGTACCACCGCTGCTTCTGTTCGAGCGTGCCCTCTCCCCAGGTCTTGGTCAGCGTCAGGACCGTCTTGTCGTTGCGGTCGGCATCCACGAGCAGGTCGACGTTCTCCAGCCATTCCCCCTCCGACGGCTGGTCGTCCAGCGGCGCCATGCCCTGGCGCAGCCAGCCCTCGGCGATGCCGCCGTCGAGGATGTCGAGCAGCCGGCTGGTCGGTGCCTCGCTGGAGAAGTAGCGCCCGCCGTCGCCAAGGCCGTTGCCGATGACGGGAGCCGGGCCGACCTCCCGCTTGACGGCGGCCGCGATCCCGGCGGTGGCCTCCAGCCACTCGGCGGTCGTCCACTCACTGCCCGTGGCCGGGTTGATCGGCTGGCCGGTCACCACGCTGGCGAACAGGCTCCCCGCCCCGAGGTCGTCGACGAAGCAGCCCCCGTACCCACTCTCGGCGATGAAGTTCGCGCAGGTCCGGGCGCGGTCGGCCACCCAACCCGGGTGCGACGGGTCCATGAGGAACGCCCCGAAGCGCTGCGAGCGGACCTTCAGCCCGCTCGCGTCGCGGGCGTACCAGTCCTCGGGATAGGTGAACTCCTGCACCCGCGTGGCGTAGGAGCCGTTCATGTAGACCAGCAGTTGCAGATCCGGGTTCGCCGCGCGCATGGCGCCGACCTCGCCGGCGTAGGTGGGGCGCAGCGCGGTGAGCAGATCGAAGCGCTCGGCGTCGGCCACGGCCGCCGCCGGCTCGGGGTCGTAGGACGGCAGCTCGTTGACCGCTGCCCAGGTCCGCAGCTGGAAGTCGTCCGCGGACGCGCCCGCCCCCGCCCGACCGGGCGGCGCGTCCGGCCGGGACTCCCCGGATGGCGCGTCGTCGCCGGCCCGCGGGCCCTCCGTCAGCCGCAGTGAGACCGCCGCGCCGGCGACCATCCCGACCAGCAGGATGGCCAGCGCTCCGGCGATGGTCCGCCTGCGGCGCCGGCGCCGGGACGGCGGGCGCTGCGCGGGAGGGGAACCGGGCTGGACGGCGGGTCCGTCGGCCGGTGAAGCCTGGCGGGCGGAGGAGGATGAGGCGTGCAGAGTGGCTCCTGCCTAGACGCCGCTGCGGGCACGCGTGCGGGCGGGCGGTGGTGCGCCCTCCAGCCGGCGGGGTGGGGTCGAGGCCGCGCCGAGCAGCAGGACCCCGATGACGATGAGCAGCGAGACGATGACCGCGAGGCCGACGAGCTGCATGATCGCGGGCAACCGCGGGACCGCCGTCGCCTGCTGGGTGGTGATGGTCGACTCCGCGTCGATGGTCGCCAGCTGCGCCGCCACGTCGAGCTCGTCGCCTTCGGCTTCCTGCAGCAGCACGCCGGCGCGGCCCGCGGCGTCGGTCAGGGGGGTGAACTCGCGCAGGAGGGCGCCGAGCTCGTCGAGGTCGTTCTGCCGCGCCTTGATGACCCGGCTCAGACGCGCCGCGAGCGAGTCGTCGCCATTGTTCTGCGCGTTGATGAGCTGGTTGCGCAGCGAGTTGAGCGCCTGGATCGCGGCCTGGTACTCCACAGACGGGTTGATGACGTCGTTGTCGGCCAGGAACTCGTCGATGGCCTCCTGCGCCCGGTCGTAGTTGGCCTGGGCCGCCTGCCGGAGCTGTTCGGCCTCGGCGTCCTGGCCGTCGAGCAGCACCCGCAGGCCCTCACGCGCGGCGAGGTCGGCGATCTGCTCGCTCTGCTCCGGGTCGGTGCCGCGGTAGCGGACCTCCACCAGGTTGCCCTCGCCGGCGCGCTCGGCCTCCAGACGATCGGCGATCCGGCCCGCCGGCACCCCCGTCTCCTGGCTGACCTGGCTCGCGACGAGGTCGGACTCCAGCACCGCGTCCACGTTGGCGGTGAGCTGCCGCGTGATCGGCGGGTTGTCCGTGTCGCCGCCGCTCGGCAGGAGCACCGTCGTGGTCGCCTCGAACTCGCCAGGGCGCTGCGCCGCGGCGGCCAACGCGAGCAGCCCCGCCAGCAACGGGGCCAGGACCAGCGCCCAGCGGCGCCGGCCCAGGGCCAGCCAGTACTCCCGAATCTCCATCAGCCACCTACTTCAACACGTCGAAGGGAAGGTCGCAGCCTGCCCACCCGGCCGACCGGACCAGCCGGGCCGGCCGGCCCGCCGCGCGCGACCAGTCTAGTTACCCATTGTAACGGCAAGTCCTACGCTGCGCTACACTGTACCCTGTTCCCCACCGTGCGCGGCTCCCAGCCGCGCGACCGGCAGGACGGGATACGGTGACACGCTTCGTCTTCATGACCGGCAGCGGCCGCTGCGGGTCGAGCTTGTTCTCCGAGGTGCTCGCGCGGCACCCGCAGGTCGGCTTCGTGTCCAACATCGAGGACAATCTGCCGTGGGCCCCGCTGCGCGGCCGCGGCAATGGCCCACTGTACCGCCGGATGCCGGCCTCGTTCTCGCGGAAGGGACGGGTGCGGTACGCGCCGTCGGAGGCCTACCAGCTGCTCGACACCCAGGTCTCGCCGATCGTGTCCACACCCGGGCGCGCCCTGCGCGCCGACGACGCGACCCCGTGGCTGGCCGGCCGCTTCCGGGACTTCTTCGAGCGGCGCGCCGCCGCCCAGGGTGCTCCCGTCTTCGTGCACAAGTTCACCGGGTGGCCCCGAGGCCGGTTCATCGCGGCGTGCTTTCCCGAGGCCCGCCACCTCCACGTCGTGCGCGACGGGCGGGCGGTGGCCAACTCGCTGGTGCAGATGCCGTGGTGGCGCGACTACGGCAACGTCGCGACGCTGCGCTCGTTGCCCGAGGCCTACCTGGAGGAGTGGGAGGCGTCGGGGCGGTCCTTCGTGCTCCTCGCCGGGCTGGTGTGGAAGGCGACGATGGACGCCCACGAGCAGGACCGGGCGGGTCTGCCGCCGCAGTCATGGCATCAGGTGCGCTACGAGGACGGGCTGGCCGATCCCGAGCGGGCCTTCGTCGACATGGTGCGGTTCTGCGGCCTGGAGCCGGACGCGGCGTTCTCGGCCGGCCTGGCCCGCCACACGTTCGACAGCGGTCGCAGCGCCGCCTTCCGCCGCGACCTGGATGCCGCGACGATCACGCTGCTGGAGCGCTCGCTGGGCGAGCACCTCCACCGCTACGGCTACCGCGACTGAGCCGCCCGGCGCCTGAGGTGCGGGCCTGAGCCGCCCGGCGCCTGAGGTGCGGGACCGCCACCACGTCAGGGACGGCCGGTGAGCAGCCGGCCGTACAGGTCCTCGGTCGCCTCGGTGACCGCGTCCCAGCGGTACTCGCGCATGACACGCTCGCACAGCGCGACCGCGCCCTGTCGCTCGGGGGCGGGGTCGGCGACGGTCCGGCGGAGCACCGCGGCCAGCTCGGCCTCGTCCCCAGGCGGGAACAGCCGGTGGCCGGGGCCGTCGTCCAGCAGCACCTCGCGGTGCGGCGGGATGTCGCTGGCGACGACGGCGGCGCCGTGGGCGGCGGCTTCCAGCAGCGTCAACGGCAGCCCCTCGAGGAACGACGGCAGCACGAACACGGCCGCGTTGGCGTACAGGTCTGACAGGACGTCGCCGTAGACGTAGCCCGGCAGCACAACCCGCGGGTCGCTCGCCGCCTCGCGCCCGACCTTCTCGACATAGTCGTCGGTGAAGGCCGAGCCGCCGGCGACGACCAGGCGGACGTCGCCGGGCACCTGCCGGAAGGCGCGGATCAACAGGTCGGGCGCCTTCTCCGGCACGAGCCGGCCGACGTAGAGCACATAGGGGTCCGCGCCGAGGTCGAAGCGCCGGCGCACCGCCTCGGCGCTGCGGCGCGGTCCGGCGTTCACGCCGTTGGGGATGAAGTGCGCCTGGCGCCCGTAGGCCTGGGCGTAGTGCGCCGTCAGGGCCTTGGACACGGTGATCGTCGCGTCGGGCACGTGCGCGCTCATCCAGGCGGCGGTGTTCAGCGCCGTCTTGGCGACCCGGCCCCACTTCGCTCGCTCGTTGTCCATGCCGTGGACGGTGAGCACGACCTTCGCGCGGCTGGCGTAGCGCGGCAGCGGCGCCACCAGGCCCGGTCCCAGGGCGTGGTAGTGCACGACGTCGTAGCCGCCGCGGACCGCGTCGATGGTCGACAGGCCGCTGTGCACGATCGCGTCGAGGTGCTTGGTGCCCACGGTCGGCAGGTGCCGCAGCCGCATGCCGCGATAGCTGTCGAGCGGGCCCTGGACGTAGTTGGGCCGGCAGTAGACGGCCACCTCGTGGCCGCGCGCGGCCAGACGGCTGCCGAGCTGCTCGACGTGGTGCTCGGTACCGCCGAACGTCGCCGGGACGCCGCGGACGCCGACCATGGCGATGCGCATGGCTGCCTACTCCTTGCCGGCGGCGACACGCACGCTGCCGGCGGCCTCGGCGTAGATGGCTTCGAGTCCCGCGCTGAAGCCGTCAGCGGAGAAGCCGGTTCTGACCTTGTCCAGCCCCCGCTTGCCCATGAGGACGGCCGTGTCGGCGTCGTCGAGCAGGCGCGTCAGGGCGGCGGCCAGTGCCGCGGGGTCGTCGGCGGGCACCAGGACGCCGTCGACGCCGTCGGTGATGAGCTCGGTGATGCCGCCGAGGTCGCTGCCGACCACGGGAACCCCGAGACCGAACGCCTCGAGCACGGTCAGCGGCTGGTTCTCATAGCAGCGCGACGGGCACACGACGGCGGTCGCGTCGCGCATGAGCTCAGGGATCGCCTCCTTGGGCAGCCGGCCGTGGAAGCGCACCTTCCCGGGCGCCTCCGCCTGCGCGAGCGCCTCGAGGGCCGCGCGGTCCTTGCCGTCGCCGGCGATCTCGACGGTCGTGCCGTGCGGCAGGGCCGCCGCCGCGCGCACGAGCACGTCGACGCCCTTCTCGGGCGACAGCCGTCCGGCGTAGACGACCGCGGCACGGGGGGCGCGCACCGGGTCGCCGGCGGAGGTCTCCACGAAGCTCGGCAGGTGGCGCAGGCGGTCCGGGTACACACCCGCGGTGCGCATCTTCTCCAGCAGGAACCGGCTGGGGCAGATGAAGCGGGAGACGGGGTCATAGGAGCCGGCCGTCCGGTGCACGAACAGCTCCAGCGCCATCATGGCGCTGGCGGTCAGCGACCCGTCGCGACAGCGGCGCAGCGGTGCGTTGTAGAACGCGCCGCCCAGGCACGCCTCGCACAGCGTGCCCTTGTCCAAAAACAGGTAGGTGGGGCACGTCAGCTTGTAGTCGTGCAGGGTCATGACCGCCGGGATGCCGCGCGCGGCCAGCGGTCGCAGGATCGACGGGGACAGCTGGTGGTAGATGTTGTGCAGGTGCACGACGTCGGGACCGAAGGCGTCGACGGCCTGACCGATCCCCCTGGCCGCCGACGTCGACCACAGCATCCGCCCGGCGGCCTTGGCCTTGCCCCGCACGGAAGGGGGTGGCGGCTCCAGGTCAACCTGCGGCGGGAAGTGCGCGGCCAGCTCCAGATGGGTGTTCTCCGGGTGCGCCATCCCGAAGAAGGCGACGGTGTGGCCCCGCTCGACCTGAAGCGACGCCACGTCCTCCATGTACGCCTCGGCGCCTCCGCGCCGGTACAGGAACTTGTTGACGTGCAGGATCCTCACGCGTCCGCCAGCTGTTCACCGCGGTCGCGGCGGGCGACGGCGGCGGCCGCCACGGCGAACACCGCGAAGTACCACAGCACGACGACCTGGGAGAAGACATTGTCGGTCAGGCTGATCGTCAGCAGGCCGGCGACGCAGCCGGCGAAGCCCATCGCCAGGCCGCGGTCGAAGCCCTGCGCGGACGACCGCAGCGCCGCGAAGGCGGTCCGCACGAAGGCGAACAGCAGCCCGAGGTAGGCGAGCAGCCCGATGACGCCGGTCTCGGTGTAGGCCCGGATGAAGTCGTTGTGGGCCGCGGCCACGGATGTCTCGCGGACCATCTTCAGGCCGATCCCGGTGACCTGGCGACCGTCTGCCAGTGCCAGCGTCTCCCCCCAGTGGCCCATGCGCCACGCCAGCGAGTTGCCGGGGTCGCCCGAGGGCCTGGTCTGGGTGCCGAGGTCCGCGAAGCGCCCGGACACCGAGGGGACGAGGAGGGCGACGGCGACGAGCACACCGACGACGGCGAACAGCATCTTGCGGCTGTGCAGGCCGGCGACGACAAGCAGGCCGACGGCCGTGGCGACCCAGGCGCCGCGGGTGTAGGTGCCGATGAGGAAGACCGCGGCGACGGCCACGGCCGGCGAGGACGAGCCTCGGGACACCCCGCAGCGTCAGCAGGAGCGCAGCGCCCATGACGAGCAGGAACAGCAGGTACATCGCGAACGACGTGGGGTGGACGAACGTGGACTGCAGCCGGCTGAACTCACCGACGACGCGTACCCCGCTGCCGGTGGCGGCCTGGTACGCCGCCACGAGCGCGGGCACGACGAACGACACGTAGACCGCGACGATGGCGCGCCGGCGGTAGCGCTCGTCGCCGAACAGGCGCGTCGCGACGAGCACCATCACCGCCACGGAGGCGATACGGGCCCACTCGGTGGCGCTGGTGAGCACGTCAGTGGAGCCGAACACGCTGAGCAGGCCGGCCGCGAGGAACGCGAGGAATGCCGACTCGAGGTGGCTCAGGGGCTGGCTGAGACCGGCGACGCGGCGCACCCCGAGCCACACCAGGCCCGTGAAGGTCAGCAGGCCCCCGATGACGACGGTGGGCTCCATCAGCGGGCTGGCACCGCCCAGCTTGGCGACGTCCAGGCTGGCGCGCAGCGCGAGCACCACGAGGACGAAGGCCCCGAAGCGCACGACGCTGAGCCCGGCGAGCAGCGCGAGCAGCACCGCGCCGACGGGCAGGACCAGCACCTCCTTGGACACCAACCCGCCGGGTTGCAGGCCGGCGACCGCGACGGCGGCGGCCAGCAGCGCCGCGAGCAGCGCGCTGGGCACCAGCCAGCCGCCGGCGCCGAGGCGTCCGGTGGCGGAGGTGGGAAGCTGGGTCATCGGTACTCCTCGGGAGCGTGCAGTGTCGAGGTCGGCGCGGCGTCGGCCGCACTTGAGGGTGCGGTGGCGCCGCCGGCCCGCGGGTCGGTGCCGGGGCTGGCGACGGGCGCCGTCGCGGCGGCCGCCGGGGCTCCGGGGCGAAGGTTGCGCCGCAGGTCGCGCAGCGTCTGGATTCCGCCCAGCGGCAGCGCGGCCCCCGCGAGGACCACGACGCCGGCGGCTGCCACGCCGAGCAGCCGCAGCAGCAGCTGGCCCGGTGGCTGCGGCGCCGACAGGTCGACGGCGGCGGCGACCACAGCCATGGTGACACCTGCGGCCAGCGACGGCGGCCCGAAGCGCACGAAGCTGTCGCGCAACGCGCGCCCGGGCGTCCCGGTGCTGGCCCGCAGCGCCCGCCACGCGTGGACCGGCCCGACGTACTCGGACACGACGAACGCGGCGGCCACGCCGAGCAGGGCCATGTCTGCGCTGCGGGCCAGCAGCATGAACGGACCGAGCAGCAGCAGGTTCGTGCCGACCCCGTACACCGCGTTGCGCAGCGGCGTGCGGACGTCCAGCCGGGCGAAGAAGGGCGTGAGCAGGACACGCTGGAGCGCCTCACCGACCAGGCAGGCCGACAGCAGCGCCACCACGACACCGAGCAGGGCGGCGTCGTCGGTGCCGAAGTTGCCGCGGCGGAACACCAGCCGCACCGCCGGCGCGGCGAGGACGGCCATGAACGCCGTCAGCGGCAACGCGATCGCCATCATGATGCGCGTGCCGGTGGCGGTCAGCCGCCGGACCTGGTCGTCGCGCCGTGCGGCGGTCGCCTCCGACATCCGCGGGACGATCGCGACGACGACGGAGCGGAACATCATCGTCCCGCCGATCGCCCACACGAGCCGGTAGCCGTAGTTCAGGATCGTGATCGACCCCGCCGGCAGGAACGACGCGAGCATCTGCTCGACGATGCGGGCGGCGGGAGCCAGCCCGGCTCCCATCATCGGCCGACCGCACAGCCGTGCGGCGGCCCGGGCGTCGGGGTCGCGGAAGGGGGCGGCGAGGCTCGGCCGGAAACCGCGCCGGTACGCGGCGGGCAGCAGCGCGGCGATGCGGACGACCGACCCGACGACGTAGGCCCACGCGACGACGCGGACGTCGCGGCCACCGCTGCCGATGATGACCGCGGCGGCGACCGCGTTGAGGATGCCGTTGCTGAGCGCGGGCAGGACGAAGGAGTGGCGGGCATTGAGCAGCGCGCGCAGGATCTCGGCCACCGCGGTCAGCGGAACGACGAGGACGAGGATGCGCAACAGCTCGGCGGCGAGCGCCTGCGCACCTTCCTCCAGCCCGGGGGCGAGCAGGGTGACCAGCGGCGCGGCGAGCAGCGCGGCGAGCCCGGCGAGCACCACGCCCCCGGCGACGGCGCCGCTGACCAGGCTGGAGACCGAGCGCCAGGCCGGCCGCTCGCCCCTGGTGGCGACCCAGGTCGAGAACAGCGGCACGAGCGCCTGGTTCGCGCCGAGCCCGAGGATCGTGACGGCGCCGATCGGCAGCCGCGCCGCGACGAAGAAGGCGTCGGTGGTCCGCCCGGCTCCGAAAGCCGCGGCGATGACCACGTCGAGCGCGAGGCCCGACACGACCGCGACCGCGGCCGCGACCCCTGTGGCGCCGGAGGTGCGCAGAAGGTCGCCCCGCTCGCGGGAGGCAAGCGGCGCGAGCTCAGCCACGGCGGACCTGGCGGGTCGGGCTCATCGCGACGCCACGCCGGCCGTCGCGGCGGCGTCCAGACGCGCGGTCAGGTCGTCGCACAGCCGGCGCACGCGCGGGTCGATGTCGAGCTGGGGGCCCGGCCGCCACGAACGCCGGTCGACGTGCGCGACGAGCGCCGGCCGGTACCGCGCGCCGAGGAAGGCGCACAGCGCCCGCATCGCCGCGTCGGCGTCGCGGACGAACGCGTCGTAGGACACCAGGGCGACGTCGTCGCGCCGGTCCAGGCCCAGCTCGAAGTACAGCTCGTTGCGCAGGTACCACAACAGCGCCGACCCCGAGGCGGGGGTCATGCCGGCCGGGTCGAGCGACGCGACGAGCTCGCGCTGGCGCGCGGTCAGCGCGCGGGCCTGCCACAGGTGCCCCCCACCACCCGCGGCGACGGTGGCCAGGACCTGCTGGTCGTGGTCGCCGAACTTGGTGACCGCCGACCGGACCCGCCCGTCGACCGCGCGGTAGATCCACACCGCCCGACCGGGCACGGCGGTGCCCAGGTCGTCGAGCAACGTGGTCACGCGGTCGGAGTCGCACAGCGGCTTGAACAGGACGAACTGCTGGCGGCTGGCGGCCACGACCTGCGCGACGCGCTCGGTCGACCGCAGCTGGTAGCGGGAGAAGACGGTGCGGTCGTTCTCGTTGTGGACCTCGAACTCGGGCGCGCGGTCGAGCCCGCGCACCACCATGTTCGTGCCCGAGCGCTGCAGCCCGACGACGTACACGGGCCGCGCCGAACCGGGGGTCACACCGTGGCGCAGGCGCCACCAGCGCTTGCGCAGCGCGTCGGGCACTTCGATGAGGGGGTTGAGCTCCTCCTCCTCCACCGCCTTGCGCAGCCCCTCGTTGCGCGCCCAGTACAGGTGGCGGCGGACCTTGCCCAGGATGTAGCGCAGCGGCGGCTCGGCGCCGCCGGTGAGGTCTTGCCCGGCGAGTCTCACGCTGCTCCTCCGGTCTCGCCGGGAGCCGGCGACGCGTCGCCGCCGTGCCCGGCGCCGGCTGCCGGGGCGTCCTCCGACAGCGTCACGAGGCCGGCGGCGGCCAGCTGCGCCACGAGCGCGCTCACCGGCTGTGCCACGTCGGCGACGTCGACGCCGTGGGCGACGGCCATGGTACGGCCGACGGCGGCGACGCTGCGGCGCCCGTCCAGCGCCGCCCACACCCGCGCCGCGGACGGGTTGAGCAGGTGCAGGACGCCGCTGCGCTCGTCGAGCAGCACGACCTCGTCGGCGACCGCGACGGCGACGACGCCGGGGGCCGGGACGGCGACGGTGCCGGCGGCGACCGCGTCCCCCCCGGCAGGGGCCGCGCGGGACGGCGTCATCCGGCTCCCACCGGCGCCCGGCAGATGGCCAGGACGGCGGCGACGCACTCGTCGAGGTCCCCGCCGGTGAGGCGGTAGCCGCGGGTACGTTCGGCGACGCCGGCGAGGACCTGGAGGTTGCGCCGGCGGGCGTCGTGGAAGGCGAACGTGTTGTCGGCCAGGACGAGCAGCGTCTCGCCGGGGGTCAGTGGCTCCAGGCGCACCGGGGCGCCCGCCTCGTAGCGGGGCGTGACCACGACGCCGGGACGGGCCGGCCCGGCCAGCCGGTCGGCGCCGAGCTCGTCCGGGGTGAGGTGCCACTGCAGCGGCCCGGCGGTCCACGGGGGCGCCTCGTCGGCGGCCGGCTCGAGGTCGGCGAGGACTGCGAACGAGCCGGGGTCGATCGACAGCGGCTTGGCGAACGGGGCGATGGTCAAGGTGTGCGGGTCCACGGCGACGGCCTCGTCGGTGAGGTAGCGCATGCCGGCGCGGACCAGGCCGGCCACGAGGGTCGTCTTGCCCGACCCGCTGACCGCCGGCAGGACGACCGCCGTCCCGTCGAGCTCGGCGGCGGCGGCGTGCAGCAGCACCGCGTCGGGTGTGCGGGCGAGGACCTCGGCGTTGACGTGCCACAGCAGCGTCGCCAGGACGTGCGGGGGCGTTGCGTCGGCGAGCACCACCGCGCCGTCATACGACAGCGTCGCGGTGCCGCGCGACGGGTCCGGCCCGGCGATCGTGTAGGCGCGCGGCACCGGCTCGTCGACGGCGAACGGCGCCAGCAAACGCGCGAGATAGCCCGCCAGTGCGGGGTCGTCGGCCACGACGGCGAAAGCGTGGCCGAGCGCGCGGAAACGCATCGCAGACATCGGCCGCCGCCGCGATCCGACCCCGTGCGGCGGCCTGCGAAAGCACGTCAGTCGGTGTCGTCGGGCCCCAGCGCGCCGTGGTGCTCGGCGGCCCGCGCCGCACGCTTGCGCGGGGCGTACAGCGACGCGCCGCCGACGAAGGCGCGATCGGCAGAGCACGCCGACCCGCCGAGCGCGGCGAGCGATCCCGCGTCCAGGCCGGTGTTCGCGAGCTGGCCCACGGCGCCCGAGGGCGTGAACCCACCGGCCTGCGGCGCGATGTCCGCCGTTGGGGTCCGGCCGCCGCCGCGGGTCGGGCGCTGAGGCGTGTCCGGTCGCCCGCCGCCGCCGGGGCCGGCGCCCGGGCCCGGAGGCTGGTTGGTAGGCGTGTTGGTCCCCTCGTTGGGGCCCGGTCCCGGAGCCGGGCTGGCGGCGAGGGCAGCGGTGGGGCGCAGGACCGTCACGGCCGGCGCGACCCACACGAGAGCCTGGGCGGCCGCCCCGGCGCGGAGAACATCGCGGCGGGAGTAGCCCTTCCGCGGCTGCTGCGGTGTTGTCTCGTCCATTACCAGACCCATCCTTGTAGTCACGCTCTGTAAGGCCACAGCTACTGTACAACATCGTGACCCGCTCGTGCGACAATTTGTCGCCGTTCATTCGGCCAGTCCGAGAACGCCCGCCGTGACCGGTATGAACAGCCTCGGCGCGAGGTTGTCGTCGATGGGCAGCACCGCGTCGGTGCGGCCCCGCGCCTGTGCCAGCGGGAGGGCGGGGTCGTTGACGTCGGCGATGGAAAGGGTGTGCAGCCCCCGCTCGATCGCCGCCCCCGCCATGCCGTGGTCGCCGACGACGAGGTCCACGTCTCCGGGGCCGCCGCCGAGCTCGTCGAGCATCGCCTCCATGTAGCGGCTGCGGTGGCTGTGCAGCAGCGCGCCGCCGTCGGTGACGCACGCGACGCCGTCGAGGAACCGCAGCCGGCGACTGCGCCCGTGCTCGTCGCTGTGGACGAAGCGGTCGTCCAGCGGCGCGAGCAGTGTCGAGCCGCTGGCCTGCAGGCGCCGGGCGAGGGCGGCGTAGTGCGGGAGAAGGCCGGTGGGGTGCCCGGTCGCGAGCAGCACGCGGCCGCCGCCGGCGGCCACCAGGCCGGCGAGCCGGTCGCGGTGGAGCGCGATGGCCGCCAGCGTCGCCTCGGGGTCGATCCAGCCGTCGCCGTCGGGGTCGTCGGTGCCGCCGGGGTCACCGCCGCACAGGGCCCGGACAGCGTCGACGGCCTCGCGCACCGTCGCGGTCCGGTGGTCGCTCAGGCCGAACGTGTAGCGCTCCCGGCCCTCCACCAGGCGGACGCAGTTGCCGACGGTGCTGCGCGGGCTCGTCGCGACGCTGCCGGCGAGCCGGGCGCCGACGACGTGCTCGCGCAACCCGTCGAGGTCGCCGGCGACCGCGGTGCCGGTGCTCACGCCTGCACCTCACACGCCGGGCGGCTCACGCCTGCACCTCACACGCCGGGCGGCTCACGCGCGTCGCTCCAGCAGCCCGAACGCCTCGCGCTTGAGCGCCTCGACCGCTGCGACCGCCTCGGACCGCCGCGCCGCCCGGCGCTCGGGGTCGACGTGGAGCGGATGTTCGGAGAACGTGGCGGGAGGCCGTTCGCCGACCGCCTCCTCGGCGCGGTGCAGCCAGTCCCACGGCACCTCCAGCGGCAGCTCGCCGCCGCTGAGCTCGGCGAAGTAGATCGTCCAGGCGCGCGGCACGACCGAGGCGACCTGGTAGCCGCCGCCGCCGAGGGCGACCCAGCGGCCCGACGCCCGACGGTGCGCGTGGCTGTGCAGCCGGCGGGCGAGCGCGGCGTAGTCGTCGGTGGTCAGCGCGAGGTGGGCCAGGGGGTCGGTGACGTGGGTGTCGCAGCCCAGCTGCGTGACGAGCACGTCGGGGGCGAAGGCGTCCAGGGCCGGTCCGGTCACCGCGTCGAACGCCTCGAGGTAGACCTCCCCGCAGGTGCCCGGCGGCAGCGGCACGTTCAGCGACGTGCCCCGCGCGTCACCGATGCCGACCTCGTCGGCGAAGCCGGTGCCGGGGAACAGGTAGCGCCCGGACTCGTGGAAGCTGAGGGTCAGCACGCGGGGATCGTCGTAGAACAACGCCTGCACCCCGTCCCCGTGGTGGGTGTCGACGTCGACGTAGGCGACCCGGCTCGCGCCGGCGTCCAGCAGCCAGGCGATGGCCGCCGCGGGGTCGTTGTAGACGCAGAACCCCGACGCTGCGCCCGCCATGGCGTGGTGCAGCCCCCCGGCCGGGTTGAAGGCGTGCGCGGCGCGGCCGCTCCAGACCGCCTCGGCGGCCGCGACCGAGGCGCCGCAGACGTCCAGGGACGCCTGGTGCATCCCGGCGAAGACCGGGTTGTCGCCCGCACCCAGCCCGAACCGGAGGTTCCCGCGCGGGTCGGGCTCGGCCGACAGGCGCCGGACCGCGTCGACGTAGGCCGCGTCGTGCAGCCGCAGGACGTCGTCGTCGCCGTAGGGGCTGCGGGGCAGCGTCACGACGTCGTCGCCGTCGACGAGCCCGCAGGCGCGGATGAGGTCGACGGTCAGCTCGACGCGGATCGGCCGCAGAGGGTGCGACGGGCCGAAGTCGTAGCGCAGGTGCTCGTCGTCCCAGATCAGCGCCGTCGCCATCGGCTCAATGCTAGGCCCCGCGCCCATTCCCCGGGCCGCCGTGGATCGCCCACCGATTCGGTGGGGATCCACGGGGCGGCGGCGGCCGCCGCCCCCCCCCCCCGCGCCCGCCGGGGGGGGGGGCCGGGGGCCCCGGGGGGGGGGGGGGGGGGGCCCCCGCCCGGGGGGGGGCGGGGGGCGCCGCACGCCACCCCCCGGGTGGGGGGGGGCCCCCCCCCCCACCCCGGGGTGTGCGGCGAGACTTAGCCGCGCCGGGCCCGACCGGAGCGCAGCGCCCACGCCGCGACCTCGGTGCGTGACGACAACCCCGTCTTGGCCAGGATGTTGGAAACGTGGACGGCGGCGGTCTTGGCGGAGATGAACAGCCGGTCGGCGATCTGGCGGTTGGTCAGACCCTCGGTGACGAGGGCCACGACCTCGTGCTCGCGGGGAGTCAACAGGTCGGTGTCCGCGCCCGTCTGCCGGCGCAGCAGCGCATCGGCCGCCGCCGCCCGCCGGTCGCCCAGGAGGTCGCAGCATCGGGCCAGCCGCAGGTGCAGCTCGGCCATCGTCGACGCGCCGCGCCACGACTGCGGCGCCGCGAGCGACGCGCGGTAGGCCGTCGCCGCGGCCTCCGGGTCGCCGCGGCGCTCGGCGGTCAGCCCGGCGACCGCGGCGCGCAGCCCGGCGTGCCGGTCCCCTGACGCATCGCCCGCCACGCCGCCCAGAAAGCCCTCCACCGTGTCCGGGTCCACGCCGGCGACGAGCGCGTCGACGGCGATCCCGTAGGCGGCCTCGGCGAGGGTGTCGCGGCCCAGGTGGCGCAGGCCCTCGCGCGCATCGTCGAGCACCGCGGCCGCGCCCCGTGCGTCGTGCCGGGTCGCGGCCACGGCGGCGGCGAGCTGCGCGGCGAACAGCGCCCCCTTGCCACCGCGGCGGCGCTCGCGCTCGTCGCGCAGGCGCTCCAGGGCGGTCGTGGCGGCACCCACGTCGCCCTGCTCCAGCGCGAGGGCACCCTCCATCCGCAACAGCCACAATTCGGAGGCGGGCGCGGCGACCGTGCGGCGACCCTTGTCCAGCCACCGCGTGGCGGCGTCGACGTCACCCTCGCAGAACGCCAGGCTGACGCCGAGACCGGCCATCTTCGCCGCGGCGCCGTCCAGACCGTGGCGCTCGGCGACGGCCCAGCCCTCGTCGAGAAGCCGGCGGGCGTCGGCCCAGCGGCTCTCGTCGAGCGCGTACAGCAGCGCGTTGCTGTACCCGCGGGTCAACGTGAGCATGTCGTTGGCGCGACGGGCCTCCGCGCGGGCCTGCGCCAGCAGCGCCGCACCGTGCTCCCCGCTGCCGGGGAGCGAGCACAGGGCGGTGCCCTTGTTGACCAGCGCGTAGGCGCGCACGGCAGGCGCGTCGACGGCGTCGGCGATCGCCAGCGCGCGGTCAGCCCACGCGATCGCGTCGGCGTGCTCGTCGGCGAACATGTGCGCCTGCGAACGGTAGGCCAGGCACCAGCCCAGCTCCTCGCTGGGACCGAGCCTGGCGGCGACCTCCAACGCCTCGTCGAGCAGCGCCCAGTAGGCGTCGGTGTCGCCGGTGTAGAAGCGGAGCAGCGCCAGGTGCCGCAGCGCGGCGGCGAGCTCGGCGTCGACGGCGGCCTCGGCGGCCAGCGCCCGCCACTGCTCGGCGTGCCGGGACGCCAGGTCGGACAACCCGATCGCCAGCGCCGCACGGGTCGCGATCGAGCGCAGGGCGAGCTCGTCGGCGACGGGCGGGACGGCGAGCTGGTCGGCGCCGGACACGCCGAGCTCGGCCAGCCGCACCGCGAGGAGCCCCGAGCCCTCGCGCAGGTACCTCTCGGCGCCGCCGCGGGCGGCGGCGACCAGCTCGGCGTGGTGGCCGGCGCCCTGTCGTTGTCGCCCTCGCTGAGCAGGCCGTGGTCGACGAGGTGCGCAGCACGGCGATGAGCCGGTCCTCGTCGAGCTCGGTCACCTCGGCCAGCAGGTCGAACGGGACGCGGCCGGCCAGCACCGCGGCGGCGTCGACGACGGCGCGCTCGGAGGGCGCGAGGGCGTCGAGGCGCCGCAGGACCGCCTCGGCGGCGTTCCACGGGAGCGCGGCGCGGGTCAGTGCCTCCGGGTCGGCGGATCCCGCGGTGGCGAGCAGCTCCTCGACGAAGAAGGGGTTGCCCTGCGTGCGGCGGTGCAGCGCGACGACCGTCTCGGGGGCCGGCACCCGGCCGTAGACGGCCTCGAGCATCGCGGCGAGCTCGTGGCGGGCCAGCCGTCCCAGCGACAGGTGCAGCACCGGACGCTGGCGCTCCAGGACCGGCAGCAGGGCGGCGAGCGGATGGCGGCGGTCGAAGTCCTCGGGACGGAACGTCGCCACGATGACGAGCGGGAGGTCCGGGGTGGTCGCCAGGCGCCCGAGCAACGCGACGCTGTCGGCGTCGGCCCAGTGCAGGTCCTCCAGCACCAGCACGGCCGGACCGCCGGGCAGCAGGTGACGCACCAGGTCGACGGCGGCCCGCTGCAACTCGTCGGCCGCGTGGCCGTGGTCGTCGTCGGGATGGGGCAGGGGGACCATCGGCGCGAGCAGGTGCGCGAGGGGGTGCGCGCGCGCCTCCAGGGCCGGCGGGACGCTGTCCCAGCGCCCGACGAGCGGCTCGACAGCGTCACGCAGCAGCTCGTAGGGGCGGTTGAGGTCACCTTCCTCGGCCTGGCCGGCCAGGACGGCCACGCGGTGGTCGAGCCCGGACAGGAACTCCCGCACCAGGCGGCTCTTGCCGACCCCCGCCTCGCCGGTGACGAGGGCGACCCGCGGCGGGTCGGAGGTGCCGACGAGGGCGCGCAGGGCGTCGAGCTCTCCGTCCCTGCCGACCATCACCGGGCTCAGTCCCGGGCGTGAGACCCACATCGGCCCAGCGTAGGACCGCAACCGGCGTGAACCCGACCCGGCCCGACCCGGCGTGACCCGCCCGGTCGGGTGGGGTGTTGCGGGGTCCACGCGCCCGCCGGCGGAACGCGGGGCTGCGCTCAGCCTCGGGCGGCGCCGACCGGCTCGCGGTCGACCGGCGCCTCGGCGATGGGCGTCGTGCGCGCGGCGGGCACGGTCCGCCGGGGCACCGGGGGCGCGGGTCGCGGGCTCCGGCGCGGGGTGGCGGTGAGGCGTTCGACGTGCGCCGCTCGCATCACGGCCACGAAGGTGGGGTCCTGCATCATGACGGTGCTCCTGATCGGTGATCTCGACAGAGGCCACGGTGCCGGGATAAGGAGCCCCGCCGCATCGGCAGTGCTACGCATCTTCGTCAGGCCGGGATGCGTAGGCGCCGCCCCGCGGGCGTCTAGGCATACCTAGGCCCGTCTCCCGAAGGGAGTCGTTGGACAATGAGCCGCCCGGCGTTTGAGGTGCGTACTGGATCGGCTGAGGCCGGCCCGGCAGCCAGGAACGCTCGGGCCGGCGCATCACCGGCGACCCGTGCGCTGGGGCCTCGCCCGCACCCTCGTGGAGGCGGACACCCCGCTGACCGTCCCGGTGAACCTGTTCACCCGACGGACGCCGGTGCGACGCACCCCCCAGCTACGCCTTACGGTCCCGGTGGGGGTGCCCGGTCAGGCGAGCCCCACCACGCTGCACCTCGAGTACGTCCTGCGCCAGCACACCGGCCCGATCGGCGGGGAGCGCGCGCCCGATCCCCCCCGAGGCCGAGCAGGCGACGCTGGAGGTGATGGTCGAGCCGTCCACGGGCCGGCGACTGCGCCCGCCGCCGCTGAGCGTCACTCGTAGCGCAGCGCCACGACCGGGTCCAGGCGCCCCGCCCGGCGGGCGGGGAAGACCCCGAAGATCACTCCCACCGCGACACTCGTGCCGAAGGCGAGCGCGACGCTCCAGGCGGTGACCGCCGCGGGCACCGGGGTGAACCGCTCGGCGACGAACGCCAGGCCCACTCCGGTGCCGATCCCGAGCACCCCCCCGACCCCGCACAGGACCATCGCCTCGACGAGGAACTGCGAGGTGATGTCGCGGGTGCGCGCCCCCAGCGCCTTGCGCAGCCCGATCTCGCGGGTCCGCTCCTGCACCGACACGAGCATGATGTTGCTCACCCCGATCCCGCCGACCAACAGGCTGATGCCGGCGATCGCGGCGAGGACGTAGGTCAGGGTGTCCAGGATCTGCCCGGCGACGCCGAGGATCTCGGACTGGGTGAGGACGCTGTACTCCTCGGGGCCGAGCCGGTCGTCGAGCACCGACTCGACCGAGGCGGTGACCGCGTCGAGCGCGGCCGCGTCGGGCGCCTTGACGAAGATCGTGTCGACCCGCCGGGTGCCGAGCAGCCGCTGCGCCGCCGTGATCGGCAACAGGACCTGGCTGTCGCGGTCGACGCCGAGCGCGGCCCCGAGCTCGTCGAGGACCCCGATGACCCGGAAGCGCACCCCCGCGACCGTGACGTTCTTGCCGATCGGGTCGCTGCCGGGGAACAGCGCGGCGCCCGCGCTGGAGCCGAGCACCGCGACGCGCCGCCCGGTGGCGACGTCGGAGTCGGTGAGGAACTCCCCCCGCGCCACCTCGCGGTTGAGCACCTCGTCGAACTCTGCGGTGACGCCCAGCAGGCTGGCGAACGCCGACACGGTGCCGGCGCGCACCGTCTCGCCGCTGGCCAGGCTCCCCGTCACCGCCGCGCGCCCGGTCAGCTCGCGCGCCAGCCGGTCGACCTCGTCGGTGGTGAACTTGCTCACCGTCGGCGCCTGGCCGAACTCGAAGGTGCCGGGCACGACGAGCAGGAGGTTGGACCCGAGGTCCTCCACCCCCGCGGTGACCTCGTCGCGCGCACCGGTGCCGACGGCGACGAGCAGCACGACGCTCATGACGCCGATGACGACGCCGAGCACCGTCAACGCCGAGCGCAGCCGGTTCGCGGCGATCGCGGTCAGCGCGACCTTGGCAGCTTCGGTCACGCTCATCCGGCGCTCGCCCGGGCCGGGCCGGCGTCGTCGAGTGCCCGCGGAGCCGGCGGTGCCACGGCGCCGTCGTCGAGCAGCCCGTCGCGGATGCGGATCCGCCGCGGCGCGAGGGCGGCGACCTCGGTGTCGTGGGTGATGACGACGAGCGCGACCCCGAAGTCGCGGTTGAGGTCGCGCAGCAGCCGCATGATCTCCGCGCCGGTGGTGGTGTCGAGGTTGCCGGTCGGCTCGTCGGCGAGCAGCAGCCGCGGCCGGGTCACGAGCGCCCGCGCGACGGCGACGCGCTGCTGCTCGCCGCCGGACAGCTGCGCCGGGCGGTGGTTGAGCCGCGACCCGAGGCCGACCGCCTCGAGCGCGGCGACGGCTCGCTCGCGCCGCTCGCCCCGGCGGACGCCCGCGTAGACCAGTGGCAGCGCCACGTTGGCCAGCGCGGACGTTCGCGTCAGCAGCTGGAACTGCTGGAACACGAAGCCGATCTCGCGGTTGCGCAGCGTGGCCAGCTCCACGTCGTCGAGGTCGGCGACGTCCCGGCCGGAGAACCGCAGCGACCCCGCGGTCGGCCGGTCGAGCGCGCCGAGCAGGTGCAGCAGCGTCGACTTGCCCGACCCGCTGGGACCGGCGATGGCCACGAACTCGCCTGGCTCCACCGCGAACGACACGCCCCGCAGCGCGCGGACGGTGACGGCCGCCGCCTTGCGCCCGGCGCCGAGGACGTACTCGCGGGTGACGTCGACGGCCTCGACGACGGGCGTCACCGGACGCGGACCTCGGCACCGTCGCTGAGCTCCTCGTAGCCGGTGACGACGACCGCGTCGCCGGCACGCAGGTCACCGCTCACCGCGGCCCGCTCCTCGCCCAGGGCGGCGACCTCGACGGCGACGACCTCCGCCCGGCCGTCGCGCACCACGTAGACGACGTCGCCGGACTCCTCGCGCAGCAGCGCGCGGGACGGCACGACGAGATCGGCCCGCACGGTCTGAGTGGTGATCTCCGCGCTCGCCGTCATCCCCACCCGCAGGCGCCGCCGCGGCTCGCGGTCGGCCGGCTCGAGGATCCGGATGCGCACGGGGTAGCCGACGCCGCCCGCCTGGGTGCGGTCCGCAGCCAGGCCGACGGACTCCACGACCTCCTCGAAGACGGTATCGCCGAAGGCGTCGACGATGACGTCGGCCCGCTGGCCCGCGCGGACCAGCGGCGCGTCGATCTCGTCGACCTCGGCGCCGACGTAGTAGTCGCGCAGGTCGTACACGGTGAACAGCGTCTGGCCGGCGGTGACCGGCGCGCCGACGCGCAGCGTGCCGGTCCCCTCGTCGGCGCCGCCCAGGCCCGGCAGCCCGCCACCGGCGGCCCCCGCCAGGTCGGTCAACCCGGCGGCGCCCGCCAGATCGGCGGGCAGGTCAGGGCCTCCGGCGGCGGCGGCCTGCCCCAGCTGCACCGTGCCCGTGAAGGGCGCGCGCACGACGAGTTCGTCGGCTTGCCGGTCGGCCGCCGCTGCGGCGGCCTGGGCCTGCAGCCGCTGGGAGGCCCCGGCCGACGACAGCACCTGGTTCAACGCGGAGGCGAGCGCGTCGGCGGTGGCCTGCTGGGACGCGGCCAGCGCCCGCCCGGAGGCGAGTAGGGCGGCGCGGGTCGACTCGTAGGAGGCCTCGACGGCAGCGACGGCGACCAGGGCGGCGGCGCGTTGGTCGGCGGCGCGGACGGCCTTGGCACGTCGCCGGGCGGCCCGCAGCCTGGGCAGCGTCTTGGCGTCGTAGTCGGCCACCGCGTCGGCGGTCGCGGCCAGGGTCGCGGCGGCGCTGCCGTCGACCGCCACGCCCCCGACGCCGGCGGCCGCGTCGGCGGCGGCCGCCGCCTGCCGCCGGGCGAGGTCGACCTGCGCCGACGACAGCCGCAGCACCGGGCGGTCGGCGCGGACCCGCTTGCCGTCGGCGACCTCCACCGCGACGACGACGCCGGACACGCCCGCGGTCACGTCCTGGCGGGCGGCGGGCTCCACGGTGGCGGGAGCGGACACCGTGGACGTCACCTCACCCGCCTCCACGCGCTCGACGGTGACCTCAGGCAGCTCGTCGCCGGTGCACGCGGCGAGCACGATCGCAAGCACGGCGACCAGGACGCGGGCGCGGTGGCGGCGCGACAGATCCGGGGAAGCAGCGGCGGTGCGCACGGCGGAAACCGACCCTTCGACCCGAAGGCTGACCTTGCCGCCAGGGTAGCGACGGCCTCTCGGGCCGTTCCGCCTCCCGTCTGTTCTGATCCGGTTCGCATCGCAAGCGGATCTACAACCGAGGTGGTCGCCGGCGGTTCACGGCGGTACCCGGAACGCGAAACGGCGCCCCGAGGGGCGCCGTCGTCGTCGAGCCGGGGCCCTTCAGCAGGTCAGCCGGTGACCGGCGCGAGCAGGTCGGGCAGGTCGAACGCGAGGTCAGCGACGTGCCCGGCGCAGCAGCGGTGGGTGTCGAGATGGCCCGGAGCCTGGGACTGGACAGCCGCGCACAGCTCGCGAACCCGGGTGGCCGGGTCCAGCGAGGCGATCGACAGGATGTCGGCGTGCTCCACGGCAGTGCGGACCGACTTGCGGCAGCAGCCGAAAATCGGCGTGTCGTCGCGCCAGGCGCCGTCGAACTCCCGGAGCAGGACACTGGCGGCGGCGGACGGGGTGCCTGTCATGGATGCTCCGGTCTACAAAGGGCGTTGCGTTGTTCCTCGGCCAACCTACCTGTGGCTGTAGGACGCGCAACGCAGCCGCGAAGTTCCCTCCGGCCGTCCGGGCACGCTGTCAGCCTTTGGCGAGCTCGGCAGACCGTCGCTTCGCCGCCTCGATCGCGTTGAGGAACGCCGCGCGGACCCGCTCCTCCTCCAGGACGCGCACCGCTGCGATCGTCGTGCCGCCGGGGCTCGTGACCGCCTCGCGCAGCTCGACGGGATGCCGGCCCGTGTCCCGCAGCATCTTCGCGCTGCCGACCATCGTCTGGATGACGAGCTCGGTCGAGACGTCGCGCGACAGGCCCAGCAGGATGCCGGCGTCGATCATCGCCTCGGCCAGCAGGAAGAAGTACGCCGGGCCGGAGCCGGACAGGGCCGTGACGCTGTCGAGGTGCTCCTCGTCGAGGTGGACCACCTTGCCGACGTGGCCCAGGATCCTCGACGCGACGGCCAGGTGCTCGGGACCGGCGTGACGCCCGGGGGCGACGGCGCTCATCGCCTCGTCGACCTGGACGGGAGTGTTCGACATCACACGGACGACCGGGACGCCGTCCGACAGGGCGGCCTCGATCGTCGCGGTCGGGACGCCCGCCGCCACGGAGATCACCGTGTGGACCGGCGTCACCGTGCCGGCGATCTGGGCCAGCAGCTCGCGCATGTTCTGCGGTTTGACCGCCAGCACGAGCACGTCGGCCCCGGCGGCGGCGGCGGCGGAGTCGGTGCCGGCCTGCACGCTGTAGGCGTCGCGCAGGCCGGCGGCGCGCGCCTCGCTGCGCACGCTGCAGCGGATCTGGGCGGAACTCGCCCAGCCCGAGCGCAACAGCCCACCGAGCAGGGACTCGCCCATCGTGCCCGCACCGAGGATCGCCAGGGTCCCGTCCACTGTCGGCAGGCTAACGCCCGCCTCGCCGGGGCAGGTGCCGGCGCCACCCGACCACTCCGGCCGGGCAGCCCCCGCCGCGCTCAGGCCCCGTCCGACGGGGCAAGAGCAGCGCGGCCGGCGCAGGAACCGACGGCTCTAGAGTCGGTCCGATGCTGCGATCCATCCGCTCCCGGCTGCGAAGCGCGGGCGTGTGCGCGCTGGCTCTGGCTGTGCTGGCCGGGACAGCCGGCGTCCCCGCCGTCGCAGGCCCCCGGGGGCCCCGGGCGGGGGCGCCCGGGTGGCTGTGCTGGCCGCGACACGGCCCCCGACGTACCGCGCGCGCGGTCGTGCACCGCTACGAGATCCGGACCCGCGGACCGGTCCGCGCGGACAGCGAGCGGTTCGCCGCGGTCGTCGCCGCGACGCTGGCCGACCCGCGCGGCTGGGCCCAGGGCGGCACGGTCCGGTGGCGCCGGGTGCGCGACGGCGGGCACCTGACCGTGTGGCTGGCGGCGCCCGCGGCGATGACGAGCTTCTCGCCGGCGTGCAGCGCCTGGTACAGCTGCCGCGTCGGCCGCGACGTCGTCGTCAACGACCGGCGCTGGCGGGTGGGCAGCGAGTCCTTCGACGGCCGGCTGCCCGCCTACCGGAGCCACGTCGTCAACCACGAGATCGGCCACTGGCTGGGACTGGGGCATGCGAGCTGCGGTGCGGCGGGTGAGCGCGCGCCGGTGATGATGCAGCAGTCCAAGGGCACCGGAGCCTGCCGGGCCTCGGCCTGGCCGCGGGCCGCCGAGATCCGCGCGGCCGGCCTGCCCGTGATCTCCCGCCGGGAGGCCCGGCGCCGCCAGCGAGCGGGCGATGTCCCGGCGCCTCTTCGCCGAGCCGATGTCCTGGCGCGCGTGCGCTGAGGCGGCTCAGGTGTCGCGCAGCGCGCGGAGGAAGAACAGCAGGTTGGCGGGACGCTCGGCCAGGCGGCGCATGAAGTAGGGGTACCACTCGTGGCCGAAGGGCACGTAGACCCGCAGGCGCCAACCGTCGGCGACGAGCGCGTCCTGGAGGCTGACGCGCACCCCGTACAGCATCTGGAACTCGAAGTCGTCGGGCCCCTTGCCCAGGCGCCGCGCGGTCCGCTTGACGTGCTCGATGAGCACGTCGTCGTGGGTGGCGATGCGCGGGTAGGTGCCGTGCTGCAGCAGGTACGTGGCGGCCTCGGCGTAGGCGATGTCGACCTCGCCGCGCGACTGGTAGGCGACCGACTCCGGCTCGGCGTACGCCCCCTTGCACAGCCGCAGGCTCGCCCCGGCCTCCGACAGCCGCTCGATGTCGGCCCAGGTGCGGCGGAGGTATGACTGGACGGCGCAGCCGACGTCGGCGTGACCTGCCCCGCGCAGCCGCTCGACGAGCGCGACCGTCGCCTCGGTGACGTCGCTGCCTTCCATGTCGAGGGTGAGGTGCTGGCCGACCCGCCCGCTGGCGGCGGCGACCTCTGAGAGCAGCTCGGCGCACAGCTCAGCCGAGACCTTCAGCCCCATCTGCGTCGGCTTGACCGACAGGCCTGCGGGCAGCCGCTCGGCGCCGATGCGGTCCAGCGCCTCCAGGCACGCCTTCGCGGCGGCGCGCGCCTCGGCCGCGTCGGTGACGCTCTCCCCGAGGTAGTCCAGCGTGACGGTCTTGCCCTGTGCGACCAGCCGGCGGGTGACGGCCAGCCCGTCGTCGAGGGTTTCCCCGGCGACGAAGCGCTTCGCGATCCTGCGGTTGAGCGTCCGTGACGTGACCTGGCGCTGGAGCACGCGGCTGTCACCGGCCCGGATGAGCAGGGTCCGCAGCACGGACATCTAGGTCTGCTCGTGGGAGCGTTCGACACGGGCGCCGAGGATGCCGGCGAGGTGAGCGAGCGACTGCTCGCGCACCGCGTCGGCGGGATGGTCGGGCCCGTCGAATGTGGCGGTCGCGTCGGCGACCACGGTGACGGCGATGTCGCGGTTGCGCAGGTCGGCGGTGGTGTGCAGCACGCAGATGTCGGTGCACACCCCGCAGATGCGGACGGCGTCGATGCCGTAACGGTGCAGCAGCCCTTCCATCTCGGTCTCGAACATCGCCGAGTAACGCCGCTTGGGCAGCAGGTGCACCCGGTCGTGGCCGAGGTAGTGACGTAGCTCGTCGGCCAGCTCGGCCTCGGCGGTGCCGCGGACGCAGTGGACCGGGAAGACCTCGAACTCCCGGTCGTCGGGCTCGTGGGTGTCTGCGGTGAACACCACGTGCGCGCCCGAGTCCAGGGCCGCATCGACCTCGCGCACGACGGCGGGCAGCACCCCCAGGCAGTCGTCGCTGGCGAGCGCACCCTCGCGGAGGAAGCCGTTCTGCATGTCGACGACGACGAGCGCCTGCACGTGGGTGTCCTTGTCCGTCCGAAGCCCGAAGCGGTCGGGGCCATCGTAAGGGGGCGCCCGTCAGGTGATGGGGTTGCGACCCAGCCCGACCGACGCCCGCCACGCCTGCTCCCGCTCGATGTAGGTGTGAAAGCCGAGGCGGATCGCCGGCCAGTACGTCTCGTCGGCGGTCACCAGCAGCTGCCCGAGTGTGCGGTCCAGCTCCGCGACGGTGACGGCGTGGCGTGGGATGACGGCCACGAGCAGCAGGTCACCGGTCGGTGCGCGGGCGAACCGGCAGGTGTAGGTCCGCAGGTGGCGGTCCAGCAGCAGGCGGTACACCTCGACCTCGCGCTCGTCGGGCGCGGCGAGGAAGAACGACTCGACGGCGAGCGTGTGCCCGCCGAGCTCGAGGTACACGGGGATGCTGCGCTTGCGCTCCCCCGCCAGCGCCGTGAGCCAGGCTCCGGGGCGCGGCCGCTGCACGGCGAGGTCGGGCGCGGCCGACAGCCAGTCCTCGACGGCTCGGGCGGCGTCGGCGGCGACGTCAGGGGCTTCGCGCACGGAAATCGACCTCAGGTATACGGTTACATCAGCCGGGTGGCGGTGGCCGCCAGGCGCGTGACGGCCGCGTCGACCTCGAGCAGCCCGTGGGGACGCCCCCCGCCGAGGACCACCGGGCGGCGGACGGCGTCAGGGACCGTGCAGCCGAGCCCTTCGAGCACCGCGGCGACGACGGGTCCGTCCGCGCGCGCCCCGCCGTCGGCGATCTTGACCGCGACACCCACCGCGTCGCCGTGACGCCGGACGCCGACGCCCAGGACGGCCTCGGCCCCCCGTTTCGCGACGACGGCCGTGTCAGCGAGCATCATCTCGGTGTCGAACGCCCCGGTCCCGCCGACGAGATCGGGCCGGGTGGTCATCGCGGCGCGGACCCGCATCAGGTCA
>JAUJMQ010000027.1:0-23698 GCA_030446775.1 Egibacteraceae bacterium
GTACGACAGCAGCAGCAGCACGACGACGACGACGCCGGCGACGACCAGCGGCAGGTTGATGAACCGGAAGAACGCCGGCGGCTCCTGCTCCTCGGGGACGAACTGCCGGCTGACCGGGTCGTCGCGCAGCGCGTCGATGTTGATCGCCTCGCCACCCTCCTCGGCCTCCGCCTCTCCGCCGGCGGGCGCCTCGGTCGCCAGCGCCGGCGACGTGACGGCGCCCAGGGCCGCGACGAGCACGGCGAGCACCACCAGCACGGCCAGCGGCGCGCCGCGGAGGCGCTGGGACATCGACGACCCTCCGTCACAGACCGGGTTGGGGCCGAAGTGTAGCCGAGGAGCGGGTCAGGCTCCCAGCGGCGGCCGGCCGCGACCTGTGCGCCGGCGGGGGCGGCGAGGACGGCGGCCCCGGACCGCGGACCGTGCCGCCAGCGCCGCGTCACGCTCGACCGTCGCGTCGACGAGCGCCGCCTGCAGGTCGTGCGCCAACGCCTGCAGCGCGCGCAGCAGCGCCTCGAGCGCCGCGCGGGCGACGAGGGCGTCCCCGGGATCCGACGACCCCAGCAGCCCGTCGAGCAGCGCGAGGTCGACCGCCGCGGCGGTGCGGTGCGTGTCCGCCCGGCTCCGCACGGCCGTCAGCAGGCGGCGGGCCGCCCGGCCTTCGACTCCCGTGCATGTCGGCGTGACCTGAGCCGTCCGGCGCCTGCTGCAAGCTTCCTCGCCCATTGCCAGCGTGCCTGTCCGTCGAGAGATGACTCCGCCGGGACAGTTTCGACATCCGGGGCGACGACTCCTGCTGACCTACCCCGATCGAGGGGCACGATCATCCCCCCGCGGTTGTGACAGTGGAGGCCAAGGGTCCGCCGGAGGCCTCCACGCCCATGGACTCCACGGCATCCCCACAGCGGCGCCGCCGTGCAGCCGGCACGGGCGGCCGCTGAGCCGCTGACACGGCGCGGACCGGGCCGTCAGCCCCGCGTGACCGCCACCGCCGCCGGCTGGTCGGCCGCGCCGTGGCAACGGTGGTGGAGCAGGACCGCGAGGCCGACCACGAGCACGACGTCGCCGACGCTGAAGACGTTGGCCAGGGGCCAGCCGGCGGGGACGGCGAACACGTCGCCGAGCCACGCCAGCCGGGCGCCCTCCACGGCGCCGGAGTTGACGAACTGCCCCCCCTGCGACGACATCCCCGCGGCGGCCAGCGCCGCCGGCGAGGCGGGCATCACGCCGCCGTTGGCCGAGATCGCGGCGAGGTTGGACAGCCCGCCCGCGCCCAGCAGCCACAGGCCCGGCACGCGGCGGTTGACCCACAAGAACGCCACCGCCGGGGCGTACGTGCCCAGGTGCGCCGCGGCCAGGACGGGCGCAGGCGCGGCGTCGGGCAGGACGTTGACGACGAGGATCTGCGCCGCGAGAGCGCCGAACACCAGCGCCGGCGCGCGCACGCCGAGCCCCGACAGCGCGGCAAGGCGCCCACCCGTGAGCGGGACGGTCGCCACGACGACGAGGATGCTGACGAGCAGGATCACGACATCGGCTCCAGGACCGTCTCGAGCACCGGCGCGGCCGGGGCGGGAATGTCTGCCCGGGCGACCCAGGCCGGGATCTCGGCGGCGGGCAGGGGGCGGGACAGGAAGTAGCCCTGCGCGGCGTCGCAGCCCAGGTCGCGGAGCAGCTGCCAGACCGCGAGGTCCTCGACCCCTTCGGCGATGGTCTTGAGCTCCAGGTTGCGCGCGAGCTCGATGATCGACCGCACGATGACCGCGTCGCCTCGGACGGTGGTCATCGTGGTCACGAACGACCGGTCGATCTTGACGGTCCCGATCGGCAGGTCGCGCAGGTTGGCCAGCGACGAGTAGCCGGTCCCGAAGTCGTCGATGGACAGCCCGACCCCGAGCTCCGCGAGCTCGCGAAGCACGTCCATGCTTCGGGTCGGGTCGGCCATGACGGTGTTCTCGGTGATCTCCAGCTCCAGCCAGGAGGCGGCCAGCCCGGCCTCGGCGAGCCTCGCCGCGACCATCGACGGGAAGCGCAGGTCGTGGAGGTTGCGCGCGGACAGGTTGACCGCCACGGGGAGCTGCAGGCCCTCGCGACGCCACTCGGCGCACTGCCGCAGCGCGAGGTCGACGACGTGGTCGGTGAGGGGGCCCATGAGCTCGGTCTGCTCGGCGAGCGGCATGAAGTCGTCGGGAGCCACCAGACCCAGGGTCGGGTGCTCCCAGCGCAGCAGGGCCTCGACTCCGACGAGCTTCCCGGTGCGCAGATCGGCCTTGGGCTGGTAGTGCAGCCGCAGCTCGCCGGCGGTGATCGCGTTCTGCAGATCGCCCAGCAGGCCCAGGCGGCCTCGACCGGTACGGTCGCGGCTGTGCACGTCGTACTCGACGACGCCGCCGCCGGAGTGCTTGGCCCGGTACATCGCCACGTCGGCGCGCTCGATGAGCGCCTCGACGTCCTGGCCGTGGTCGGGGAACGCGGCGATGCCGAAGCTGGCGCCGACCGTCAGCGGGAAGCCGTCGACGACGCAGGGGGCCTCGACTGCGGTGCGCAGCCGCTCGACGAGCTCGGTGGCACCCGTGGGGCCGGTGCCGCTGCGCAGCAGCATCCCGAACTCGTCGCCGCCGAGGCGCGCGACGAGGTCGGTGGCGCGGACCGTGTCGCGCAGGCGCTGCCCGATCTCGCGCAGCACGAGGTCGCCGAGGTGGTGGCCGAGCCGGTCGTTGATCTCCTTGAAGCCGTTGAGGTCGAGCTGCACGACCGCCGCCTGCTGTCCCCGCCGCCGGGCTTCCGCCAGCGAGGCGGCGGCCTGCTGGTCGAACAGCCGACGGTTGGGCAGGCCGGTGAGCGCGTCGTGCATGGCGACGTGTTCGCGATGCAGCGCGAGACGGACGGAGTTGTAGACGGCGTAGGAGGTGACGAACAGCAGGGGCAGCAGCGTGAGGCTGCGCTGGGCGACGACGACGAACACCGGCGACAGCGCCAGAAGCATCCCGTCGGTCGACAGGTTGCGGCCGGCGTTCGCGCGGACGCTGGCCCACACCGGCTCGGCGTTGTGCAGCGCGAGGACGGTGCAGGTCATCGTGCCGTTGAGCAGGAACACCGTGATGCCGGCCAGGGCGACCACCGGCAGGTAGCCCAGGGGCAGGGGGCCGGTGGACAGCAGCTCGTGGCGGTAGGGCGACAGGCCCAGCACCAGCGCGCCGGCGCCCAGCGACAACGTCACCTGCGCGGCGTTGAAGAACATCTTGTTGGGGGGCTTGCGCTGCAGCAGGTCGCTGAGGAGGCAGGCGGCGGCCGTGACGAGCAGCGCCGCGTTGCTGGGCGTGACCAGCAGCAGGGCCAACGCGAACGTCCACGAGGCGGTCACCTCGCCGCCGTCGCGCTTGCGCAGCCAGTCGATCGGATTGAGCTCGGCGAGCAGCAACAGGGCGGCGAAGATCCAGAAGGCGCTGGGAACGGGGCCCGCCAGCGTGTTCAGGTCCTCGGTGAGCACGACCGACACGAGGACCCCGACGCCGGCGACGACGGTGGCCCCGACGTAGAGCGCGAACGCGGTGCGCTCCCGCAGGACCTCCCGCGCCTGCTTCCACATCGGCTTGCTCCTCGAACGTGACAACGGCACCTCGGCGATGGCTGCCGAGATGCCGCGTCGGGTCGGTCAGGCTAGGACCACTTCACCGGGGCGCCGAGCACCGCGACGAGCGCGGACAGCGCGGCGAACACGAACGGGGCACGGATGCGGGTGCGCAGCGCGGGCAGGCCGGTCCTGGTCTTGGGGCTCACCACCGCCTCCTCGCAGCGCCCACCCCGGCGGCGAACCCCTGACCGGACATGGTCGACAGGCACCCCCGCTGGTACGGCGACTTCGTCATCGGTGACCTCCTCGGAGTCCTCATCGCCGTGCCGCCCCGGTGGCGGCCTCACTGTGAGAGCTCCCCGGTCACGGCCGTGACTGCCTGTTCTCCTCGGCGCACCGCCGGCGACCTTGAGCTCCCCCGTCGACCGTCACCGGCCGAGGTTAAGGTTCGGCGTGCAGCAGCGACACGTCGGCCACGCCGCCGTCGGTGAGCACGACCGGCTCGTAGCCGTGCCGCTCGAGCAGGGACGCCGCGGCCGTCGCCCGATAGCCGCTGGCGCACGCGACCCACACCGGCTCGTCGCGGTCCAGCGGGGGCGGCGCCGCGACGAGGTCGGGCAGGTAGCGGTGCACCGATCCGTCGAGGTGTCCGTCACGCCACTCGCGCGGCGCGCGGACGTCGAGCACCTGGCGCGCCACGCCGCCGCGGATGGCCGCGGCGAAGGCGGCGACGTCGACGGTGCGGAACGCGCGCAGCGGTCCTTGCAGACCCTGCTCCGGCGCGACGCCGCGTACGTCGTCGAAGCCGATCCGCCCGAGGGCGACGGCGGCCTGGACGGCGTCCTGCCCCTCGCCCACGACCAGCACCAGCGGAGCGTCGAAGGGCAGCAGCCACCCCACCCAGCTCGCGAAACGCGTCGCCCAGCTCCAGGCCGTGCGCACCCGGCAGGTGGCCGGCGGCGAAGGCGGCCCGGGGCCGGGCATCGACGACGCACACGCCGTCGCCGATCGCCGCGAGGTCGACCGGCGCGGACGGGGGCGGGTCGGGCAGCGGCCGCGGACCGCGCACGTTGAGCGGCCCCATGAAGGCGTAGTAGGAGGGGTAGGGCTCCAGGCCCGCGAGCTGTTCGTCGGCGAACGCCTCGGCGTCGGGGTGGGCGAGCACGGGGTTGTGCGCCAGCTCGCTTCCGATCACCGAGGAGCTGGCGCCGGCGGCTCCGCTGCTGCAGAACGAGCCCTCGCCATGGGTCGGGTACAGCGCGGTGTCCGGCGGCAACGACGCCAGGCGCCACACCGACGCGTGCTGGGCGCGCGCCAGCTGGCGGGCCCGCTCGGGACCCAGCAGGTCGGTGCGGCCAGCCGACCCTCGCAGCAGGCAGCCGCCCGAGAACACCGCGACGGGGCGCCCCGCGAGGAGCGCGACGTAGCTTGTGTGCTCGGGGGTGTGCCCCGGGGTGGAGACAGGGCGCAGCGACAGCCCGTCGCCGACGTCGAGATCCTCCTGGTGGAACGCCAACCGGTGTGGGTAGGCGGCGCCGGCCGCCGCCGGCAGGACCAGCTGCGCACCCGTGCGCCGGGCCGCCTGGAGGGCACCGGACAGGTAGTCGTTGTGCAGGTGGGTCTCCAGGACCCACTCGACGCGGACTCCGGCGTCGTCGGCCGCGTCGAGGAACCGGCCCACGTCGCGCTGGGGGTCGACGAGCACGCCGCGTCCCTCGTGAGCCAGCAGGTAGGTCGTGTCCCCGAGCCCCGCGGTCGGCAGCGGCAGAACCTCCACGTCTTCCCCTTCCCGGCGCGTGCCGCTTCCCGGCATACGCCCGTCGTGCGCGTGCGGCAGCCCGCCGCCGACCACCAGTCTGGGGCCCGCGGGCCTGCTTGCCCATAGCCCTGCGCCACGGACGCCGTGGGAAGCCGCTTTGGAACCCTTTCGCCCGCCGGCACACGTGTACTAGGGTGCGGCGGCGGGCCCGTGGCGGTGGGCGATGGGGTGGCGGCAGGGAGCTGGGGAGCATGTCCGACGACGGTGCGATGCCGGTGCAGCCGCGGCCACCGCCTGCGCCGCTGGTTCCCAACACCGTGCTCGCCGAGGCGCTGACGAACGCCGAAGAGCGCACGCGCCTGGGGCTGCCCGTCGACGAGGACACTCCCCTCGACGTCGTCGTCGAGCTCAACCTGCGCCACCGCCGTGGCCTTCCGGGTGCCGAGGAGCGCTTCGACACGCTGCACCGGGCGCTGGGTGAGGTCGGCGAGGCGCTGCGCATCGCCGACACGTACGTCGGGCTGGAGCTGAGCGTGCGCCAGGCCCGCACGCTGGCCCGCGCCGACGCCGAGGCGCCCGCGATGGAGCGGGCGATCTACCGCATCTGGCCGGATTTCCCGGTCTCGGCGCTGCTGGACCGGTCGGTGAGCACGGTCAAGGGCGACGCCGCGCAACGCTCCTACGACGCGGCGGGTGCGGACGTGACCTGGGCCGTCGTCGACTCGGGGATCGCCGTCGAGCATCCCCACTTCGCCGAGCACGACAACCTCGGTGGCGACGTCGCCCAGCTGCACCGTGACTACACCGCGGCCGACGCCACGCGTGGGTCACCGCTGACCGACGGGTTCGGCCACGGCACCCACGTCGCCGGGATCATCGCCGGCGGCCTGGCGCCTGGCGCTCCGTTGCACGTCGTGCAGCACGTCGCCGGCAGCGACGACAGCCAGGGTGAGCACGTGGCCAGTCGCGACCTCGACGGCTCGCACCGCCTGGCGGGAGTCGCCCCCCGCTGCCGCCTGGTCAGCCTCAAGACCCTCGACGACGGCGCGGCAAGTCCTCGGACATCATCCGGGCGCTGCGCTACGTGCGCGAAGAGGTCAACGGCAACGGCAAGCTGCTGCGCATCCACGGGGTGAACCTCAGCGTCGGCTATGAGTTCGACGCGAAGTGGTTCGCGTGCGGGCAGAGCCCGCTGTGCGTCGAGGTCGACCGGCTCGTGCGCTCCGGCGTCGTCGTGGTCGTCGCCGCGGGCAACACCGGATACGGGGCCTTGCCGGCGGCCGCGCGCCGGACGAACACGGGCCTGGCGCTGACCATCAACGACCCCGGCAACGCCGAGCTCGCCATCACCGTCGGGTCCACCCATCGCGACATGCCGCACACCTACGGCGTGTCGTACTTCTCGTCCAAGGGCCCGACCGGCGACGGCAGGCTCAAGCCCGACCTCGTCGCGCCCGGCGAGCGGATCACGTCATGCGCCGCCGGCCGCAAGCTGACCGAGCTGTACGCCCCGGAGCCGCCCCCACCCGCGGCCCCAGCCTACGTCGACGACAGCGGCACCTCGATGGCCGCGCCCCACGTCTCCGGCGCCATCGCCGCGTTCCTGTCGATCCGGCGGGAGTTCATCGGCCGCCCCGAGAAGGTCAAGCGCATCTTCATGGACAGCGCGACATCGCTCGGCCGTGTCGAGCACTTCCAGGGCCGGGGGATGGTCGACCTCATGCGCGCGATCCAGTCGGTGTGACAGCCAGGAGGCTCCCGTGACCGAGCAGCTCGCCGGGTTCCCGCACTGGGAGGTCCGCTTCGACGACCGTGGCGTCGTCGTCGACCCGGCCGCGGCCGACGCCATGCTCGCCGAGCTGCCGGCGGCAGGCGTGACGGACCTGATCGTGCTCTCCCACGGGTGGAACAACGACAAGCCGATCGCGCGGGGGCTGTACCGACGCTTCTTCGAGCAGGTGCGCGCCGTGCTCGACGGTGTGGACCCGCAGCGGCGGCGCGAGGCGGTGATCGGGACCGTCGGGGTGCTGTGGCCGTCGATGCGCTGGCCCGACGAGGACCTCGGCGACGACGCGGGAGGCGCCGCGAGCCTGGCGACCCCTGCCGGCGACGCGGGGCTCGTCGGCGCGCTCAAGGGGGTGTACGACGACGGCGAGCAACAGGCGGCGCTCGACGAGCTGGCCCGGCTGCTCGACGAGCGTCCGAGCGACCCGGCGGCGCTGGCCCGCTTCCAGCAGCTCCTCGGCGTGGTGTCGCAGGGGCCCGACGTCACCGACGCCGCCGAGGACACGGGCGAGCGCTCGCTGGTCGAATCGCCTCCCGAGGAGGTGTTCGGCCGCTTCGCCGACGAGGTCGACGCCGTCGCCCCGCCGGACGACGAGGGTGGCGCCGCCGGGCTGGGCGACGCGTTCGGCCGGCTGTGGCGCGGGGCGAAGGAGGCGCTGCGCCAGGCGACGTACTGGCGGATGAAGAAGCGCGCCGGCGTCGTGGGAAAGGACGGTCTGGGACCGCTCCTGGCGCGATTCGCCGAGGGCGTGCCGGGGTTGCGCGTGCACCTCGTGGGCCACAGCTTCGGTGCCCGGCTCGTGTCGTTCAGCCTGGCGGGGCTGCCCGAGTCGGCGCTGCGGCCGGCTTCTCCGGTCAAGTCGGTGCTGTTGCTGCAGGGGGCGTTCTCCCATTTCGCCTTCGCCCGCGAGCTGCCGCACGACCGGTCCCGGTCGGGCGCCGTCGCCGGCATGACGGCCCGGGTCGACGGACCGCTGGCCGTCTCGCACAGCCGCTTCGACAGCGCCGTCGGCACCTTCTACCCCCTCGCCTCGGTGGTCTCGGGCGAGGACGCGGCCGGCTTCGCCGAACGGATGTACCGCTGGGGGGCGATCGGCTCGGACGGAGCGCAGGCGTCGGATGCCACCACCGCCGATCTCGGGCCCGTCGGTGCGCCCTACGACCTCGCCGCCGGGCGGATCGTCAACCTCGACGCCAACCGGGTCATCACCGCCGGCGGGCCGCCGTCCGGGGCCCACAGCGACATCTTCCATCCCGAGGTCGCCTGGGCGTCGCTCGCCGTCGCCGGGCTGGTCACCCGGGGCTGACCGCCGGCCCGCGCGGCCAGGCCCCGGCTCGGCTGCCGCGCAACGCCGCGTCCGCGGGCCCTACCCCCGCGACCGGGTGCATCCGCGGGCGCATGCGCTCGAAACCGCACCCGGACGGGTCACCACCGCGAGACGGGCGGGCAACCACCAGCCCGCCAGCGCCAGCCGTGGCCGTGGGCTCGCCGACCCGGCCGGGCTGCGTACCCTGATCGGCGGTGACGAGCAACCGCCCGCCGTCGATCGGAGAGGCGTTGAGGGCAGACCGAGCAGGGGCGGCCGTCGCCTCGGCCGCCCCCGGGCACAGCCCCCGGTTCGTCCCCCGGTGGCGGGGACGGTTGCATCAGGCGGCGGCCGTCGTCGCGGTGCCCGCCGGAGTGCTGATGGTGGTGACGAGCGCCCCCGCGGTGCGGATGGCCGCCGTCGTCTACGCGCTGACCCTGGTTGGGATGTTCGCCACGAGCGCGGCGTACCACCGCGGGCGCTGGTCGCCGGCCGGCCGGCGGCGGATGAAGCTCGCCGACCACACCGCCATCTTCATGTTCATCGCCGGCAGCTACACGATGTTCGCCACGCTGATGCTGCCACCGCCGTGGCGGTACGTCGTCGTGGCCGTCCTGTGGGTGGGCGCCGCCGGCGGGAGCTGGCTCAAGCTCCGGCGACTGCACCGGACCGGCGGGATCGCCGACGTCTGCTACCTCGTCCTGGGCTGGTTCGGCGTGCTGACGTTCCCCTACCTGCTGCGGGCGGCACCGCTCAGGCAGGTCGCGCTGCTCGTGGCGGGGGGTGCGCTGTACTCGCTGGGGGCGGCGGTCCTCGGGCTGCGCCGGCCGGACCCGTCCCCACTGGTCTTCGGCTACCACGAGGTCGGGCACGCGCTCACCGTCGCGGGCGTCGCCTGCCACTACGCGTTGTACCTGTGGCTCGCGGCGGGGTGGTGAGGTGACCACGGCTTCGGGGACCGGGCGGCCGTGGGCCGTCGCGCGGCGCGAGCCGGTGTGGTGGCTGTCGGTGCGGGTGCTCGACGCGGTCGTGCGCATGCTCGTCGACGTGCGGGTCGTCGGCGCGGAGCGCATCCCGGGCTCGGGTCCTGCGCTGCTCGCGGCCAACCACGTGTCCCACCTCGATCCGGTCGTGCTGCTGGTCATGGCGCACCGCGCCGGGCGCAAGCTGCGCTTCCTGGCGGTGCGGGAGGCGTTCGACAAGCCCGTGGCCGGCTGGTTCTTCCGGGCGGGCCGCCACATCCCCGTGGGCAGCGGGGCCAACGGGCTGGCGGCGGTGCGGCTCGCCCGGGAGGCCCTCGCCGCCGGCGAGCTGGTCGGGGTCTACCCGGAGGGGACGATCCCCCGCGACGCCGAGATCGCCGCGGCCAAGGCCGGCGCGGGGTTGCTCGCCACGACCAGCGGCGTGCCGGTGCTGCCCGTCGCGACGCGGGGGCTGGAGCGAGGCGCCGCCCGCTGGCGGCGGCGGCGCGCCATCGTCGTCGTCGGCGACCCGGTGGACCTCGACGGACTGTCGCACGAACGCGGGCGCGCCCGCTACGACGAGGCCAGCACGCGGATCCTCGGCGCGGTCCGCGCGCTGCTCGACTTCCGCCCCTGAACCCCGCCGGCGGCGGGGTCACATGCCGGCTGCCCGGGCGGGCCGGCCGGTCCGTCCGTGGCGGCCGCTGTCAGTGCGCCGATCCGGCGCGGCCCGCCGCCCGCTCGCGGCGGCTCCGGGGGTTGCGCGCACCCGCCGGGGCGGCGCCCGCCCCGCCACGCGTCGACGCCCGGTGAGGCGGGGTCGGCCGGCCCCGCGGCTGGGGGCGCTGCGCACCGGGACGGCCCGGCTGCGCCCGGCCTCGGTGCTGCCGGCGGCCAGGTGCTCGAGCGCGATCGCGTCCACCCGCTGGGGCAGGGCGAGCGCGCGCTGCAGGCCGTTGACGTCGCGCTGCTTGTCGGGCGCGACGAGGGTGACCACGAGACCGTCGGCGCCGGCGCGGCCCGTCCGCCCGGACCGGTGGACGTAGTCCTTGTCGGTCGCCGGCGGGTCGAAGTGCACGACCACGCCGACGTTGTCGACGTGGATGCCACGGGCGGCGACGTCGGTGGCCACGAGCGTCGTGACGCGCCCGCGGATGAAGTCGGCCAGCGCGCGCTCGCGCTGGCCCTGCGAGCGGTTGCCGTGGATGGCGACCGCCGTCACGCCGTCGCGCTGCAGCTGCTTGGCGACGCGGTCCGCGGCGTCTTGGTCCGTGTGAACACGATTGCCGGCGCCGCCGCCCGCACGATGTCGCCGGCGACGCGGACGCGCTCGTTGGCCTGGGCGTGCCAGAAGAAGTGGCGGACGTCCGCGGGGGACTCGTCGTCGATGTCGACCTCGTGGCGCACCGGGTCGCGCTGGTAGCGCCGGATGAGCACGTCGACGTCACCGTCGAGGGTGGCCGAGAACAGCAGCGTCTGGCGGTGGGCGGCCGTCGCATCGAGGAGTCGCTGTACCTCCGGCAGAAAGCCCATGTCGGCCATGCGGTCGGCCTCGTCGATCACGACGATGTCGACGTCGCGAAGGTCCGCGTCGCCTCTGCGGACAAGGTCGGCGAGCCGGCCAGGGCAGGCCACCGCGACGTCGACGCCGCGGCGCAGCGCCCGCTGGTCGCGGCTGATCGCGGTACCGCCGTAGAAGGTGGCGACGCTGCGGCCGCGGGCCCCGGCGAGGGGTCCCAGCTCGGCGGAGACCTGCGCGGCGAGCTCACGGGTGGGCACGAGCACGAGGGCGCGGGGACGGCGGGGCCGGCCCTTGCCGGCTCTCATCGCCAGGGGGATGGAGAAGGCGAGGGTCTTGCCCGACCCGGTGGGAGCGCGGCCGCACAGGTCGCGGCCGGCCGTCGCTTCGACGACCGTGAGCGCCTGGATGGGGAAGGGGGTCGTCACGCCGCGACGCTGGAGCACGTCGGTGAGATCGCGGGGGACACCCAGTTCGGCGAAAGTCTTCAACAGCTGCTCCTGCCCGGGCCGTCGGCTCAGGCGGTCAAGGGAGGCGCGCGGGGGAGCCGCACGCGAGCACGCGGTCACGACGCCGCAGCGTCGACGCACCGGGGACCACGTGCGCAGGCGAACACACCCGAATGCGAGGTCAGCGGCGGCGCCACAGTCGAATCCGGCACCGGTCATCGGTGCCGCCCGCTGCGCAGAGACTGTGTCGCGCGGGCCGCGTGTCCGACGACGGGCGGACCCGTCGTGATCGCCACCCTAGCAGGCGGACCGCCTCCGTCTTCGACGCCCCCCGTCGCGACTGCGCGGCCCCGCCGGAAGCTGTCCGACGACTCCCTTCGTAAAGACACGCTCTAGCCTGACCTGCCCCGCCCGCAAGGCCCATAGGACGCACCTCAAGCCGGGCGGCTCATGTCCAACGACTCCCTTGGGAGCCAGACCCAGTGCGCTTCGCGGTCAACGTGTCGCTGCTGTTCGCCGACCTGCCGCTGCTGCAACGGCCCCGCGCCGTGGCCGACGCCGGCTTCGAGGCGGTCGAGATGTGGTGGCCATTCCGCGACGCCGTCCCGGCCGATCGCGACGTCGACGCCCTGGCCGCGGCCATCGAGGACGCCGGGGTGACGCTGGCCCTGCTCAACCTGTTCGGCGGCGACCTGTCGTCCGGGGAGCGGGGGGTGCTGTCCCATCCCGGCCGCGAGGCCGAGTTCGCGGGCAACCTCGACGTCGCCGTCGGCCTCGCCGGGCGGCTCGGGTGCGGTGTCCTGCACGCCCTGTACGGCAACCGCCTGGACGGGCTCGATCCGTCCGCGCAGGACGAGGTGGCCGTGACCCGGTTCGCCACGGCGGCGTCGGCGGCGGCTCGCGCCGGCGCCGGCGTCGTGGTCGAGGCGCTCAACCCCGTCGAGCAGCCCGGCTTCCCGCTGCACCGGACCCGCGACACGGTCGCGCTCGCCGACCGGGTCCGCGCCGAGACGGGCGCCGAGATCGGCGTGCTGTACGACGCGTACCACATGCAGCGCAGCGAGGGTGAGCTCATCCCGACGATCCGCACCTACGCGCACCGCTTCCGCCATGTGCAGGTCGCCGACGCGCCCGACCGGACGGCACCGGGCACCGGTGAGATCGCCTACCCGCGGGTGCTGGCGGCGCTGGAGGCCGCCGGCTACCGGGGCTGGGTCGGCCTGGAGTACCGGCCCGGCGGGGAGGGGGTTGACGACTTCGCGTGGATCGGTGCGCTCCACGGCGCGCTCGACGGGCGGCGTCCCGGCCCGGGGGGAGGCGGCTGACTTGGTCCCGCACGTCAAGCGCCGGGCGGCTCAGCCACGCACGTGCCCCGGGCCTGGCCGACGACGAGGGTCGCGGCCACCAGGAGCGCCGCGGCGGCGGCCAGCCACGCCGCCGGGTACGACGCGGACTCCACGAGCAACCCGAACAGCGGCGGCCCCAGCACGCCTCCGGTGTAGACGCCCGTCTGCGTGACCCCCGTGGCGGCGGCGGGCGCCTCGGGATGCGCCCTCACGATGGCGAGGTTGAACAACCCGGGCCAGCCCCAGCCGGCCGCGAACCCCAGCAGCGTGCCGGCGAGGTGGAACCACGGGACGATCCCGGTCGCGAGGGCGGCGAAGCCAGCGGCACCGACGACGAGCAGCCACGCGACCGTTCCCAGGGCGGCGCTGCGACGGCTGTCGGCTGCCCACCCCAGCGCCATGCGCGCCGCGATGCCCGAGATGCTGCCGACGGCGAGCACCAGGCCGGAGACGCCGGGGGTCAGGCCCGCGGTGACTCCCCACAGCACCAGGAAGGCGCCCAGGGAGTTCGCGGCGGCCGACGCGAGTCCCCCGGCGACCGCCAGGACGACGAGCGAGCGAATCCCCCCCGAGGAGTCCGCGGAGGGGCGCTTGGGCGGGCCCACGCGAGCCGCCGGCCGCGACACGACCCACAGCGCCAGCGCCCCGGCGACCACCGCCCCGCACGCGTACGCCCAGCGCCACCCCACGGTGAGCGCGATCACCGGGACGGCCAGGCCTCCCAGAAGCGTCGCCGTCGGGATCGACGACTGCTTCATCCCGAACGCGACGCCGTGCCGCCCGGTGCGGACGTGTCGCGCCAGGGCGAGGTTCGACGCGGGCTGCGCCACCCCGTTGCCCAGCCCGCCCAGCGCGATGCACCCGAGCAGCACCGGCAGGGACCGGGCGACGACGGCGATGCCGAGCAATGACGCGAAGCTGCCGACGGCTCCCAGCAGGATCCCCCGCTCGGCACCGATCCGCTCGCTGATCCGCCCACCGGGGATGGAGAACAGGGCCGATGCGCCGAAGAACGCCGCCACCGCCAGCCCGAGCCCCGCTTCGGAGAAGCGCAGCTCCTCGCGGATCTGGACGGCGAGCCCGCCGAGCAGGAACACCGGCAGGACGCCGAGGGTCGTGGCGACGACGACCATGGCGACGACCCGCCCGGTGCCGGCGCGTCGGCGCCCTCGGACTCGCGTCGTCACCGGTGGGCGGGGGTGATGGCCGCGGCCACGAGGCGCACGAGCAGATCGTCCGGGCCGACGTTGCCCGGCACCACGACGTACGGCAGCGGGCCGCCGTCGGGGAGCGCCACGTGCCACAGAGCGACGCCGTCGGCGACCGGTCCGACGACGTCGGCCCGACCCGAGCGCAGCCCGACCCGGGCGGTCACCGCCGAGGTGACCCCGCCCTTGGCGACGACCGCCGACGGGCGCGGGCTCACCCGGCGCACGGACCGGGCCAGCCCGTCGGCGATGCGCTCGCCCGCCGCCAGCGTGTCGGTGCCCGGCGGCCGCTCCCGCGGCGTGGCGACCACCGCCAGACCGCCCGAGGCCAACAGCTCGGAGGCCGCCACGCCGAGCCGCTCGATCTCCGCGTCCGGTTCGGGGCCGGCGAGCGCGCCGACGTCGGCCTCCACGAGCGCCCCCGGGCGCACCGCCACGAGCGCCGACAGCTGGCGGGTCGTGGTGGGGACGTAGGAGCCACAGACGACGAGCAGGCCGCCCGGCGCCTTGGGGACCGGCACCAGCCCGGTCGCCAGCGTCCCGCTCAGCACACCGACGAACGCCGGCGCGCAGCGGACGACGACCCGGGCGCCACGCCGCTGCGCCGCCTCGAGGCCCTCGGCGATCAGCGCGAGGTCCGCCACGGTCTCGGCGTCGGGCGCGCACACCGCGGGGCGCCGCGCCCGCGACAGCTCGGCGAGGGCGTCGCGTACGACATCCGCACCGCCGGCTCGTAGCCGCTCCAGCGGCACGGTCCGCCCGGCGGCGCGTGGGAAGTACCCGCAGGAGCGGTCCTGCGCCCACTGCAGGAGCGTCGCGTCGCGGTAGGCGAAGATGCCGTCGCGCGCGTACTCGGTGTCGTGCAGCGGGATGCGCCGACCGTCTCGCACGAGGTAGTGGACGCCGTCACGGGTGATCCGGCCGGCCGCGGGGAGGGCGGGCACGAGCAGTGCGACGGCCGGTTCGTCGCCGAAGAGGATCCCGGACACCCCGAGGTGCTCGCTGAGCAGGTGCGCGCGCAGCGTGCTGTCGCCCCGCAGGACCACACCGCAGCCGGGCTGGGCGGCGCGGGCGGCCGCCGTGGCGTCGCGGACCCGCGCCCGGGCGTCGTCCGGCCGCAGCGCGCGGGTGTTCGTCAGGAGGTGGACCGCGGCGACGCCGCCCGCCGCGGCGCGGATCGTGGCGACGTCCCACTCCAGCAGGACGGGCACCCCGGCCACGGCCTGGGTGCCGGTGGGGTCGTCGTCGAGCACGACGAGCGGCGCGGCAGCCATCGGCGGCTGTATACACGCCAGGCCGGCGGGATCCTGGCGGGGGGCGCTCGACGGACGGACGATCCCACCCGGCTCAGCCGGTGACGGCGCCCCTGTCCGCACCCGAGACGAGCTTGGCGTACTTGGCGAGCACCCCGGCGGTGTAGCGCGGCTCCGGTGCCTTCAAGCTCGCCCGCCGCCGGTCGAGCTCGGCGGCGTCGACGAGCAGGTCCAGGCGGCGCTCGGCGACGTCCAGGACGATGCGGTCCCCGTCGGCGACGAGCGCGATCGGCCCGCCGTCGGCCGCCTCGGGCGCGATGTGGCCGACCGACAGCCCGTGGGTGGCGCCCGAGAAGCGGCCGTCGGTCAGCAGCGCGACGTCGGCGCCGTGCCCCACCCCCTTGACGGCGGCGGTGGTGGCGAGCATCTCCCGCATGCCGGGCCCGCCCTTGGGGCCCTCGTAGCGGATGACGATCACGTCGCCGGAGACGAGCCGGCGGTCCAGCACGTAGGCGTTGGCGGCCTCCTCGCCGTCGAACACGCGCGCGACACCCTCGAACCGCAGCGCGTCCAGACCCGCCACCTTGACGATCGCGCCCAACGGCGCCAGGGAGCCGCGCAGCACGGCGAGCCCGCCGTCGCGGTGGACCGGCCGGTCCAGCGGCCGCACCACGTCGCCGTCGGGGCCGGGCAGGGGGGCGAGCGCATCGAGGTTGTCGGCGAGCGTCCGCCCGGTCACGGTCAGGCAGTCTCCGCGCAGCAGGCCGGCGTCGAGCAGCATCCGCATGACCACGGGGATGCCGCCGACCTCGTCGAGTGCCGTCATGGGATGGCGGCCGTGCGGGCGGGAGTCGACGATGTGGGGGACGCGGCGCCCGATGCGGTCGAAGTCGTCCAGGGACAGGTCCACCCGCGCCTCGTCGGCGATGGCGAGCAGGTGCAGCACCGCGTTCGTCGAGCCGCCCACGGCCATGACCACCGCGATCGCGTTCTCCAGCGACTCCTTCGTGATGATGCGCCGGGGCCGCAGGTCGGCGTCGAGCAGGGCCACGACGGCCTCGCCGGCGCGGCGCGCCATGTGCTCGCGGCGCGGGTCGACCGCCGGCGGCGAGGCCGAGCCGGGGAGTGCGAGACCGAGCGCCTCGACCGCCGAGGCCATCGTGTTGGCGGTGTACATGCCCGCGCACGAACCCTCCGAGGGACATGCGTTCACCTCGATGTCGTGCAGCTCGGCATCGTCGATCGTCCCCGCGGCACGCGCGCCCACGGCCTCGAACACGTCCTTGATGTCGACCTCACGGCCGCGGGCACGGCCCGTCAGGATCGACCCGCCGTAGAGGAACACGGTGGGCAGGTCCAGCCGCGCCGCCGCCATCACCATGCCTGGCAGGGACTTGTCGCAGCCGGCGAGCGTCACCATCCCGTCGAACCGCTCGGCGTGCATGACGGTCTCCACCGAGTCGGCGATGACCTCGCGCGACACGAGCGACGCCCGCATCCCCTCGTGCCCCATGGCGATCCCGTCGGACACCGCGATGGTGGTGAACTCCAGCGGGAAGCCGCCGGCGGCGCGCACCCCTTCCTTGGCGTGGCGTGCGAGCCGCTGCAGCGGCAGGTTGCAGGGCGTGACCTCGTTCCACGACGACGCGACGCCGATCTGGGGCTTGCCGAAGTCCTCGTCGGTCATGCCGACGGCACGCAGCATCGCGCGGGCCGGCGCGCGTCGGTACCCGTCGGTCACGTCGGTGCTGCGCGGGCGAGGGTGCGCGGGCGTCTCCTGCATGGGGGTCTCCTGCACGGCGTCTCCTGTCAGGGTCCGGTGTCGCTGGACGATGCCGTGGAGCGTGTTGACCTCGTCAACGCCGTCTCGTCCGGCTCCGCAACGTCACGCAGACCTACGTGGCCGCGCGAGCCGTCGACGACCTCGCCCCGCACATGACGGTCGGGCAGAACGTCGCCTACCCGCTGCGGATGCGCAAGCGCAAGGGGCAGACCGTTGTCGCGGGGGCGCCACCGCCGTCGGCCGGGGATCGCTTCATCGGGGTTGGGTGCGCACGGCGCTCGTGCGGCGTTGGCATCCAGGGCGAACACCTCGGCCCGTCCGGCCGTCGGCCGGATGTGGTCGAGCAGCAGGCGCATCGTGGTCGTCTTGCCGGCGCCGTTGGGTCGTTGTGGCGCGCCATCCGAGACGTTGCGCGATTTGCGCGCCGGCGCCGTCGCTGGCAGGGTCGCCGCCACAACTGCATAGCCACGCCATCACGAGAGGTTGAGGGAACCGGCCCGTCGACGCCTCCGCAACCACCCGCCGACCGCGGGAAGGTGCGAACTCCGGCCCCGCCATGCGGGGGAAGATGGTCGCCTTCTCGCCAAGCCGCCTTCTCCCTCGTGGGGGAAGGCGTCGTCGTTTCGGGCCAGGAGGGTGCAGTGACGTACGTGCAGGCGCTGGAGTGCCGCGAGTGCGGCTGGCGGGTCGAGCCCGCCGCCGTCCACGTGTGCGAGCGCTGCCTCGGGCCGCTGGAGGTCGCCTACGACTACGCCGCGATGCGCGGTGCGGTGACCCCCGCCGGCATCGCGGCCGGTCCGCCGTCGATCTGGCGCTACGCCGACCTCCTGCCGGTGCTGGCGGGCACCACCGGCGAGCACCGCGTCGACCTCGGCGCCGGCTGGACGCCGCTGGTCCCCGCTCCCCGGCTCGGCGAGGCGCTGGGCCTGGACGACGTGTGGATCAAGAACGACACCGTCAACCCGACCGGGTCGTTCAAGGACCGGGTCGTGTCGATCGCGCTGACCGCGGCGCGGCGGCTGGGGTTCGACACCGCGGCGTGCGCGTCGACCGGCAACCTCGCGCAGTCGGTCGCCGCCCACGCGGCGCGCGCCGGCATGGGCGCCGTCGTGCTCGTCCCCGCCGACGTCGAGCGGGTCAAGATCGTCGCGGCCGCGGTCTACGGGCCGACGCTCGTCGCGGTCCGCGGCAGCTACGACCAGGTCAACCGGCTGTGCGCGGAGGTCGCGGGCGACCAGGGCTGGGCGTTCGTCAATGTCAACGTGCGCCCCTACTACGCCGAGGGCTCCAAGACGCTCGGCTACGAGATCGCCGAGCAGCTGGGCTGGCGCCTTCCCGACCACGTCGTCGCGCCGATGGCGTCGGGCGCGATGCTGGTCAAGATCGCCAAGGCCTTCGGCGAGCTGGCCGCGCTCGACCTCGTGGACGACACCCCGTGGCGGATCTCCGGGGCACAGGCGACCGGGTGCTCGCCCATCGCGGCGGCGCACAAGGCCCGCAGCGACGCGGTGCGGCCGGTCCGCGCCGCGACCGTCGCCAAGTCGCTGGCCATCGGCGACCCGGCGGACGGCGTCTACGCGCTGGACGCCGTGCGGGCCAGCGGCGGGGCGATGGAGGACGTGTCCGACGCCGAGATCGTCGACGCGATGGGGCTGCTCGCCCGCACCGAGGGGATCTTCGCGGAGACCGCCGGCGGGGTCACGATCGCGGTGCTGCGCAAGCTCGCCGAGCAGGGTCGCGTCGCGCGGTCAGAGCGGGTCGTCGCGGTGGTGTCGGGCAACGGCCTGAAGACCGTCGAGGCCCTCGGGGACTCCACCGGGGCGACCGTCGAGATCGACCCCCGCTTCGCCGACCTCCGGGCGGCCCTTGACCTGCGGCCCGCCGAAGTCCCGCGCCCGTCCAGGATCAAGGAGCCGGCATGACCGCCACCGTCCGCATCCCCACCCCGCTGCGCACCGCGACCGGCGGGTCGAGCACCGTCGAGGTCGAGGGCAGCACGGTCGGCGAGGTACTCGCCGCGCTCGACGTCGCGCACCCAGGCGTCGCGGAGCGCATCGTCGACGACTCCGGCCGGGTGCGCCGCTTCGTCAACGTCTTCGTCGACGACGAGGACATCCGCTTCGCCGACGACCTCGCCACGCCGGTCCGTCCCGGCGCGACCGTGTCGCTCATCCCGGCCGTCGCCGGCGGCTGTCGCCGGCCCGAACCGACATGCCGGACCCGGCCGCCGCGGCGGCGCACCTGCGCGACCTGCACCACGGCGACGACAGCTGGGTGATCGGTGCCGCGATCGCCGCCCTGGCGGGCCCTGGTCACTGCCGCCGAGTCTTCGGGATTGCCGGTCGCCGGTCAACATGCTGGTGCGGCCGGGTCTGCCCGACCTGGCCACGCTGCGCTCGCTCGGTGTCGCCAGGCTCAGCCTCGGTCCCGGGCTGTTCCGGCTGGCGATGACGCGGCTGCGTTGCGCGCTCGGCCGGCTCCGCGACGGCGACGTGTCGGAGCTGCTCGGCGCCAGCCGGAGTGACGGTGAGCCGGCTGTCGAGGGGACCACCGGCGGGCGGGTCGGCCTGAGAAGTCGACGAACCGGTAGCTCGGCGCGACGGTCGGAAGCCCGTGGCAGCTGAGCAGGCGCGGCTCGGTGTCCATGCGGCGCCTCGACGAGGACCGTGAAGCGCCGCCGTCGCCGGCGGTGAAGGTCACCTGGGCGCCGGCCGGCGGACCGGCGGCGCCTGGCGGAGCTCAGCGCGAGCTCGTCCAGGGCCCGCAGACCGGTGCGCCGGCGGACGTAGAAGTCGGCGGCCTGTACCAGGAACGGGTCGCACGACCGCCCCCGGAAGTGCTCCAGCGCCAGCAGCCCGCGGGCGTAGGCCTCGGCGAGCCGCGGCCCGTCCGCCGGCGCGACGCGGCCGTAGTACAGCCCGTGCGGCAGGCACACGAGGTTGCCCGCGAAGCGGTCGCCGCCGAAGTGCGACGACTCCCAGACCTGCGCCGGGTAGACCGCGTCGAGCAGCAGCCAGCGGCCGGCCGAACTCGGCGCAGCACGGGTCGTGGCGACCGTTCGTGCACACCAGCAGGACCGGGTGCGCGACGGGCGTGCCGCCCACGCCGCAGTCCCCGGCGAGCGGGCGCCAGTCGACGTCGAGCAGCTCACGGGGGTCGCGCACGGTCAGCTCCTCCACCCAGCAACCGTCGCGCGTGGTGGAGGCCACCAGGCACGTTCGCTCCGTGGGGGCGTAGCGGGCGTGCCGGCGGATGAGGAGCAGGCGGCGCGCCGACGGCGCGGGCCCGCGGCGCAGCGCGGCGGCGACCGGCGCCGCCAACCGGCTGGCGGCGGGTGCGTCGGGCCCATGGGCCCGGCTGCTCCAGCAGGATCCACCTGCGGACCGTGGACGCCGTGCCGTGGAGGGGCTCGTCCGACGCGGACGCGTCACGCGCGCCTGAAGGGCGCTCACTCCACGACCACGAGCAGCCCTTCGCGCACCAGGCGCCGGGCGAGCACCCGGCGGCCGTCGGCGTCGAGGAACGCGGCGAGGTCGCCGACGGCGAAGCGCGGCTGCTCGCAGATCCACGTCATCGCGGGCCCGATCCTGGCGGGCAGGTGCAGCCGACGGTCGCCGAGGGAGGCGGTGACCCGCCCGTCGCCTCCGGTCAGCCGGCAGACCGATCCCGCGCGGCGGGCGAGCCGCGTGGCGTCGCCGATGCTGTCCAGGGCGAGCAGCTGGGGCAGCTGGCCGGTCAGCAACGGCGTGCGGCCGGACCAGAACCGCTCCGCCGCGGCCGCCGCGACGGCACCCGCCTGGCGGGCGGCGAGCCGGCGGCTGAGGTCGGCCAGCCTCGCGGCGACGGCCGGCGCGAGCGCCTCGGGGTCGTTGGCGTACCCCACCGGCAGCGCCTCGTCGAGCGCGGCGTCGTCGACGGCCTCGTCGAGCACCCGGCGCAACAGGTCCCGCCAGGTGTCGCTGCGCACGCCGATGGTGACGTGGACCGACGCGGCGTCCACGGTCCTCGCCGCATGCGGGGCGCCGCGCGGCATGTACAGCGCGTCGCCGGAGACCAGCTGGACGTCCAGCGACGGCGTCGCGGGGGGATCGCCCTCGTCGATGCCCGGTTCGTATGCGACCCACTGCTTGCGGCCGTATGTCTGCAGGGCGAACACGTCGTGGGCGTCATGGTGGACACGCAACCCCGACGAGGTCGGCGGGGTGATGTAGGCGTTGGCCTGCACCGGCTGGGTGAGCGACAGCTCGAGGTCGCGGCAGAAGCGGGTCAGCGGCGGCCAGTAGCGGTGGAGTCCCTGCAAGACGATCGTGGCGCCGTCGGCGAACAGCGCGTGCACCCTGCCGACGTCGATGAGGTCGGAGACCGGCCGGGAGCCGATGCGGGCCGAGCGCGTGTACGTCGAGGTCGCAAGGGTCTGCCCTGCCCGGACCAGGCGGAACGCCGGCGTTCGCAGCCCGCTCGTCGCGACGATGGAGTCGACGTCGTCGAGTGACAGCAGGTCGTCGAAGCCGGCGCCGCGGTGCAGGTGCGGGCGGCGCGTCCAGTCGGACGCGAGGAAGCGGCGGACGTCACCGACGCAGCGCCGGAGGCTGCGGTCACCGGCCTGCGAGCCGTCGAGGGGGCTGATCGGGCCACCCACCGCGGGGGTGGGCGGCGCCGCGTCAGCCGTCGCGGCCGTCGGCGTCGCTGCCGGCGTCCCCGTCGGACTGGTCACTGGCGTCCCCGTCGGAGCTGTCGGAGCTGTCCCCGTCGGAGCTGTCGGAGCTGTCCCCGTCGGTGCCGTCGGCGTCGGTGCCGTCGGCGTCGGTGCCGTCGGCGTCACGAGGGTCGGCCGTCAGGGTCGTCGCCGAGCCTGTCCCGGCCGGGTCCTGCCACTCCGTGGTGATGTCGTCGTCGCTGAGCGAGGTGGGTTCGCGGGTGTCCATCAGGCGTCCTTGCCGTGCGCTCGAGGTGGTCCTGCGCCGACCGTACCGCCTCGGCGCAGCGGCGGGCAACGCGTCGCATCCGCCGCCGGCCTGCCGGCTGGTCGCGGCCCGCCGCGTGGTCCGGGGGCGGCCGCCCTGGATTTCTGAACAAAGGGCTCAAGTTCCTCTGTGCGCATGCCGACGAGCGACACGAGGCCACTCGCCACCCGCGGTGCGGCCCCTCAGGCTCCGCGGGCCCTCAGCCAGGAGACGCCATGCCTCAGGCCGCAGCGACCCCCAGCCGGTCCCACTCCTCGCCGGCATGCATGCTGTCGGCACTGATCATGCTCGTCTTGACGGCGATCTCGCTGCCCGCCCCGGGGCAGGCGGCCGCGGCGAGCACCCCGGCCTCGGTCTCGGTCATCGTGCGGACGCAGCCTGCGGCGGGACCCGTCGTCGAGGAGGTGGTCCAGCGGCTCGGTGGCGAGGTGGTGCGCCGGCTGCGCATCATCGACGGTCTCGTCGCCCGCGTGCCCACCCCGGCGGTGGCGGCGCTCGCGGCCCGCCGTGACGTCCGCTCCGTGACGCCTGACGCACGGCTGCACCCGCTGCACGCGCCCGACGCCGGCCCGGAGCTGGGCCCGAGCTCGCTGTTCCACGTCAACGACACCATCGGTGCCAAGTCGATGTGGCGGGCCGGCTACTCCGGCCTGGGTGTCGACGTGGCCGTGATCGACTCCGGCATCGTACCGGTCGACGGCCTGTCCGCGCCCGGCAAGGTCGTCAACGGTCCCGACCTGTCGTTCGAGTCCGGCGACCCCGGTCTGCGGCACCTCGACACCTACGGGCACGGCACCCACATGGCGGGAATCGTCGCGGGCCGCGATGATTCGGTCTCCAGCCCCGTGCGGAGGATCAGCCACCACCAGTTCACCGGTGTGGCGCCCGACGCCCGCGTCGTCAACGTCAAGGTCGCCGACTCGGCGGGGTCGACGGACGTGTCACAGGTCATCGCGGGGATCGACTGGGTGGTGCAGCACCGCAACGACGAGGGCATGAACATCCGTGTGCTCAACCTGTCGTTCGGCACCGACGGTGTGCAGGACTACCGGCTGGACCCGCTGGCGCACGCCGTGGAGACCGCCTGGCACGAGGGGTTGGTGGTCGTGGTCGCCGGCGGCAACGCCGGGTACGGCACCGCCAAGCTGAACAACCCGGCCTACAACCCGTATGTGATCGCCGTGGGCGGAGCGGACGGCGCGGGGACCGTCGACCCCTCCGACGACCGGGTTGCGAGGTGGTCGAGCCGCGGGGACGAGGGTCGCCACCCCGACCTCGTCGCGCCCGGACAGTCGCTGGTGAGCCTGCGCGACCCGGGCTCGCGCATCGACCAGAGCCACCCTGGCGCCCGCGTCGGGCACCGGTTCTTCCGGGGCAGCGGCACCTCGCAGGCGGCCGCCGTCGTCTCCGGCGCGGCGGCGCTTCTGCTGCAGCAGCGCCCCAGCCTGCGGCCCGACCAGGTGAAGGCGCTGCTGACCTCGACGGCCAGGCCCCTGCCACAGGCCGATCCCGTCGCCGCGGGCGCCGGCCTGTTGGACGTGGGCGCGGCCGGCCTCGTTTCGGCCCCGACCGCGAGGCAGGACTGGCCCAAGTCGCTTGGCACCGGTTCGGTGGACGAGGCGCGAGGCACGGCGCGGGTCAGCGTCGACGGCCAACCTCTGGTGGGCGAGCAGAACGTCTTCCTCACAACCTGGGACGCGTACGGCTGGCTCGGCGGCCTGTTGACCGGCGGGTCGTGGAGCGGTGGGTCGTGGACGGGAAACAGCTGGACGGGAAACAGCTGGACGGG
>JAUJMQ010000027.1:23798-28380 GCA_030446775.1 Egibacteraceae bacterium
TGGACGGGAAACAGCTGGACGGGAAACAGCTGGACGGGTGGCAGCTGGAACGGCAACAGCTGGACCGCCGCGTGGTGGACCGGCAACAGCTGGACCGGCAACAGCTGGACCGGCAACAGCTGGACCGGCAACAGCTGGACCGGCAACAGCTGGACGAGCGAGAGCTGGTCGAGCGAGCCCGAGTGAACCGGCGACCGAGGGACGCGGTGAGCGACGTCCACCGCGCACGCCGGCGACACGACGCCGGCGAGATCCTCCGCCCGGGCGCTGAGGGGAGGGCGGCGTGGGGCGGGGCGAGGGCTGTCCTGCTGCTTGGGCTGGGTCTGCTCGCGGCCGCTGCGGTCCTGTACGTGGTCGCCGTCGAGCCGGCCCCCGCCTCCGGGCCGATGGACGTGCCGTGGTGGGGCCTGGCGGCCGGGTTCTTCGCCGCCGAGGTCGCCGTCGTCCACTTCCATTTCCGGCACGAGGCGCATTCGTTCTCGATGAGCGAGCTGCCGATCGTGTTCGGCCTGTTCTTCGCGGCACCCGCCGAGGTCGTGGCGGCTCAGCTGCTGGGAGCAGGGGGCGCGCTGATCGTGCACCGCCGGCAACGGGGCGTGAAGCTGGTGCTCAACCTGGGCCACTTCGCGCTGTGCACGACCGTGGCGATCGTCATCTTCCAGCGTGTGGTCGCGGATGCGCCCGTCGGAGGGCCCCGCAGCTGGGCCGGTGCGCTGCTCGCGGCGATCGCCGCCTCGGCGGTGGGGACGATCGCCATCTTCGTGGCGATCGCGATGTCGGAACGGCGCGTCGACCTGCGCAAGCTGCCCGAGGAGACGTGGCTCGCGTTGCTGGTGTCGGTGGCCGGCGCGGCGCTCGCCCTCGTCGGCGTCAACGCGGTCCTCCACGAGCCCGCCGCCGGATGGCTGCTGCTCGTGCCCACCGGCATCTTCTTCGTGACCTACCGGGCGTACGTCGTCGCGCGCCAGCGCCACCGGGACCTGGGGCTGCTGTACGAGTCATCCCGGATCCTCCACGAGTCTGCGGACCTCAACTCCGGCGTCGCGCGCCTGCTGGCCAACATCCGCGAGACGCTGCGTGCCGAGGTCGCCGAGGTGCTCATCTCGACGACCGGTCCCCACGAGCCGGCGCTGCGCATCAGCTTCGACGGCGCCCGCAGCGAGACGACGATCTCGCTGGACCCCGTCGAGGCCGACGATCCGCTGGTGGCGGCCGCCGCCCAGGGCCCGGCGCTCGCGCTCAACCGGCGGCGACACGGCCCGCAGGAGAACCTGCTGGCCCGCCGCGGCCTGCGCGACGCGCTCGTCGTGCCATTGCGCGGCGAGCAGCGGACGAGCGGCGCCATGCTTCTCGGCAACCGGCTGGGCGAGGGCAGCCGCTTCGACGGCCACGATCTCGTGGTCATGGAGGCCCTCGCCGCCCAGGTCGGGGTGTTCCTGGAGAAGGGGCACCTGCGCGAGTCCCTGGCCGCGGTCAGTGAGCACTCCGAGCAGCTGCGCCACAAGGCGCTCCACGACTCGCTGACCGGCCTGGCCAACCGCGAGCTGTTCACCGAGCGGCTGCAGCGTGCCCTCGGCACGCGCCGGCGGCCGGAGGCCGGGGTCGCGGTGCTCTTCGTCGACCTCGACGACTTCAAGGCGGTCAACGACAGCCTCGGCCACGCGGCCGGCGACGAGCTGCTCGTCGGTGCCGCTGACCGCCTGCAGTCCTGCCTGCGCCCGGCCGACGTCGCCGCCCGGCTCGGCGGCGACGAGTTCGCCGTTCTCCTTCCGGGCGTCGACCGCGCCGAGGAGGCGGTGGCTGTCGTCGACCGGATCATCGCCGACCGGGGCCGCGACTTCGTGGTCGGCGGCAGCCGCGCGCGGGTGCAGGCCAGCATCGGCGTCGCCGTCGCCCCCGGCGGCGGGGAGACGGCCTCGGACCTGCTGGACCGGGCCGACGCGGCGATGTACCGGGCGAAGACCGCCGGCAAGGGCCGCTACGCCCTGGCCGCCCCGGCGACGTCGGTCGACCCGTACCGTCCGGCAGGCCGGGACTCGCGGCGCCGGCGCGCGTAGCGACCGCGCCCCCGGCTCAGTCCCGCGTCAGCGAGAAGAACCGGCCCGGGACCGCGACGGGCTCGGCGCCCTTGTTCTGCTTCGCGGACGCGGGCGGGGGCCGCCCGTCGGGCGCGACGACAGGTTGTCCTCGGCGTTGCGCCAGGCGCCGGTGCCCAGCAGGACGAGGCTGCGGTGACCTTCTCGCCGGCGCTCGGCATCGTCTCCTGTTGCCTTCTGCATGTGGCCCTCGCGCCGTCTTCCCGGCGTACCGTCGCGCCGGTCATCGCCGCGCGTCGCGGCCCCGACCAGCCCGCCGGCCCGGTCGGGACCGGTCACACCGTCGTCGCTGCGAGGGCGGCGACGCCGCCCAGCAAGCCGCCGACGCGGGCGGCGTCCAGGCAGCCGCCGGCGCGCCCGGCACGCAGGTCGAGGGCACGGCGGACGAGCGCCTGGTCGCAGTCGCGGCCGAGAGCCCACATGCCCGCCGCCGTCTTGGACAGCCAACGTGACGTCAGGAGGTAGTGCCAGCTCCGGCAGGCGTTCAGGACGGCGTCCGGGGAGCAATGGCCGGCGGCGGAGTGCCAGCCCAGGCTGTCGCTGATCGCGCGGGCGACGTCCCGCCGGGCCGGCTCGCCCAGGACGGAGACGGCGGCCCGGCCGTGCAGCACGATCGCGTGCTGGCGCGCCATGGCGACGTCGAGGAGGAACCAGTGGGGCGGGTCACCCTCGCGGCGGACGACGAGCTCGCGCCGAGGGCCGGCGTTGACGTTGAGCTCGTAGGCCAGCGGGTAACGGGGCGCGGCCACGGCTCGCGCCTCGTACACCACGTACTCCACACCGGCCCACGGGCAACCCAGGCCGGCGTCGACGATGGCGTCGGCGAGCCGGGAGCGTCGTGGCGTGTCGATGTGTCCGCGCGCGACCGCCAGCACATCGACGTCGCTGGACGCCGGGCGGGCGTCGCCCGTGGCCACCGAACCGACGACGTACAGCGCGACGAGGTCGTCGCCGAGCTCGGCGGCGGTGCGTTCGCGCAGGCCGCCGACGAACGTGGCGACGTCCGGGTGGACGCCGGCGCCCGCGCGGCCCTTGACGGGACCGGTGACGGCGCGGCCGGCGTCGGTCACGCCACCGGCGGCCGGCTCACGCTCGGCTCAGCAGCGGCGCCGGCTCGTCGAGCAGCGCCTCGGCGGCGGCGACGTGGCCTCCACCGCTGTAGTGCGTGCCGTCGCCGCGGCTGGGACTGCCCGCACGCGTCGTCACCAGGCACGGCCCGATCATGGCACACCGTGTCGGTGATCGTGATGTAGACCGCCTTGTCGGGATGCCTCTGCGCGTAACGGCGCATCATGTCGTAGCAACGCCGGTGGGGTCGCGAGCGACCCCGGCCCTTGTCGCTGGGCCAGTGCAGGCGGGGATGGCCGGTGTGCGGCGCGGGTTCGGATGGGTGGCCGCCGGCCAGCTGCCCGCGCCGGCACCGCGGGAGCACGCGGTGGCGTCAGCCCTTGGCATGGTCGAGATGGCGCCGCTGCGCTCGGGCACGGCGTACTTCACCTGGTCCATCGACCCGAGCCCCCTGGGTGGTGCGCGCCTCGGCCAGGACGTCGCCGGCGTCGATGGGGGCCTTGCGCATCCGCTCGGGTGTGGGCGCCCGGCCGGTGACGACGACGCGCCGTACGTGGCTTGCTCCGCGCGTCGCTAGAGCTGCGTCATGCCCTGTCTTCTGCTGTCGTCCGTGGCTGCCTTCCCGCCACCTCGCGGGCACAAGCGGCCGCAGCTGAGGTGCACGCGTGGCCGGACCTGGGTAGCGGACGCCCATGACGCGCACCGCCGTGACGCAGCCGTGGACCGAGCCGAGCGGGGTGGTCGCCGACCTCCTACGCCTCGCCATCCTCGTCAGCGGCGTGGTGGTGCTCCTCAGCGGCCAGCTCGAGGGCGGCCTGCGCTTCCTCGGTGCATTCGTGCTGCTGCTCGTCCCGCGGCGCATGGCAGTGCCCCGCCCGTTCGACGCCGCGTTCGCGGCCGGCCTCCTCATCGCGGCGTGGGCGAACGCGGCGCACTGGTACGAGGCCGCCTGGTGGGTCGACGACGTCATCCACTCGTTCCTGCCCGGAGTCACCGCGGCGATGCTGTACCTGCTGCTCGCGCGCACCGATGTCCTGCCCGACCTGCACGACAGCACGCTGGTGCACCGGTCGTTCGCGGTCGTCCTGCTCACCGTGGCGCTCGGGCTGGCGGTGGCCGCCCTGTGGGAGATGTACGAGTGGACCGCGGTGACGGTCTTCGACCAGACGTCGATCAACGTCGGCTACGACGACACGATCCTGGACATGGCCCTGGGCGGCGCGGGGTCCGTGCTCGCCGGGGTGCTGCTGCGCGCCTGGGGGCTGTCCGGGCACGGCACCCGGCGGCCCGTGGGCGACGGCGACCGCGGGCGCGACGACGAGCCCTGGGGGCGGCAGCGCGAGACGCGCTCGCGGGCGAGCGGGTCGTCGTAGCGCTGCCCTCATCGGCTCGACCCGGCGTCGCTGCCGCCTGAACGC
>JAUJMQ010000073.1 GCA_030446775.1 Egibacteraceae bacterium
AGCCCGCCTGCGAGGCGTCAATGACCGCCATCTTGAAACGGTGCGCCCGGACGGTCGATCGCGCCAGCCGCGTGACAACACGCGGCAGATGAGTGCGTTCGGAAGCGGCTCTGGCCGAGCAGTCCGGTCTTACGGCCGGCACTAGTCCGCCGCGGCATGCGACCCCAGACGCGCTCTGGCCAGCGCTTCTCAGCAGTGCCCGACCCACGCAGACCATGTGAGAGCCACACGACGACGTTCGGGACAATGCTGCCGCTGTACCTTCCGCACAACAACACCGCGGGCGAGATCCCCGACGACTACTGATCAGCTGTCGTCGCCGGTCAGAGGCGAAAATCGTCGGTCGGTCACGCCTTCGCCGTGCGTCCTCCTGGCGGGCTATCGCTCATGGGGGATGTCGTAGGCGTCCGCCCACGCGGCAATCCGGCGCTCCTGGCTTCCGTCGGCCCACTGCGCTGTCCGGACGGTGCCGTCCGGGGCGATCTGCGTTGCCTCGGGGAGGCCGAACCACTGGAGGATGGCTGCGGCGGCGCTGCCGGTCGCGGCGAGGCGGCCCCGGTGAGAGTCGGCAGTAGTGAGGTCGACGGTGATGGCGATGGTCGGCGGCTTGTCGAGGCGGCGTGTGCCCGGCTGCCGGCGGGTCTCCCCGTAGACCGTGGTGACGAGCTCGGCGGGCCGGCTGAGCTCGCCGTCGGGCGCCGGGCCGTCGCGCAGGCCGGCGAGGAGGTCTGCATTGCCCCAGGCTCCGGCTTGGCGGACTGTCAGGACAGGCACGCGTCGACGAGGACGACCAGGTCGTCGACGAGCGTGGTGTCACCGATGCCGCCGTCCAGCCCGGTGTTCAGCGCGACAGGCGTCGCGGCGAAAGCGCTCCCGTCGATGTGGAGCTCGACATATGCGCCGCCGCTGGGATCGGTGGGGTCCTGGTCCTCCCGCCCTGGCAGGCCGGTGAAGATGGTCCGGCCCGGTCCGGCGTAGGGCCGGCCGTCGGTGTGGAGGCTCCGGGCGAGGGGTGACGCGAAGCCGTACTCGGTCTGCCACCACCTCGTGGTGTCGCGCACCGCGTGGGCGTCCAGGACGGCGGGGACCGGGGCGTGCGGGACGACCGCGGTCCAAAGCCAGAGGCGGTCGGACCTGCCGAGCGCCTCCCGCCCCTCGGCGGCGACACGTTCGCGGCGGGTCCGCTGGTCGTCCGCACCGCGGAACCGGGTCCTGTACCGGTCGGCGATCTCAGGCTCGGAGACGGGTCGGGTGTCGGCGCCGTCGCGGACGAACCAGTGCAGCGGGCGCCTGCTGTCGCCTCGCTGGCCGGTGACGGCGTGCGGCGCGAGGGGGCTCGGCGGGACGACGACGGCGAGGTAGTGGCCGCCGGCGGCTGCCGAGATCGGGATCCACGCGACGCGCGGCACGGGCGCGGAGTGGTTGACGAGGGCCCGGACAAGGCGCTGCACAACAGCCTCCGAGTCGTCCGGGAACGGCGTCGCGGCGGACGCGGCCCCGGCGGCCTCCTCCACGCCGATGAGCAGCAGGCCGCCAGCGGTGTTCGCGAGGGCCGTGACGTCCTTGGCGAGCTCCTGCTCGGCGGTCCTGGGGACCGGGGCGCCGGGGGGCGCGCCGCGATAAGGCTGGGCCTTCAGCTCCAGGACCTCGCTCTCGCGGGCCTGCTGCGCGACGAGCGACTGGACAGCCGCATCGGTGAGGCCGATCTCGTCCAGCGGGCCGGCGAGCAGGGCCTCCAGGGCCGGGTTCCTCCAGATGGGCACGGGCCAGGCTTGCACAGCCCCGACCCGTTGCGGGACGGTTTCGTGTGGCACCTTGCGGGCGTGATCGAAGACGTACGCGACGACGCCGACCGGCCCGAGGTGCAGGAGATCCTGCACCGCGTCATCCCAGGCATCCCGCAGACCGCTGTGCCGATGTCACGGTCTGACGGGATGTACGCGCCTGTGATCGTGCGAGCGGTCGACGACGCCGGCGGGCTGGTCGGCGTGGCGCTGTTGTGCCGGCCGGAGGTCGCGGCGATGGCGCCCGGCGATGCCGGGACGCGCCCTGCCGAGGCTGGGCGACTTCAGCCGGTGATGGACGCCCACAGTGAGCTCGACCTGCCGGCGGTCGCTCCCGACCGCCAGAAGCAGGGCATCGGGTCGGCACTGATGTCAGCGGTCGAGGCCAGGCTGCGGGAACGCGGGGTCCGGTGGTGGTTCGGCAACGTCACACCCGGGTTCGACGCTGAACGTCTGCGCCGGTTTACAGCCGGCACGGCTTCGACACCGGCCGGCCCGGTCAGCCGCTCCCGCCGCTGCTCGGCCGCACCTGCGTCATGCCCAGGACGCCGCCAGCCGCGTTCTTCTTCTGGCGCCCGCTCAGACCGCGCGCCGGCCGCCTGCCGGAGGGCGTCGAAGGACGGCGCGAACGCCCGTCCCACCGGTCGGTGATCCGTCGGGTGGGGCGCCTTGTTGGGCCTAGAGCTCCTGTGCGCCCTCTTGCTTAGCTTCCTGGCGCCACCGCTCGATCGCGGCCCTTCCGCCCCATCGATCCTTGTTCCAGCCCTGCAGTGCTTTGCCCCCTGCGACTTTGGTCGCGAGCTCCTTGAG